>JACKBM010000004.1 GCA_020634575.1 Ardenticatenales bacterium | reverse complement strand
CGCACCGTAACCGGCCGGCCGGAACGGGCGCTGGTACGCATTGCCCAGTATGTGGCCGAGTTTTACCGACGCAACGATTTTCACACTGCTATGGGGCAGGGTGTACCTGGGTAAACTGCCCTGGTACAAGGACCATGACCCTGGCTGCGCCTGGCGCAGCGTAGGGCCAAACAATGACTTCTCTGTTTGTCATTGTGTTGTCTCCGGACTTGAAGACAAGCTGCAAAACCAGACTGCAGGTTGTTAGCCTGGGACAACATAAACAGTAAGGACGAAAGTATGGGTAGCAATGAACCATCAACAGGATCCTCATACAGGAGCCGGCTTGGGACGGGGGTATTGAACGGCAATGGCCATCACACCTCGGATCTGACAATGAC
Source organism: Ardenticatenales bacterium (assembly GCA_020634575.1). The sequence goes on along the minus strand of JACKBM010000004.1, from coordinate 246,913 downwards.
CGCCACCCTGAGCCGGCCGGCCACGGACGACTCGTTGGTGGGCGCCTGGCTGCATAATCTGATCGCGCAGTTGCATGACACCAGCCGGCATGAGGGTATCAGCTCCACGGCCTATGATACGGCCTGGATCGCCAGCATCCCCTCGGCAGCGGACCCGCGTATCCCCGAATATCCGCAGGCCTACCAATGGTTGCTTGATCATCAGCACAAGGACGGCAGCTGGGGCGGCGAGGTCCAATACATCCACGACCGGATTCTTTGCACGCTGACGGCGCTGGCGGCGCTGGGTAGCATGCGGACATCTGCGGCGGCGGAACTGGCGATTGAAGCGGGCACGCGCTACCTGTGGCAGAAGGGGCATCTCCTGGGCAATGAGCCGACGGAGCTGGTTGCTTTTGAGCTGTTGCTGCCGGCGATGGTGCGCCGGGCACAGCAGGCAGACATCAAAGTGCCGCCCCACCTCGACATTTATGAGGCGCAGCGGGTGGAAAAGATGCGGTTGATACCGGCCGGTGCCCTTTACTCCCCGCGCGTTACCGTCGTCCACTCCCTGGAGTTCCTCGGCGAACAGGCGGATCTGGCTGGTCTCAAGGCTGCCCAGGGGCTGAATGGCTCCATCGGTAACTCGCCGGCGGCCACTGCCTGCTACTACATCCGCAGCCGCGACCCGCAGGCGAAGCGCTACCTGGACAACTGCCTCAAGCGCAACGGTGGCGCCGAGGTGCCGGTACTGCACCCTTGCGAAACCTACGAATATCTCTGGGCCGCCTACCATCTCTATCTGGCCGGCATCCCGGCGGCTGAGTTGCTGACGCGCCGCCACCGCCAGACGCTAAGCGCCGCCCTGGACAACGGCGGCGTCAGTCTGGCGCCGACCTTCCCGATTCCCGACGCAGACGACACAGCCGTCGCCCTGCTTTTCCTGCACGACGTTGAGGCGGAGCCGGACCCCCGGGTTTTGCTACCCTTCGCCACCTCGGAAGGGCATTTTGCCAGCTTCCAGTATGAGCGCCACTCGTCGCTTGGCGTCAGCCTGCATGTGCTGCACGCCCTGCTGCGCATCCCCGGCTACCCGGATCGGACGCGGACGATCGTGCGCGTGCTGGATTACCTGGCCAGCAAACAGATCGAAGGGCTCTACTGGATTGACAAATGGCACGTGTCGCCGTACTACGCGACGGCCCATGCGCTGAGCATCCTCAAAGAGTTGCCGCGGCAGCAGGCGTCACGCATGAAGCCGCTGGTCGAGCGCTCGCGCGAATGGCTGCGCCATACGCAGAATGCGGATGGCTCCTGGGGCTTTTATGGTGAGCCAACCGTCGAAGAGACGGCGTATGGGCTGCTGGCCCTCGCCGCCGGCGCCGGTACCCCGGCCGATAGCGACAAGATCAGCAGCACGCTGGCGGCCAAATATCTGCTGACGCGACTGCTTGAGCACGAGCGTCATTCGAGCGAGGTCTATCCCTTCCCGCCGCTGTGGATTGACAAATGTCTTTACACGCCACGGCTGATTGTCCAGGCAGTGGTCGTGAGTGCGCTGGAAGCATACCGTCGACTCTACCCGAATGAACTGGCCAAGTTGGAGGCATCATGCAAATAGGGCAAAGCCGCGAAATACAGATGGCGGCTGAGACCCAGGAGAAAGTTTCCTGGATGAGCCGGCTGCGCGATAGCTGGCTGGGAGCGCCCTGGTCCAGCTCGGACGAGACACCGCGCGCGGTCAAACTAGAATGGCGCTTCGTGACCATTCGCTGGGTTGGCATCATCTGTATGGCGCCGGGCCTTTATCTGTTTAACCTGCCGGAGGGTCAACTGCGCGCGGCGTATGGCGTGCTGCTGTTGGCGGCCCTCTACAACATCGTCGTGCAATATCTGCTGCGCCAGCAATCCAAGGTATTTGTCAGCGGCTATGTGACGACGATTGGCGATGGCTTGCTTAACGTGGCCATGATTGTGGTGGCCGGCGGCTTTGATACACCATTTTATGTGGTCCTTTTCTCGGCGACTGTGTCAGCTGCCATGCGCTACGGCTATGGACCGGTGCTGGCGATGTCATTTACCTATGTCATTGCCGACCTGGTCGAAGGGCTGTTTTACCGGCCGGAACTGGGCGCTGGCTTCCTGCTCCGTTCTGTCTTCCTCATGTTGACGGCGGTCGTCTCCGCTTATCTCCATGAACAGGCGCAGGAAGCGGAAGCTGCCCTCGCCGAACAGCTGGCCCAGGCCAAATCCCTGAACAAGGAACTGGAAGCCTTTAGTTACTCCGTTTCTCACGATCTGCGCGCGCCGCTGCGCAGCATTGACGGCTTCAGCCGGGCGCTCCTGGAAGATTATCACGAGGTTCTGGATGATGATGGCCAGGATTACCTCAACCGGGTGCGCGCCGCCAGCCAACGGATGGCCCAACTGATTGATGACCTTCTGGATCTGTCCCGGGTAACCCGGTCCGAGATTCATCGCGAACACCTGGATGTCAGCGAGATCGCCCGCTCGATTCTGGACAACCTGCAGGTGAGCGATGCGGAGCGCAACGTCCAGGTCAGCGTCGCCCCGGCCGTTTCGGCGGACGGCGACGAACGGATGGTCCGGGTTGTACTGGAAAATCTCCTGAACAACGCCTGGAAATTTACGGAGAATGAAGAGGTGGCCAGGATTGAGTTTGGCTCAACCTGGCAAGGTGCTGAGCAGGTCTACTTCGTCAAAGACAGCGGCGTTGGCTTTGACATGGCCTATTCGGACAAGCTCTTCGGCGCTTTTCAGCGGCTTCATTCAATTAACGAATTTGATGGCAATGGCATTGGTCTGGCGACCGTGCAGCGCATCATTCATCGCCATGGCGGGCGCGTTTGGGCAGAGTCCGAAGTCGGCCAGGGCGCGACTTTCTACTTCACGCTTTAAGATGGCGATATTTTTACAGGGCAAAGATATGAGTAATGAAACTATCCTACTGGTCGAAGATAATCCCGACGACCTGGCGCTGGCTCTGCGAGCTCTGAAAAAGGGCAATGTCGGCAAGAAGATTGTGGTGGCCCGCGACGGCGTTGAGGCTATTGAATACCTCTTCCCGCGCAATGGCCGCAGCAGCATGCTGGAAACGCCGCAACTGGTTGTGCTTGACCTCAAATTGCCCAAGGTCAGCGGCCTGGAAGTGTTGCGGCAGATCCGGGCTGACGAACGGACACGCTTCCTGCCGGTTGTGATCCTGACAACTTCAAATGAACAGCAGGATATTGTCAACTGTTACAACAATGGCGCGAACAGTTACATTCGTAAGCCGGTGGATTTTGATCGCTTTTACGAAGTAATTAAGCAGGTTGGAACGTATTGGTTGGGCCTGAATGAATCGATGCCCAAAGGTAGCCTGGTGCGATGACTGTCTTACTGGATGTCCTGATTGTCGAAGACAATGAGGACGATGCCTTACTCCTCCTCCGCGAGCTGAAGAAGGGAAACTTCCAGCCCCGGTCTGAGCGCGTTGAGTCGCGTCCGGAGATGTTGTCCGCTTTGACCCGCAAAAAGTGGGACATCATCATCGCGGACTATTCGATGCCTAATTTTGGGGCAGTTGAAGCGCTCAATTTGCTGCAGGAAGAAGGGCTGGAAATCCCCTTCTTCATCGTCAGCGGCACCATCGGGGAGGATGTGGCCGCTGCGGCCATGCGGGGCGGCGCCAAGGATTACCTCATGAAAGGTAATCTGACCCGTCTCATCCCGGCGATTGAGCGCGAGATTCAGGAAAAACAGATGCAGCGCATCCAGAAGATGGAAAGCCTGGGCGCGCTGGCCGGGGGCGTGGCCCACGACTTTAACAACTTGCTGTCGGCCATTTTGGGGCGGGCTGTCATTGCCCTGGACAAGCTGCCCCTGGGCCATACGGCACGACGTGACATCGAACTGATGATCGAACATACGGAGCGAGCCGCCGACCTGGCCAACCAGATGCTGGCTTACTCTGGCAAAGGTGGTTTTGAGATACAGCCAATGGATCTGAATGCGTTGCTGCATGGTAATATGCCGCTGCTCCAGGCTGGTATTGCCAAGAATGTGTTGGTCATGATGCAGTTGGCGGATTACCTGCCTGATGTGGCGGCGGATCCGGGCCAGCTACGCGAGGTCATTACCCAGGTTGTGTTGAATGCGGCGGAGGCGATTGGCCCGCGTAACGGCCAGATCGAGATTCGTACCCGGTTGGCTGACGATTATGAGCTGACCCTGGCGGAATGGCCGGAAGAGAAATGGACGCGTAGCGGCAACTATATCCTGCTGGAAATCGCCGACAACGGCAGCGGGATTGACAACGAGAACCTGGCCAAAATCTTCGACCCATTTTTCACGACCAAGGAACTGGGCCGGGGTCTGGGTCTGGCGGCGGTGCAGGGCATCATGCGCGGCCACCGCGCCGGCATGGAAGTCCTGTCTGAGCCTGGCCTGGGGACAACGTTCCGCTTCTTCATGCCAGCCTGCCAGATGGCCGAGCGACCGGCAGCGCCGGTGGTGATGGCGGCACCGGCCGGTCACAAAGTGCTTGTCATCGACGATGAGCAGCCGATCCGGGACCTGGTGGAAGATGTTCTCATGATGTTCGATGTGCCCGTGCTGACAGCTTCTAGCGGTCCCAAGGGGATTGAGCTTTACACGCAGAACAGGCAGGATGTTGGCCTGATCATCCTGGATCTGTCGATGCCGGGGATGAATGGTGAGGATACCTGCCGCGCCTTGCGCGAGCTGAATGAGGATGTCGCCATTATCATCTCATCTGGTTACCACAAGGATGATGTGGCGGAACGGTTCAGCGGTCTGCGCCCCAGCGGCTTCCTGCAGAAACCGTACAATCCGCGTCAGCTGGTCGACGAAGTCAAACAGCGGTTGGATGCGGCTGTGCCCGTTTGAGCCAGGGAATGAAGAGAAAAGGTTAAAGAGCGTGCCCCCTCAGGGAGCGCGCTCTTTTTGTTTAGCGGAAGCTGGCCGCGATCGTTTCAGCCAGGGCCAGGTAAGGGGCGCGGATGATCAGCGTCTCGTCACCCAGCGCATAGAGGCAGACCACAAACTGGTTCACCCAACAACGCCCGCCATCCTCGGTCTCACTGCCGGCAATGTCGTAGGCTGCCGCGGCATAATCAGGATAGATGGCCAGAAACTCCTGGGCATCGCCGGGACTATCCCAGGCGGAGCGCAGGACCATGACGATATCCGACTGGTTTTCGTGCAGATAGACGGCATATTGGTCGCCGCCCCAGCCGGTGGCGGCCTGGTTGACGCGGCCTTCGTCAAGCTCCTGGGCGAGATATTCGCGCAGGTAAAATTCGCCGAACGAATCCTGGTCGTATAAGGTGTAACCGGCCGGTAAAACTTGCCCCAAATCTGGCAGCGTAACCGGAATCGGCACATCACCAGCCAGGTATTGGAAGGGGTGGATGATTTGCTCGCTGGACACCGGCAAATTGTTCCAGGCCGCCGTCACACCGGCCCAGCCATTTCGTTGGAAGAGCGTATTAACAAAATCGTAGCCTGTGGTGTGGGGAAACCAGAAGTCGTTGACCAGCACATCGGGCAGATTGGATGGGACCTGGGCCTTGATGTTGTACACGTCGAAATAGTAATCGCTGTAAAGCTCGACCAACTGTGCGTCGGTGAAATAGCCATAATCCAGGTAAAGATCCTGGACCAGTCCTGCTTCGCCTGCTGACAGCGCATATAGCGCCAAATTTTCCTCGTAGCCGTTGACGTCGGTGTTCAACCGGCCCAGCTCGAAATGCTGATCTTGCAACGCGGTCATAAACAAAAATATGTAAACCCAGTAGTTGTTTGCATCCATTTCATCATTATCGCTGAGGATGACAAACTCTTTGGTCACGGTATCGTAATAGCCGGTAACGCTGTCGGTGACGTAGCGGGGATACTCGTGATAAAGGTCAAACGTGAGCGGCACAAAGTCGAAGGCATGCAGCAGGACGACATCATACCAGGCACCTTCCTCACTGTAATAAACATCGTCCTGCACCACTTGTTGACTGTAAGCGGGGCGACTCAGCATATCGGGAAAGACCGGTTCCAGCGGGTCCAGTCCCCGTATCTCGCTGACATTGTTCTCGATGCGGGTCCAGGTATCGCTATGCCGGGCGAGCAGCGCCTGGTCGATGACGCGAATGGTTGTTGTTTCCAGGGGTAGCTGCTCACCGTTGCGATTCACGGCAATGACCTCAATCAGCTTGCTGCCGCGCCGGTTAGGCACCCAGGGTTCGTCGACCTCAAAGACTGTGACGCCGCCAGCATTATAGTTGGCAATCACCTGACCGTTGGCCAGGATGTTGACGGTGCGGATGCCAACCGGGTCCGACAGGAGGAAGTTGAGCTGGACTGATTGGCCGAGATCGATGGTGGTGCCCCCGGTCGGGCTGCTGATGCTGATCTGTACAGGGATCGGGGTGGCTGTGGGCGTCCGCGTCGGGCTGGGCGCCGGGGTTGGCGTGGAGGTCGCGTTAGCGACGGCGGTTGGGTGCAGGGTGGGGGCGGCGGCGGTTGGCTCAGCGCCGGCCACCAGGTCGCCGCCGAAATACCAGCCCAGCGCGCCCAGGGCCAGGCAAACAAAGACCAGGCCCAACCCAATTGGCAAGAGGGGGACGCCGCCCTGTTTCTGGCTTAAATCAGGCAGGCGCTCAGCCGGTTCAGGTACGGGCGGCAGCTCCCTGATCACGGTAAATTCAGGCGCTACATCCTCCGGTTCTGGATCGAGTTCATACGCTTCCATGGGCTCAATCAAGAGCGGTGTAGCCGGTTCATCCGGCTGGATGCCGGGTAGGGCAGCGATCATCTCCTGCACCGAGCTGTAGCGGGCCAGAGACGCGGCGGCGGTGGCTTTGCGGACGACATCTTGATAGGCGACGGGTAGCTGGGCCATGCTGGCGATGGTGCGTTGGGACCGGCCGGATAAAAGGTACAACAACAACATGCCCAGGCTGTAGATGTCGCTACGGCGGCTCAACGGCTGCCCTTGTTGTTGCTCCGGCGCTGCGAAAAGCGACTCTCTGGGATTAAGCGGGCAATAACCGCCAACCACGGGCTGGCCCTCGTCGTTGATATAGATTGAGCCTGGCGCCAGGTTCATATGCAGGAGACCGGCGTCATGAATGGCGGCGACACCTGCGGCGATGGCGGTGATGGTCTCTTCGGCCTCGGCTGGCGAGAGGGGGCCGCCGGCCAGCGCCTCCTCGAGTTTGTGGCCTGGTGGGATGGCGGTCACCAGAAAGGCGTGACCCAGTTCCAGACCGGCGCCATGGACTTGCAAGAGTTGACGGTGCCGCAAATGGCTCAGCCGGCGCGCATCACGCTGTAAGGTAGCCAGAAAATTTTCAGTGACAAAAGGGCGTCCGAAAAGTTGCAGGGCAACGGGCTGACCCAGCCCCGGGTCATGTGCTTCCAGCAGAATGCTTGTCTCGGTGGCCGCCAACGGACCACGAATCCGGTACCGGCCAATCTGCTTTGGTAATTCTGCCGCCATGCTACCAAATCCTTGACAACCAGTTGTATGAGGTTACTGGCGCCGGCCGGAGCCACGCTGCGTCTGGAAATTACGCGGCCCGGCGTCTCAAACGTTCAAACTAGGACTGCAACTCATCCCAGATGGTCTGGATGAGCTCAAGTGAAGGTGCGCGCACGATGGTGCTGGTGACATTGTCCTCAGCAATCAAACAGACAACTTCACCTTCTGGCTGCCAGCAGAGAGTGGCCTCTGGAAACGCTTCCGGCACCAGGTTGTCGCCGAACTGGGTCTCGCCGTAGAGCTGATAGGCTGACTGAAATTCGCTATTGTCAGCCACACTGTCCCAGACAGTACGCAAAACGAGGACCAGTTCAGAATCAGCATCATTGTAATACAAGGCGAAGCGGTCGCCGCCCCAGCCTGCCGCGGCATCTTCAGCTGCGCCGCTGCTGATCCCCTGCTCCAGGTATTGCCGTAACATAAATTCGCCCACGACATCTTCGTCGATCTGGCGCCAGCCTGTACCCAGCGTGTCTGTCAGGGGCGGCAGGGGGACAGGGATGGGGTCATTCCCGGCTTCATACAGTTCGGGGTGCAAGATCTGCTCGGTGGAAACCGGCGGATCAGCCCAGACTTCATCGAGACGGTCAAAGCCACCCTCATCATAAATCGTCTGAACGAAGTCAAATCCCTCGCTATAAGGAAAGAGAATTTGCTCACGGAAAAAGGCGGGGGCGCCGGCAAATGGGTCCGGGCTGCCGTCATCTTCAAAGAGCGTCGCCTGCTCCTCCGGGCTGAAATAGGGCAGGTAGAGGAGTTGGATGAGGGTTGCTTCGCCTTCAGCCAGGGCCCGGAAGGCGGCAGCTGCTTCTGAATCCATTGAGTCATCCGAAATCTGATCCAGGCCAAAGTGCTGATCTTGCAGCGCGTGCATAAATTCATGGGCGTGGGTCCACTGCTCACTGCTGCTGAGCAGGCCGCCATCAGCCACTACGACAAACTCGGCTGTCTCCGGATCATAGAAACCAGCGATAGCGCCGCTGTAGACGCTGATCAGAAACTCGTAAAGGTCAAAATCGCAGGTTACAAAATCAAAAGCGCAATAAATCAGCGCCTCGTCGGCCGCATCTTCTTCACTGTAATCGCCAAAAAAGTCAGTCTCAACCCGTTCAGCCAGCTCGGCCCTGGTCAGTAAGGTCGGCACGATGGGGGCCAGCAGCTCGAGACCACGGATTTCCAGCACATTGGCTTCCACTTCAGCCCGGATAGCTGCGTTACGCGCATCCACATCGACGATATCGAGGGTAAGCTCAACTGCTTCACTGGATTGTTCAGTGAGATCAACGGCGGAGACGGCAATGACGTAGCTGCCTTCAGCGGCCGGCGTCCAGGGCACCGTGATGGTTATGAGCGTCTCGCCGTGGCCTTCAAAGAGCTGGTTTTCCTCGTTAATAGCCAGCGCGATCAGGCTGAGGCCATCGGGATCAGTCGCCGCGATGATGATTTCCGTGGGTTCGTTGGGGGTAATCGCCGTGTCGGCCGTCGGGGCGATGAGCCGGACGAATGGCGGTTGCTGTTGAACGGCGGTCAGGGTGGCCTGCAGCTCAGCGGCACTGGCCGCTGCGGCGGTCGCTTCAGCGGCGAGCGACTCGATGGCGCTCTGGCTGGTGGCGAGCTCGTTCTCCAGGCTACTTTGCTGATTCTGGGCTTCGCCTAACTCAGCGTCGCGCGTGGAGAGCTCCTGAATGGCGAGCGCCTGACCACTCTGGGCGGTAGCTAACTGGTTGTTGCGGGCGGACAGCTCCTCATTGAGGGACTGTTTTTCGTCATTGAGCGTGGCCACGTCCTGATTGAGGCGACCGCGCGCCTGAAAAAGGAAGACGACAACCGCCAGAATAACCAGCCAAAACATGAGCAGCGTCAGGAAGGCGCCATACAATGTCGAACGTTTCATAGAGGGTGCTCCCCATCTGCGGGGTCAAAGTTGCTATATGCTACACAACCCCGAGGGGGCGGTCAAGCATCCTTGATCCCACCAACCCGACGGGTCCCTACCAACCCGACGGGTCCCCACCCGACGGGTCCAACCCGACGGGTCCACCACCCGACGGGTCCACCACCCGACGGGTCCACCACCGACGGGTCCACCACCCGACGGGTCCGCGAGGTGAGAAGTTGATGTGTGGCGAGGGTGGATATTGACCGGCCTGTTAAAATGACTGCTGTTTTGGAATTGTACGGGATCTTGGTCCTGTTTGTCTGGAGGTGCTTGGATGGACAAGCCGCGTGTAACTTTGTTGGGCCTGGGTTTGTTGCTTCTGTTCCTGACGTTGGCCTGTGGCCTGTCAGCGCCCTCGGTGCCGGAGGGGTTTGATGCGACTGCTGAGGTGGTGCGGGGTACCGTGGAGGCGGCCGCCGTCTTGGCTGGCCAGGAAGCGGCTACAGCAGCGGCAGGGCTGCAGCAGGCGGATCTGGTGGCCACAGCCTCGGCCGCCGGCGAGCAGGTCGGCGCTCTGGCCACGGCGGTCATCGTCGAGGGGGCTGATGTTGTGGCGACGCTGGAAGGGGCCGGCTATGACACCGCCTATCTGGAAGAAAAGTTTGCTTCGGTTATTGCCAATGACAATGGCAATATCAGTGTGACTTTGCTGGAAGAAGAGGTCAATGCGGTGCTGCTGATGCGGGAGCAGGCCGCCATTGAGGCCGGCGAGACGCGCCAGATCCGTAATGTCCGCGTCGATTTCCAGGGCAATGGCTCATTACTGTTGTTAGGCGACATCCAGGAGCCGTTTGTGGCGCAACTGGTGGTGGCTTTCCGGCCGGTTCTCACCAATGGCGAACTCACCTTTGACATCGAAAGCGCCGAAATCGGTCGCGCCGATGTGCCCGCGTTTGTGCTGGATGCCATGGAAACGACCATCAACAACAATCTCACCGCAGCTATCAACAACTTGCCGGCCAATGTGACCGTGGCCAGTGTCGTCATCGACGATAGCAGCCTGCTTCTTACCGGTACAGCCAGCCAATAGGATTAATTTCCTCTCATTTCCCTTCAATTCCGCCGACAAGATAGATTTTGACAGCTTTCGGCCGCTATAGTAAACCAAATTTGCAAACCTCCGGGATGACCTTCCGGAGGTTTTCTACGATAGATGGTTTTACGCCACTCTACCGGAGGTTGGATGTCGAAGGTTTCGCGGATTCCGGGATTTTATAAGAAAACATTGGCTGAACGGGTCGCCCTGGTTGGTGATTGGGCCGGCCTGAATGAACAGGAGCGCGCAGCGCTGCTGGGCCAGGGCCTACCCAGTGAGACGGCGGCGCAGATGGTGGAAAATGGTCTCGGGACCTATGAACTGCCCATCGGCGTCGCCTGTAATTTCACCATCAACGGCCGTGATTATCTCATTCCCATGGCCATTGAGGAGCCCAGCGTCATTGCCGCGGTGAGCTTTGCGGCCAAGCTGGTGCGTGAAGGTGGCGGTTTCCGGACGGAGGCCAGTGAGCCGGTCATGATTGGCCAGATTCAGGTGTTGGATGTGCCTGATCTGTTGGCCGCGCAGGTCGCCATCGAGTCTAGCGAAGCCCAGTTAATGGAAGCGGCAGATGCGATCAGCCAGAATATCGTGCGGCGTGGCGGTGGGGCGCGCGGCATTGAGGTGCGGGCGTTCCCGGAGACACCGGCCGGTCCCATGCTGGTCGTCCACCTCCTCTACGATTGCCGTGACGCCATGGGCGCCAACGCCATTAACACCGCCGTTGAAGCGCTGGCGCCTCTCATCGAGGATCTGTCCGGCGGTCGCACCAACCTGCGCATCCTCTCCAACCTGACCGACCGGCGCACGGCTACCGCTCGCTGCATCATCCCCGCTGCTGCCCTGGAAACCCCCGGCTTCAGCGGCGCGGAAGTCGCCAAAGGGATTGAAGAGGCCAATGTCTTTGCCCTGGTCGACCCGTATCGGGCCACCACCCACAACAAGGGCATCATGAATGGTGTTGATGCGGTCTGTATTGCCACCGGCAATGATTGGCGCGCCATCGAAGCTGGCGCTCACGCCTACGCGGCCCGGGATGGCCAATACCGCGCCCTGACCGATTGGCATGTAGACGACAATGGCGATCTGTATGGTGAACTGACGTTGCCGTTGGCTGTCGGCATTGTCGGCGGCGCGACCCGGGTCCATCCGGTAGCCCAGGTGGCACTGAAGATTCTGGATGTCGCCTCCGCGGCGGAGCTGGCCCAGATTATGGCTGCCGTCGGCCTGGCCCAGAACCTGGCCGCCATCCGCGCCCTGGCCACCAGCGGCATCCAGATGGGCCACATGCGCATGCACGCCCGCCAGGTCGCCATGGCCGCCGGCGCCACCGGCATGATGGTCACCCGCATCGCGGAACAACTCATCGCGGAGAACAATATTCGGGTGAATAGGGCGGAAGAAATTTTGAATGGTAGATGGCTAACGGGTAAAGGCCAGTGGCCTGCGCGGCGATCAGTGGTGGGCTTAAAGTCACTGGTCGCCGAAAGGGCGCAGCCCGTACCAAAAGCGAAGCGTACTGACAGCTGAAAGGGCCGCAGGCCCGTACTAATTTGAGGTAACCATGAGCGATCAAAACAAAAGTGACGGCTTGATGAAGCCTGATAAGGATGTCGGCATTGTGGGGTACGGGGCGTATGTGCCCCGTTACCGGCTGCCGGCCAAAGAGATTTCCAAGATGTGGACGGGCGGCGCTGGCGGTGTGCCTGTGCTGGAAAAGTCGGTCAACGGTCTGGATGAAGACGTGGTGACGATGTCGGTGGAGGCGGCCCGCAATGCGCTGGCCCGCGCCCGCATCGACCCGACTGAGATTCGCGCGGTCTGGGTCGGCAGTGAAAGCCACCCGTACGCCGTCAAACCGACCAGCACCCTGGTGGCCGAGGCCATCGGCGCGGTGCCCAGTACGCAGGCGGCGGACTGGGAATTTGCCTGCAAGGCCGGTACGGAAGCAATGCAGGCCTCTATCGGTATGGTTGGCTCCGGCATGGCCCATTATGCCCTGAGCATCGGCATGGACACCGCCCAGGGGCGGCCCGGTGATGCCCTGGAGTACACGGCAGCGGCCGGTGGCGCAGCCATCCTGATCGGCCCGGCCGATGAGGCTCTGGCCATTATCGAAGGTTCCTACTCCTTTGTGACCGACACGCCGGACTTCTGGCGGCGGGCCCACGCCACTTACCCGTCCCATGGCGACCGGTTTACCGGTGAGCCGGCTTACTTCAAACACAGTATGGGGGCGGCCGAGCGGCTTCTGGAGCTACTGGGCCGGACCCCGGCTGATTACGATTGGGCCGTCTTCCATCAACCCAATGCCAAATTCCCGGAGCGGGTCGCCCAGATGCTGGGCTTCAGCAAAGAGCAGATCGCGCCCGGCCTGCTCAGCCCGCGCATTGGCAACACCTACAGCGGTGCCAGCATGATCGGTCTGACCGGCATCCTGGATGTGGCCAAACCCGGCGACAAAATCCTGATGGTCAGCTACGGTTCCGGCGCCGGTTCGGATGCGTTCAGCCTCGTCGTCACCGACAAGATCGCCGAGGTCCAGACGCTGGCCCCGACCACCGAGGCCTACATCGCCCGCCGCAAGGAAATCGATTACGCGACGTATACGCGGTATCGGGACAAGCTGAAGATGAGTTGATAGCTGTTAGCTATTAGCTGTTAGCTGTTAGTGAAGAGCGACCGGGGATCTGATATGTTCCGGTTTAGCTTGGAGCTAACAGCAATCGGCCAGGCGACAGGCGCTAGAAATACTACCTACTAATAGCTATTAGCTAACAGCTAACAGCTACTCCGGAACGAAACTATGACCAACGTATCAATAATCGGCTTCGGCCAGACAGAAGTTAGAGAAAATTGGGAGACCTCCATTCGCCACCTGGCCTGGTATGCGATTGAGGCGGCGCTGGACAATGCGCACACCAGCTCCATTGATGCCCTTTATGTGGGCAACATGCTGGCCGGCAGCATCGGCAACCAGACCCACCTGGGCGCCTTGATCGCCGATTTTGCCGGTTTGCGCGGCGTGGAAGCGGTGACGGTGGAGGCGGCAGAAGCGTCAGGGGCGGCCGCTTTGCGCCAGGCGATCCTGGCGGTGGAGAGCGGCCTCGTCGAAACGGCCCTGGTCGTGGGTGTCGAGAAGATGACGGATGAGACCGGCAGCGCCCTGGTTGGGGCGACAGCGACCGGCATGGATGCGGATTACGAAGCGATCCATGGGGCCACCCCGGCGGCGATGGCGGCGCTCATGATGCAGCGCTATATGCATGAAAATGGGTTGACGGTCGATAACTTTGCCGGCTTTAGCGTCAATGCTCACGGCAATGGCAGCCTGAACCCCAAGGCGATGTTCCGCAACCGGTTGCGGGCGGACCGCTTTGCGGCGGCGCCGATGGTGGCCACGCCGGTCAGCCTGTTTGACATGGCGCCGGGTGGCGACGGGGCGGCGGCTTTGATTCTCACCAAGCATGAGCGAGCTGTCGACATGGTGCCGCAGCCGGTGCGTATTCTGGGTTCAGCAATTGCCACAGATACGCTGGCGGTTCATGATCGCAAAGAGATCCTCTGGTTGCCGGCGGCTGAGAAGAGCGCCAAAGAAGCCATGGCCCAGGCTGGCGTCACAACTGACGACATCGACCTGTTTGAGCTGCATGATGCCTACACGATTATGGCGGCGTTGTCGTTAGAAGCGGCCGGCTTTGCCGCGAAGGGTGAAGGTTGGCGGCTGGCGCAGGACGGGGAGATTGGCCTGACCGGCCGGATCCCCATCAGCACCTTCGGCGGCCTCAAAGCCCGCGGCTTCCCGGCCGGCGCCACCGGCGTCTACCAGGTCGTCGAAGCGGCCCTACAGCTGCGCGGCCAGGCCGACGACAACCAGGTCGCCGACGCCAAAATCGCCATGACCCAGAACCTCGGCGGGACCGGGGCGACGGCGGTGACGCATGTGTTGGGATTAGAATAGCTTTTTGATGTGACGCGCTTTGGTCTGTCAGTACGCTGCGCTTGTAGTATGGCTGCTCCTTTCAGCGATCAGTAGATTGGCCCAACCACTGATTGCCTGAAAGCGCAGCGTACCTGAAAGGGCGCAGCCCGTACTGATAACTTTTAGTACCAAAACTCCCTCCACCCCTGAAATGATAGCTTTTGACAGTGAATCAGCCACCGCGATAGGTTCTGCAGAGCCGGGTTCGGCATATGCCACCTGACTTGGTAGCCAGAACAACTAATTTGTGGCTAGGCAATTAAATCATAGAAAGGTTCTTAAGAAACCGAGTCAGATTCATCGCCCATGAGGCACAGACTGAGCAAGGCTAAACTTCAAGCCAACGAACGGCTGCTTCAAGGTCGTGAGCGATGAAATTGATTCGTGTGACTTGGAGCATCAGACCGCTCAATGAAATTGAGATCGAAAGGGAAGAAAACGAGTTCAACGGTCCAGATGCTCCTGGGCGAATCGGTGATGAGACAGTGTATGAGCCAGCATTGTCCAACACCACGAACCGAAGGCATCGGCAGAATCATTAACAATAGATGCTCACGAAGCCCAGGGCACGTTTGCGATGATGCAGGGTGTAAAGACCGGCACCGGTCGGAAAACGAGCCAAAGAGCGCAACAGGGATTAGTAAACGGTGAGTCCACCTTTGTTGGTGCGATTGGCCCGTGCAGTGTCTGGCACCAATGAAGGTCGTCTGCGGGGAAGACAGGTTGCCCTAGGTGGTTCATCAGCGAGGATGGTTGCCGCGGCGCTGGTCGGTTTACCAGGCCAGACCAACCTTGAGCTGCTCGAGTCGCTCTCGCCGACGACATAAGTATCCGGCGAATGGCCAACGCCTGTTTCAGTTAAGGCCAACCGTTTGAGCGCGTTGGAGACGGTCATCTGGCTCCTTTCAAGCCATGGTAGGCTGCCAGGTGTCTCCGCAGCAAGTTCTGTGTCAATTCGGCGCCCGGTATGGATATCGAACGGATGCTGGCGGGCAGGAGGTCTGCCATTCTTCAAGGCCATTCAGCGCCATGGTCGACCAGCTCCAACCAAGCGCTAGTCCTGCCAGACCCGCTTCGTTGTAATTGAATCGCTCCTGCACGGTTGCTCTGAAAATCTAGCAGCGGCAACGTCCGGGACTGCCATACCTGACAGAGGTCTACAGCCTGAGTCGCCGGTATTTTAGGGTTGGCTTCGTTTTCATCGCTTTCTGCAGCTCACCTGATGAGCATCTACTTTGAGATTGAGCATGGTTTGCCCTCCTGATGGAGAACTTCACTATGTTTGCGTTTTGAAAAGTTGATAAACCTTTCTTTAAGTACTTAAGATGAACGTAATCGTTTATCGATTGGAGAAAATAAAGTGCAAGTATCACGTCACTGGCGGCTAAAACAAGAACGTTACACATTGGTGGGCGAAGAGTGCCCCAGCTGCGGCGTTAAACTATTCCCGCCGCGGGATGTCTGCCTGGAATGTGCTGCGCCGGCTCGCGAGCTGTATACCTTCACCGGTTTGGGTGAGGTTTATTCTACAGCACCGTTTATGAAGCACCGGCCGGTTTTGATCACATGACCCCCTACATCGTCGCCCTGATCAAGCTGGAAGAAGGTCCCATCGTCACCGCCCAGCTCACCGACATGGACAGCGACGAGCTGCAGATCGGTATGAAAGTCGAGATGGTCACCCGCAAGCTCCGCGAAGACGGGGATGAGGGGATGACGTACGCATAGTTCCGCCCGCCGTCGAGGCGCGCTGGCGTAATCGTTCTCCGCAAGCAATTGAGACAAGGTCTGACCAATTGGTCAGGCCGTTTTTGTTTTGTTCGGATGGGTGGAGGGGGCGCAACCCGACAGGTAGGGATTCTCCTGTAGGCTGCCGCCCCCTCCGCCGGCGCGCTTGCGCGCCTCCTACGCAGGCCAACCACGCTGCCAGGCTTGCGTCATCTGCTCGCCCGTACTCGTTCGCAGGCCACCTCCTTAACCATCCCCACACCCTGTGCGCCCTGCGGGCGCGACGCCGGGGGCGGCAACCCAACGGGAGAGCGATACCCGTCGGGTTGCGCCCCCGGCGTATTGAGCGCTGCTATTTTTCAGGCCGGCCGCTCGATTAACCGGCCGGACAGGTATTTGTGCAAAACGCTGGCGATCAACGTTTGATAGGGAATACCCTCTTCCAGCGCCCGCATTTGGATGGCATCCAGATCCTTCTGCGAAATGCGAATGTTGATGCGCTTGTCTTTTTTGAAAGTGGCTTCAGCGTAGCCCCGAAATCGCTCCTTTTCCGCCTGCTGATCAGCCACAGGTACCCACTCGTCTTGTTCAAACGATTCCAATATGTCCTTTTCTTCTTTGTCTAGTTCTGTCATGCCCTATTTCCTCAAATATTGTCTGGTTGCTTTTCGACTGGGAATGATCGTTTTCAGGAAAATCTCCCTCTCGGATTCGACAAATGGAACCATGTAAGCGTAATCTTCAATATTGACGACGAACAATCTTTGACCAGGATATTTCGCTTGATTGGGATGTTCCAATGTCGCCAGTAATTGGCCGTTCATGATATGAAACACCACCTCTTCAAAGGTAACACCGCGCTCCTGTTTGAGTAAGGTGTTTTTCTCTGTATTCCAGGAAAAGTATTTCATGCCAGCATCATAGTACAATGTATGCCTTTTGGCAACAGGATTGTCGTGACGGTGCAACCTGACGGAGGGGGCGCGCTTGCGCGCTCCTCTCGCTGGCCAACCACGCTGCCAGGCTTGCGTCATCTGCTCGCCCGTACCCGTTCGCAGGCCACCTCCTTAACCATCCCACGCCCTGCGCGCCCTGCGGGCGCGACGCCGGGAGGCGGCAACCCAACGGGAGAATGCCTACCCGTCGGGTTGCGCCCCCGGGCGTTTCTTCAAGTTAATGCTGATGGAAGAAGTGCATTTCCATCAGGTTGAGATTCGTCGCTACCGCGCTGAGTAGTGAAGGCGCCGTGGTTATTTGGCGTGCTCGTTTGCGTTACCTGGTTACTCAATCATTCACCTGGTAGATTCGTATAGTAGTCCCAGCCAGCTCAAACTGCTTGACTTCGGGGAAACTTTCCCAGAGCGCATCGTACATTGACACTTGCTCAGCGTATCGATCTGGGTCGGCGTAAAATCGAGCGTATTGATCGCTGCTAAAGACCAATAAATCGTATCTTTCTTGTCTGTACCAGTCGGGCGAATTATTGATAAGGGTGGGAAAGTAATCCAGACTATACTTCGACGGAGAAAGAAAAGGTGAATACGATTCCATCGCAACGCTAGTTCCAGCCGGAACATTCGTTTCAATCCATTGTCGGGCTAACTCTCTGGCATCTATTGTCGTCTTTCGGATGTTAGACTCAGCGGTTCTGTAGACGAGGTAGGTTGTTGAAAGAAAGACAAAGGTGGTCAATAGAGCCAAAGCCAGTTGCCGGGTACGCAATGAGTGGCTTTTAAGTATCCTCTGCCGAGTAAGATCTAGCGCATCAGCAGCCATAATCAAAAGAATCGGGAGCACCAAAAGGATGGTACGGTCATTGCGAATATCAACCGTGGCGATATAGGCGATATAAGGGAGCGCAAAGGAGGCTAGAATCAAACCGGTTCTATTCCTGTTCCGAATATAGCCAATCAGCGGAAAGATGCTTAAGAAAACCAGTAAACCTGTCTGCCTAACTAGAAAGCTCAGATAGTAGTTTACCGTGTTCCCTTCCATGCCTGGATGACTGTTGACTCGATAATATTGCAGATGAAAAATGGTGTCAGTCCAGAAGTTGCTAAAATCCAAAATAGCATAGGGTGTCACGACTAAGAAGGTCAAAACAGCCACAGCCAGGCTGGCATACAAGGTTGGCCTTTTGATCATTCGCCAGCCATATTGCAGGAAAAAGGTCGCACCTAGAGGAAGAATCAGAAAAGCAGCATTGTATTTGCTCGCAACGGCACAACCGAGGGCAACGCCGATGAAGAGCGATGCCAGGTTTGGACGTAAATTCGCAGAATGTACCAGCACTGCCAACGTCAGCAGTATGGTAAATGTCGCCAAAATATTTGGGGTGATGTACTGTGAATGATCAACGAGTGGGGCAGAAAACGCGACAAAGAGTGCGGATAATACACCAACCCGACGGCCCGATAATTTCACCCCAAGCCAATAGGAAATCGGAATACACATGGTTCCGATGATCACAGACACTAGTCGTCCAGCAATGATTTGTGAGGGCATGAGAGACCGCCCAATGCCTAGACCGAATACTTCGAGATTTGGAATATCGGCGACAGAACTGAAAAGTCCAATGATCCGCCCCAGCAGAAAATATCCCCAGTAAGCGATGGCATTTATATAGAAGAACAGAGAGCCATAGCCGAAAAAATGGGGATTCAGGTCATTGGTTTTCACCATAACCAGTGAATTCTGTACTAAAGGTTCATCGGCATGGTACAAATATGGTAGGCCATAACTGATTCCCCAAACTCGCAGTACGAGTCCTAACACCATTAAGCCTACCAACATGCGAGCCGACCAAAGTTTTTGGGCAAGCTTATTTATTGCCAGACGACTCTTGTTCGGTGGTATGCTGATTTTCTCTTTGTTCATGGGCGACTACTTTGCCTGTCTTAGATCAGAAAGTTCCCACAATTTTATACCACAGCCAGTGCTGGTGCTCGATGGAAACGGGCGGCTACCGCGCCAACGTACGCTAGCATGGGCAGCGGCAGCGGGATCACTGAGTTCAGGCAATCTGTGAGCTGTCTGTTTCAGAATAGCGACGGTGCATGCCGGACGGCTGAGAGTTTGCAAAATGACAGACCCTGGTTGACGCACAATGCGTTCGCTACCACATGTGATTAGCACCGGCCGGAAAATGCCCCATTTGTGTTTACGGCTACAAATTCCGTACCCGCCGTCGCGCTGGCGTCAGTCCCATTCTGCAAGCAAACTGAAATGCCAAGCGGTCTGACCAATTCGGTCAGGCCGTTTTCGTTCTGTCTGGGCGGACGGAGGGGGCGCAACCCGACGGGTAGGCATTCTCCCGTAGGGTTGCCGCCCCCTCCGCCGGCGCGCTTGCGCGCCGCATGCGCCCGCCAACTACGCTGCCAGGCTTGCGTCATCTGCTTGCCCGTACTCGTTCGCAGGCCAACTCCTTAGCCATCCCCACGCTTCGCGTGCGACGCCGGAGGCGGCAACCCAACGGGATAGCAATACCCTTCGGGTTGCATTACAGTCTGTCGCATGGTGTATGTCCCCAGCCATTGTCTGGTTACATTGGAATCGGCGACACGCACTGGCCGGCCACTAACCCAATTGCGTTTATGATTACATTTCAGGTGAAAGCATTGCCCACTAGCGCAAGGACTAGGCCGAATGCCATCAGGAAGACAGGGCGCTGATAACCCTTGGGGCGGACGGTAACCAGGAATACCAGCGAGAAAGTGAAGCCACTTATCAGCGTAAGGAGACCGATCACGGCACTGTGCTGGAATGCCATGAAAAATCCCCACAAGAGCCCCACGGCGATTAAGGCAACGCCCAGGATGACCATGAAATCTGCCATGATATTCTCCAGGTTTTGAATCGTCGCAACCCAAGATGGATCTAAAAGGTTATGGTTAAAAGGGTTGCTATCAAGCCAGCAAAATCATCGTCAAGCATTTAAAACAGGCCCCGCAGGGACTGCCCAAAAAACAATGTCATATGGTGTTGTAGCAATAACGGTTTTGGCTAGCACGGTCAAAACTTGCCTCAGTATAACAAGAACCGAAGGCAATCGCGAAGCTAGTTTTTCTCCAGCCGTTTGACGCTTTCCCTGGTAAGACAAAAAAAGGCCTGACCACAATGGTCAGACCTTTTTTGTTTCTGGCTTGTTGCCGGTTGCCGGCCAACCTTGTGGTTCGCTCAGCAACTGCCCGATTAGGCCAGGGCGGCTTCTGATTCCGGCTGCCCGACAAGCTCAAGCTCGATCGAGATCGTCACTTCGTCGCCGACCAGCCAGCCACCGGTCTCCAGCGCCACGTTCCAGGTCAGGCCAAACGCCTTGCGGTTGATTTTGGTACCGGCCGTGAAGCCCCAGCGCTGGCCACCCCACGGGTCTTGCGCCTGCCCTTCGTTGGTCACATCGAGGACCACTTCCTGGGTGGTGTCCTTGATAGTCAGCTCACCGTACAGTTTGTACTGGTCAGCGCCGGCGGCTTCGATGCGGGTGCTGCGAAAACTCATGGTCGGGTAGTTGTCGACATCAAAGAAATCGGCTGAGCGTAAATGGGCGTCGCGTTGTTCGTCGCCCGTGTTGATGCTGGCCACAGCCACAGTGCCCGCAATCGTGGCGGCTGCCAGATCGCCAGTGCCTAGATCAATGCTGCCGTCGTAACTCCCAAAGCTGCCGCGTACTTTGGCAATCATCATGTGGCGTACCATAAAACCAATTTGTGTGTGGGCGGGATCAATTTTCCAGTTCATTGTCTTTTGTTCCTTATTGTTTGTGAAATGATTTCTTCTCAGCGGGCATTTTCCAGAGACAATGCCTTAGCTGGTGCCTGTTGTTGTGACGCTACGAGGAGTTGAATGCCATTGTGCGAGGGATCTCGCAAGGTGATGACATCACCCGCTTCGCTAAACGAGATGCCGCTGTCTCGTAGATGGGCGAGCAGGCGGCTCCGCTCTGCCTCATCAGGCAGAATGACGGTGAAATGACGCAGGCCGACAGTATTAGCGGAGGGCGGGGGTGCGCCGCGACCTGCCCAGGTGTTCAAGCCAAGGTGATGGTGATACCCCCCGGCCGAAACAAACAGGGCTGATGGACCATAACGAAACATGATGTCAAAACCAAGGACGTTGCCATAGAAATTCTCTGCCTCATCCAGGTCAGCCACATGGAGATGGACATGGCCAATCTGGGTTTGCTCAGGCAGACCGGCCCAGGCTGTATCGTCCTGTTCTAATTCGCGCATAAGACCATCGAGGTCCAGTGGGTCGGTGGCCATCAGCAGCTGCCCATTGCGACGCGGCCACTCGGCACGCGGCCGATCAACGTAAATTTCGATGCCGTTGCCGTCAGGGTCGGCGAGATACAGCGCTTCGCTTACCAGGTGGTCCGAAGCGCCCTGCACTGGATAGCGTGTTTCGGCCAGTTGACGCAGGGAACGGGCCAAATCGAGGCGGGTTGGCACCAGGATGGCAAAGTGATAGAGACCCGTTGTATGTCGCCGTAACGGTGCTGCGTCCGGTTGGCCGGTCAGCACAAGGGCAGGGGCGTTCTCTTTGGTGCCCAGCAGGGCGGTATTCTGCATCTGTTGCAGCAGCTTGAAGCCGATCACCTCGGTGTAAAAATGTAGCGAACGTTCCAGGTCGCTCACAGTGAGTGAGACAGCTCCCAAGCGAGTTTCAGGATGGATTGAATATGTGGTCATGATTCACCATTGGCCGGGGCGCCACGTGGCCACCCCTGGACTTAATGTTGTCGGTAATCTCAAGCCATCATAAAGGCGCAGCGTCCCTGGCAACGTCCTGACCCGTGTCCTGACGACCGTCCTTCTTGATCGCGGTCCCCGCTGCCTTTTACGCAGGGCTGGGACAACTCACTATAATGGTGCCTATGTCTGGTTTGCGACTTTCATTCCTTGGTCCGGCTGCATTCAGCCATGACGGCCAACCTATTGAGCTTAATATGGCTAAGGCGATTGGCCTGCTGGCCTATCTCGCCGTGACGGAGGCACCGCAAACACGGGATCACCTTGTCGATCTCTTCTGGCCGGATAGTCTGCCAGAGGCGGCCCGCAAGAACCTGCGCAATACACTTTGGGCGATTCGCAAAGGGCTGGGCGATGAGGTGCTGCAAACAGACGCTGAACGCCTTGCGTTGGCCGATGGCGTCTGGTGTGATGTCCAGCGCTTTGTGGCCGCGGCGCAAGCGCTGGCCACGGCTGAAACCCCGACCGTGGCCGAACTGCAGACGGCCGTGGACCTGTATCGTGCCCCTCTTCTCGACGGTCTGGCTACCTCGGATGCTGCCGATTTTGAAATCTGGTTAACGACCGAGCGGGAGCGGCTGGGGCAGTTGTACCAACGACTATTGGAAACATTGGTCGCCAGACATCGGGTTGCGGGTAACTGGACAGAGGTTATGGCTATCGCCCGCCGCGCCCTGGCCTACGACAACTTGCAGGAGCCGATGCACCGGGCCTTGATAGAGGCGCATGCCCGGCTGGGTGAACGCCCCGAAGCGCTGCGCCAGTATGATTTGTTGCGGACCACCCTGGATCGCGAACTGAGTGTCGAACCGTTGCCGGAGAGTGAGGCGCTGCGTCGGGCCATTCTAAGCGGGGAACTGCAATCGGTGGAAGCTGCTGCGCCGGCCGCCCACGCCCGCCCGCGGCGGGCCCGCATGCCGGTCTCACCCCCTGATCTGCCCCTCGTTGGTCGGCAAAGAGAGCTGGTTGCCCTCGACGAAGAGCTGGATCTGGCCGCAGGCGGGCTGGCCAGGGTCGTCTTGTTTAGCGGCGAGTTGGGGATTGGTAAGTCGCGGCTATGGCGGGAGTGGTCGGCCAACCTGCCTCCGGAGATCACTGCCCTGGAGACACGTTGTCTTGATACAACGCAATCGCTGCCATTTGCACCTCTCACCGGCCTGTTCAGGGAGCAGGCATGTGTGGAAACCCTTCTCAAGCCGCCTTCGCCAGTGTCACCTATCTGGTTGGCCGAGCTGGCTCGGCTGCTGCCGGAAATCAGAGAGTTCTGGCCAGGTCTGACTGTGCCCGCCACCCTGCCAGCGGAAGAGGAGCGCCACCGGCTTTTCGAGGCGTTCACCCAAACCCTGCGTGCCCTGGAATCCCGGCCTTTAATCCTTTTTATTGATGATTTACACTGGGCTGATCGGGCCACAGTTGATTGGCTCCTTTACCTGGTGGACCGGATGCGTGCTGAACCCTTGTTGCTCGTAGGAGCCTACCGGCCTAACGATGCCCAGGCTGACCTCATTCACCGTGTGGCCAGCCTGGGCCGGGAGGGTGTAGTTCGGCGCCTGCCTTTGGCTCGGCTGACACTGGCTGAAACGACCACGCTTTTGGCCGCCCTGGGAACGGATGGGGCCCGGGCCGAGCAACTCCAGACCAGGAGCGCCGGCAATCCCTACTTTTTGCTTGAACTGAGCCGGACGGGGCTGGACGGCACGCCGGCGGGGCTGGCCGAACTGGTGCGGGATCGTTTCAAGCAGCTACCGGAGGCCGCCTATCAGGTATTGCAGTCAGCAGCTGTGCTGGAATCGGACTTTAGTTTCGCCGAGCTGCGCCGCACCAGCGGGCGGGGTGAGGAAGAAACGCTGGATGCGCTGGATAGCTTGCTGGAGGCTGCGCTGCTGGTTGAGCGGGGCGAGCGTTATGAGTTTACCCATCTGCTGGTAGCAACTGTGGTCCAGGGCGATTTGAGTATCGCCCGGCGCAGTTTTCTCCACCGCCGCGCCGCTGAAGCCCTGGAAGCGACGCATGCCGGCAGCCTGGATCAGATCGCGGGACGTTTAACGTTGCATTATGCTCAGGCCGGCCGGCCGGCACAGGCTGCCAGTTACGCTGAATTGGCGGCTAAACACGCCGCCAGCCTCGCGGCGCCCGCTGAGGCTGAGGCGTTTTATCGCCGGGCGCTGGCGCTGGAGGCGACCCCTGCGCGCCGGCTGGGGCTGGGTTATACACGCTACACGCAGGGTGATCTGGAAGAAGGACGCGCCGCGTTTACTCAGGCTATGGTCGAGTTTGTGGCGCAAGGGGATGATCGGGGCGCCGCACAGGCGCGCCTGGCTCTGGCCGATAGCTACCTGGCGTCCGGGCAAGGCGACCTGATCATCCAGTGGGCGAAAGTTGTCCTGCAAGAGCTGGACCCGCAGGCTGATCCAGAAGCAATCGCCCGGGCACATCTTCTCCTTAGCGCTGCCGACCTGCTGATTGGTCGTTCGCTGAGCGAAGCGGAGCGTCACTTGATCGAGGCGACTCAGCTTGCTGGTGAATATCATTTGCCGGCGATTGCCGCACAGGGCCAGTTTGCGTTGGGGAATGTCCTGGCCGAACGGGGCGACTATGAAGAGGCGGTGCAGGTCTTTGCCCAGTCCATCGTGTTGGCTCAAGCGGCGGGGAATCTGGCGCTCGAGGTCTATGGGCACAATAATCTGGCCTATCATGCTTTGCTGGCCCATGATCTGGATACGGCGCAGGCGCAGATTGAGAGCGGCATGGCATTAGCCCAAGAGCATGCCCTGTTTATACCGTGGCAATATCTATACAGTACACGTGGGGAGATTGCCCTGGCCCAGGGGCAGCTTGACGAAGCCGAATCGTTCTTCCACCGGGCCCTGTCTGAAGCGGAAAAACATGGTAACCAGCTCCAGGTTGCCAACATAGGCGCTAATCTGAGCCGTGTCGCCCGGGAGCGTGGGGATAGCGACGGTGCGCTAATTTTGCTGACTGAGGCGTCGAGGGCCGTGCGAGAGCAACCCGCGCTCCATCTGCACACGCAGATCGATCTGTGGTTGGCTGAATTGTATATTCAGCGCGGCGAGCGGGCCGCTGCCAAAGATGCCTGGCAGCAGGCTGAGCGCCGCCTCAAGGGGAGTGGACGCCATGGGCTGGCAGCCTGGGCAACGCGTATAGAGGCTGCCTTGCAGGGCTGAACGCTGGATTGAGCGCGGCCAGCACCGGCCGGTATCGTTAGCCCAAGTGTGTTTACGGCTACAAGCTCCGCCCCGCCGCCGAGGCGTCTCCCATATCAATCCAAAACAGCCAGCGGCCTGACCAACTTGGTCAGGCCGCTTATGATTCTTCTGTCTGGGCCAGGGCAAGGCGTCATTTGCGCAGCAGAAAGCGCTGGATCTTGCCGCTTGGGGTCTTGGGGAGTTGATCGATAAACGCGATCTCGCGGGGATACGCATGGGCCGACACGTTCGTCCGTACATGCTGGCGTAACGCCTCGGCGAGTTCCTCGGAAGGCACATAACCCGCCTTGACCACCACGTAGGCTTTGACCACCTCACCCCGTATGGGATCGGGCTTGCCCACCACGGCACTTTCAGCCACAGCCGGGTGCCCCATCAAGGCACTTTCAAGTTCAAAGGGGCCGATTCGGTAACCCGCGCTTGAAATAATATCGTCATTGCGGCCGCTGAAATAGATGTAGCCCTCAGTATCCATACTGGCCGCATCGCCAGTTAAATAATAACGGCGATCGGGGCTGAAGCGCTCGGCCGTCCGGGCTGGTTCTTGCCAATAACCCTGGAACCAATACAGTGGTGATTGCGCCGTATCCACGGCCAGCTGGCCTTCCTGACCGGGGCCCAGCTCGGCGCCGGAATCGTTAAGAATGACCGCTCGGAACCCGGGCATGGGATGCCCCATAGAGCCGGGGCGGAGCTGTCGCTGCAATAGTTGATGATGATGATTGGTCACCACCATGCCCATTTCTGTCTGCCCATATTGATCGTGGATAGGGATGCCCAGATTCTGGATGGCCCACGCCAGGATCTCAGGGTTGAGCGGCTCGCCGGCGCAGGAAGCGACGCGTAACTGCAAATCCTGACCCGTCTCCCCGGCCGCCCGCATCAGCCGAAAGACCGTCGGGGCTGTTGCCAGGTTGGTGACACCATATTTGCGCAATATCCTGAAGGTGGACTGGACATCAAAAGGTGCGTTGAAGAATAATGTCGCGTGGCCCAACAGTAACGGACCAATCAGGGCGTAATAAAGACCGTAGGCCCAACCGGGATCTGCCATATTCCAATAGCGATCCTCAGGGCGCAGATCGAGACCCAGGCGCATGTAGGCTTCGATCGCCGCGAGCGCTTTCACGGGTACTTCGACCCCCTTGGGCGCTCCGGTTGTACCAGACGTGTAGAGCTGAATGAAGCCATCCCCCCCTTTGCTTGGCACGGGCGTCACAAAGGGTTCCGCGCTTGCCAGTGCCGCCCAAAAGGGGATGTCATCCGCCCAATTCTCGTTGGGATGGGGCGCTTCGACCGTGACAACATGAGAAAGGGCTGTCTCGCCGACTTTGGCGCGATTCGACCCATCCGTGACCAGCACACGAGCGCCACAATGTTCGACGCGATATTTAATCGCTTGCAGGCCAAATGCGGTGAACAGGGGGACATGGACCGCCCCCAGGCGCCACAACCCAAGCGTGGCAATTACCAGCTCTGGCGATCGCGGTAGCAGCGTCGCCACGCGATCACCCTTGACAACGCCCAAATCGGCCAACACCCCGGCGAATTTTGTTGAGAGATCACGCAGTTCAGCGAAGGTGAATTGCGCCTCATTGCCCGCCCCGTCTTCATACAACAGGGCCACGTTGTCGCCGCCGGACAGTTGTTCTACGTGCCGGTCGCAGAGTAAATCTGCCACAGCAACTTGCTCGTTGCCGTATGCCTGCAGCCACTTTTGTAGCTGAGCCTGCACGTCCTCGCGTGAAGAGATCTGATCGGTCGCAAGATTCATCATGATTTGATCCTCTTTTATGATTTGCTGTGCGCTTGAACTGTTATTTAGAAGATACAAATCAGGGTGGGTAGTTGTCACCACCCAGGGTGGGTGGAATATGGGGCAAGGGCGGGTACACTTTGGCAATTCACAAATGACCCCGTACACTACAGCTCTTCCACTGCATCCGTTATCGTTAGGCTGGGCTGATGACAGACGACGAAACTTTGAAGCCTCGCGAAATCGAAATCCTGCGCTTGATGTCCGAAGGGCGGACCAACCGCGAAATCGGTGAGCATCTCCATGTGAGTGTTCATACAGTGCGCTGGTATGCCAAACAAATTTACGGCAAGCTTCGCGTTGGTGGGCGCGAGGAGGCCAGTCAGCGAGCGGCAGAACTGGCCCTAATTAGCGGTAATGAATACCCGGCCGTACTCAAACACAACCTGCCCACCCAACTGACTCCCTTTGTTGGGCGCGACATCGAACTCGCCGAGTTGCATGCTGTCATAGCCAAACCGGAAACACGCTTGCTGACCATCCTGGCTCCCGGTGGCATGGGAAAAACGCGCCTCGCCCAAGAACTCGGGGCCCGCTACATTGCCCGCCCCACCGCCCAATTTCCTGATGGGGTATTTTTTGTCCCGCTGCAATCCATCATGACCCTTGAGCAGGTTGTGACCCAGATAATCGCCAGTATCCGCTTTCAGATTGAACTCAATAACCGCGACCCTGAAGAGCAGCTGATATCCTTTCTGGCCGACAAACAGATGCTGCTGCTGATCGACAATTGGGAGCATGTACTGGATGCGGCATCATTAGTGACCGACATTCTGCGCGCCGCCCCCCATGTCAAGATATTGGCAACTTCTCGCGAGAAATTACGCCTGCACGGCGAAGTTGTTTATGTGTTGCAAGGGATGCACTTTCCCGAGTGGGGTACGCCTGAAGATGCGCTTGATTACGACGCGGTGAAGTTGCTGGCTCAGGCCGCCCAGCGTGTGAAGCTGGATTGGGCGGTCACCGCGCAAAATCTCGAGCACATTACCCGGATATGCCGTCTCACCCAGGGCATGCCGCTCGGGATTGTCCTGGCGGCGGGCTGGTTGGACGTCTTTCCTCTGGCCCGCATTGTCGCTGAAATTCAGAACAATGTTGATTTCCTCGAATCTGACTTACGCGATACCCCTGAGCGCCAGCGTAGCATTCGGGCTGTATTCGAGTGGACCTGGGACCGTCTCCGGCCGGATGAGCGCGAAGTCTTCAAGCGGTTAGCGGTCTTTCGCGGCGGCTGCACACCCCAGGCTGCCGAAACCATTGCCGGCGCAAATGCGCGCATCTTGCAGTCGCTCGTCAATCGTGCCCTATTGCTGCGAGACAGCAATGGCCGTTATGACATTCATGAGCTGTTACGGCAATATGGCGAAGCCCAGCTGCGCCAATCAGAAGCGGATTATCGAACCAGCTATGAGGGGCATTGCCGCTATTTCAGTGAAAGAAACGAAGCAATCGTTGTGAATATTTTCCTTAAGGCCACCGAGGGCATTCGTGAGGCCGAAGCCGAATTGGAGAATCTGCATTCAGCCTGGCGTTGGGCGGTAGAAACTCGCGCTCATGACACGTTGTTGCAGAGTATGAGCCACTTTTCCTTTATCAATTATTTCCTTGGGCGTTATGCGGATGGCATCTTCGCCCTGGAGCCGGCCATCAAGGCAGCGGAGCCCCGAGCCGAAAATCGGGACCTGGCCGCCGGGTTGCTGGCGAACCAGGCCTTCTTGAGCAGCTACCACCCAATCTCGGAACATAGTCTGGCGCAAGCGCTTGATCTATTTGCGCAACTTAACCTGACGCACTCCTCGCTGCCGATGCTTTTCGCGCAATTTATGCTGGCCATGGCGCTGCGCTATGTTGCGCCAGAGCGCTCCATTACCGTATTCAAGGCCTTTGTAGACGCTGTTCAGCGTGACGAATTCGAGCAAGTCAAATCAGTTAAAGTGTATTTAGCCCTGACCGTTTGGGAGATAGCCCTTGTTTACAAAACGGTCCTGGCGGACGGGCAAAGCGCCAGACCTTACGCAACAAGCGCCGAGCGCCTCTTTAATGAGCTACAGTCACCGCTTGGTATCGCTGTAGTCACTTATCTCCTGGCGGACATTGATTATGACGAAGGCGATTATGCATGGGCCAGGGCTCGTATTCAAAACTCGATCCAGATATTTCGTGGGATGGAGGAGAGCTATAACTTTGCGATGGCCCTTTCCCTGGCTGCCCAAATTTCCCTGCATGATGATGACCTGGATCAGGCTCGTGTTTATTGTGTTGAGGCCCTCCAACGAATCAGGCATTATGGCTTTACCAGGGCGATGGGGATCTTGCTTGTGGTGATTGTGAAATGGTTGCTCGCTAAAGGGGAACTGCGGCGTGCGGCTGAGTTAGCGGCATTTATTCAACACCATAAGGTAGATGACAGAGAATTCGCAATCTATCTTGGACAAGTCAGCGCACTGTTACGCACTGAGTTGTCGGACACCGAACTCCAGGAAGCTAACACGGCAGGACAATTCCTTGCCTTTGACGAAGTCATGATCGATGTCATTGCTGAGCTTGAGGAATAAGCGAGCGAAGCAGATGCATACAGTCAGGGGAGCACCTGATGGCTCGTAAACGCCGCGCATATCGCGCCGAGACCGCCGCTGCTTACAAGCGTGGCGATATGCGCACCAATTAGCTGGAGGCCAAACGCCGCAAAACCGGTAATAGCGCCCTCCGGCGGAGGTTAAGAATGGAATATCTGAATTTCGGCAACGCCGGGCTGAGAGTGAGCCGTCTGGCCCTGGGACTCGGTTTTCGGGGGCAAAATGATGAGGCAGAGGCCCAGAGGGTCGTTGAACGAGCGCTGGATCTCGGCATTAACCTCATTGATTGTGCCAATGTGTATGGCCTGATGGACGATCGGGCCAATGTGGGGCTCTCAGAGGAGATTCTGGGGCGAGCGTTGCGCGGCAAGCGGGATGATGTTGTCATCACCTCCAAAGCGACCAGTCAGATTGGACCTGGCCCAAATGATTATGGCGCCTCGCGGTATCACATTATGCGCGAAGTGGAGCGTTCCTTGCGGCGCTTACAAACGGACCGGATTGACGTCTACATCGTTCATTATTTTGATGCGACGACGCCGCTGGAAGAGACGGTCCGCACCCTGGATGATCTGGTCAGGTCGGGCAAGGTTCGCTACATTGGCTGTGCCAATTATGCCGCGTGGCAAGTTTGCCGTGCCCTATGGGTCGCCGACTCGCTACATGCGATCCCCTTTATGTGTGTCCAAAACGAATACAATCTGCTTAATCGGACGATGGAGCGCGAAATGTTGCCCATGGTGCGCAGTCAGGGGCTGGGCTTCATGGCCTATAGTCCGTTGGCTATTGGGCTCCTTAGCGGCATGTACACACCGGGCCAGCCACCACCCCCGAATTCATTCTGGAGCAACCAGCCGGCCGGGCAATATCAGGAATTGATGCAAGGGCAGACGGGGACAGTCATTTCGACATTGCTGGAGTTGGCGGCCCAACTGGGCAAAACCCCGGCGCAACTGGCGACCGCCTGGCTACTGGCGCAAAGCGAGGTAACCGTCGCCATCACCGGTGGGGATACGATCGCCCATCTGGAAGACAACATCGGCGCCGTTGGCTGGCAGCTCGATGCCGTGATTAAGGAGAAGCTGGATACTGTGTCACGCTCTTTTCTCTGAGTGTGACGGCATTCGGAGAAACCGTTGCTTGCCCGGCCCGGCTCGTCCATACTAGGCAACCATGGCAATGAATGAACAGGCAGCTACCCCTGAGACCCCGACAAATGTCGAGAAGCTCAGATTGTTGCCCTGGAGCATCGCTTCTGAAGCGATGAACTCGATTTTCTCCCAGTTCACCTACTGGGGTCCTCCGTTCGTCCTGTTCTTCAGCGAGCTCGGTCTCAGCAACACCGAAATTGGCTTCTTGTTTTCCCTGCTGCCGTTCTTTGGGCTGATCGCGATCTTTGTCAATCCCGCCGTAGCCCGCTTTGGTTATAAGCGCAGCTACGTCAGATATTACACGCTCCGTAAATTCATCACCCTGTTCCTGCTCTTCGTTCCCTGGATTAATATTCGCTTCGGCGGGCGGTATACACTGCTCTACAGCACCATCATTTTTGTCCTGTTTGCGCTCAGCCGCTCCATCGCCATCACCGCCTATTTCCCCTGGCGGCAAGAGTACGTGCCGGACAGTGTGCGCGGCAAGTACGCCGCTACCAACAACATTGTCTCTCAGTTGACGGGTATGGCGGCTGTCGTTTTTGCCGGCTACATTGTGGGCCGGTCGGATGATATTAATCGGTTCCTGATATTGATTGCGATAGCCGTGATCGTGGGTCTGATTTCGGCTGCCCTGGTGACACGTGTGCCCGGCGGGGCCCCGGTGCAGTTGACTCAGGCAGGCTCGCGGCTGGGTGAAACGCTTAGTACCTTGCGCGACGCCAATTTTCGTTACTATCTGCTGGGACTTGGCCTGGTGACCTTCGCCAATGCGCCTGAATCTACCTTTGTTCCGCTTTTTATGAGGCGTGAAGCTGGTTTGACCGAGAGCCAGACGATTCTGCTGCAGACAGGTGTCCTGATTGGTGGGCTGGCTTCCACCTATTTTTGGGGTTGGGCCTCAGATCGTTACGGCAGCAAGCCGGTTATTCATTCGGGTTTATATTTGCGTCTGCTCCTGATATGCGGCTGGCTGCTGATTCCCAGGGGCTCAGTGGCCACCCTGCCCATCGCGCTCGGATTGGCAGCCCTACAGGGGGTGACGGCCATCTCATGGGTCATTGGCGCCGGCCGGCTCTTGTACGTCAGCGTTGTACCCCCGGAAAGGAAGGGGGAGTACATGAGCGTTTACTATGCGGTCCTGGGTCTGTTTGGCGGTCTCAGCCAGCTCCTGGGGGGGCGCCTGGTTGATCTGATGTCCGGACTCACCGGTGAATTTGCGGGTATCACCCTCAATCCTTTTATGCCCCTTTTTGCGATCAGCCTGCTCCTGACCACCTTGGGTGTCTGGCTATTCTACCGTGTGAGTGCCGACAACGATTTTTCGGTCGTCGAGTTTGCCAGTATGTTTGTGCATGGCAATCCCTTCAGCGCCCTGAGTTCCGTGGCCCGGTACCATTACGCCCGTGATGAGCGAGCGGCCCTCCGGGCAACGACGAAGATGGGGATAACGAGAAGCCGCCTCGCCGTTGAAGAGCTCCTGGATGCTTTACAGGACCCCCGCTTTAATGTGCGCTTCGAGGCCATTATTGCCATGGCTCGTCTGGAGGATGACCCTCGTGTCAGTGCTGCCTTGCAGGAAATCGCCATCGGCAATGAGCTTTCGCTGACGGCGCCGGCCATCTGGGCCCTGAGCCGTATGGGAGCCGCCAACGCCGTCGGGACCCTGCGCCGCGGCCTGGATGCGGATTTTTATTCGATCCGGGCCCATTGCGCCCGCGCCCTGGGCACGTTGAATGATGTCCAGAGTGCGCCGTTGTTGCTGGAAAGGTTACAGCAGGCTGCCAATCCGGGCGTGGACATTGCCTATGCGTCGGCGCTGGGCAATCTGAAGTATGAACCCGCCGTGCCGGCCATCCTGAATCTTTGGGATGTAGCCGAAACGCAGGGGCAGCGGTTTGAAATCGGGCTGGCGTTTGCCCGGATCCTGGGCGATGAGCGCCAGTACGTGCGTCTGCTCCGCAGCGTCAGGGCGGACCTGGGCACGACAATAGCGCAGGCCCTGACGCCGTTGAAAAGCGAAATAGCGGAACAGGCTGGGCTTTTAGCCACTCTCACCGGCTGCATAGACGCCTTTGCCGGGCAAGCGCTGGATCATGGTGTTGAATTGCTGGTGGCCCTGATTGGGCAACTTGATCCGGAGACGCTGAAACCGGCCGAGTGGCTGGTTCTGGAAAAATGTTCTATTTTGCTTGGGAAGCCTGTGGATAGTGCCCTGGAAGTGATTGTTTTGGTCGTTGATCTACTGCTGACCACCCGGAGCAGGCTCGCAGGGAGTGACCGTCATTAGCTTTGTGGACCGGCCGGTGCCTCTGCCTCTACCTGGTCAGGTCGTGTCTTCCAGCCAGACAATCAAGATGCATGAGGTAATGGGGCACCGGATGCCAGGGGGCGATGAAGGTCTCGATAATCCGGAATCCTAGCTTCTGGTAGACATGAATTGCCCTGGCATTGGTGGCTTCCGGGTCGATCAACACATCCGTGATTTCAGGAAATTGCCGCTCGATGAACTGCTGGATCAGGGCCGTGCCGAGACCTTTTCCCAGGTAATCTGGCTCGCCGATAAAAACATCCAGCGTTATTGCCCGGTCGCCGGCAAAAGGGACAGCGGCCACTTCTGCTGCCATCTGGTCAACAGTGGAGGTTAACAGGTAGGCAAACGGTGTGCCCTGCTCCGAAACCAGCCAATGGTCGAATTCTGCCTCGCCCTCCAGAAACTGGTCCAATGAGTCCAACGTGTTTTGCAGCCCAGCTCCATGCAGCCATTGGCTCACATGGGGCTGCTGGAGCCAACCGATGATTAAGGATCGGTCACCGGCCGCAACAGGAGCAAACCTGATCAGATTGTCGGCCGCCAATGCCATCCTTCACCTCATTATCAGGTCCGCCTGCTTTGGCGGTGCCCCTTCCAGCTCCGCTAAAGAATAGCACATGGCAGACCAGACTGGCCCAATGTGGCCAGCCAGGCCAATTATCGCTGGGCCAGGCCGTCTTGCAACGGGTCGTTTGTCTGATGGCCCCGGTCACATTGTGGCCAAACGGCGTCAGGCAGCAGGCACCTTTTGCAAGAGGTAGCTCTTGGATGCATCGATCCTGTCATCGCCTGGGCGATAGACCGAATCCCAGATCACTCTGCCCAACACTAAACCAAGCAGCGCGTAGGTATAGAGGGCGATGTGCCAATACTCAGCTACTCCCCTCAATTGGACAAGCGCCC
The DNA here is from genome assembly GCA_020634575.1 of Ardenticatenales bacterium. The sequence continues at coordinate 212,954 of JACKBM010000004.1, read as the reverse complement.
ATTCAGATTGGAAGCCTCTGGCGACGGCCAGGATTGTGAGCACGACACCATGGAACGCCAGAGCGGCGAGAAAACCAAAAAACAAACTTTTCTTTGCAGACATGATAGTCATCCTTAGTCATCGGCAAGAAGTTTTCGGAGTAATAACCGCGTATGGCCTTGCCGATTCTTCAAGGAAACCACAGCGGTCGGGTCAGTTCTTAGTCTGAAAACTTGCTGTGGTTTACCTAAATAGATAGGTTGAACTGTCGCAGAAATCCAGCTGGTCGTCACGTGTCTGATGTCACATAGGGGATGGGAACTATGTTACCGTACCTCAGTCCCAATAACGTTGTGCAAGCTGCCTTCTCTCTATTCTGGAAGCTTGCTTTGGTAAAAGCCTGAATCTGGAAGCTGTGCGTTGCGGCGGAACTTATCATTATGGCAAAATAGTCCGATTAATCTCCCGGCCAGGCATTTCCCTGGCATAAAGGGGACCTGGACGAATCCACTGCCCTTATGGCTTGTACACTGAGGAGAACACCCGATGGCCAGCAAATTACCGCCAGATTCGTTTTACAGATCCGTCACGCCGGCCGATCGCGCCGCCACTGCGAGCGCGCGTGAAGCAAACACGCTGCGGACCAATTGGTCGGCGGCGGGGGATCTCAAAGGTTGGGCCAAACAACAGGGTTGGCCAGCGCCCTGGCTGAACTTCGAAGCTAAGTTTTTTGAGACCCTGCTGGCCAACGACGCTAATTTTGCCCTGGCGATTGCGAATAGTGGTCTCAAACTCAGTATTCCGCTAGCGGAATACACGATGACCGCCAACGAATTGCAGAAGCTTGATGCGGAATACGAAGATCCGCAAAGCTGGCGCTGGCTGGTTGAGTCACTCCGGGAAATACGACGAGCTGTCGAGGCCGGTGTGGTCGTCCATGTCGAGGAGCAAACGCTGACCGATTTTAATAGTTTCTACAGCTGGGCCCACGGCCGCTATCATATGCTGGAAGACGGCGCCGACGAATGGATTGGCATGGATTGAGGCCACGTGGCCATCGCGTTGACAACGCCAACAGCGCCCATATAGAGTTGCCCCGCTAACCTTGTTAGAGATCTGTGATGGCCTATCTATACTATGCGCGGGTTCCACTTTATCAAGTTGCACCACCACCTTGTGGGAGAGCCAAATGGCCAAGCCCAAACCTGCCAGGCAAAGCGAAGGCACCAAAACGGCCAGACTCAAGCAGTCTCAGCAGCCGCCACGCACAAACTCGGCTACGGCCGGCCAGCTAACCAATCAGTTTGATGTTGCCAGGCAGGTCGAACGCCTGAGTGACCCGCGCCTATCTTCTATACAAAGGCAGGCTATCGCCGCCAATATCAATCGAGTAGGCGGCAATCAGCAGCTGCAACGGGTTATGTCGCAGGTCAGCGGCACGACTCCGGTCAGTGTGCAACGGAGCTGGCTTGATGATGCGGCTGAATGGGTAGGCGACCAGGCCGAATCGGGGACCGAATGGGTTGAAGAAACCGCCGAAGGGGCGGCTGATTGGGCTGGTGAAAAGGCTCAAGGCGCCGCTGATTGGGTTGAAGAAAAGGCTACGGATGCTGGTGAAGCGCTGGAGGACGGGGCTGAATGGGTCGGCGAGAAAGCTGAAGGGGCGGCTGATTGGGCCGGTGAAAAAGTTGAGGACGCTGCCGACTGGGCCGGTGAGAAGGCTGAGGGCGCCGCTGACTGGGTCGAAGAGAAGGCTGACGCCGCTCAGGAATGGGTGGAAGAGGGAGCCGAAAGATCTCCAGGATTGGGGCGAAGAGAAATGGGCCGAAATTGAAGAGGCGGCTGCCGGCGCCTCAGATTGGCTGGAAGAGCAGGCCGAAGATTTCGGCGAATGGCTGGACGAAAAAACCAGTGACATAGCGGATTGGGCTCAGGAGACTTATGATGACGTCACCGAGACGGTTGATGATCTGATCGAGGGCGGCAAAACTGCCCTGGATAAGTTGGGCCAGGCTATTGACGATATGGTTGAAGGCGTCAAGGACGCATTTCTGGGTGAAGGTGGCCCCGTCTCCGAAGACGATACCAAGCGTTTTGAGAAGATCCAGGCGATTTTGGAGACTATTCCCGGTGGTCAGGATGCCCTGGCTACGATGAAGAAATATCGGATCGGGGTGACATATAAGGCCGGCGTAGGCTCATTCTATGATCCCGAGACCAATACGATGGTGCTGGACACAGCGGAAAATCCAGAGACATCAGCCCTCACGTTTGTCCATGAAATTAATCATGGCAAATATCACAACGAAGGGCTCGATCCTGATGCGACCACGGTCACCCGTGACGAATATATCAAGGCCCGCGTTGAAGAGGAAGCTGAAGGGGCGGTTCTGAGCATTGAGGCCAAGATGGAGCTGGAAGGGACAACGGTGGATGTCTCCAAAGCGACGTTCCCCCAGGAACAAGAGTACCGGCAAGCCTACAATGATGCCATCGCAGCCGCCAAAGCTAAAGATCCAGCTGCATCCAAAGAAGATTTGAACAAGATCGGCCGGGCCGCCGGCAAAAAACGGGTCGTCAAAGGATTCTATGATGGCGAAGTTGTCACATCTACCAAGCCGCCCACACCCTATCCCGAATTCTACGGCAAGGATTGGGACAATCAGAACGGGGTCGTGACAAAATAGCGCGGGACGGAAAAATGAGCAAAGATGAACAGCGTGAAAAGATCGCGGCCGCCCTTTCTCCCCTGGACGACATGTTTGCTGCCATGGTGAGGAATGGCTCGATGGTGATCGAACCCGTCCAGGCGCCATACATCAAATCCCATCAACTTCATCGGTTGGAAAACAACAGGGTGAGCCGGCCGATCAGCCTTCATCTGGCCATAGCAAAGGATCAGGCGGGCACATTGCTGACTCGATCGTCCGAGACCATGACTCAGTTTAGCGAAGCGGCCGAAATTGCTATCAGCGATGAAGCTGAGGCGCTGCGCTGGGCCCAGCTTTACCTGGAGATTGCGCCACCGGAGAGCGGCCTGTTTCGTATTCTTGAATCGGCCGCCGATATCGGCTTCCGCCCCAACCTGGATGACGTCGACCGGGCCAGGCAGCAGCAGGTGGAGCAGACTTACGCCCCACGGATCCATGCGCCGGCAGTCAGGGCCGACAATGACGGTTTCCTGGTCACCCTTTTCGCCATGGTCGGTCATGATCTGGAGCGATTGGACGTTTCAGTGGGCCGGGATGGTGCGATAGCTCTCGGTCGTGAGCTATTATCGGCAGATCTGCCGACAGTTTATTGGCATTGAGTGTCGGGTTGACAATGAAAGCAACGCTCTATCATATCGACGAGAAACACCGCCGTGATGTTGGCTACGTGGCTGGCATCGAGGATTTTACGCTGTCGCGCCAGGGTGAAATTGACGCCGCCCTGATTGCCACTGACCCAACCATTTCGCTCTACTGCTTCGATGAGACTCAGCGGCAGGCCCTTTTTGTGCAGCTGCCAGCTCACATTGATCTGACGCTGGAACCCTTTGTTTATCAATCGCAGTATGAATATGCTGAGCGGGCGTATACCTTGCCACTGGCTTCGTTTAATGCGTTGGCAAAAACGTTGCCGGCGGTGGCCCGGCCGATCTTTGTGCATATAACCGGCCGGAGCGGCTCCACCCTGCTCAATCACGCTCTCAATGAATCCGGCCTCGTAAAAAGCCTGGCTGAACCGGATGTCGTCTCCCAATTTGCCGCCCTGCGCCACGCTGCGCCCAACTTTCACGAGCATGAATTAACTGAGCTGGCTGAAAGCACCGTGCGCTTCCTCTTTAAGGCGCACCATGGGCCAGACATTCAGGCGCACGCCATCAAATTCCGTAACCAGGGCACTCTGGTGATGGACATCTTTCAGGCGGCGTTCCCCCAGGGTAAGAATCTCTTTCTGTACCGCAATGTGGTGGATTTTGTGGCTTCATTTCAGCGCATTTTGCGCCGGGCGGGTCTACCGGAGCATTTTCCCTTTACAGTCTGGCGCTCCGAGTTTCAGGCTTATCTGGCTGGCGATCTGACCCACATGAGCCGCTACGTGGGCGGCGAGCAGGCTGTGGTCTCAATTGCGGAGCAGTTGACTTTGTGGTGGCTGGCGGTAATTGAATGGTATGTCGCCCAGCGCGAGCAGGGTATTCCCGCGCTCTCGGTGAGTTACGCCGAGCTGGTGGCCACGAAGGCTGAGACGCTGTCCGCGATTTTTCGCTATTGTGGCTTGCCAACCAGCAGCGTGGACGATGGCTTACGGGCCTATGAGCGGGATTCCCAGGCCGGCACTGTCATGGCGCGGGAGAACCCGGCTCAGGTCAATAGCCAGCACCTGACGCCGGCTGAGCTGGCCGCCGTCCAGGCCATTATTGAGCGCCATCCTCTCGTCGGTAAGCCTGACTTTGCCATGCCGTGAGCTGGCATGGGTTACTGAGTGACCGCGTCCAGCACCATCTGCATAAAACGCCGGTAGTCTGCCCGATAGGCGACATTGATTTCCGGCAGTTCCGCCCAGCCATGATGGTGGCGTGTATCCATCACGGTCATGCCCAGCGTCAACTTACCTTCCGTCTCCACGCCCACCCGGGCCGACAAAAGTGAAACCAGCGTCGGATCGATAGTCGCCGCCACGGCCAGCGAGTCAATCAGGGTGCAGTAAGATTCAAAGCCGCGCCCGTTGACAAAATTGATGGCCTGCAGCAGGAAGGCGGCCTCCGGTCTGGCTGATTGGCGCATAATCTCCAGTTCAGCCTCGCCAAAATTTACGTCAAAGTGGGTCGCGACATCCAGGCCAATGGCATTGACCCTGACACCGGATTGGAAAACCAGGTTGGCCGCTTCGGGATCGACATAGACGTTCCACTCGCTCTGTGGTGTGTCGCCAGTCGCGTTGGCTGTGGCATATTTGTTCAGGCCATAAGCGCCGGCGATCGTTGTGATCTGCCTGATGAGGGGCTTGATTTCGGGCGCCTTGCGCAACGCCATCGCGATGTTGGTCAGCGGCGCCAGGGCAACGATGTCGATGTCGCCCGGGTGAGCCTTTACCGTGTCGATAATCAGGTCAACGGCATGGGCTGGATGTAATTTGCTTCTGGGGGCAGGCAAGTTGTTCTCAGCCTGGCCATCGGCCCTCGTGGCTGAAGGGGTCCTTGGCCAACTCACGTACCAGCGGTTTAGCCAGCCCTCTGGCGACGGGAATCCCTTCTGCCTGAATCAGCTCCAATGTTTTAAGCGCATTCTGGCTCGTGATCTCGATGGGGTAATTGCCGGCCACGGTTGTGATGGCCTTGATAGCCAGGGCGGGGGATTTGACGGCCAGAATGATCGCTACTGAATCATCCATCCCGGGATCGCAGTCAATGATAATGTTATGTGGTTGCATGGCAGCCTCCTCCAAAGCCTTTTTACTGGTGAACATGTGGTCCTTGCTGAGCTGGACCATGAGCTGCTTTCACAACTCGCGGCGTAGCTCTGCTAATTGTTGCTGGGCCGCGCGGCGAAGACCGTGGTCCAGCAGCGGCGGCGGGCCGTATTGGGCCAGGCAAAGCGCAGCTGAGATAGTGCCCATCAGGCCAATTGTAATCAGATCATAGCCCTCACAATAGCCGGCCAAAACCGCGCCTGAGGAGCTGTTGCCAGCCCCGGTTGGGTCCACAACCTGGACGCCGGGCACTGGGGGAATGTGCTGTCGCGCTTTGTCTGTGATGAGATAAGCACCGTCCGCTCCCAGTCGCAAGTAAATGAGAGGTATTGCCAATTTCTGTAGCTGGACGATGGCTTCCTCGACTGTGTCGGTGGCAAATAAGGTGAGGGCTTCTTGCCGATTCAGAGAGAGGATGTCCACATGCGCGAGTAAGTGAAGCAGCTCTGGCAACCGCTCCGGCACAGTGGCGCGAGCATCCACCTCCCACATCAGCTTGAAGCCATGGATTGCTTTCTGACGGAGAAGCGCTTGCCAGAAAGGCTGTTCCAGGTCGCGAAATACGTAGACGCCGGCGGTGTCAGCAGCGCAGTGGCGGGCGATATCCGCCGCTGTTGCTGTCAGGCGAAGGTAGTGGCCTGGGCCATAGATCGGCGTTTCGACACGCTCACCGTCGGCAAAATATTGAATGACGGTGTGGGCTGTATTTTTATCTCTGACACTCAGGCCGGCCGTTGTCAGCCCATTCTGGGTAAACCAGTCACCCTGCTCAGCCAGAAAATCTTCGCCAATACCGGTGATGAGCATGGCATCATCATGCCAGACTTTCATGCCGGCGAGGGCATAGACCCCGGCGCCGCCCAATACGGCGATGGATCGGTTTTCGCCAGCCAGTTTTATCTCATCGATCACGGCTGTGGATACCACAAGATATTTCATGTCGCTGCATCTCGCTGTTATGCCAGGATGCCAACTATTCTATGCTGAAACGACAAGTAGAGCTTGCTGGTGCTGATTGAGATATGCATCCTGCCAGGGTACCGGCAGTGAGGCCCATACCTGGCCCGCATCTTGCGAGCGATGCAACCCCTTGTTTGTGAGGGCGTAAAAAGTGTGCGGCTCCTGGGCGTTCGTTGCCAGCACGGGGGCTACCACTCCGTGTGGTGCCGGCAACCCCTGGCGGGCTTCTTGCCAGACGCTATCTGCTGTTTTGCGGTAGATGGTCGAATATGCTTCCGCGCGGGTATGGTGAGCTCTGTACGCATTGGGAGAGGCTGAGACAAGCACCGTCTCCGGATCTGCCGGGTCGATAGCCATCCCCCACAAATAATGATGGTCGCGACCTTCAGCTGAGTGATGCCAGGTTGCACCCGCATCATAGCTTTCGTTGTAGCCCCGCTCAGGTGCGCGTAGCCCATCGCCGGCCGCTGAGTAGAGGCGGTTGGGCGCCAGGGGATGCATGAGCAGGGTATGGGTATCGAGCGGGCTGTCCGGGGTACGGTCGTGCCATTGGTTACCCCCATCCGGGCTGAACACCAGGGCGCCTGCCTCAATGGCCACGAAGATCCGGCCGGTCACATGAGGGTCTGGCGTGATGGATCGGACAAGATTGCTATAAGGGCGTGGGGGAAAACTCCAGCTTGAGGCTGATGGGAGATCGCGTAGCGTGGCCAGATCATGCCAGGTTGCTCCGCCATCCTCTGAGCGAAAAAGTGAGGCCGGTTCAGTGCCGGCATACACGACACCATAACCGTTGTGACGTTCATTGTGACTGACGGCAAGCGCGGTTATTTTTGCGACTGGTATCCCGAGCCCGTCATATGGCTCCATGGCGGCGCCTGGATGGCCCATTGGCTGCCAGCTGTGCCCGGCATCCTCGCTGCCCCACAAGCCACGTCCAAACGTGCCGCAGTAGACACGTTCTGGCCGTAATGGATCGGCGGCAATACAGGTCGGTTGCATGCCAACCAGGTGAGCTTCAGTTTGCCAGGATGTTTGCGTTGTTTCATGAACGACCAGCAGGTCGCGTTCCATCGCTAGATATAGATTGACCATTATTTTGCCTCACAGACTCTCTCTACACATTGCTAGCGAGAAATGTCTTATCCTTTAGGAGCCAACTTGGGCCTGTCTTGTTTCTGCGCCTGGGACCAGCGTCTGACAGCGACAGCCAATAGCAATGAAGCTGCAAATAATCCGGTGCTGATCCAATATGGCACAGTCGGGTGAATGGCGAACAAAACGCCCGCCAGCGCGGTGGATAAAATTGTCGCCAGGCTGGAAACTGATTGGAAGACACCCAGAATGCCGCCGCGCAGCTTATCCGAGACCGTCCGTGTCACCAGGGATTGGAGCGGCGGCATGGTTGTTCCCTGGCCCATGGCAAAACTGGCCGAGGCAATGCCCGCCCATACCGGCGTGGTTAATGCTGAATAGATCAACATGCTGATCGTGCGCAATATGGAACCGATGACTACCAGGGAGCCATCATCAGTGCGTTTAACCAGCCAGGGCAAAAGCACCATTTGCGTGAAGAACTGGCCGATACCGACAATCGCCAGGAGCAAACCAACGCCCAGATTGACGGCGTCGGCATCGTAGTCGGCGAAGAGCACGGCTTCGCCGAACAAGGCAAAGGTTGAAATCAGAATGCCGAACGCGAATTGTCCCACGAAGGTCACGATCAGAATTAAAACCATGGGGATATTGGTCAGGATGTCACGCGCGCCGAGGCCGGCCTGATTAAAGGTGCGGTTGGATTGCTGCTGTTCTTTGGATAAGGTCTCATCCAGCAGGAGCCAGGTCAGGAGCACTGTCACCAATGAGGCCACCGCTGCCAGCAAGAATGGCACCCGGGCGCCAAACAACGCGGATAGGCCACCACCCAGGGCTGGACCAAAAGCCAGGCCCAGACCGATGGCGCCAAAAACGTAACCAAGCGCTTCGGTGCGCTTCGTTGGCGGGGTGACGTCCGTAACATATGCCTGGGCAACGATAATATTGCCGCCAGTAATGCCATCCAATATACGGGCGATGAACAGAATCTCGACCGATTGCGCCAGACCGATCATGGCGAACGCAATGGTTGTCCCGATCTGACTGATGATCAGGACCAGGACCCGGCCAGATCGATCCGACATCCGCCCAATGTAGGGACCTGCCAGAAATTGTGCCAGGAAGAAGGACGATACAAGCAAGGTGATGACCTGCGGGGAGATATCAAACTGCCGCTGGGCGTACAGAGGCAGAATAGGCAGGACCATGGACGATCCCACCATCTGTACAAACACGATGAGTAGAATTGTCAGCAGTCGTTTATCAGCTGCGCGAATTTTCCGTATCATCGTCCAATGTTCCGGACAAAAGTGGCCGCTGTGGATGCCTTAATCCACCTACTGCCGTTTTGCTGCCGTTGCGCGGCAGCGATGGCCTTAATCTGGCGTTGGTACCTGTTGATCTGGCTGAGCCTCTCTCCACGGGCGGTGGTCATACTGCGCTGCCTATGGCGACCGCTTTGCGGACAAATTGCTCATCTGCGATGTTGTTGAGTATGAAATTCGCCAAATCCTGTCGAGCCGTTTTCAGGCGGCCTGGGATGATATAGCCTTCATGGTTTAGCTCAAACGCAGCGGGCCGCCGCGTAATGGCGGTGACCCGATACCCTCTGGCCAATGCTTGTCTGGTCAGGGCGAGGCCGGTTGGCCCACTGGCCCCGAAAATCACAATGTTTAGATTCATCTTGCTGATTCCTTCTGTACGCTCAATTTACTGGCTTGCCTCCATCTGCTCTGTTGGGTGCTCCCGCTGTAGTGGTTGCATGATCCTGACCATCTGAGCCGGCGTTTGCCAGGTGAAGGTCGCGCCATGCAGGGGAAGGGCGTGCTGCACGGGGCGGCTGAACGCCAGCCAGCAACGGCGAAGCTGCTCGTCATCCGTATTTGAGTCTATTGGCGGGCGTATCAGTTGCTGAAGACCATTGGCGATGCCGCGGCGAGTTGGCCCAAGCGCAGTATCCCCCATAAACAGCAGGTTATCCCGCTCACGATAGTACATGACGTGGCCCTCGGTGTGCCCTGGGAAGAAGATTGTCTCCAGACCAAAATGGTCCAGTGTGCTGTTTTTAAGCGGGTTCACGAACGTTACTTCAGTCGTTGAGCTTTTCCGCGCTGCAACGTCATCGGGATGAAGCAGGATCGGGATATCGAAAGCGGTGGCAATGCGGTGAGCCGCCTCATCAGGATGGTCAAGTAGATGGCGGTGAGTGAGGGCAAGACTAACTGCCTGATAGCCCTCTCTCAGCAACGCTCGCAGCGGCGGCAAGAGATAGTCAAACGAGGCGTCTATAAATAGGGCCTGCCCATCTTCGTTCAAAAGCACATACGTGTTTGTAACGGTATTTGCTTTGCGTGCACCCGGATCGGCGTGTTCCAACAGCACAACGTCATCGAGCAGACGTCTCATATTTATTCGGCTGATTCGCTTCATGGTCTGTCCAATCCCCAGGCTAATTTGGGCTGCGGCCGGCTTTGCCGGTCAGGATGCGAGGATTTCCTTACGGGTGCGGCTGTGTGCAGCCTTGAACAGGATGGCTACGCCAGGGCACAACAGGCTGCCATCACGCAGGCAGATAATTAGCCGGCTAAATGTTTGCTGAGAATTTCACTCGAGATTCGCCAAAACTTGCAGGAGCAGGCGCCGTAACAAGATGCGTTCGTCCCCGGTAAGATTGGCCAGACTGATTTCCTCGAGTTCGTTCCAGATCGCCGCAACTGTTTCCTGTAACGACCAGCCTTCACTGGTCAGATAGACCCGGGAGACCCGCTGGTCGTCACTGTCAATGCGCCGCTCCAGGAGACCTGCTTTGGCCATGCGGTCCAACATTTTCGTGGTGGTCGCCGGGCTCACGCCCAGGTCACCAGCTAGCTCGGATTGGGGGATACCGTCTCCGGCCCAAAGACGATGCAAAAGCATCTCTTGCCCCGGATGCAGCCCGGCTAAAGCCAACAGCTCCTGACCTTTGCCACGATGCGCTTTGCAAACATAGGCCAGCAGATAACTGACCGACTCAGCCATTGAATTTTGGGTAAATTTACGTTGAAACATTCTGTTTTACTTAGTTGCCTAACTAAATCCTACTAGGATATGGCTGAGCGTCAACCTGTACATTGGTTCAGGCAGCGCAGGGTCAGCTCTGGTTTTAGGCAGAACAAAAAGCGGCCTGACCGAACAGGTCAGGCCGCTTTTTTGTCCGTGATATCCTGCCAGCAGCAGGGAAGATATAGGTTCTTTTATGAGCCGGTGAGCAATGCCTGGAAACGTGCTTCAGCCTGGATGAAGGCGAACTCCGGGTCTATGCGGACCCAGGCCGGACGCACTTGCCCTTTGGTCAATGCGATCGCCAATAGGGTTAATGCCTTTTCCAGATCATCGGTGACCGCAGCGAAACAGGCTTGACCGTACTCATTGTCCTGCGCGGCCAGGGCATTGGCCTGGGTGTATTGCGCGTCGGCCGCACTGTCGCGCCCCAGTTTTCGGTAGACTCTGGAGAGCGCACCGCGCGCTTCGTAATCAGCTGGATTCAGGGCGACTGAGCGCTCCAATTGAGCAACAGCATCTTCATATTGGCCGAGCCTGTTGTAGACATAGCCCAATAACCGCCTTGGCTCAGCATCATCAGCAATGGCTAGCTCACGTTGACAGGAATCAATCATCTTGGCCCATTGGCCGAGATGCAGATAGACCAGGCTCAGGTTGCTAAGGGCAAAATCATGAGTTGGCTCCAGGTGAATCGCTCGCTGAAACATCTGAATCGCATCCTCAAACCGGCCCATGTGGGCATAGGTGTTGCCCAGAAGGGCCAGAGCAAACGGATCATCAGGATGATACATGAGGCCATTGCCAAATGCGGTTGCCGCTGCTTCATAGTTGCCTAGCTGATCCAGATAAATGATGCCCAGACCGATATACGGTGGGATTTTCGTCGGGTCGAGTGCTATCGCCTCGTTGTACGCCCCCAGTGCTGCCTGGGCGTCGCCCAGCCGTTCGTAGACGCGTCCGCTGCCGTTGTGGGCTGCCGCCGCCGCTGGGTTAAGTGCCAATGCCTGGCGGAAGGCTGCTAAGGCTACCTCAAACTGCTCTGCTTCAAAGTGGGCAAAGCCAAGGTCAACATACAGAGCGCTATCAGCAGGATGGTTCGCGATCGCATCTTTCAGACTTAAAATCTTCTCTTGTGTTTCTTCTGTGATCATGCGGGATTGAAAACTCCTGAATTGAGCGTCGCCCACGGATATGCGAGCACGCCCATTCGCACTAAGTGGCTGGATGAAATTAGCGCATTGTGCGAATCACCAGGAGGATCAAAAAACCACAGGGAATGGATCCTGTGGCTCAAAATCATCTACTTGCGTAGAAGACAGCATCAGGGACATTCACACAACGCAATTGTTACAATTGGATGTTGCCAGTTCTGCATTGTGCCATGCCCTCCTCTATGTTTGGATTTTTGTGAAGCAGAAGCAGTCTAGCAGTATGCCACCTTACAGTCAATGATGGGTAAAAGGCTGCAACCCCTGAAAAGCTAGCGGCCTGACCAGCTTGATCAGGCCGCTGCCAAAATAGTTGGATGGGTAAAACGAGCTACCCGCTGATGTCTATTGGGCGCTGACCGCAGGAGGTTTCCCAGCGAATCAGCTCGACCATGAGCCAGTGAGTGCCTTCAGTTGGGCTTAATTGATAGCCCACAATGCGGCCAACCACAAAACCACGGATCTTGTAGGCTGAAAAGGTGGCATCAATGCCGCCGCCGGCGAGGTCCCGTTCCCAGACAACCAGCCGGATCCCACGACGGCGCGTGACATGCTCCTGCATGATACTGCCGACGTTGGTGCTGTTACCCGAGACCAGTGACTTGCTGACGAGATCGTAGGTGGTTGGCACGTCAGGATTCAGGGCGTGTAACCCAGGCTGGCCGGTGGCCGGATCGTCATAGGCAACATCCGGATCAGCGCTGATGCTGTTGCCCGGCCAGGTCAGGCTGGCCAGAAGCTGGTCGAGGTCGCTGGCCGGATTTTCATCGTTGTTCCAGGCGAGCCAGTCAAAATTGGTGGTCAGGCCACCCAGTGGGTAGCTATTCGGCGCCGAGAAATAGAAAACTGAGCCTTCCGGCGCTGTGTCCAGCGGCATATCGGGTGAATGGCCGAGGAAACTGCCGAGCAGCGGCGGGGACGCTGGATATTGCCAGTTGGTGATCCCACTGTAAGTCACCGGGTTCACCGAGCGCTGGCCATACTCCACAATGATGGGGAAAGCGGAACAGCCCTCAGTGACTTTCGCTGTTGTGACCGGGGCTACCTCCATAACGGCGAAACCGCGGACCGTGTTCATGCCCTGAATGTAATTTTCCAGCCCCAGGATGGTCTCGACATCATGGAGCATCAACACACCGATGACCTTGATATTCGCCGCATTTTGGTCGCCCTGGGTGCGCAAGTCCTCCAGCACGTTTTGCTGCACAGAAATCTCATTTGTCTGAGTGTAGTCATGGGTCTGGCCGAGGCCGTAGACATGCTCCCAGCTCCAGGTCTCGTTGGTGAAGGCGGTGCCGATGTCGTTGATGGTTCCCTGGAAAACCCAGATATCCCAGCGCGCTTCGTCCAACTCCAGAGTTTGAGTCAGGGAGTTTAGGGCAGCGATGCGAATACCGTCCGGTTCGCCGCCATTGGCCCCGAAGCGGGCGCCAATACGGGCGGCCGTGTCCGTCTTGCTCTGGGCGATGATCAGGTTGCTGATTTCAACCAGGCCGGCGATGATGAGCAAGAGTATTGGCAGCAAGAGGGCCGTTTCGACGAGGCTTTGGCCTCGTTCTCGTTGACGAAATGTACGTTCTCGATGGACCATTTCCTTTCTCCTACAATGATGGCGCAACCCGCTGGGCAACTGGGGTACAAAAACGACTGGCGGCGATGTCAAATGTGACAGTGAACGTAGTGGCTTCTGTTATAAAGTTTCAGATTCAGCGATGTCCAGGCCTCGAACAAACGCCAGATCCCTGGGTACATTATAGGGCAACTAATGCCGATTCTGACAGTAACCTGATAAACACACTCTAATATCTTAAGCTTACAAATCAGATGAAGGCAGCCGGAAATGCCCTTCGTGCCATTGCGACTACGACATCAGGCTGGCTCTAGCGATTGCGCCATACCTTGACGCTACGACGAATGCTGAAGATCAGCCCACCCAGCCAGACGAAGATGGCGATTGTCAGGGCGAAGGGGTCACTGCTGGTGAGATCATACAGGAAAGCGCCCGTCAACCAGCCGAATGCTGCCGTCACGACAAACCCTAACAGCAAGATAAGGCAGCCGACGATGCGGCGGGGTTTAGGTTTTGTTTCGGGCAGGGCCGGCAGCGCGCTGTCTGGGCCGGCCGGCACCGCGATGGCCGGTGTCTTGGCGCTTGCCTCGGGCAGGGCCGGCAACGGTTCCTCGGGTGCAACTGGCTCGTCAACGACTACTGGTTCCGGCTCGGCGGGGGCTGGCTCAACGGATGTTGGCGCCGCTGGCTCATATGCCCAGAGGATCTGGGCCTGCCGATCCCAGCTGCTGGCTTCGGCACAGTGGGCGGTAAGCGTGATTTGAACTGTTTGCGCTGTGGCTGGCGTGTGCCTGAAACCGGTCGAAACGGTAGCCAGGGCTGCCGCCCCCGGCGCCAGGTTGACCTGATCCGGCCGGATCGTGAACCAGCATACATCTGCCCCGTCCAGCGCGGTTAACGTCAGATTGATCGGGCCGTTTCCCTGGTTGGTAACTCTTACCTGAAACTCGACCGGCCCTGCGCCGCTCACCTTTTGCGGCCGGGGCTCAATCTGATAGTTGATAAATGAGGTCAGGTGCAGCACCGCCTGGAGTTCGGCGATATCGTCTGGATTGTTTTTGCTGATCATTTGAATCTGAAACGGATTGGCGCCGGCCGTGCTCTCTGGCGCGTGGGGCGGCGCCAGCTTGATCACCACCTCTTCGCGGGCGCCGGGCATCAGACGCACCACAGGCAACGGCTCCGCCAGCCAGGCCGGCGGCAGACCAACGATCGTTGGGGTGAAATGATCAATCAATTTGCTCTGATTCAGTATGACGATGCGGAAGATGGCGGTGCCGCCCGGGGCGGTGGTCACTTCAGGTCGCTCCAGCAGAAGCGTCGCGCTGCCACCTGGTGAGGAGGCTGGCTGTACCTTGCCGCTGGCGCCGCTTTCGGCCAGGTCATGCACCGTCTCATCCGCCGGCGCCGCTCGCTGGCTTTCCAGCCGTAGGGCAAAATCGCCGACCCGGACCAGCGCCTGGGCTGGCCAATCCTCGGCAATGTCGGGCAATAGTTTGGCTCCATGCAAGAAGGTCCCGTTAGTGCTGCCTAGATCGACGATCTGCCAGCTGGAACCGGTGTACTCCAGCCGGGCATGATGCCGGGAGACATTGTCATTCTCCAGGACAATGTCACTGTCAGCGCCCCGGCCGATCACGAGTGTGGCCCGGTCCAGGTTGAGGGTGCGGGCGGTCATATCTTTTTTGGTGATGACGATACGCCAGCCGGTGATAAAGCGGGGGGCGACCGGCCCGGCCGTCCATTCAGTGCGCAGGGATTCCAGCCGGGTGGCCATGCTGACCACGGCCCGATCGGATGTGGTGACAAAGTGGGTGACATCCTCGTCCGTCAGCTGTGCCCCGGCCTGGCGCAAGGTGTCAGCCAGCTCGTCGCCCGTCTGAAAGCGGTCAGCCGGTTCTTTGGCCAGCGCCCTGGTGATGATCCCGGCGATGCCGGCGGGCAGGCCAGGTTGCAGCTTTTGCGGTGGCGGCGGGGTCTCATGGAGGTGTTTCATGACAGCGTCGGTCGGGGTCTGGATATCAAAAGGCAACCGGCCGGTGGCCAGCTGGTAAAGCACAACCCCCAGGGAATAGAGATCGCTGCGGCCATCAACTGAGTGGCCCAGCGCCTGCTCCGGCGACATGTAGGGCAGCGTCCCCATGAAGGTTCCGGTGGCCGTTTCCAGGCCACCCTCCACCAGCTTGGCGAGGCCAAAATCAGTGACGAGGGCGCGTAGCGGCGGCTCGTGTGGCCGGTCCGGCCGGCTCAGGTGCCGGACGTGGATATTGCTGGGTTTGATGTCCCGATGGATGATTCCGGCCTGGTGGGCGTGGCTGAGCGCATCAGCCACTTGCGCGATGATGTGGGTGGATTCGCTGAGCTTGATGACCTGTCCCTGCCGCACCAGCTCCTTGATGTGGGCGGCCAGGTCGATGCCGATGACCAGCTCCATGACAATGAAATATTCGCCCTGCACGCTGTCGAAATCATGGATGGTGACGATGGAGCTGTGGCCCAGCCGGGCGATGGCGCGTGCTTCCTGCATGAAACGCTGCCGAAAGCGCGCCATCTCCGAATATTGCCGGTGCATCATCTTGAGGGCGACCGGCCGGTCCAGGCGCAGATCATGCGCCCGGTAAACTGTGCCCATACCACCGCGACCGATAATTGCATCGATGCGATAATGCTTGATCTGTTGGCCCACTAAATTACTCATGGTATTGTCCGGAATGTTGACAAGGTACAGATGTTCTGGCCCGAGCAATTCGGGCTGAAGCTGTTCTTATCTTACTCCTGAATGGATGAACGCAAAAATCCAACTATTTTCGGCCCGGCGCCGCCAGGGTTGCGCGGGCCAGCGACACCAGTGGGCTCCGGCACACCAGATCGGAGCCCGGTGTATACCGTTCCTGCCTGTGTCCATGTTAAGATATCTACTGTGGAGCTGTTCCGTGGGGAAGTCTGGTGAAATAATTGACTGATAAGCAGGAGGTAAAAGATGTTGCAGCGAATTATGGTGCCACTAGACGGTTCGGAGTTGGCGGAAAAGGCCCTCCCTTATGCAGAAGCGCTGGCCACTAAATTTGCCGGTGAACTGCTGTTGGTGATGGTCATTCAGACAGTTGTCGTCCCGGCAGTGGCCAGCCATTACGGCGAAGGCATCCTGATTGACTATCCGCCACGGGAACGGGTGCGCCAGGATGCGCATGATTACCTGGCAGCCGTGCAACAGCGCCTGGAAGCACAGCAGCTGCCGGTACGCAGCATCATTTTGGAGAATGAGTCTGTGGCTGATGCCCTCATCGAAACGGCCGGACGCGAAAATGTGGACGTGATCGTCAAAACGACCCATGGCCGTTCCGGGCTCAGCCGGTGGGTGTTTGGCAATGTCGCCACCAAGGTCTTGCAGGGGGCGGCTTGCCCTGTATTTCTGGTGCGGGTCAGCGATGGCTGATCTGGGGCCAGCTAAAGTTACGGTTGGGGTCCCCAGGGCGCGTTGCGCAGCAGTTGCACATCTTGCTGCTTGATGAGCTGCCGGACCTGAGCGGCGAAGACCATAAAATCCTCATTGGCGTAAAGGCGCTGCCAGAAGTCGCGCCGTCCTTCGTCGTTGTCAAAACGCCAGATGTGGACGAGTTGGTGCAGCGTGCCGGTGTCGCTGATGAAATAGCCCACGCAGTAGTCGGCAAAGCCATCCCGTTCCATAACTGGCCAGGCGATCTCTCGATACAGGCGAACCACTTCCGGCATCTGCCCAACCGTAATATCGTAGGTGCGTTTTTCATACAGTGGCATCTCGATTCTCCTTTTTATTGATGCGGGTCGCTGGCCGGAGCGTCAGCGATTAACTTGTTTGACGTCAAAACCGGCCGTCTGTTTATAGCGGGACGAGATAACTTCCAGCTCATATTCGCTGATGACTTCGGCGATATTTGTGAAGCCCTCCGGCGCCCGCTCCTCGGCGATTTCCAGGATGATATCCGGCCCTTCCTTGCGGTTAGCCTGGACGATTTTGGCGGTGGCTGGCCGGCGCTCCGCTTCGTAGCTGGCCAGGGCTGCGGGCAGCGGTTTGCCGGAGGCCAGCTCGTTGGCCAGCGTTTCGGCGTCCAGCACAGCCTGGGAAGCGCCGTTAGAGCCGATGGGGTACATCGGGTGGGCGGCATCGCCCAGCAGCGTCATGTGGCCAAACGTCCATTGGGGGAGTGGATCCCGGTCCGTCATGGGATATTCGTAAATGATTTCAGCGTTGTCGATGGCGCCGGGCACATCCAGCCAGTCGAACTTCCAGCTGGCGTAGGGCGCGCAGAACAGTTCCTTGCTGACCTGGTTGATCCAGTTCTGGTCGAGCTGTTGCCAATCCGGCCGGTACAGCTCTGCGATCCAGTTAATCAGCGCCACACCGTCGTCATCGGCATTGGTGATGGGATAACAGACCAGTTTCTGTTTGTAGTGGCCGGCCATGACCATGGTGCGGCCATCGAGGTAGGGCGGTTGCAGGGTGGTGAAACGCCAGAGCAGGTTGCCGCTGTAGAGTGGTGGCCCTTCGTCGGGATAAAGCCGCTGCCGGGCAGTGGATTTGATGCCGTCGGCGGCGATGAGGCACCGGCCGGTCACCGTTACCGCCTCACCAGCCGCCGTGCGCAAGGCGACTGTTACCCCATCGGCCTCATCCTGCCACGATTCCAGGGCATGGCCCGTCTGCACCACGCCGCCGCCCGCCCGTTGCACCAGGGCACGATACAGAATCATTTGCAGAAAACCACGATGAATGGAGATTTGCGGATATTTGTAGCCGGCCCGTTTGCCGCGCGGCTCCGCTTTGATGTGCTGACCAAACTTGTTGCAGAACAGGAGGGTGCCCGTCTCCACGCCATGAGCCAGCAGCGTGTCCATCACGCCCAGATCGTGAAATACCCGGACCGAATGCGGCAGCAAGTTAATGCCGACGCCCAGCGGCTTCAGCTCCTGGACCGCTTCATAAACGCGAAACGGGATACCACGTTGGTGCAGAAGCAAGGCCAGGCTCAAACCACCCGGACCTGCCCCGGCAATGATGACCGGTTCCTGTGCAAGTGTCATACGCATTCCCTCATGCCTCAACCAAATGAGGCCTCAAATCAACCATTTAGCGCCGTCGTAGACGAGTTCGGGCGCCGCTGTCTCCCCCAGTGGATAAGTATAAGTTAGCAGACCCGTTGCAGTTGTCCAATAATGCAACAACATCGCGCCCTGGCAGGTTGTGGCCAGCAGCGCCAGCGTCACTCAGGGTGCTGGAGTTGAAACGACAACGCCGGGCAGGTCACGGCGATGCTGTTGCCCACCCGCCGTATCAAATGGCAATGGATGTGGCCGGGCCACAATCTGCTCAATTTGCAGCTGCCCGGCGACGATCTCGCGAAAAACGACCAGCCCCTCAAAGCCGGCGCTATCAGGACCGACACACCGGTCAGAAGGGGGATGATGCTGAAACAGGGATGGTTGGTTTCTCCGGCGACTCGGCCAGTTGTGCCGTTAGCCAGTCCAACCGTTCCAGGCAGAGCTGCCCACCCCCATGACCCTCGTGCAAGGTGTCCAGCGCCAGTAGCCGTAACGATTCCGTTTCCACAACATATTGGATGAACTCGGCGTGATGCCGGCTGCCCTGCTTTCGCCAAATGTCCGGCGCAGGTTCTGGCGATTGTCGCGATTGCCCGGTATGAGATAGACGGGCATGGTCAATGGCGCCAGGCATTGTTGCACCAGCTGGTATTCTTCTGGCAGCCCATTGTCCGCGCAGTCACCGGTGACGAGCACGATGTCGGGCAGCGTGGGCAGCTTCAGGATGTGGCCAACCGCCTCTTGCAGCCTGCTGACTGTGGCGTGTTATTTTCCCGCAGGGTTCCGGAAATGGTAATGTGGGGGTCACTGATCTGGGCGATAAGCATGGTGGTGGTACCTTTGGTAGAACCTGAGTTGGCGTTTAGAGTGATCAGTCCAGATCAACGTACGACGCTTTTTCCCACATACTGTCGTAGCTCTGGATGATCTCGCGAATTTGTTTGGGTGACGTTTCCCAGTGAAACACCTGGGCTTGCGAGAGTTCTTGGCGCTCATGATGTTCTGGTCATATTTGCGCCGCCGGGCCAGGGTGGAATCAAATATCGAGATATTGTATTCAGGACAGCCTGGCAACTCCTTGACGGTGATGCGCACATTATCTGCGCGCAACGCCAGCAACCGTTCCTTGTTTTCGTCATACTTGCGATTATGTTCTTTTTCCAGGTCGTTCACCGGCGTGGGGAATTTGGACATGATCAGTAGACGAATCTCTTTCGGGTGTTTTAGGGCCGTCACGAAATTTTCGTTTTGCAGCGCTTCGGAAAAACGTAGACCCTGGAACCTGGCCTGACGGGTGACACTTACCAGCTTGGCCTGCTGTTCCACGTCATCCGCGTTAGGCAGAAACTCGTATTTGATCTGCTCTTTGGGCTTACGGAAGAAGTAAACGGCCACAGCAATAGCGCCTACCGTGGCCAGCAGAGCCAGGTAATCTACCCATTTGGCTGGATAGTTTCGGACCAGAAAGACGTAGACGCCGTTAATGGTGCCGGCAATGCCAATGATGCTGGTGATCACAGCTATCCATCTTTCAACGGTTGGCAGAACATCCTTAGACATGGTTACTCCTATGACGGGCGGGCAATGATGGTCTGGATGAGATCCTTTATGGACTGATCGGATTGATATAGGCGCAAGATGCGCGCGATACCATCCGAGAACCGATGGGGCGCATTCTGAAAAAGCGCCAGCATATCGGCAAAATTCCAGAATGAGGAACGAAGCTCGAGTGGTTCACCCTGAATATCATCGAATGTTTTGACGATAGCGTTGGTGGGGATGGGCAGGAAATAAACGGAGGAAACTTCGCGCAGAATGTCGTTGTCAGAGACAAATTGACCCACGTTGCCAATGCGGATAAAGGCGTCTGCTGGAAAATGAAGGCGCTGGCCCCATTGGGTTATCTGGAGCTCTTCATTCGCTTCGCGGACAGCAGTTTCCAGAAACAGCTCGGTCAGAGTGTCATTGTCAAAGTTGGCGTGCAGGCGTTCGCCGAGGGCGTTTTTGCGCACATAGCCGCCGAAGATGTCCAATTTGCCGGCATAGGTTTTGCCGGTTGGGCGCACCTGCAGCAAGATGTTATCGGTGTTTTCCTGAAAGGGGACAATCAGGGCGCTGAAATGCCAGAGATTGTTGGCGGCAACGACAGTTCTCTCGAGAAACTCAACAATGTGAAGGTTCTCCGGGTTGATCACAGGCACAATTTCGCTCTGCTTCATAGGCAGTCCTGTTCAGGCTTTGACACTTCAGGTCAGGTCATTGCGCTCATGACCCCGTCGCGTAACGATGTTCTTATTAGAGGATACCTGAAGGAAATCAACCGCTAGTATATTGCTTCCAGGGCACAAAACAAAAAAGTAGGACCTTGCGACAACTATCGCATTGCTGCCGTATAGGGTCATGTTCTTGATTAGCAATTGACACTCTAAGGAGGGTGGTGAAATGGATTACGGAAAAATGTTTAGTCGGGCCGCGAACCTGGTCTGGGAAAACAAATTCCTGATTTTTCTCGGGGTGCTCGCCTCGTTGGCCAGTAGTGGCAGCAGCAGTGGTAGTGGTGGTGGTGGCGGGGGTACCGGTACGGGCCAGCCGTTCCCGAACGGCGGCCAGCCGCCCCAGATTGATGCGGAAGTCGCTGGGATCGCTGCCGGTGTCATCGTTGCGCTTATCTGTGTGGTGCTGGTCGTGGGTTTGATTCTTTGGGCTGTCGCCACGATTGCGCGTGGTGGTTTAATCAGTGGCGCTGATACGATTGAGTCTGGTGGCAAATCCAGCTTTGGCCAGGCCTGGGGTGCCGCCTGGCAGAAGGCGGGCACGTTGCTGGGCATCGGCTTCCTGCCGGCAATACCGGGCCTGATTCTCCTGGTCCTGGGGGTCATGGCGCTGGGCGCCTATGGTGGGTTGGCCAGCTTGTTTGGTGAATCATTTGCGTTACCGGCCGGTCTCACCACTGGCGTCGTCCTGGTCGCCTGCATCATGCTGCCTATCGCCCTGGTGCTCTCTATCCTGCGCACCTTCGCCGAGCGGGCCGCGCTGCTGGAAAACCTCGGCGTTATGGACTCCTACCGGCGCGGCACTGAAGTTCTCAGGGCCAATCTGGGCGAGGCGATCCTGCTCTTCCTGCTGCAGATCGCCCTGGCTGTTGGCCTGGGGATCATACTCTTTGTCCCCAGCATCTTCATGGCCTTCTGCTGCTTCCTCTGGCCAGTGCTGCTGCTTATCCAGGGCGCTATCACCGCCTTTGTCTCGACCCTATGGACCCTGGCCTGGCGGCAATGGACGGACAAAGCGGCGCCGGCAAAGGTGGTCCCGGCAGTCTGACGCTGAGCCCAAACAATTTATGACTTTCTGCTGGCCTGCCCCGTTATTCGGGGCAGGCCTTTTTTGCTCAAAGGAACTACCCTAAGGGCAAATCCAGGTTGATGGTTGTCTGCCTGTAGGCGCGACCCGCTCCTGGAGGGTGCCAAACGCCTGGCGTAAGTTGTTGCCGGCTTCATGATAGGGAATGGCACGAATGTTCATCGTATAATTTTAGCAGCCTGATTCGATCGTAACGCATAGCCGAAAGGAGTGAAATCTGATGAACGTGGCTGATTTGATTCCGTTGACAGAAGTGCAGCGGGCCTGCCAGGAGTTGGGTCTGCGTGACTGGAGCCAGTTGAGCGATACAACTGTTCCGCTTGAGGAAGCTCGCATACTGCAAAAACTTGTCGGCGCCGAAGCGCTGGCGATCTCAACTGAATGGTTCCAGATGGGGCTGGAAGTTGAGCTGGAACACGGGCTGCAGTTCCCGGATGCCAATGTCACCAATAACCATCCGGTGCTGACCGGCAAAATTGTCCTGGCTCACCTCAAGGAGATGTTGGACTATTATCCGCGCCTGCTGGTGGCAGAGCTTGAGGGCGATATGTTGAAAGCGGCCCGTCGGGGTGACGCGGCCAAGCTGGCGGCCAAGTACGAGGCGTTGCGCGCAGCCCGGGCGGAGCTGAGCCGTTGGGAGGCGGGCGGGGATGAGTGACCGGCCGGATACCCTCTGGTACACCCGTTGCCCCATGCCAACCGCCTCAGGGCTGGCCATCGAGATGGGCTGGCTGGATGAGGAATTTGCCCCGGACGGCATCGAAGTCCTCTCGCTGCGGGCAGCGGCCAGCCGGAAAACGCGCGAGTCCCATTTTGACCACAGCCAGGACAACTCCTTTCGCGAGGGTGGCAACACGCCGCCGATCTGGAGCTACAGCCGCGGCGCGGACACCCGCCTGATTGGCATCACCTGGGTTGATCAGTACCAGACGATCGCCGTCTTGCCTGACTCCGGCATTCGCCATCTGGCGGATCTGCGCGGCCGGCGGCTGGGGGTGCCGCAGCATCTACGCGACCAGATAGATTTCTGGCGCGGCAAGTCGCTGCGCGGCCTGCTGACCGGGCTGGAACTGGCTGGATTGGACCCGGCAGAAGTCGAGTGGGTGGATTTGCCCGAGCAGGAGACATTCCTCGGCGACGAGGGCAGCTCAAAGAGCGGCACGTTGTGGACTGCCAAGCGGCAGCAGGCCATCCTGCGAGCGGAGGCGTTTGCCCTGATTCGGGGTGACGTTGATGCCATCCACCTCAACGGCGCTCGCGGGCTGATGCTGGAGGCGCTGCTCGGCGCAATCGCCCTGGTCGATTTAGGGGGTCACCCGGACCGACAGAAGCGGATCTCCAATGGCACCCCCATGCTCTTCACCGCGAGCGGCCAATTGGTGCGCGAACAGCCCGATCTGGTGCGCCGCTACCTGGACACGGTTCGGCGGGCGGCCAAATGGGCCGAAAGCCATCAGAAAGAGACGTTGCGGATCATCGCCCGGGAGCTGGGGGATGCAGAAGAATGGGTTGAACTGGCTTATGGTGAGGCGCTGTATCACAGCCTGGAGCCGAGTCTGGCGCCCGAACGACTGCAGGCGGTGTGTGACCAGAAAGATTTCCTGCTGCAACATCAGTTTATCGAGCAGGATTTTGATGTCGCGGCCTGGGCGGCGCCGGAGCTGTATCGTTAATCACCAGCGGCTGAGCGCTTCTTGCAGGGCGGCCAGCCCGGCGAGGGTGTTGTTGATGGGTCCGGCAAAGGAGAGGCGCAGGTAGCCCTGACCGGCCGGTCCGTAAAACGTACCCGGCGTCAGCAGCACGCCGGCTTCGCGCAGGAGCCGCTCGGCCAGTGCCGTGCTGTCTGTACCGTAGGCGGAAAAGTCCAGGTAATAGTAAAACGCGCCTTCCGGGCGCTGCCAGCGCAGGCCGGGTATGCCCGCCAGCTGCGCCGCGACCTGTTCGCGCCGCCCGGCGTAATCCGCCTGCATGGCGGCGCTGAAGGTTTGCGGGCCGCTGAGGGCGGCAATGCCTGCCTGCTGGGTGAAAGCGGCAGCCGGCCGGCCGAAGGTCATGGAAAGCCGTTCCATCGCCGTTACAAACTGTGGCGGCGCTACGTTGTAGCCCAGCCGCCAGCCGGTCATGGCGTAGCTTTTGGAGAAGCTGAAGACGGTGATTGTCCGAGCGGCCACTTCGGGGCCAAGCGCGGCGATGCTGCGGTGCTGCCGGCCATCGTAGAGCAGGCTTTCAAAGACTTCATCGGCGATGATGATGAGGTTATGGCGCAGGGCGAATTCGGCGATGAGGTCGAGTTCGTGGTCGAGGACGGTACCGGCCGGTGCTGACGGTGTGTTGATAATAATTGCCTTTGTTGAAGGCGTCAGGGCAGCGGCGAGCTGTGTGGCGCGCCAGCGGGGCTGGCCGTCGTCGTCCAGCGGTTGGGGGACCAGGATGGGGCGGGCGCCGGCCAGCCGGAGGGCGTCAAAGAACGGCCCGTAGGTTGGGTCGCTCATGAGCACATCGTCGCCGGGATCGACGGCGGCCAGGATGGCCAGGAACAGGCCCAGCCCGCTGCCATTGGTGACAAAGATTTCCGTGCCAGGATCAACCGACAACTTGTTTGCGCGTGCCAGCTTGGCGGCGATTGCGGCGCGTAGTTCGGGGTAGCCCGGCCCGGGGGGATAAAAGGTGTATCCAGCAGCGAGGGCCTGCTGGCCGGCGGCGACGATATGCTGGGGTGTCGCCAAATCGGATTCACCCAGCACAAGGGGGTACAACGGCGCGCCCCGGGCCATTCTTTCGGCTGCCAGAGCTTGCATGCCCACGACGGCGGCCGCCTGTAACTGCTGACTACGTTTCGAAAGGTTCATTGCGTGGTACGCCTCCATTAGCCATCGTGCCATTATATGCCACAAGCTGCATGGGACGCGCCCTGCAGGCGCGACGTCTGGGGCGGCAACCCGACAGGAGAAGGCATTCTCCTGTCGGGTTGCCGCCCCAGACGACTTCCTTTAAGCTTATTTTGCAGGCATAATCGGGGGCATCGTTTACTTTCCTTTGGCTGCAAGCCATTCTTATCGCAACGAGGTTCAGATGTCCCCCAATAACCCGATTACTCCCCAGGAAATTATGGCCCGGGCCGAAGCGCTGCAAGGGCAGATTGTCGATTGGCGTCGCACCATCCACCAGACGCCGGAGCTGGCCTACACGGAAGTGCAGACCGCCCGCCTGGTCAACTCCGTTCTGCATGAGCTGGGCATTGAGACTGAAACCGGCGTCGCCAAAACGGGTGTCGTTGGCCACATTGAAGGCAGCGGCCCGGCGGTTGGGCTGCGCGCGGATATGGATGCGCTGCCGATTCTGGAAGAGAATGGCTATGCGTTCGACAGCCAGGTCTCCGGCGTGATGCATGCCTGCGGCCACGATGCCCATACCGCCATCCTGATGGGCGCCGCTACCATCTTGAAAGGGTTTGCTGATGAGGGTCGCCTGCCCGGCAGCATCCGCCTGCTGTTCCAGCCCAGTGAAGAGAACCGGGATGCGGAAGGCAAATCAGGCGGCCGGCGTATGGTTGAAGAAGGTGCTTTGGATGGCTTGGATGCGGTTTTTGGACTGCACGTGGACCCGGAGTCTGAGGTGGGCACGGTCAGCACCCGGGCCGGCGGTTTGCTGGCAGCGGGCGATGGCGTGGAGCTGACGGTGCGTGGTTTTGGCGGCCATGGCGCTTTTCCTCATCTGGCCAATGACCCGCTGGTGCTGTCAGCTCATCTGCTGCTGGCGGTCAACAACATTGTCAGCCGGCGGTTGGACCCACTGGAATCCGGCGTGGTCTCGCTGACCACGATTCACGGTGGGACAGCCTCTAACGTTATCCCGGATGAGATCAAAATCACCGGCACCATGCGCAGCATGACCCCGGGGACGCGGCAGTTGCTCCAGGATGAGCTGCGCCGCGCCTGCAAGGTGGTGGAAGCGCTGGGAGGTGAGGTTGATCTGACCATCCACCTGGGTGTGCCGCCGACGGTGAATGACAGCGAGGCGGCGCAGGTTGCTTTTGCCGGTTTGAACGGTTTACTGGGCACGGACAAGGTGTTCGAGCGCAAACCGATCATGGCGGGCGAGGATTTCAGCCTGATGCTGGAAGCTGTGCCTGGCTGTTTTATGATGCTGGGCGTGCACAACCCAGAATGGGACCGTCATTACCCGGTCCACACACCCACCTTCCGCATGGATGAGCGCGCCCTGGCTATCGGTGCCGCCTCGCTGGTGGCGACAGCCGTGGAGTGGATGCAGCAGAAAGGGTAAATGGCAGGTAGGTTTACTTATCGTGGTTCATACTGGCTGCTGATGGAGCAGAAGGTCGCCAGGTTGAAACCAGGTTCGTAGTAAAGGGCTTTAGCCTTTGGCGGCTATTCAGCCAGGCAATGGTCAGGCGAAACCCGCCTCCGAAAGGCATAAGCGTTGAACGCTAAAGCGTTTACTACGAACCTCAGACCGCACGCCTTTTCCGGCTTGTTTCTTGGCAGCCTTTTCCGTCATGAGAATCGATCTCCTTGAGGGACGGCGAGGGACCCCGATCCGAGGCGCTGACAGGCCAGACCATTAGCTGGTTTGACGGCCGGGCAGCATACGAATCCTGCCACTGGCTGGTCAAGCCCGGGGCCCTTCGCTCTCTCTTGAGGGGCGTTTTACCCCATGAACGAAGCTCAGGGTGACGTCGGGCAAGCTACTGTGCGTGGCCGTGCGCCGTGTCGATGGCCGTTTTGATGTTGTCCCAATCCACTTCGCCGGGTAGGGTGCAATCCGCGCCTAGCATAAATTGATCTGGTGCTGCCGCCAGGATCTCCCTGGTGGCAGCCGCCACCTCAGCCGGGCTGCCCTGGGCGATGATGCCGTGCCGGTCCAGCCCGCCCATGAACGGCCGGCCGAACAGCGCCGCCACCTGTTGCCCCGTCATCATCCCATCGCCCACTTTCAGGCTGCAATTGACGATCTGGCCCGGATAATCCGGGAATGGGGAGAGGTCGTCATAGCCGCCGTGGTAATCACAGACGTGGAGGATGTTGAAGGGGCAGTGGGCGTTCATCTCGTTCATCAGCAGCAGGTCAAATGGTTTGACGTAATTGTTGAAGAGATCTGAATTGCCCAACCGGAAGCTTTCGCCGCCCTGAGTGGAGGCGTAGAAGCCATCGACGCCCAGTTTGATGCATTCGCGCACAAAATAAAGGAGGCTCTGGCTGATCGCCTCAAAACCCTTTTTGACCTGTTCCGGATCTTCTTGCAGATGTTGTAACAGCAAATCTTTGTCGACGGTTTGGCCGGCACACATGAAGGTAGAGTAGAGCGTCATGATGATGGGCGCTTCCGTACCCACCGCATCGACCAGCCCTTTGACGACGCTGAGCTGATTTTCATAGAACTCGGGACCATACTGAGGCATATTGGCCCAGTCAGCGGGCCGGCGGATTTCCGGCCGGTCCGGAAACCTATTCTCAAACTGGATTTTGACAAAATCCATGCCAGTGTAGCGGAAATACTCCAGATGTTTGTCCACGGCCGCCTGGCCGTAATGGTATTGCTCGGGGAAATGGATGAAAAAACCGGCCGGTACATAATCCCACGGCCCAGCCGTTTCCAGTAAGCCAAAAATCCGTTCACGCTTGTTCATCGTTTACCTCCTCAGAGAAAAAACTGGGCCGCTAATTTCGCCAATTCTCGCTAATTTCCTTCGCGCTAATTCGCGCCATTCGCGGCTATTTCTGCAGGTTTAATTCGTACTTCGTTGGTGCCCAGGCGGCCTTCCTCGATCACGAGGGCGATGGCGCCGCCGCTGAGGGGGTCGTCGTTGTCCACAAGATCGAAGAGGAGCTGCCCATCGACCCAGCCCTGGATCTGATTGCCCTGGACGCGCAGCCGCAGGTCATAGCTGCCGCCCCAGCGCCAGCCGATGTCAGCCGCGGCCAGCACGGTGTCGCCATCGAGCGCTTTGACGAGTTGGGCGGCGCCATCGGGCCCGAGCAGCAGGGCGTAATAACGGCGCATCCCCTGGACGCGGGCGGCCAGGCCGGCTCGTTTGGCCAGGTGCGGAGTCAGGCTGGCGCTGACTTCGTAATCGGTCCAGTCGCGGCTGCCGTGCATAAAAAGGCCGCAGCCGTAATTCTGGATCAGCCGGAAGGCCTCCGGTGCCTGGCGCCAATGTTCATCGACCCCATTGACCCAGGCGCGTTGCCACATGGTGCCGGGGTAATCGGGCCGGGTGAGGGTGAGGTCGGCCATGCCGTCCCAGGTGAGGTAATCCAGGTAGATGGTGCCGGAACCGGCCGGTGCCCCACGCACCTCAAGCCCGACCTGGGCGATGGGCGCCTGGCTATCCAGCAGCAAGGGCCAGGTGTAGCTGTGTTCCTCACCTGGCGCCAGCGTGACGGTGGGACCGTAAACGGTCAGTAACTCGTCATCCGGGCCGTATTGCTGGATGAACAGGGCGGCAGTCAGGGGACCGGGGTTGGTCGCATCAGCCTGGACAGCGGCGCGGATGGTCTGGCCGTTGTACAGGGTGGGCGAGGCGAGTAGGGCGTAACCTTCGCCGGAGAAGAAGTCAGCGACCGCTTTGTTGGGGATGAAGGTGGGGGTAGCGACGCGGGCGTACCGGCCGGTCGCCAGCTGCTGGCAGCGAATGGCCAGGCTGCGGCTGCCCGTCTGGCTGTGACCGGCCACATTGGCCACCGTCGCCGTGCCCCGGCAGGCGATGCTATCTTCCAGCATAAACCCTTGCACTGACCCCGGCAGCTCAAAATGGAAACGAGCCCCCTTCTTGGGCGCCAGTGGCGGCAAATCCCGCATCCGCCGGGCGATGTTGACGACCTCGTAGCTTTCGCGCACAGCGTCGGAGATGGCGCGGCCGCCGTCGGCGGTGGGCAGATAGAGCCGGTCGGCGATGGGGCCAAGCCAGTCCGGCCCGGTTGAGAGCGTCCCCAGCCCATTTTTGATGCCCAGCAGGCAGCCGAGATTGCCGGCGTTGCAGTCGGTATCCCAGCCGGAGGTGTTGACGATCATCATGGAGCGCTGGAAATCATCCTCGCCGTAGAGCAGGCCATGGATGATGAGACCGTGGTTGGGGACCATGTGGCAGTTGCCGCCGTATTTGTCGTAGCCGTAGTGGGCGGCGATCAGCTCGCGGGCGGCGCGCCAATCCGGTTCGGCGGCGTGCCAGCCGCGGATCTCGTTGACCATGCGATAGATAATGGAATCGGCCGGGATAACGCTCAGGCCGACGTCCAGCAATTTGTCCACATCACTTTCCACGAACGCCTGCGCTTCCATGGCGGCCAGGAGCTGGGCGCCGTAGATCGCCTCGCCGTCGTGGCTGACGCTGGCGGCGCGGCGGGCCAGGTCGGCCGCCAATTCAGGGTCGCCCGGCGCGATCATGGCCCAGCCGTCGATGAAAATCTGGGAACCAATTTGCTCGGCGACGACTTTGCCATTCAGGGCCATAGAGCCGGAGGCTGGCGCCGGGATGCCCTGCTTCAGACGCAGGTAGACGGTGTGCTCCGTCGAATTGCCGATGCCGCCCCACCAGAGGATGGTGCGCTTCTCGATGAGGTAGTTCAACCAGGTCTGGCCAATTTGGGCCGGCGTCAGATCAGGTGAATGGTGGTAGTCGGGTAGGGCCCGCAGGAAGGTGAAGGTGCCGCTGATGTCATCATCCGTGACGATCAGGGGGACACCAAAGCGTTCGTGAACGTAATAGTTGATTTCGCCCAGCTCAGCCATGATGCGTTCATAGCTCCAGCCCTCGAATGGGCGGCCCAGATAGACGCCGATCAGCTTGCCTAAAACCCCGGCATACACGCGTTCCAGATACTCATTTGCTAGATTCATTAACCGTTCCTCATTTGTCTAACTAGGAGTTTAGTACTAATTAAGATTTTTCGTAACACTTTTTCACTAGTATGTCAGTACTAATAAATAGATTAGCGTTGATTGTGTCAACTCGTTTATAGACAACCATCTGTTGAGCCTACGGATGTATTGGAAGCCCAACTCATGGAAGGGGTAAGGTAATGGGAAACAAGTACGCTCGCATTTTCTGGTTTGGACTCGCTTTAATTCTGGTTGGGCTGGGTATGCCCGCCCGCAGCCTGGCCCAGGGACAGGCTCCTGACGTCAATCTGCATCAATGTGCCAACGATAGCGACGGCAGCAATTTCACCTGCGCTGATGGTTCTAATCTGGGCTGGAAGAATAGCCAGATTAACGGCAACAATGGCAGCTACTATCTGGGTGATTTCTACCCGAATCGGCAGGTCTTTTCCAACCTGACGGCAGGCAATCAATATTGCTTTGCCGTTGGTTTTGATTATAGCAAGGGCGGGCTGCCGGCGGTCGATTATCTGGGCAGCTATGATGCTTCAATCCCGGCCGATCCGACGCTCGATACGCCGTTTACACTGGGCATCGATGTCCCGGATACAACGCCAATTCCGGCAGAGCCGGCATTAGCTGGGGTCGGTACAATTGGCGGTAACACTTTCATCAATCCAACTGCCCAGGTATCGGGCGACTTGACCCTCTGGGGCGGCACCTTTACGCCAGGTTCGCTGGTTTACTCCAACCCGGGCACGGGCGACCTTGATGTCGATTTCCAGCAATCCCTGGAATATTGCTTCACCGCCACCGGTCCAGACGCTGTGATGGCCTTTGGCGCCCATATTGCCTGGCCATTTGAATGGGGCCATGTCGATCGCCCGACCGGCTCGCCGTATCATGTTTCTAACGGTTCGCGCAATGGTCAGTTTACGGCCCCGCGCACGAGTGAGACGGACCTGGTGGCTATTTCGCCCACCAATGTGGTTCTGAGCCATCGTAACATCGGCCGGACGGAGCAGCAGATTCAGGATTCGGCTGTAAGCGCCCCGTCGCCGACCGCGATTACATTGTCGGCGGTGGCGGTACCGGCCGGTCAGCGCACCATTGCCTACCTGTTGGGTAGCCTGATGGTGGGCCTGTCGGTTGTCTCCGTCGTTGTGAGCCGGCATGATAAGGTATGGCGTCGCCGGTAAATCTGGTACCCCACGTTCATTCGGACGTTTTGACTCCACAGGAACAGCCCGGCCCCAGCGGCCGGGCTGTTTTTCTTTGGACCCCAGGCAGCTTCTGGTGATGTACAATATCCGCTGCTGTGTCCTTGTTTTTTCCAAGGAGGTCAACCATGGATGTTTTTGAGACGATTAAAACGCTTTTAGCTGTCCGTGAATATGCGGACAGGCCGCTGCCGGCGGATCTGGTTCAGCGCATTCTGGAGTCTGCCTGGCTATCGGGCAGCAGCCGCAACGGCCAGCCCTGGCAATTTGTGGCGGTGCAGGAGCGCGACATGCTCAAGCAGTTGGGCGCCATCGCCAGCGGGGGGCCGTACATCGCCGGCGCCGCCCTGGCCGTCGTTGTGGCTATCGAGAAGGAAAGCATGTTTGGGGTTTCTGATGGCAGCCGGGCGATCCAGTCGATGATGCTCACCGCCTGGGCCGAAGGCGTCGGTTCCAACTGGGTTGGCTATCTCGGCTATGGCGGTCTGGATCAGGTCAATGCGGTGCTGGGGATTCCCGAAGAATATGCCATCCTGGCAATTATCCCCTTTGGCTACCCGGTTCAGGAGCTGGGCAAAGGCAAAAAGCGGCGCAAACCGTTTGGCGAGGTAGTCCATAAAGGCCGCTACGGTGAGCCTTTTGCCTGATTAAGTATTGTGGGCAGGCGTTTTAGCTCAAGCGCCTGCCTTTTTTGATCTCTCAACGCATTGTGCTGCTTCTGGAGGTGCTTGATGCCTTACTATTTCCCTCTGCGCTGGAACTTCACCGCTGATGAGGCTGCCCATACGGCTGAGCGGCTCCTGCGGCTGCGCCGGCAGATGCGCGCCGAGATCCCGGAGCGCTCCGTCAATGATACCTTGCTGCTGGCGACGTGGAATCTGCGTGATTTTGATTCCAACAAATTTGGCCATGGCCCTCGCCTTAAGGAGTCCCTGTTCTACATCGCCGAGATTATCTCCGGTTTTGACCTGATCGCCCTGCAGGAGGTGAATGAGGATCTGACGGCGTTGCAGAAGATCATGCGCATCCTGGGGCCGCAGTGGGATTACATCGCCACGGACCAGACGGCCGGCGTTTCCGGCAACAATGAGCGCATGGCCTATGTGTATGACAAGCGGAAGGTGCATTTTGAGAAGATCGCCGGCGAGATCGTCTTGCCGGATAGCCGCCTGGTCGGGGGGAACCGGCAGTTTGCCCGGACGCCGTTTCTGGTCGCTTTTCAGTCAGGCTGGTTGCGCTTCATGATCTGCACCGTCCATATTTATTATGGCGCGGATAGCGGCGACCGGCTGGCCCGGCGCATCGCTGAGATCGAGGCCCTTGTCGAAATGCTCTCGCGCCGGGCGGACGACGAGGCGGCCAACTATATTGTGCTGGGCGATTTCAACATCGTCAGCCCGGAGCATCAGACGATGGCGGCCCTGCAGCGGCGCGGTTTCACCGTGGCGGAGGCGCTGTCGCGGCTGCCCTCTAACATCCAGCAGAATAAACATTACGATCAGATTGCGTTTAAGCCGCGTGAGGGACAGTTGCAGTTTAATGGCCGGGCCGGCGTTTTTAATCTGTACGATACGCTTTTCAAGCGAGATGATTTTGCCTACTATGCTGAACGGATGGGCAAACGAGCCGAGTTGGCAGTAGGCCCGGACGGAAAGCCCGCCTTTAGTCAGGCCAACCTGTCCTATTACGAAGATGTCTGGCGCACCTTCCAGGTTTCTGATCATCTGCCGATGTGGGTAGAGCTGAACATCAACTTCGCCGACGCGTATCTGGCGCAGTTTTTGTCCAGCTCTTTCAGTGTCCCGGCCGAGCATCCGCTCAGCTTCTCAATGCCTGAGCTGGAATGATCGGGTCCGCCTCCCTACGACTCGTGGTGGTTGTTGGGCAGCAGATGGTGGTGGAAGAGGCCTTGCTGGTGCAGCCGCTGGTGGAGCCGGTTGTAGGCGCTCTCCAGGGTGAGGCGTAGCTGCTTGTAGCGTTGCGCCGCCGGCCGCGTGGCCAGCGTATCGACGTAGGCGATGGCCCCTTCGATCTGCTCTAGAACAGCGATGGCGTCAGCCTGGGCGAAGAGCTCCTGGCCATCCACCAGGATCTGCACGGCGCTGCTGTGGGCGGCGATTTCGTCCGGGATGCCGCGATAGCTGCCGCGGACGCGCAGCCCAATCCAGGTGGAGCCGGTGATATTGACCTGGGTGTGGCCTTCATGGCGTAAGGCGCCATCAACATTGATTTGCTCCACAACCAGCCCGCCGACGATAACCTCAATCTGTTCGATTGGCAGCCGGACCGATTCGACGCGCCAGTTGATGTCGAGGTGACCGCCACCGGCCGGTAACCGTAACGTACTCCCCGGCGCCTGCCCCGCTACCGACAGCTCCAGCAGCGGCCCCACCGTCACAAAGGTGTTGCCGGCCCGCACCGCCGCCATCCAGTTGTCGTAGCTGAAGGGCCGGTCGCCCAGATGAGCGTAGGTGCGCACGCCGCCCAGCAGCATGGAAGCGGCCATTTTGTCCGAGCCACCCACAACCGGGACCTGGTAGCCCAGGTTGAGATAACGATACCAGTCAGCGATGCCGTACGGGTTGATCTGCCAGTCATGCGGGTTGAAGGTCATCATCTCGATGCCGTCCACCAGCCCCAGGACGATGTCGGCGGCGCGCTCACATTGGGGGTTGGGGCCGTGGGGCATGATGACCAGCCCATTTTGGTCCAGGCAGCGCTGGGCCCAGTCGGCCATCGTCACTTCCTGCGGGTCGCCCAGGGCGGATTCGGAGGGGCCGCCGGTGCAGAGCGGGTGGATCATCCGGCCGGAGTAACCCAGCAGCGAGATGTGGCCCAGCACCTGCATCCGGTTTTCCGTGCCGACGCGGACCAGGAACTCGCCGTCACCGCCAAACTCCTTCGCCCCGAGGGTGGTACGGCCGTCGAAGTCACTGACGTTGCTGAACATCTCGCCCCACTGGCTGGCCAGCAGGTTGACCACATTGACCCCTTCAGCCGAGCCTTCCAGCAAGGCTGTCTGCGGCGTGAGGAAATGGACGTGGGTGTCAGCCGTCACCCAGCCCTGGGCGCGCCAATCCAGGACGCGATCCAGCTCCAGCGTTAACTCTTCTGTTTCCGGGCTGATGGTGTAGCGCCCTCGTAGTGGGGCGACTTCGTAGCCGCGGGTGGCTTCGATGTAGATGTCGCCCAGGGGCAGGTCGGCGATGCATTCGCCAGGGATGTAGCAATAGTTGTTGCGGCCGTTGACGAACTCGCCGTAGTTATCCTCAAACCAGTGGGGGTTGACCTGGCGGTGGTAGCCGCGCGGCGGCAGGTATTCGCCGGCCGCACCGTGGATGTGGAGGCGGACGGGGACGGGCGTGTTGCTCCCTTTCTCGACGACGCGGATGGTGACCGGCCGGTCCGCCGTACCCACCATCGTCAAGCCACCGTCTGGCTGACCTAATTCGTAGACCTGCTGCTTGTCACCCTGGCCGACATAGAGGCGGGCGGCGGGATGAGCGGCAAATTCGACGAGCACGGCCGACTCGGACCGCTCGGGCTGGACGTTGGGCGTTGGGCCGGCCCAGGCGTCGTGGTCATAGTCGAGGGCGGCGCGGGCGGAGATGACGTCGCCGAGGTCGATGGCGATGTTGTCGAGTTCGTGGATGGGGTTGAGGGTGGTACCGGCCGGTAAAACCAGCCGCCGCTTTTGCCGGACCTGGCCGCGCAGCGGATGATCATTTAACTGAGTGTGGCTGATGGCGTAGATGAGCGACCGTTCGTCGACCGGGGCGCAAATCAGTTCGCGCAGCGGCTTGTCCGGTTGGGGATTGGGCAGGGCATAGAGCCAGATATGCTCGCGGCTGCGGTCCCGGCCTGCATCCACGCGGGCCTCACCCTGGCCGTATTCGCGGCTAACCGGCCGGCCGGCGGTAAACTCCTCGGTGACCGTGTTAAATATCTCCGGTCCCAACGCCGGCAGCGCCATGAAGGCGCTGGCCCCCCAGCCGACCCGGCTTTGCTGGATGGCAAAACGGCGCTGGATGGGTGTGGTTACCTGGCTACCATCCTCGTAGATCAGTGTGTAGTCCGAGACATGATGGCCCAGCTCGTTGCCATCCGCCTCGGAATCAGCCAGGCCGGGCTGGTAATTGGTCAGCCGATCCTCGACCACGTGGGCGAACAGCAGGTAATTGGCCTTGAGGCCGCCGAGGCTGATGTGGATAGCCGTTTCATCCAGCAGGATCACGTTGGGTGAGCCGGTGCTGCCCAGGAGGAAGGGAAAGCCGCGCCAGATCTGGGCGCCATAGCTGTAGCTGCCGTCAGCCAGCGGCCGCAAATCGCCGGTCAGTTCGGCGCGGTCGATGGTGTAATAAGCGGTCAGATCGAGAGGGTGGGCGTGCGGAGTTACGGGATTCATGCTGCCTCCGAAAAACAGGTTGATTGGTGACGCGGCGGCGTTGAAACGCCGTGCTGATGGCAGCAAATTGCCCTAAAGGGCAATCACGCTGGCCAACGCAGCGCCCTTTAGGGCGCTTCATCGCCATCAGCACGGCATTTCTAATGCCGCCCCACCTACGGCGTCCAGATCGTGCCGTCAGGCCAGCGGGCCTGGGTCCATTGGATGGTCGACAGGCTGATCGGATATTTGGCCGCTTTCTCTTCGTCGATGTCGATGCCCAGCCCGGGTTTCTCGTTGGCCCAGACATAGCCGCCGCGCAGTTCGGGCGTGCCGGGGAACACTTCGTACAGACGCTCGCCAAAATGGATCACTTCCTGGATGCCGAAGTTGTGGCAGGCCAGGTCGAGGTGCAGGTTGGCGGCGTGGCCGACCGGGGAGACGTCGCCCGGCCCGTGCCAGGCGGTGCGCACGCCGAAGGTTTCGCAGAACGCCGCCAACTTGCGCGCCGGTGTGATGCCGCCGATCTGGGAGATGTGGCTGCGGATGAAGTCGATCAACCCTTCGACGATGAGCGTACGCCATTCCAGCGGGTGGTTGTGCAGCTCACCCATGGCGATCGGGGTGGCGCATTGCTCGCGCAGGCGGCGGAACCATTCAATTTGCTCCGGCGCCAGCGGGTCTTCCAGGAAGAAGAGGCGGAACGGCTCGACGGCCTTGGCCAGGCGGATGGCGTCAATGGGGGCCAGCCGCTCGTGGATGTCATGCAGCAGGAAGAGATCGTCGCCGACGCCTTCGCGGACGACCTGGAACATATCGACGACGGAGCGGGCGTAGACATCCGGCCGGTAATAAGCCCCTGGGAAGTTGCTGTTCAACTTCTCCAGCATTTTCATGCGGTGGGTGGCCTGAGGCGAAGCCTGACCGGGCTGGGCATTGTCGTCGTCGATCTCGTCGGTGCGGCCGCCATAGCCGCCCATCTGGCAGCGGACTGCCAGGTGGCCTTGTTCCTTGTAGCGCAGGACGTTGTCCAGCACCTCCTGCGGCTCGCGGCCGTCGGCATGGCGGTAAACCATGGCCGCTTCACGGCATTTGCCGCCCAGCAAGTCATAGACCGGCATGTTGGCGACCTTGCCTTTCAGGTCCCACAGGGCCATGTCCACACCGCTGATGGCGTTGTTCAAGACCGGCCCGTTGCGCCAGTATGGGTTGACATACATCAGGTGCCAGATGTCTTCGATGTTGGCCGGATTCCGCCCTTGCAGCAGCGGGTCCAGGTATTCGTCAACAGCCTGGGCCACCAACGTGGGCCGCTGAGTGTAGGTGGCACACCCCAGCCCATACAGCCCCGGCTGATCCGTCTCCACCTTGACAACGATCAGGGCGATACCATCCGGAGCGGTCAATATACTTCTAACTTTCGTGATTTTCATGTAGTACTCCTGCTAGTGGGTTGCACCGCCGCCACCTGGCTGCGCCCAGTGGGTCGCACCGCCGTCGAGACGTTGGTTAGCCAATACCATGGCGGCGGTGCAACCCACTCGGTTAACGTTACGACCAGAGGCGGTCCCAGCTGCGGTCGCTGTCCCACTCGGGGGTGGGTTCGAAGAAGCCGGGTTCGACCAGGTGTTCGCGCACGGCGTCTTCGTTCAGGGTGAAGCCCAGGCCGGGCGCGTCCGGGACCTGGATGTAGCCATCCTGAATGAGCGGTTTCGGCACCCCATCGATGAAATCGTTCCAGAACGGCAGATCGTTAAAATGGTGTTCCAGGGCGATGAAGTTCTCCGTGGCAGCGGCGCAATGGACGCTGGCCATGGTGCTGATTGGCGTGCCGGCCATGTGCAGCGCCATGCTGACGCCGTACTCCTGCGCCAGATCGCCGATCTTCTTGGTCTCCATGATGCCGCCGCTGGTGGCCAGGTCAGGATGGATGACGTTGACCGCGCCGGCCTGCAGCAGGGGCAGGAACCCTTCTTTCAGGTAGATGTCCTCGCCGGTGCAGACAGGCGTCTTGAGCGCCCGCTCCAGTTGCACCCACTGCTCGGTGTATTGCCAGGGGACCATATCCTCCAGCCACGCCAGGCTGAACGGTTCCAGCGCCTCACCGAGTCGGATGCAATCGTCCACGCCGATGTGGCCAAAATGGTCGACGGCGATGGGCACTTCGTAGCCGACGATGTCGCGCACTTCGGCGACGTAGTCGGCCAGGATTTGCAGCCCTTTGGGGGTGAGGCGGACATGGGTGAAGGGGTGCTGGATGGAATTGATGTCCAGCATTCGCTCCAGCGGTGTGCCGTCGTTGGCCTGGACCATACCGGCCGGATAACTCAGCGCCCCCGGCACGCCATACAAAGAGCGAATGGAAACATCCATCTTGAGGAAGGTAAAACCCTGCTCAATGCGCCCCTTGAGCTTCTCGCCCATCGCCTTGCCGGTTTCTTCATCCGGCGTGTCGCAGTACATGCGGATCTGGTCGCGGAACTTGCCGCCGCAGAGAGCGTAGGCGGGCACGCCGTACGCCTTGCCGGCCAGGTCCATCAGCGCCATCTCAATGCCGCAGACACCGCCGCCCTGCCGGGCATGGTGACCAAACTGCTTGATCTTGCGGAAGATTTTGTCGACGTTGCACGGATTTTCGCCAATGAGCTGCCGTTTGAGCGTCAGGGCGTAATTCTTGCTGGCGCCGTCGCGCACCTCGCCGTAACCCACCAACCCCTGGTTGGTCTCCAGGCGGATGAGCGGGAAACGCCAATGGTTCCAGCCAACGGTGGCCACGCGCATGTCGGTGATGCGCAGATCGCTGGGGCGGGAACCCTGGGAGACATGATCTTCGGGACGGGTACTCATTAGCCGCGCGCCTCC
The DNA here is from genome assembly GCA_020634575.1 of Ardenticatenales bacterium. The sequence goes on along the minus strand of JACKBM010000004.1, from coordinate 174,901 downwards.
TTCCAGGCCTGGAAATCAGCCTCAATATCTTCGCGCCAGTTGGGCACGTCAATTTCACCGCTGGTGTATTTGCCCTGGTCGAGCCGCATCTTGCCAAACTCATCGCGCACACGGATATCCTCGCTGCGCTCGACCACTTCCTGGGCCAGGTGCGGCGGGATGAAGATGACGCCAGTGGGCGTACCCAGGACGACATCGCCGGGCAGCACGGTGACGCCGCCGATGCGGACGGGAATGTTGATGCCCGCCAGGGTGACATCGGCGATGGCGGTGGGGTCGACGCCGCGCATAAAGAAGTTGACGCCGTCGAGCTGGACGAGCCCTTGCAGGTCACGGATGCCGCCGTCGATGACAGCGCCGGCCTGGGTCCGGGCCCGAGTGGCCGCGCCCAGGTTGTCGCCGATCATGGTGCCGTCCTTGATTTTGCCCATGAGGTCGACGACCATCACATCATGCAGGCCCAGGGATTCGATGACCCAGGAGTTCTGGCCGCCGATGGCGCCGCGACCTTCGCCGAGGCCGGCGGTCTGGATGGCGTCGTGGTAATCCGGCCGGTGCGGCAAAAATTGGGCCGTTAGCGCCCGGCCGACCAAAATCTGGCCGGGATGGGTCTGCATCCAGTCGCCGGCAAACTGGCGGTCATAGCCATGATGGCGCAGGACTGACCAGGCCTCTTCGGTGGTGACCAGCTTCATCCGCTCCAGCAAATCATCCGGCACCTGCGGGCGGCCATCCGGGAAGCGGTCAAATGGGTTGAGCTTGGTAAGTTCGGTCAAATCTTCAGGTGAAGGTTGCACACGCATAAATCTACTCCAGGTGATATGGATTGGGGTTGGTGTTCGCCGTGTCGGACACAGGGTTTTTCCGGCCGGTAACACGGGCGCGACCGGTGACAAAACGCTGCATCGTTCACGGCGAACCAGAGGGTTAGAGAGTTAAGGTGAGTCGATTGTAGAGGCTAGGAAGCGTAGACCGCTTGCCGCAGCCCCTTGATGTAGCCGATGGCGTACAGGCGGCCAAAGGAGGAGTAACCGGCGTTGGCGTTGTTGTCTCCCTCGACAGTGGGGACGTGATCCGGCCGCAGCACCCCTTCAAAGCCGATATCCTTGTACGCTTGCAGGCAGGCCAGCATGTCCGTCTTGCCGGCGTCATGCCAGGTCTCCTCGAACTTCTCCGGCGTGCCCTTGACATCGCGGAAATGGACAAAATCAATTTTGCCCTGCCGGCCGAAATCTCTGATGACGGACGGTAAATCATCGGTCATCAAGGCGAAGTTGCCCTGGCAGAGCGTGATCCCATTCATCGGGCTGGGCACCAGGTCGACGAGGCGCTGGAAATTCTCCACGCTGCGCATGATCCGGCCGACGCCCCGGATGGGGGAAAGCGGCGGGTCATCGGGATGCATCGCCAGTTTGACATTCCATTCTTCAGCGACAGGCAGCACCTTGCGCAGGAAATATTCCAGATTCTCCCACAGCTCTTCTTCGCTGATCGGCCCCAGCTCCGTGCCCGGCGCGTGGGCCATCAGGCTGCTGTCGAAGCTGGTGACGAGCGAACCACCACGGGAAAGGGTGCTGGTATTGGTGCGCAGCCAGTTGAAATCCGTCATCCACTCATAACACCAGACCGGGATATTCAGCCGGCCCATGTTTTCGATGAGGGTGATGACCGTGGCAATCTCTTCATCCCGACCGGGCAGACCCCGTTTGGCCTGGTTGAGCGGCGGCCGCGACTCGATAACCGCCAGTTCAAAACCGCCGCTTTCATAGCGCTGTTTGGTGCGAAGCAGGGGCAGATAATCCCAGGGCGCATCACCGGCGTTTTGGGGATCATCAAACGGCAGCCCGCCTACGGCGTAGTCGATGCCGGCCTGCTTCGCGAGTTTCCACAGTGGGGTTTGTGTTGGGGGTAGAAACTCCGCGATTTTGATCATGTTGTTATTCTCCAGTGAAGGACCAATAGCCAAATCCGGCACAGGGTAGGGCGAGGATGATGCCAAACAGGATGGCAAACAGCCTTTGCGAGCGCGAGCCGCCTTCCAGGCTAAGCCGTCCACCGATGAAGCCGCCAACGAGAGCGGCCGGCGTGGCCCAGGCTAACATCAGACCAATAATTCCTAATAGGCTGGGACCGGATTCATAATAATGCTGGACATTGACAATCGCTGGCAAAAAGATCGGCCAGAGCAGGCCCAGCGCGATTGTCGACACCATGCCGGCCAGCCAGCCTATGGCCGCGAACCGGACTGACTCGGGAAATTTCCGTTTATTGTTCAAGACTTTATACAGGTAGCAGGTCTGTCAGCTTCTCCGACTCAATCTGCTGATTCTCGTCAAATAGATAACAGGAGGCTGCTTGATATTGGTTGAGGCGGAACAGCGGCGGCGGCGATAGGCATATGTCCTTGGAAAAGGGACAACGGCTGTAGAACTTGCAGCCAGTGCTGGTATCTGTGATAGCCGCCTCGCGAGCGATAATCTCCGTTTCACCCCAGCGCCGGGTCAGATCCGGCCACGGGATCGAGTCGACCAGCAGGCGCGTGTACGGATGCTGGGGCGTCTTGATCACTTTGTCTACATCACCCGCTTCCATAACGGTGCCGCGATACAGGACCACAATCGAGTTGGCGATGTGGAAAGCGGTCGTCAAGTCATGGGTAATATAGATGACGGAGACGCCATAATCCGTTTGCAGGGTCTGCAAGGTTTCCAGGATGTTGGCGCGCAGGGAGGCGTCGACCATGGATACTGGCTCGTCAGCCACCAGGATTTTGGGCTTGAGGACCAGGGCGCGGGCCACGTTGATGCGCTGCCGTTGACCACCGGATAGCTGGTGCGGATAGCGGCCCAGGATATCCTGGGGATGCAAACCGACGGCGGTCAACGCCTCGACCATTTTGTCATAGGCCTCCGCCTTGGAATTGGCCAATTTGAACTTCTTGATCGGGACCGACAGCAGATGGTCGACGGTGTAGAAGGGATTAAAGACGGCAAACGGGTCCTGGAAAACGGCTTGCACTTCACGCCGGAAGGTCAGACGATCCTGGCCACGCAGCTCGCGAATATCAGTACCCTTGTACAGAATCTGCCCGCCAGTCGGGTCGATGAAGCCGAGCAAGAGCATCGCCAGCGTTGTCTTACCGCTACCGCTCTCGCCGGCAACCGTCATGATCGTTGGAGAATCTTCGTCAAAGGAAAATGACACATTATTCAGGGCGACGGTTGAGCTCTTGCTCAGCAGGCCGCTGGAATACTCTTTAGTGACGTTTTTGAATTCAAGTAATTTAGTCATTTTACGATGCCGTTTCCAGGTGAAGGTGACAGGTTATCATACGCCCCCCGACTTCGATGGTTGGCGGGATGACTTGCGAACAGACTTCCATGGCCTGAGAGCAGCGTGGATGGAAGGCACAGCCGCTGGGCAGACGAAGCAAGGCCGGTGCGAGACCGGGTATGCCCTGAAAGACACCCTTTTTCTCCAGATTGGGCAGGCTGTCGATCAGAGCGGTTGCGTAGGGGTGCAGCGGGTTGGTGAACATCTGGTGGACGGTGCTGAGTTCCATGATCCGGCCGGCGTACATGACGGCAACCTTGTCCACAAACTGGGCCATAAGCCCCATATCGTGGCCAATCAGAATGACAGCGGCGCCCAGTTCTACCCGGAGCCGATCAATGGTCTCCATCACCTGGCGTTGCGTGACCACGTCCAAGGCACTGGTCGGCTCATCCGCCACGATCACTTTGGGATGGAGCAGGATGCCGATGGCGATACAGACACGCTGTTTCATACCGCCGCTCAGCTCGTGGGCATACATATTGAAGACGCCGGGGTCCAGGTCGACAGACTCCAGAGCAGCGCGGCCGCGCGCGGTCATATCTGCTTTGCTCATGGTCGGATTGTGCGCCTTAATGGCGTCAATCATCTGTGCGCCGATTTTGGTGACCGGGTTCAGGGAATTCATTGCACCCTGGGGGATGTAGGCAATTTTGCTGAGGCGAGCTTTGAGCATCTCCTCTTTGGAGATGGCCACCAGGTCTGTACCATCGACGATGACCTGACCGCCTTCGATCCGGCCGGGGGGTTTGATCATGCGCATCATGGCCAGCGCCATGGTGCTTTTACCAGCGCCGGATTCACCCACCAGCCCTAGTTTTTCGCCCGCATGCAGAGTCAGGCTGACGTCGTCAAGCGCTTTGGCCCGCCCGGCATCGGTGTAATAAGAGACATTCAGGTTCCGGACTTCGAGAACGGGACTTCCTGATTTTTGTGCAGCATCACTCTCGTGTTTCCAATCTACCATGACAGATTTTCCATTCGATGATTATTCTGAACGACGTACACGAGGATTCGACAACTCGTCCAGTCCCATATTTACCAGGGCCAGAGAGCCCAGAATCAATGCCAGACCGATGGTCGGGAAAATAGGCCACCACCACCAACCATTGGTGAAAGCGCCCTGACCCATCGCTGCCCAGATGATGTTACCAAGCAGCGGCTCTCGCAGCGGACCCAGACCCAGAACGGCCAGGTAGAACGAGGCAAAAACAGCGGCAAAGACCTGAGTGGCAAACTGGGCCACGATAAATGGCAGCAGGTTGGGCAAGATTTCGCCAAAGATAATGCCCAGGTCGCCGACACCGGACAATTTGGCGACGGCAACATAGGGGCGCTCTTTCATTGAAAGCACCTGGGAGCGCATCACCAGCGTCGGGCCCATCCAGGCGAGGAGGACGACGACAAAGGCCATCGTGTAGATGGTGACATCTCGTTTATCCAGAGAACCCGCGATGACGACCTGGATGAGAAAGACCGGGATAGGCAACAAAATCTGGCTGATCCCTTTAATGGCCCCATCGATGACGCCGCCGAAGTAGGCGGAAAGGAAGCCCAGGATCACACCGACAATCGTGCCGATGCCGCCGGCCAGGACCCCGATCAGAGCGGTCTGCCAGGTGCCGACAATCATGACTGCCAGCATGTCGCGGCCGAAGAAGTCTGTGCCGAAGGGATATTCAGCGCTGGGAGGTTGTTTGGAAGCAACCGCCAGGGCATATGCATTGTCCCGATCGATAGTCAGCATGCCAATGAGCGTGAACAGGGTCAGGAAGAGCATCAATAACAAGCCTATTGCCAGGCTTTTATTGCGCCGCAAATAGCGGAGAATGAGCGTTAGCCTGCTAGGGCGGATCATCTCAGGCATTTGGGCCTGAGGTTGGGGAAGGGCAACATTAGCCATAATAATTCCTCCCTAGTTTTCAGCGCGGATACGAGGATCCAGGAATGGGTAAAGTAGTTCGACAAAGACCATCAGCGTCGCGATAGCGATGGTGATGAAGAGCACGATGCCGTAGATAACCAGGAAATCATTCGTACGGATGGCCGCGAACAAAACTGAACCCAGCCCGGGCAAACCAAAAATGGACTCAACGACAACAGCGGAGGTGACCACACTACCAAGTGCCAACGCAAAGCCAGTAACCTGGGGCAGCATCGCGTTACGCAAAAAATAGTCACGGAAAATGGTTCGGCTGCTCAACCCCTTATGCTCGGCGAAGAGAACATAATCTTCGCCCTGGATGGTGACACCCATCCCTCGCATGCTCAACACCCAGCCACCGACGGTGCCAAGGATAAGAGAAAGGGCCGGCAATATCTGGTGCCTCAACATGTCCAGGATGAAATCCAGGGTAAATTCCGGCACAACCCCAATGCTGTGTGATCCACTAATGGGAAGAAGCTTGAGGCGAAAACCGATGAAAAATATGAGCAGCACCCCTAGCAAGACAGGGGGGACACCCTGAAGTAAGACAAAAGAGGTGGATATCGAGCGGAGCCAGTCGGGCGCCTGCGGCCAGGCCGCGAGGGCGCCTAGAAGGTTTCCGATGACAAATGAGAGGATAGTCGTGACAATGAGCAAGCCAATGGACCAGGGCAAGGCGTCCATGATCAGCTCGCCGACGGTCTTCGGAAACAGGTTCAGGGAGACGCCCAGATCGAAGCGGGCCAGACTGGACATGTAATCCCAGTATTGCTCCAGTAGCGGCTTGTCAAGACCAAACTTCTGATTGTAGGAGGCGACAATGGTCTCAAGATCACCAGGTGAAAAGCCACCGGTCCGGGCCAGAGCAGCAAAGCGTTCCCGGACGGGATTGCGTGAAGAAAGACGAGGGATAAAGAACGTAATGGTGGCCGCTGCCCAGACAACCAGGAAGAGGAAACCAATACGTTGTGCGATCATTTTGGGACTCATAACGCTTCCCCTGGGTAGTTAAAGTCAGGAGGTCAATGATAGGTAACCCTACCATTGACCTCCGACATTAATTCAGTCGATTACTGTGTTGATTCCAGGCTGGTCACAACGAGCATGCCGGTGTGAGCCCAGAAAGCACCATTGGAACCCGGGCCGAGGTTGTCGGCGGTGGGCCAATTGGTCCAGTAAGTCTGGTTGTAGGCAATACGATGGAGCCACTGGATGATCGGGATGTCGATCTGATCACGCCAGTAAATCTCCAGCGCTTGCGCAGCCAGTTCCTGGAAGCGCGGGTCATCCGCACTCAACGGGGCCATCTCATCGAGAATGGCATCGTATTCAGGATTGCTGTAACGGGAGAAGCGGTTGTTACCAGCGCTGGTCCCGATGGAGGCGCTGTAACGGCCATGGAAGAGCTCCAGGGCGGCATACGGGTCGACCAGGCTGGCGCCGTGACCGAACATGTACGCACCCGCCACACCATCAACCATCTGCTGGTACGAATCGTCGCCGAAGTTAATGGAGGCGTCGAAACCAGCGTTGATGAGCATCTGCTCCAGAACCGGGACGATGTCGCCATGGATACCGCCGAAGCCCTGGATAGTGGCATTGACGGTCTCGCCATCACGTTCCCACAGGTCATCGCCATTCATGGTGAAGCCTGCTTCTTCCATCAAGGCAGCACTTTCCTCGAGACTGAACTTACGCGGTTCGTACTCTTCGATGAGTGCCTGGACGGCCGGCGTGTCTACAAAGGCCTGCAAGCCCGGGTAGAGCGGGAAGGGGAAGATGGTCGTGACCTGAGCGCCAGCGTAGACGATTTCGTCGATCTGATCCCGGTTGATGGCCAGGCTCATCGCGCGACGGACGCGAGCGTCATCATACGGAGCTAGCTGGGTGTTGACCCAGAGCGAGTTCGGCCACCAGTCCAGGTAACCATAGGGCGGTTCGTTGCCGGTATGGGAGGTGACGGCAGAGTTCTGATCCAGAACACTGGCGATGAGGTCCTGGCGGAAGTCGAGCGCGCTGTCCATCTCATTGTTGACGATACGCTGGGCAACAGATTCCATGTTGCTACCAACCTGACCGCCGAGGTTGAACATAACGATGCGCTTCACGTCAGGTACTTCGGCGATGCCGGCTTCAACGGCCCACCAATCTTCGCGCAGGTCCAGAATCTTTTGAGTCTGATCCCAGACAACCAGGTCGTAAGGACCGCTGTGGGGTATATCCAGGCCGCCAGAGAAAGCGTTGATGGCTTCTGCATCACCGAGTTCGCCCAGAACGTGCGCCGGCACAATCGGAATACCGGTGTCGAATTTCAGGGTCAAAACTTCGAATTTGAAGCGGGGGGCGGGCTGATTGAAGGTGACGACGGTCGTCAGATCGTCAACAGCTTCGATGGTTTCAACAAACTGGACGAAGGAAGCATGATACGGCAGCGTCTCATAATCTTTCTGGCCTTGCAGCGTGAAGACGACGTCGGCCGAAGTTACGGGGGTGCCATCACTCCATTTCGCTTCCGGCCGGAGATTAATGGTGAGTTCGGTGAAGTCATCATTGTAAACCATGCTTTCGGCGAGCCAGGGGGCTTCTTCGTCAGCGAAGATGCGGAAGTACGAAAGGCCTTCCCACATCATGTTGTTGGCTTCCTGGTGGGTATAACCAGGCGCAGCCCACGGGTTGGTCACACCAATCGGCGAACTAATGCTCCAACCCAAGATCAGCGTATCTTCCCGGGCCACCTCGGGCAATGAGCCCGCATCACCCAGGGAGTCAGCTGCTTCATCGGTGGTCTCGCCACCTTCGTCAGTGGTCTCACCACCTTCGTCGGTCGTTTCACCACCAGTTTCTGGCGCGTCGGTCGCTTCCGGCGTTTCATCGGTGGTATCCCCACCACAGGCCGCCAGCAGCATGGCCAGAATCAAAAGGGCAATCAAAGACTTGAATTTAACCATTATTAGAGTCCTCCTCCATTGGTTGTCAAATTCAGCTGTTAAAGAAATCAAAAAGGATGATTCACTCAATATGGGCTGCACCAGCGGTACAGATCACGAAGAGAGCAAATTGTCATCCGGTTGGGTAAAAATGAGCTGCAATTAGGTGAATAGCACCTCCTTCAGAGTCACCACCATAAACCGCCAGAGCGCAGTTGGGCAACTGCTCTGCTAAAAGGTGGTGTCTTGGCCGGATTATATCATAAGCTAACCATTGAGATGCCCCTTGATGGTTGCTTGACGAAAGTAGGTCAAGAAGGTAAGCTAAAATTGGTCTTACCGTTTTACCATTATACATATTGCCTGTCAAAGCAAACGGCATTTTAGTCAAATTGACGATAGCGCGGGCAATATGGAGGGGGTCGCCCGTGCCCTTTCAGCCCATTAAGCGCAGTGCAATTTCCGAAGACGTAACCCTGCATATCATGGAGCTGATCCGCAACGGTAAGCTCCGTCCTGGTGACAAGTTACCAGCCGAACGCCAGCTTGCCGAATCCCTTGGTGTGAGCCGTGTTTCCTTGCGCGAAGGGCTGCGAACGTTGGCTTTTATGAACATCCTGGATGTTCGTACTGGTGATGGGACCTACATCAGCTCGCTGGATTCTCAGGATCTTGTCGAACCCCTGACATTTGTGCTGGATATCAATACGCAGACGCTGCAGGAACTGGCCCAGGCGCGCCGGCTTATCGAGCCGTACCTGGCAGCTGAGGCAGCCCGCCATATTACCGATGAGGAGCTGGCCGAGCTCAATTGCAGCCTGGCACAGATGAAATCGGCCGGCGAGGATTATGCGCTTGTCGTGCAGCACGATATGGAGCTGCATCGGCTGATAGCGCGCGCCGGCCAGAACACCTTTCTCTATCGCTTTATCACGACATTGAGTGCCCTGATAATGCAACGGCCCGTGGTGGTTCATGAGCCGGGCTGGTTTGAGCATACCTGGCAAACTCATGAGTTGATTGTCGCGGCGATTAACCGGCATGATCCGGAAGCGGCGGCGGCGGCAATGGCCACCCATCTGGATGAGCTGGCGGTCAGCATCAAGCAGGGTTCGCAGGCGATGCCTTCCTGATGAGGGGGTGGCCTGGCAACTCGGCCATCGTTAGCTCAGCTCAATGGCCAGGTGCCAACGGCGGCTTTGGCGGGCTGGCAGAGTGGCGAATTCGTTCATTTCCCGGGCTCGGGCCAGGCTGTCTGTCCCGCCGATGCAGGGTTCCAGACCCAGGTTGAAGTAAGGTGGTGAGCCGCAACCGGACCAGCCGCCCCAATTCATCCAGAGCCCAATGTGGCTGATTTCCTGAGGCAGGAAGCGGAACATGAGCGCTGGCCCGGCCGGTTCCCGCACCCCCGCCACCACCGGTTCATCACCGGACAAAGGCGCGGTGTAAAACTTGGATGCTCGTTGAAAATCAGGGGTAGGGATGGTCGCCAGATCCAGGGGCCGGCCCGCGCGGTCGGTGGCGATTGGCCAGGTATGGTGACTGCCTGCTGGGCCGAGATAGTCGCTGGTGGCCCCGTCCAGGCGGAGTTTGTCGACACCGGCCGGTAGCACAATTTCCATGCCCGCACTCACATTCAGGATGGGGTGAATGCTCCAGACGAAGGGGAAAGCAAACTGGCTGAGGTTGGTCACTTCATAGGTCAACTGCAGGGCAGACTGCCCCCGATCAAGCGTGATGGTACGGGCAAAACGATAGGGAAAACGGGCCCCGTAACAGACGCCTTCCAGGACAATCTGCGCCTCCGTTGTGCCTGACAAAGACCATTCCCAGGGCTGGCACCAGACCTCGCCATGGTCCGGAATGAGGGTCCCCTGCCAGGGGGCCACCGGGAACGGCCCGGCTGATATCGCCGGAAAACATTCGTCCAGACCGGCGCTGTCAAACTCCCCCACAAAATCGCCGTCATAGACCACCGGTTTGTGCGGCAGGTAGGGGTTGCGGGCCAACCATTCCCGCCCTGTCGGGATATGGTAGATGGCGCTGAGTTTGCCGCCGATCGCCGGCAAGAAAGTCGTGGAGACCAGCCCGTTGCTCAATTTGAGGGCCAGCTGCCCCTGGTCACGGATGGTCTCGACAGTACAACCGGATGCTGACATACTCTTTCTCCCTTGTGGTAGCGTGGCTATATTGGCCAGCTTGAAGGACGGCCAGGCGCCTTCGCTTGCCCGTCAGAAGTATCCTATGAGAGCAAATATTCGCCAATGAAGATGAACTTTTTGACCTCGTCCCGGGGCCGCTGGCCCTGGCAATTGCTGCTGGTCTGTCTGCTGATGGGGACCGCGCTGGTGGGCTGTAACAGTGGCCAAGAGGCGGCCCCGGACGGACCCATTGAAAGGCAACCGGTGCGCGGTGGCCCGGTGCTGCTGCGTGAAGATATCGCCTTGCGCCGGCTGACGGCGGTGGGCGGCGGCGCTGTGCGGCTGGAATTAAACCCGGCTGATGGGGCTTTGTATTATCTCAAGCCGCTGGAAGGGGTGTTCCGGCTAAGCCTGGAGGCGGAGTCAGCCCCGGAGCTGGTGGTCAGGTTGGCTGACCTGGGGGTGGAGGGGGTACCGGCCGGTATGACCTTCGGCCCTGATGGCGCTCTTTACCTCGTCCTCAACCGGGCGCCCGGCCCGCCCAGCACCCAGGCTACCATTCTGCGCGGCCAGCCCGCCGGTGCCGGCTACGACTGGCAGATCCTGGCCCAGACGGAGCCGTACCCGGCCAGCGGCACCAACTTTGACCATCTTTTTACCGGCATCGTCCTCAGCCCCGATGGGGACTGGGTCTATGTCAGCAGCGGCTCCCGCACTGACCACGGCGAAATCCAGACCAACGCCGGCGCCTTCCCGGATACGCGCGAGACCGGCCTCACCTCCGCCATCCTGCGCCTGCCCGCTGATGCCACGGAGCTGAGCTTGCCCGATGATCAGGCCTTTCTCGAGGAGCAGGGCTGGTTCTTCGCCGATGGCACCCGCAACGCCTACGATCTGGCCTTCGCCCCGAATGGCGACCTGTTCGGTGTCGATAACGGGCCGGATGCGGATTATCCTGACGAGCTGAACTGGCTGCGCGAAGGGCGCCATTACGGCTTTCCCTGGCGCTTTGGCCTGTATGACAACCCACAGCAGTTTCCGGATTATGATGCGGACGGCGACGTCTACCTGTCTGAGGATTTTGTCGCCGTGCAGCGCGGTACTTATCGCAATGACCCATCGTACCCGGCGGCCCCCGGGCCGTTTACGGACCCGATCGTGAACAACGGCCCGGCCGCCGCGCAATACCGGGGCGAGGATGGTCAGCCGGCTGATGCCGCTGCTGAAGGTGGCGTCCTGAACAGCTTTACGCCACACCGCTCCCCGCTGGGGCTGGTTTTTCCGACCGACGCCTCGTTGCCGGCCGATATTCTGGGCGAAGGGGGAGCGTTTGGGGCGTTTTTATTGAGCTGGGGATCGGCCGGGGGCGATCTGTCTGATATTGGCCAGGATTTGCTACTTTTACAGTTGACCCGGGGTGAGGACAATTACAGTGCGATAGTAACCCAGATCGCCCGCCAATTTAACCGGCCGATCGACGCTGTCCTGATCGGCAACCGCCTTTACATCCTGGAGTGGGATGGCGACGGCAATATCTGGGAACTGACTTTTGACTGATTAATGATGCCCGCCTGGTGGGCAGTTGATTGAGAGGAGAACAATGAAAATCGGTGTGACTGGTGGTAATGGCGGCATGGGGCGCCATCTTATTCCTTATCTTCTGGAGCAGGGGCATGACGTTGTCAGCCTGGATCTGCGCCTGCCGGATAGTCCCTGGGAGCGGCGCTCGCGCCATCTGATTGCGGATGTGACCGATATGGGCCAGCTGACGGCTGGTCTGGCCGGCTGTGATGCCCTGGTCCATCTGGCGGCGCATACGTCGCCGAATCACCATCCGGAAACGGTTGTCTACCATGACAACACCCTGAGCAGCTATTATGCGCTGTCGGCGGCGGCGGTTCTGGGCATCAAGCGCGTTTGCCAGGCCTCATCCATCAACGCGATCGGCGGCGTGTACAGCCGCCAACCGAAGTATGATTTTTTCCCGGTCGACGAGACCCATCCAACCTATGCCGAGGACGCCTATTCGCTCTCCAAGTGGGTCATGGAACAGCAGGGTGATGCGTTTGCCCGCCGCTATGAGTGGATGACCATCGGCAGCCTGCGCTTCCACTGGTTGCTGGACAGCCGCGAACGCGCCCTGCAGATGACCCGGGTGGAAAACCCCTATGCCGTCAAACATATGTGGGCTTACACGCTCTTTTCCGCCGCCGCCCGGGCCATTTTGCTGACGTTGACGGCGGATTACAGCGGTCACGAGGCGTTTTATATTGTCGCGCCGCGAACGGCGGTTGAGGAAGAATCCATGGCGCTGATCGAGCGTTATTATCCGGATATTGAAATTCGTAAGGATATGTCTGGTCAGGCTGGCTTTTTTGATTGCAGCAAGGCGGAACGGCTCCTGGGCTGGCGCCACGAGGATTAAACGATGCGCATCACAGAGATCAAATCATTGCCCATCTGGGTCGGCAACCGTAACCAGATGGTGGTCAAGGTGGAAACCGACGAAGGCATTTATGGCCTGGGTGAGGCGGGGCTGAGCGGCCGGGAATTGGCCGTCGACGGCGCCATCAAACATTTCCGCGAGTTTCTGATCGGTCAGGACCCGATGCAGCGGGGCCGGATCTGGCAGGAGCTGTATCGCAGCCAATATTTTGAAGGCGGGCGTGTACTGTTAGCCGCCCAAAGCGCCATCGACATTGCGCTCTACGACATTGTCGGCAAGGCGCTGGGGGTGCCGGTTTATGAGTTGTTGGGCGGCAAACATCGGGATGTGATCCCCTGTTTTGCCACGGCGTCCGGCGGCACGGGTGAGCAGATGGTGGCCAACGCCAAATTGCTCTATGACCACGGCTGGCGCACTATCCGGCTGATGGGGCTGCTGCCCGAGCGGCCGGCCGATCCCAACATTTTTGAGCCGTGGAAGAGCATTCCCTACACGGCCGAATGGGTGACGGCAGTGCGCCAGGCTGTGGGTAGCGAGGTCATGCTGGGCATCGACTATCACCATCGCCTGTCTATTGCTGAGACGGCTTCATTTTGCCAGCGGTTACCGGCCGGTACCCTCGACTTCCTCGAAGAACCCATTCGCGATGAGTCGCCAGAGGCGTATGCTGCTTTGCGCCAGATGACCAACATCCCCTTCGCCGTCGGCGAGGAGTTTGCCAGCAAATGGCAATTCCTGCCTTTCATCGAGCGTCATCTGACCGACTTTGCCCGGGTGGATATCTGCAACGTCGGCGGCTTCACCGAGGCGATGAAGGTGGCCGGCTGGGCTGAGGCTCATTACATTGACCTGATGCCGCACAATCCGCTGGGGCCGATCTGTACGGCGGCGACGATCCACATGGCGGCGGCGGTGCCCAACTTTGCCTCGCTGGAAGTGCGCGTCACCCAGACAGAAAACCTCTACTACGGCAAAGACGGCGTCAACGATGCCGACGTACTGTTCACCCAGCAGCCACGCCTGGAAGGCAACAGCTTCCCCGTGCCGACGACGCCGGGCCTGGGTGTCGAGTTGAACGAAGAAGCGGCCACGGCCCAGGCATGGAAGTTCTGGGAAGCGCCTCACTGGCGGCGTGAAGATGGCTCTGTGACCAACTGGTAGGAGGCACACCATGAGCAAACAACTCCTTTATGTCGGCGGCTATGCGGCCGTCGGGCAGCCGGGCCTGGGCGCCTTCTGGTTCGATGGGGCCACGGGCGGGCTGACACCGGCCGGTGCCCACAGCGGCGTTCTCAATCCATCCTACCTGCTGCTTCATCCCAACGGTCGCTGGCTGTATGCGGTCAGCGAGACCGGCGCGGCCAGCGGCGACGAGCCGGGCGGCGTCTGGGCGCTGACGGTCAGCGAGGCGGACGGCGAGGTGAGCTTTACGGCGTTGAACCGGGAATCAACAGCCGGCGACTGGCCCTGCCACCTGGCCCTTGACCAAAGCGGCCGCTGGCTCTTTGCCAGCAACTACGGCAGCGGCAGCGTCGCCGTCTTTCCTATTAAAGAGGATGGTTCTTTGGGCGAGCGTCACACCTTGCTACAACACGAAGGCAGCGGGCCAAACGAAGCCCGCCAGGAAGGCGCCCACGCCCATTCCGCCATCGTGGCGGCGGACAACCGCTTCGTCATCGTGGCCGACCTGGGCATCGACAGTCTGATGGTCTATGGCTTTGACGCGACCAGTGGCGCTTTGTCGCTGCACGAGCAGGTGCGGACGGCGCCCGGCTCCGGCCCGCGCCACATGGCCTGGGCAGCTGGCGGGACGCGCCTCTACGTGGCCCATGAGCTGGACAGCACCGTAGGGCTTTTCCGCTACGATGGCGCTGCGGGCAAGCTAACGCCTGACGGCAGCTGGCCAACTGTCCCGACCGGCGCCGGCTACAATGACGTGGCCGACATTCACCTGAGCGCGGACGAACAGTGGCTGTACGTCTCCAACCGGGGGCACAACAGCCTGGCTGTGTTTGCGGTGGGGGCGGATGGCGCCCTGACACCGGCCGGTCACGTCTCATGCGGCGGCGACTGGCCGCGCAACTTCGCCCTGGCGCCCGGCGGCGGCCACATCCTCGTCGCCAATCAGCGCAGCGATGCCGTGGCCGTCTTGCCGCTGGCCGGCGGTCAGCCCGGCGCATCTTTGGGCGACACGGCTGTGCCTGGCCCCTCCTGTATCCAATTTGCCTGAAATCTGATTGAAGCGCGATGAGGGGTTACCACCAACCCGACGGGTCCCTACGCACCCGTCGGGTTGGTGGTAACCTCTCACCCATTGACATGGGTTGGTAAATATGTTACCTTTTGGTCACGTATTGAGCACATGGAAAAGGAGAAAGCCTATGCCGGCAAATCAGGTAGTCAGTCGCGAGGAATGGTTAGCGGCGCGGCGCGCCCATCTGGCCAGAGAAAAGGAGTTTACCCGCTTGCGGGATGAGCTCAGCCGGGAGCGGCAGGCGCTGCCCTGGGTGCGAGTGGACGCGGATTATCAGTTTGGGGGACCGGCCGGTCCTGAATCCCTGGCTGACCTCTTCGGCCCGCACAGCCAGCTCATCATCTACCATTTTATGTATGGCGCGGATTGGGAAGAGGGCTGCCCCAGTTGCTCGTTCTGGGCCGACAACTTCAATGGCATCGACGTTCACCTGGCCCACCGGGATATCAGTCTGGTGGTTGTCTCGCGCGCGCCGCTGGCCCAACTTGACGCTTACAAAAAGCGCATGGGCTGGTCCTTCAAATGGGTCTCCTCGTACGGCACCAGCTTCAACGAGGATTACCACGTCTCGCCAACCGCCGACGAGATCGCCCAGGGCCGCCGCTTCTATAACTATGGCGAGGGCGAACTGCGCGGGGATGAATCGCCCGGCATCTCCGTTTTCTACAAAGACGAGAGCGGTGCCATTTTCCACACCTATTCCTGCTACTCGCGCGGCCTGGATATGCTGAATGGCGCTTACCATTTTATGGACCTGGCGCCTCAAGGCCGGGCTGAGGCAGCCCTGCCCTGGACGATGGCCTGGCTGCGCCGCCACGATCAGTATGAGGATTGAGGATTACCATGAGTGAAAACAGAGCAGAAAAGATTATCAGTGACTATGGCTTTCACAATCGGATCATCCATTTTTATGCTGATGACCTGACCCACGAGGAAACTGTCTGGCAACTGCCCTTTGAGCACAACTGCTTTAACTGGATCCTGGGCCATATCGTAGCTAACCGGAGCCATGCCCTGGAGGCGCTGGCCGGCGCTCACGATTGGCAGGATGAGGTGCGGGCTCTCTATCACGACGGGACGCCGCCCATCAAGCCGGCTAGCCCGGCTGTGCCGCTGCCCCAGCTGTTGACCTGGCTCGACGACAGCGTGGCGTTGATGGGCGCGGCGCTGGCAGACAAGGCGGCTGGCTGGCTGGATGGCGCGCATAACAATTATCGTGGCGAAAAGAGCCGCTACGAGCATGTAACCGGCTTTCACTGGCATGAAGGGTTCCATCTGGGCCAGCTGGAAATGGTGAAGGCGTTTATTGGGTCACGCCGTCAGGCTGGCGCATAGAATCCGTCGCTCATTTGTCGCCCAAATGACGTTTCTCACGCGCAGATTTCTGTATACTGCCATCTTGTGAGCAATTGGTGCGCCCTGTTTACGGGTGCCGGCCGCTCACAGTAATCAGGGGGAAATCTGATGAGACGTCTAACCATTTTGCTTCTGCTTTGTTGCCTGGTGCTGGCGGCCTGCGACACACCGCCAGACGAGGATCCGACGGCCACGGCCGCAGTATCTGAACCGGACGAAATTGCCGTCGAGCCGACGGCGGAACCCACAGCGGCGCCAACCCTGGCACCTACCAACACGGCTGCGCCAGCCGCCACTGATGCGCCCACGGCGGCGCCGACGGCGGCCCCAACTGATGAGCCGGCCGCCACCGCCGCACCGCCAACCGCCACAGCCACCGCCGAACCGACCGCTGCACCCACGAATACGCCGGAACCAACGGCCACCCCGGATCTGCCCGGTAGTTGGGCGGCGTTACAAGAGGCGCTGCTGCCCGAGATCCATGAAAATTGCGGCGTGATTACCGACGTGGCGGGGATATTCCTGCACATTCCGGCGCTGGCGGGCGAACCGGCCGGTTACTGCGCCAATTCCCTTTCCTTTGGCGCGGGCCAGGTGACGGCAGGTTATCTGGACAACGAGGCGCTGCCCGGCCGCTACATGGGCCCGGTCATCGTCAGTCTCTTCCAGGCCAACGCCGTCGACGACCAGTTTATGGCGCTGCTCGCGGCCCTGAACGCGGAAGAACCCACCGATGAGTTCGACAACTACCGTGTCCTGGTCAACGATCGGGTCATCGCCAACTGCACCAACAACGAATGCAGCGCGCCGCTCAGCCAGTTCCTGCTCAACACGAACTACGCCATCGCCTGCGTCAGCTTCACCCTGCTGGAGCCGCAGCACACCGCTGTGCTCTGCCTGGAACCAGAATTCTCGCCGTAAATATTAAAGAGGAAGGGGCCGCGAATGGCGCGAATTTTCGCGAAAAACAATCAGAGAAAATTCGCGTAATTCGCGGCCAGAAATCTTAGCGCGGCTCGATGGTGGTGCTCAGGGCCAGATGGTCCGAGACGGTGCCGCCGCTGAGGGTGGCCTCAGCCGTAGTCAGCTCCGGTGACAGCCAGATGTAATCGAGCCGCTTGCCACCTTCGTCATCCGGGAAGGTGATGGCCGGTGTCCCTCCCGCCAGCTCCTGCACATCCTGGAAACCTGCCGCCCGCAGCAAGCCGATTTCCGGTGTCTCCGCGGTGGCGTTAAAGTCGCCGGCGATGATGGTTTGGGGCTGGTCGGCCCAGAAGGCCAGCAGGGCCGCAATCTCTTCCTGACGGATTTCGCTGCCATCAGCCAGATGATGGGCATGGATATTGATCAACCGGTAGCTGCTGCCGCCGATGGTGATATCCGCCCACAAGTAACTGCGCTCGAACAACAGGCCAGCGGGGGGCAAGTAGGCGGTGCCGCTGGCCGTGATTGGGCGCCGGCTCAGGATCGCCACGCCAAGAAGCGGGTCAGCATTGGGGGCAAACAGGACCTCCATCTCCAGCCGCTGGGCCAGCCAGCTCACCATGTCGATGCTGCCGTTAACCAACCAGCCGCGCGATACCTCTTGCAGCGCCACCATGTCAACCGGACCAGCCGCTTCAATTGTCTGGGCGACACCTTCCAGGTTGAGGTTCCCATCCTTATCAAACGCATTGTGCACGTTATAGGTCATGAATCGGATCGTGTCGGTGCTGCTGGGTGAGGTTCGCGGCGCTTCGTAATTGATCAGACCGTAGAGCGGCAAAAGCAGGAGTAAACTCAGGGACCAGATGCGAGCCAGCTGTGGCGGCTCAGGCAAGGCGTTGAGCGGTGGGGCGAGTAGTCCGGCCAGCCCCAACACCAGGGCGGCGATCACCGGCAGGCTGCTGTTGGGGAATGGCAACGGCAAATCATAGCCGGCGTAGTAGATAAAGATCAGCAAAACCAGCAGCAACATGCTGACCCCGTGCGGCCCCGTCAAACCGCGCGTCTGGCGGCCTGCGGCTGACCCCGCCAACCCCATCAGAGCGATCGTCAACAACATCAGGCCGCTGAGATAGCCGAGCGCGGCAAAAATGACCGCCAATAGCCCGGTTGGCCAGGTGGGGAACTGGGAGAGCAGCAATACCGCCGCCGCCAATCCTGCGGTCATTCGCCGATCATCAACCAGGCGTGGCGCGAAGTAAACCAGCGCCAGGCCCAGTAACATCATGATGGTCAGCCAGAGGAAGGTGACCGGGGCGGCCCAGCCGCTGAGCGTGTTCAGCCGGCCGTCGTTTTGCCAGACCAGGAAGTACATGAAGAAGAAGGGACCGAGGCCCAGCCAGGGCCAGGGATGGTGAATGGCGCCACCGGCCGGTCTCTCCTGCCGCACCTGCCACCAGCAATACAGCTGACCCAACCACAGCAGTCCCAGCAAAACAAGGCCAGGCCAGCCGCTCGTCCAGCTCAGATCGACGCCCCCGTTCATCCCTTTAAGCAGGACATCGAACAACCCGGCAACTGCGATGCCCAGGGCAAACTGCCAGCCGCCCTGCGGCGAGCGGATGGTGGCAGCCTGGGCCGGCAAATACACGATCAGCAGCAGAATGCCCGCCGCGCCCAGCCCATAGCTGATGACTGAATCACCGGGCCAGAGCTGTAAGACGAGGCGGATGAGGCCGACCCCGGCGGCGCTGCCCAGCAAGACGGTCGTCGTTCCCAGCCAACGCCCCCAGAGCGTAGCCAGGAACGCGGTCAAAAAGATGAGCAGGGAAACGACGCCCAGAATGGGTGTGCTCAGGCCAACCTTGGCGCCCAAAACGTAAAGCGTAAGGGGGAAGAACGCCCGCAGCAATTGCAGGCCAAACAGGGTTGTCAGGGAGATGAGACCCAAAACCCAGAGGGACGGAAGTTCTCTCTGTCGCGACATATGAAACCCTCCTGAATCTGACTGGCACGTCAGCACCGCTAACGGTAGGCCAAGAGTAACAGGAGCAGACGCCATCTGACAAGTGACATCTGTAAGTGATGTTGAAAATGGTCTGGTGAGGGGTTACGGCCAACCCGTCGGGTTCCCTACAACCCGACGGGTTGGCGGCATCCTTTCAGCTGGCGTGTCTCCTCGTCCTATCCGTCATATGGCGGTACGATAGGGGCCAGCGCGGGAGTCGCCTTGCGTGAGGTAGCCATGAAACGAATTCGACTGCAATTCCTGTATTTTTGCCTGGTCCTCAGCTTTTTTGCCTATCAGTCGGCCGCGGCCGTTCTGGCCCAGGCCGAGACGCCGTTGTTCCCGGACCCACCGGCCGATGATCTGTTCATCGTCGACCTGGCTGACCTGGTGACCGAACAGGATGAGATTACCATCAACAGCCGGGCCAATGCCCTCTGGCAAGAAGAGCAAATCCCCATTTACGTGGTCACGATTCCCTCGCTGGCGGACCAGAACGCGGCGGATTACAGCATCGAGCGCTATGCCGCGGCTCTGTTCTCCATCTGGGGCATCGGCTCCGCGGAGAAGAACCTGGGGATGCTGCTGGTGGTCTCGCGGGATGATCGCTGGGCCCGCATCGAGCTGGGGGCGGATTGGGACCGGAGCGCTGACAACGATGCCCAGAAGATTATGGATAATGACATCATCCCCCAGTTTAAGGTGGAGAATTATTCGGCCGGCATCGTGAACGGGGTTGAAGGGCTGGCGGCGCTGGCCGTGGCTGAGCCGGCGCCCACGCCGCGGCCAAGTTCAGCCGGCAGCGTGCCGACCCGGGAGCCGATCACACGTACAGTCAGCCCCAGCAACTCTTCGGGTAGCTCCGGCTTCGATTGCAGCTCCATTTTTGTCTGGATCCTGATGATCCCGATGGTTTTGTTTAACCTGATCCGGGGCGCCCTGGGCGGTGGCGGCAGTTCCGGCGGTTCGAGCGGATACCGCCGCTCCGGTGGTGGCTCTTCGTTTCGGAGTCGCTCGTCAAGCGGCCGCTCATTCAGCAGCAGCTCGCGGGGCGGTGGTTTTTCGCGCGGCGGCGGCGCCAGTGGGCGCTGGTAGGAGGGGATGATGCAACTGGCAACGGCTTATTTTTCCGAGGAAGAACAGCGGGCCATCGCGGCCGCTATTGCTGAGGCCGAAGCACAGACGGCGGCCGAGATCGTGCCGGTGGTGGCGACGGTTTCCGGCCGGTACGACCGTGCCGAAAGTATTTTTGGCTTTCTGTTTGCCCTGAGCTGCCTGGCGGTTGCCTGGCTGGGCTTTCAGGAGATCCGGCCGGTCGAAAATGATTGGGCCGGTGGTTATCAGTTCGGCCTGAACCTGACCGCTATCATCCTGATTCTGGTCATGACCTACATCGTCGGCGTCATCGCCGCGACTTATCTGCCGATCCTGCGCCGGCCCTTCATCAGCCGGCAGGAGATGGCCGCCGAGGTGGCCGAAGCAGCCCAGGCGGCGTTCTACCAGTTCCGCGTCCACCGCACTGCCGCCGGCACCGGCCTGGTGATCTACCTCTCGCTCTACGAGCGCCAGGTTCAGATCCTGGGCGACGAATCTCTTGACGATGTTCTGAGCCAGGCAGAATGGGATGCGTTGCGTGATCTGGTGGTTAGCGGCCTGCGTGAGGGGCACGGCGCCGACGGTCTCATCGCCGCCATCCGCCGTTGTGGCGAGTTGCTGGCGGCGCCCGTTCCCGTCGCGGCCGGCGATCGGAACGAACTACACAACGAACTACAATTTATTGAGTAAGCAATACCGTTTGCCTGGTACAACCAGAAATTGGGCGGCGGATGCTTCGCTGCGCTCAGCATGACAGGTGAAACAAGGAGCAGAGACTGAATGATGCGGAAGTTGATGGCTGTATTTGCCCACCCGGATGACGAAGGCGTGATGTCCGGGACCATGGCTCATTACATTGAACAGGGGGATGAGGTGATGCTGGTTTGCACCACCCGCGGCGAGGCCGGCGAGATCTCCGATCCCGTCCTGGCAACCCCGGAGAATTTGGGCGAGGTGCGCCAGAAAGAGCTGGAAGAGGCGGCCCGCATTATTGGCGTGCAGCAGCTGGTCTTTCTGGATTACCGGGATTCGGGTATGGCGGGGACGCCGGCCAACGACGATCCGCGCTGCCTCTTGCAAGCCGAACCGGACCGCGTCATCGGCGACCTGGTGGCCCTGATTCGCGAATTCCAGCCGGATGTTTTTGTGACCTTTGAACCGTTTGGCTGGTATGGCCACCCGGACCATGTGACGACTGGCCAGCACGCCACCGCGGCCTTTTACCAGGCCGCTGATCCGGCCCGTTTTCCGGAGCGCGGCGCCGCCTTCCAGGCCAGTAGCCTGTATCAGTCCGTTTTCCTTTTCACCCGATTCCGGGAAATTGCCCTGGCGGCCAAGGCGGCTGGGTACATCGAGGGGGAAGGTTTCTTCAGCGAGGAACCCCGGCCGGAGCAGGTTGCCATCGAACAGGAGATCACGCATCAGTTGGATGTACGGCCATATGTCGACCTCAAAAACCAGGCGCTGGCAGCCCACCGCACCCAGTTTGGCGAGGATGACGAGTTTGGCAAAATCCCCCCGGAGATGATGCTGGAATTTAATGGTTACGAGCAGTTTGTCCAGGTGTACCCGGAGCCGGATGGTGCGCTGCGTGCCAACTGGGCGAGCTCGCTTTTTCCCTAGCTCTGGCTGGTCTCAACCCAGCCCCGATAAAAACTGCCAAGGCGCCTGACAAAAGCGGCTGGTTTGGTGCCGTATAGCTTCAGGCCCCAGTGCGCGGCCTCGTTTTCCAGCTGTTGCTGGCGCGTGGCCGCCAGGGTGAGGAGCAAGGCGATATCGGGATCGGCGTTGAAGACGGTTTCAGCGGCCAGGATGGTTTCGCGCAGGACCAGCAGATCGTGGGCGTCGCCCAGCAGGCTGGAAAGCTGATGGTATGCTTCCGCTTCTGTCAGCAGCGTGTCCGGCGCGGCTGGCGCCAGGATTTCCAGCTGGTGCCACATATCCTTAACCCGTTTGCGCCACTCATGAAACAATTCCCCATTGGCCGGTTGCGCATAGGCGGCAAACATGCGCTGGCGGCCGCGCGTGTAGCTGCGGCTGAAGCCGGGCTGTAAGGCGTTCCAGCCCCCTTTGCCAAGCGGGAGCGCCAGGATCTCGTCCCGCACCGCCTGCCAGATCCCCAGAATCGCCGGGATGCGGCCGGCATCAGCCACAAAATCCGCACGGGTCGCCTGGTACGCCTCAGTGAGGAGCACCAGGGTGTGGCGGAAATGGCTCAGTTCGAGGCCAGTTTCCAGCCGCAGATTGGCGACTGTCTCGATGAGGACGGCCTGGTCGCGCATGGGGGCCAGCAAGTGAGCGGAGCCCTGGAGTTGGTCGTTGACCCGTTGGAAGGCTGGTTCGCCGATAACCGGCCGGATCAGCCGCAGAAAAGCCCGCATCCGTTTGACATTTTTGCGCGCCTCATGAACCGCCAGGTCCAAATCCATCTCGTCATCTTGCAGTAGCGCGCAATTTTCAGCCAGATACGCCAGGAGGAGGCGACAGCAGCCGGCAACCGGCTCTTCACCGGTTGCCAGCACATATTGGGCAAATGTAAGTGGTTCTTCGGTCATTCGAAATGGGGTGGTAACCGGTATTGGCCCGGCATGGTGATGATCGTCTGGCCCTTTTCGGCCTCATCGAGCAAACGCAGGGCCGTTTGCAGGACCTCAGTTTGCCGGGCGACATCCCCCGGCGCGCCCAGGACCCGACCCATCGGGTGGGGCGTGAGCAGCAGGCGGGGCAGCGCCATCACCTCGAGGCGCGGCCGGAACGGGTCTGCCGCAATCACGACGGTGGCAATGCCAGCTTCTTCCAGCAGACGGGCGACATGTCCGACGGACATGTGACAGACCGGTCAGACCGGGATGAGCAGGGCACCCTCAATGCCCGCCTGTTTGAACTGCTCAACCCACTCCGGTCCCGTTTTATTGAGGATACGCATCTGGGCAGCGGCGCCGACGAAGGAGTAGGCCGTTTCGTGGAGCTTGAGCCAGCCAGCTGCGGCCAGTTCGCGCAGGCGATCCAGGGGGAGTGAGGTGTTGCGATCCGCCTGAGCGCCGCGGATATCGTAGCCGCCGTGGCGGACGGCCAGGTCCTCAGCCGGCAGATCAATGGGGATTGGGGTGAGCTCTGGCGCTGAGCGCGTAAAGTCGCTGATGCGTTCGATGGCCTCAGCCTGGGTCATCCCTTTGACGCCGAACGGTTCCGGGTCCTGATCGGCCGGGAAGTGGCCTGTGGATGTGATCAGGGCCAGGCGCGATTCAGCTACCGGCCGGGTCAGCCGCACAAACGGCCCCTCGTCATAGGCATACGACGAAGGTGCAGCGTAGCCCAGTTGCTGGCCGGCGCGCAGATGCTCGACCAGAGCGGCGCCATCGCCGTCATTGATAAAATCACCGAGTTTCCAGAGTAACCCCTGGAAAAAGGCGGCCGCCTCTTCTTCCGAAAGCGATTTCAGGAACTTGAAGTTCAGGTCGGGCCGGCTGCCATAAGAAAAGCTGTTTTTGAAGTCGTCAAAGGTCTCGTGGTTTTCAGTTGCCATGGATCAATTGTAGAGAAGTTAAAGGGACATTCCAAAAGAAAAGAAAGCAGATTCCGCAAGGAACCTGCTCCTTTGAGGCGGGCGGCGCCGCAAATCTTACCTGTTTCGCGGTGAGGGGTAGGGGACCCGACGGGTGCCGCACCCGTCGGGTCCCCTACCCCTCACCTGGAAGCCGACGATGCCCGCCGGCAACGCGTTTCGGTTATTTTCAGCGAATGATGGGCGGCAGGCGTTGTGCCCATGGCTGGGCTTTTTCCAGCTGCCCGGCCAGGCTGAAAAGGACAGATTCACCACCGTACTGGCCGGCAAAATGCATACCGACTGGTAAACCTTCGGCGCTCCAGCAGAGCGGTACCGACATGGCCGGTTGGCCCGACACATTAAAGAGCGGCGTCACCGGCATAAATTCGAAGACATTTTCCGCCGCTGTATCCAGAGCGCCCAGCCGGTAGAGCAGGCCGCTAGCGTTGAGCCGCCCCAACACCGACATGGCGGTGGCATCACTGCCGGTTGGCTGTAACGCGCCCAGCTTGACGGCTGGTTCGGCCAGGGTGGGAGTCAGAAACAGGTCATAATCCGCCACGAACTGGCGCATTTGCCCGCCAATCCGCTGGAGGTCGCGAATCGCCCGGTTTAGTGTGCCGGCGGTGATCTTGCGGCCGAGCAGCCCCAGGGCCCAGGTCGATGGCTCGAAGCTGTCGATCGAGGCTTTGCGGCCAAACTGGGCTTCAGCTTCAGCCACATCGGCTTCTACCTCGGCGCAGAGCATGGTCAGGAACGCCTGGCTGAATCGGCCGGCGTCGATGGCGGGTTTGGCCTCGATCAGGTCGTGGCCCAGAGATTCCAGCAGTTTGACCGTCTCTGCCAGCCCGGCCAGGCTGGCGGCCGAGATATTCTTGCCCAGGACCGACGCCGGCGTGAAGGCGATGCGGAGCTTGCCAGGGTCACGGCCAACAGCATCCAGAAAGGTGCCATCTGGCGGCGCCGGATAGTCGACGTCACCACGGGCCGGGCCGGCGGTGGCGTCCAGGAGGGCGGCGCTGTCCCGCACGGACCGTGTCAGCGCATGTTCATTGACCCAACCCTGCCAGGCCAGGTAATCGGTGCTGGCCGGTATCC
Source organism: Ardenticatenales bacterium (assembly GCA_020634575.1). The sequence goes on along the minus strand of JACKBM010000004.1, from coordinate 149,845 downwards.
GGTTGCGGCTTGGTTTCAGGCCAAAGACGCCGCAGCAAGCAGCGGGAATGCGAATCGAGCCGCCGCCATCGCCGCCGTGGGCTGCCGGCACCATGCGAGCCGCCACAGCGGCGCCGGAGCCGCCACTGGAGCCGCCTGGCGTCCGTGAGACATCCCATGGATTGCGCGCCGGGCCATACAAAACAGATTCCGTGTAAGGGGTGATGCCATATTCCGGGGTGTTGGTCCGGCCGATCAGGATCAGGCCGGCCTGCCGGTAGCGCCGCACAATTTCCGAATCTTGTTGGGAAACATTGCCATTGTAGAAACGGCTGCCATTGCGCAGCGGCGTATTTTTGACCTCAGCCAGCAGTTCCTTGATGAGAAAGGGGACGCCGGCAAAGGGACCGGCCGGTTTGGCCGCCGCCGCCGTTGTCGCTTCGTCATACATTTTGTGAACAACGGCATTCAACTGGGGATTTACCGTTTCGATGCGCCGGATCGCTTCCTCAACCAGCTCACCTGGCTGAACCTCACCCTTATGCACCAGAGCGGCCAGCCCCAGGGCGTCGGTCTCGTTGTAGATGTCATGCAAAGACATTGTACGCTCCATTCTTGGTGGGTCTGGTTTGCCCGAGGGCTGGTCGGGTCGCCCTGGGTTTGGCTTACACTGGAAGGATGCCTACATCAGGCAGTCGCGTCAAGTGACAGCCATAAGCTGGCCGGGCGATAAAGGTCATTCCCCGGGCAAACAGTATTGGCAAATTGGAAGATGCACCGGCCACTCTCAGGCCGTCTGGCCCTGACTGGTAACCTGTGGCGCGCCGAGCCATTGCTGGAAGATCCAGGGGGCGCCCAGGGTGATCCAGAGGGTTACCGACGCGTAACGAACATAGCGCAGCAGATACCCGGCCATCGTCTCATCACCCGCGATCATGGCAAAAATCATGTCCAGCCCTTCATAGATCGCCAGGGTCACAACCATACCGACCACATAGCGGAGCAAGCGCCGGCTCCAGCTGACCTGGTGGTTGTAGTCAACATAGTTGCGCAGGAGCAAATAGCCGGCCACAGCCCCAAAAAGGGCGCCGGTGTTGGTGAAGTAACCGGCCGGTGAGCGCGCCGCGCTGGCCAGCTCAGCCCAGCTTTCGGGGTCCGGCGAGCCACTGATCAGGACGCCGACCAGCAAACCGAGGCCAGCCAGCCCCAGCGAAATCGCCAGCGCGCTGATCAGCTGCTGCGTCAGCGGGATCTTGTTGAACCAGGCCAGGAAGGGATCTTCAAAGCGAATGAAGAGGTAGAGACCGGCCAGCCCCAACAGCCAGCCACCCAGCACATCATGGGGGAAATGGACCCCCAGGTAGAGCCGGGAGAGACCAATGAGGAAGAGCAACACAAGGACGGCGATGGTGAACCAGTTGCGGCGGAACTTCAACGCCATGGCTCCCCAAACTGCCAGCGTGTTACTGGCATGGGTGGAGGGGATGCCGTAGCTGGCCTCCACTGCGCGCCCTTCCACCAGCTCGCTGACCCAATAGGGACGCGGTTGATGGAGAAGCTGCTTCGCATAGCTGCCGATCATGTCCACGCCGATCAGGATGATCAAGGCGCGGATACCCAGCCGTGGGTCGACGGCCCAGTAAATCAGGGGAATCAACAGCAGGTAGAAGTCGATGGTTCCCATGAAGGTGAACAGTGCCATGGGGCCATCCAGAAAGGCGGGCCAACTCTGGATCCATTCGATCAAATTGATACCGAACTCAAACAGGCTGTCCATGATAACCTCCCGAAGTTATGGTTGGAAGACGATGTTAAACATCCCATTGCCGCCATTCACTGGCCAGACGGCGCCGAGTAGCCAGGAGCTGCTCTTTGCGGAACAGGGCCAGTAAACCGGCCGCTAACAAGATAGTACCGGTGATACCGAGTTGTGCCCAGCGCGACAGGTCGATAAACGCTGGCCCGATCTGGGCCACCGCAGTTGCCAGCAGGGCGACGCCGCCGGCCAGGACGTAATGACGCGAATGGGCGCGAATGCCAATGACCAGAGCGACAAATGCCTCAAAACTGGCCAGGGCGGTATAGCCCAACGCTTCCCGTGGCAGGGATTGCAGGAACGAACTACCCAGCAGCAGGATCAGCCCCAGCCAGGAGGCCATTTGGAAGCGGGCCTGATGTTGCTCGTGCCGTTCGGCCCAACCGATACCGAGCAGGAGCAGCCCGAGTGGCAGGATGTAGGCCTGTTCCTCAGTGATGGCTGCGTCCAGCCAGATGGACCAGATGGTGAGCACCACCAGCCCCAGGCTGGCGTAAAATTCGTGGCGCTGGCGCCGGATGATGGCATCCGCGGCGACGGTCGCGCTGATAATCGCCAGCGTCAGGGTCGTGGTCAGGCTCCAGCCGGAGTCCAGCCCTCTGGCGACGGCTTCGGCCAGGGGTATTACGGCGGCCATCAGGCCGACCAGGCGTAGCTCATCACGATAGGGGTGCGTCAGGCGCAGCCAGCTCAGGGCGACGTAGGTCAGAGTCAGGCAGGCGGCGAGGGCGATGAAAACCGGCCGGTGTTCCGGCAGTTGCCAGACTGTCAGCTCGTAACCGGCAAAGAGTAGAACAAGGGCGCCGGTCAACTCCACCGACGTCCGCCGCAGCAGCGCATCGATCAGCACCGCCAGCGCTGCCAGAGCAAACGAGTAACCTATGATCACATATTCCCCATACGCCGTTGCCGCGGCCAGCGGGATGATCAGGAAGGCCAGGCCGCTGAAGCGCAGAGGCGTTCCGTATACCGGCCGGATCGATTGCCTTTGCAGCAGCCAACTCAGGGCCAGGCAGCCGGCGGCGAATGGGGTGGTCAGTAAAGGCCAGCTGGTGGAATCCCGACCTTCACCCAGACCGGCGATTACCACAAACTGGGCGATATAAAGCACCAGGAAGCCGGCATAACTGAGCAATGGCAACGCCCGTGGGCCCATTTGCAATCTACCACGGTACCACCAGGCAAAGGCGAGCAGCAAAACAGCGGTCGTCAGCGAGGCGGTGGTTGTGTATTCCCAGCGCATGTTAAAGCTGATCAAATAGCTGCCGGCAATGACTACGGCGCCGGCGAAGAGGAGTGGCCAGCGCCAGCCCCGCCACCGTTTAGGCAGGAACTGACCGGCCAGCAACATCAGGGCGCCGGCCGTGAGGTAACTCAGCAGCAACGCCGGGTCGAGCCGGGCCGCCGTCCAGATTTCCCGGTTCAGGGCGTAGATGAGCAGGTTGAAGCTTGCCAGCGCCGGCAGGAGCAGGGCGCTCTGCTTGAGCCAGAGGGCGCCCGTCAGATAGAGCAGACTGACGACAACCAGGACGGTGGGCAGGACAAAGCCATCGGGCCAGGTCATGGTGATAACGATCACAGAGAGGGCCGCTGCCGCTGTGAGATAGGGCATGCCAACCGCCAGGCGGCGCCGGCCAAAGAAATAACCAGCCCCCACGTAGAGGAGGCACAGCAAGCCGAGATAGAGGCCCCGGTCGACGACATCGGGTAACCATTGCTCCAGGATCAGATAGATCGGCGCCAGGAGAAGCCAGATGGCGCCAAACATGAAGTTGTAGTTCTGGAAGAGCCGGGCCGAAACTGCCAGCAGCAGTACATTGGCCAGCAGGGCAACGATCAGACTATGCGTATCAGTGATGGCCAACAGGGTAGCCAGGATGCTGCTGCCGTAGGCGGCCAGCACCAGCGGCAGCCCGGCGAGGGGCTGATTTGGTTCCGAGAGCCGGCCGGCGATAAGCAGATAAGCTGCGCCCAACAGGCCAAACAGGAGAATGGTTTGCCAATCCGCCAGCTGCCACTGTTGAGAAAGAAGCAAGAGGGTACTGAGCCCAAGGACACTGCTGAACCAGCGTGGTGTTTGCAGGAGCAGGCTGACGAACTTGTGCTCTTGGCGCCAGGTTTGCCAGACCGGCCGGTGCCATTCCCAATCTGTCAATACATACGCTGCCAGGATAATGAAAAGGCTGGCGAATAGGGTCCAGGGTTCCCCCGCAAACCAGGCAATCACCCCTGCCAGATAGAGCAGCGGCAGAGCCAGGTGGGCCAGAAGCCCCAGTGGAATGGTAGCAAACTGCAACCTGGCCCGCCGGCCGGCGCCGGCCGCAGCAACAAGGAGTAGCCCTGCTACCAGGCTATAGGCGAGCAAACCGGCCGGAAAGTCCGCGTGGTAAATGGTGAGTAGCGCGGCGCAGGCGCTGGCCAGGGCGCCCGCACTCATGACGGTAATCAACCAGCTCTGGGTGTAAATGGCGGTCACACTGTACGCCAGGAGACAGAAGCTGGCGGCCAGCAGAAGCATATTTTCGACGGCGAAGCCGCGCGGCCCCAGGATATAGCTTTGGGTCACGACGAAGTTCAGGCTCAAAAAGCCAGAGGCGATGGCCAATAAAGCCACCCCGCCAATCCGGTAGGCCGGCCGGCGGTGCAGCCAGGCGCCGCCCAGATACATCGCCAGCGTAATCACCATCGTGATGGCCAGCTTGCCAAAGCCGGGGATACGGGTCCAGTTGATGCCGACAAATATGAGGCCGGACAGGATCAACAACAGCCCGCCACTATAAAGGGCGAGCTTGATGTTACGTTCGCTGAGCAGCCACTGGTCAAATGGCACCGCTTCCCGCCGGGGAGTAGACCGTTTGCGGGCTGCTGGCCTTGGGACGGGCGCAGCTTCTGGTGGTACTGTTGCGGCCGGCTCGGCGATGATGGGTTGGACCGGCGGCAAAGGCTGGGGCGGCGTTGCCTGGACGGGTTCCGGAGGCTGCAATTTGGCCAGCAAGCCGTCACGCTGTTGCTCATAAAACCAGCGTTGGGCTTTGTAGGGCCAGTTGGCTGTTTCTGCCAGCAAATAGTCAAGCTGGTGCAATTTGAGCCAATCAGCTTCGGCGGTGGTTAGGCCACAATGTTCGCAGGTGATGGTTCGCTCGGGTTCGGCAGTCCCGCAAAGTGGGCAGTTCATGATAGCGACTCCTTGCTAAACCGCCATAAGTTAGCTGGCTGGAAAGCGTCTGCTTATGGCGGTTTCCTGACCGATCTGGTCACGAGATAGGGCCAGTTTACGCCTGAACAGCTGCTTTTCGATAGCTGGTCGCGCTTGAGATCGCTTAAGTGTCACTTAAATTTCGGGCATGGCAGAAAATTTGGTATATTTAGCGTAATCCTTGTGCTCTTCGTGCTGGCTAAATCACCTTAGCCAACATGGCCACAGACTCCAGTAACTTGACATGGACACTTTTGGCCAGCTTCTTCGCAAATGCCGTCGCCAATCTCAGGACCCCGACAGGGGGGGTATTCTCACGCAGGAGCGCCTTGGTGAACTGATGGGGCTCGAACTGGGGGATCTGGGCTATTCCGGGGCTGCCGTCAGTGATTGGGAAAGGATGAAGAGCAAGATCAGCGCTGCTGATCGGCTGGTTTTGCTGGCCCTGTTAACGGTGCTGGTGAAGAATGGCGGCATCCAGCAGCCGTCTGAGGCCGAAGCACTGCTTCATGCGGGCGATTATCGCGGTCTGAATAGCGACGAGCTGCAGAGCTTGTTCGGCATCGATCCCGAGGCGTCACCCTCCCTGACTGTCCAGGAACTTCCCTTACGAGAATCGCCATCCACGGAACCACCCGAGCTTTCGCGCAAGCGGCGCCGTCAGCTGATCCTGCTGGAAAAAGTGCGTAAATTCTGGATCGAAGGGGTGTTAGAGGTTTCCATGCCTGCCGCTGGGTCCCTGGCGTTGCGGGGTGTTTTGGTGCCTGAGGCGGTGGCTACGGCCTGGGCCGGGGTGGGTGTACCGGCCGGTCCTGACCCCCTCGAACTCAATGCCACCAGCCTGGTTGGCCTGTTTGACGAAGCGGACCGGGATCTCCTCATTTTGGGCGCGCCCGGCTCCGGCAAAACAACTGTTCTGTTGACCCTGGCCCGGTCGCTCATTGAACGAGCGGCGCACGACCCGGCAGCGCCCATCCCCCTCATTCTGCAACTGAGCTCCTGGGCCGTTGAGCAAGCGAACCTGAGTGATTGGGTTATTGCCGAGATGACGACCCGCTATCACATCCCCGCCAAGATCGCCCGTGAGTGGCTGGAAAATGATGAGCTGCTCTTGCTGCTGGATGGGTTTGACCGGGTGCCAGATGAGGCCCGGCCGGATTGTGCGCACACCATCAACCGCTTCCGCCAGGATTACGGCTTCACGTCGCTGGCGATCTGCAGCCGCCGGCATGAATACATCGAAACGGGCGTGCAATTAGACCTGGGCGGCGCCATCGAACTGTTGCCGCTGGAAGCCGAGCAGGTTGAAAATTATCTGGTCGATGCCGGCCAGCCCTATGATGATTTACGCCAGGCGCTCGCCCGCAATGAACGGGTGCGGGCCCTGACCCAGACGCCGCTCCTGTTGAATGTTTTGCATTCTGTCCATGTCCATTCCCAGAACGGCGCTGAGCTGCGCTCTGCGGTAGCCAGTGAAGAGCAGCTCCTGGAAACCTATGTTGATCATATGCTAAACCGGCAGCCGCAAAATGGCAGTAGCCAGCCGGCTGATCGCATCCGCTCCTGGCTGGCCTGGCTGGCGCGCAATATGGTCGCCCATAACCAGAGCCAGTTTCTGGTCGAGTTGTTGCAGCCCAGCTGGCTCTCAACCCGCAAGAGCCGCTGGGTCTATCTGTTGCTAACGCGACTGTGGGATGGCGCTGTCATCGGTTTGGTGATGTGGCTGCTCCTGCAACAGTATCGCGTGGCCAACCCCAACATTCCCACGGCGCCGACGGAGGTCATCAGCCAGTTTCTCCATTTGTCTCATCCGACCACGGAGCTGGTTGTTTTGCTGGCGGGTAACCTGGGCCTCTCTCTGCTGTTAGCGATCATCAATGGGATCCAGTTTGAGTCCCAGGGAGAGGCCATCACCAGTGGCGAGGTCCGTTACCGGCAGCGCGGTCTACAGGTGTTTATGGTCGGCGTCGTGATCGGCTTTGTGACGACGGCGGCGATGTTGCCGTTTGGCGATCCGGTGCTGGCGCTGGCCTGGGGCGTCATTGAAGGCGTCGTCTTTATGATCTTTGCCCGCTACATTCACGGCCGCAGCTTCGCTACCGAAGTCCGTACCCTGGAAGCGTTGGACTGGTCCTGGCCCAGCGCCCTGAAGGGGATCGGCTTTGGCCTGATGGCGGCCACCTTCACCGAGATCATTGAGTATCGCTACCTCGAGGCCAACGGAGTCTGGCAGACTGTGCTGGCGTACGGCTTTGCCGGCCTGCTGCTTGGTGGTCTGCATGGCTACCGGATTGATCGAAATACCCGCTCCAATCAGGGGATCTGGCTCTCTTTTTACAATGCCATCCTGGCTGCAACGGTAACAGCGCCGCTGCTGGGCTTTCTCTGCCTGCTGATTTGGGGGCCACGCTCTGGTGTGCTGACAACCATCCTGGTTTTTGTCGCTGCGCTGGCGATGTATGGCGGCAGTAATCTGGTCAAGCACCTCATTATCCGCGGTCTGCTCTGGCTGGACATTCAGCTACCACTTCATCTGACTCAGCTCCTGGATGAGACTGTGGAACTGGCCTTCTTGCGCAAGGTGGGCGGCGGCTATATCTTTATGCATGATTTGCTGCTGGAGCAATTGTCTAAAACGCCCGAATAGAGTTTTTCATGACGCAACAGATTGGCGCCCTTGTTATCGGGCAGACGCCCCGGCCGGATCTGGTTGATCCGCTGGCGGCATTGCTGCCGCATGTCACTATTGTGCAGCGCGGGGCTTTGGATGGGCTGGCGCCGGCCGATCTGCCTGATCCGGCCGGGGCCGCTTACCCGTTGACCACGCGGCTGCGCGACGGCCAGCTGGTCACTGTCCCCGAGAGCTTTCTGTTACCCCGACTGCAAGAGCGGCTGGACGAACTCGAAGCCGAGGGTATCCTGACCAACATCCTCCTCTGCGCCGGCACTTTTGCCGGCCTGGGCGGGCGCGGTACCCTCATCAATCCGTTCCGCATTACTCTGGCCGTGGCCCAGTCGCTGGGCCTACAAAAGCTGGGGCTGATTGTCCCCATCCCCGAACAGGCCCCGCCAGTGGCCGCCCGCTGGCAGGCCGCCGGCTTCGCCACGACCGTCTGGGCCGCCGACATCTTGCACCAGGATGCCACCATGCTGGCCCATTGCCAGGCGCAAATCCAGCAACACGGCCTGGATGCCCTCCTGCTGGATTATGTGGGCTATCCGGCTGACGCGGTGGCCAACTTGCGGCACAATATCCCCATCCCCCTGCTGGACCTTGGCGACCTCGCCCTCCGCGCCACAGCCAGCCTGATTGTTAAGAATCTGGCCACGGATTAACACAGATTAAACACGGATTTTTCTATCAAAAAGAGAATCCGTGACAAATCCGTGCTAATCCGTGGCAAAAAAAGATGTCTGAGGTGATTTATGGAGACGACTTTGATACGGGGCGGCACGGTGGTGCTGGACCAGATGGTGGCTAAGCAAGATTTGCTGTTGCGCGGTGAGAAGATCGCCGCGGTGGGGGAGCTGGGTGATTACCCGGCCGACACAATCATCGACGCCAGCGGCCTGTTGGTGTTGCCGGGCGGCGTTGACACCCATGTTCATTTCAACGACGTTTTCATGAACACCATCAGCGTGCATGATTATTACAGCGGCACCCTGGCGGCGGTCCATGGCGGCACGACCAGTTGCATTGATTTCTCCAACCAGGCGCCTGGCGCCACCCTGACGAGCACCATCGCGACCAAAAAGCAGGAAGCGGCCGGGCGGGCCCTGATCGACTACGGCGTTCATCCGGTGATCACCCAGCCGACTGAAGCTACCCTGGACGAGATCGCCCAGGTCGTGGCCGCCGGCGCTCCGACGATTAAATGTTACATGACCTACCGGGACGAAGGGCTGCTGATCGAGACACCGGATCTGTTGCGCATCCTGGCCCGGCTGCGTGATGCCGGGGGCATGTTGATGGTCCACGCTGAGGACAATGATCTGGCCGAAGCCTCCATCCCCCAATTCCTGGAAAGCGGCCGGACCAGCCCTATCTACCATGCGGAGAGTAAGCCGATCGCCGTGGAGAACCGGGCCATTGAGCGCTGCATTGAGATGGTGGCTGAAGTGGGCGGACGGCTGTTTATCGTCCATCTGACGACGGCGGAGGGCGTGGCCATGGTGGGCGCAGCCCGGGGCGCCGGGCTGGATGTGCTGGCCGAGACCTGCACCCATTACCTGATTTACACCGACGAGATGTTGCGCCGGCCGGATGGCATCAAATGGATCTGCTCGCCGCCGCTGCGGGATGAGCGCGCCCAGGCGGCCCTCTGGCAAGGGCTAAAAGATGGCCGGCTGGTCCAGGTGACCTCGGATGACGCCGCCTACTCCTGGGAAGCGACCCAATACGGCCAGGATCGCTTCGACCTTTGCCCCAACGGTATGCCGGGTATCGAACCCCGTTTTATGTTGCTTTATTCGGCTGGCGTGGCTGGTGGACGTATCTCATTGCCCCGCTTTGTGGAGCTGGTGGCGGCCAACCCGGCTCACATTTATGGGATGACTTCCAAGGGCAGCCTGCACCCCGGCAAGGATGCGGACATCGTCCTGCTGGATCCCAACGCAGAATGGGTGATGGGGCAGGCGAATTCTCATTCGAGTAATGATTGGCATGCCTATGAGGGGCAGCGGATAACCGGCCGGATCACCCGGGTCCTCTCCCGCGGCGCAACCGTGATTCGCGACGGCCAGCTCGTGGCTGACAGGGGCCGGGGCCGCTACATTCATCGCACCCTGCCGGAGACAATCTGATGGCTAAACAAGCACCGCTTTACTCCGGCGCCGACCCGGCCACAGTCGCTGCGGATCTGGCGCCGCTGGTTGAGTTTACGGAACAGGGACTATCACCCCATGCGCTGCGCCAGCTGGTTGAAGAACGGCTGCTACCCCACCTGATGCAGTACGGCCGGCCCCAGTTCCAATCGATGTTCAATGCCTTCCCTTCAGCCGAAGCCCAATACGGGGCCGAGGTGGCCCTGCAATACAACCAGGGCGTGACCAACTGGCAGGTTTCGCCCGGCGGTGCGGTTTTGGAGGAGATGGCCGGGCGGGCCCTCTGCCGGCTTTTTAATCTGGACGAAACGGCCGACGCCACCTTCATGTATTCCGGCACTTACGCCAACCAGGAGGCTGTTTATCTGGCGTTGCACCGGCACGCCGAGCGCCAGGGCTTTGATCTCGGCCAGCAAGGGCTGACCGGCTTTGCCGATCCAGCCCGGCTGGCTATCCTGGTCTCAGCCGACGCCCATTTTTCCCTGCGCCATGCGGCGCGAATGCTGGGGCTGGGGCAGAAGGCGCTGGTGGCCTTGCCGGTGGATCGGGAGCGGCGCATCGACGTGCGGGAAGCCCGCCGGCTGGTGCGCGAGATCAAGAGTGAGCGTGATATTTTCTGCCTGGTCGCTACCACTGGGACCACGTCGACTGGCTCAGTTGATCCCGTGCACCCACTGGCGACGCTGGCGGCTGAGCTGGGCGCCTGGTTCCATCTGGATGGCGCCTACGGCTATGCCTACAAGCTGGTGCCGGAATGTGCGCCCTTGTTTGGCGGTGATGATCTGGCCGATTCCATCACCTGGGACCCGCACAAGCAGCTGGCGGTGCCGATACCCAACTCACTCCTCTTTGTGCGCGATTGGCGAGACTTTGGCCGGATGTCGCTCTACAGTGGCTACTTCAACCGGCGCGAGGATGTCGAGCCAAACCCCGGTCTGAAATCGCCGCCGACGACACGACCCTTTTCCGCGCTGCCGTTGGTGACGGCTCTGCGGGGGATGGGGCTGCGGGCGGTGCGCTCAGAATTGCGCGCCCATGTAACGGCGATTCAGGAGCTGGCCGCGCACCTGGCCATCCAACCGGATGTGCGGCTGTTGCACCGGCCGGATACCGGCATCCTTTGCTTCCAAATGGTGCCCGACGGGTTGGCTCCCGAGGAGCGTTCCGCCCTGCAGCGCCGCCTGTACGAGCAGGTGATGGCCTCCGGTCAGCGCTCAATCTCTACGACAACTTTGCATGGCGAGACGGTCCTGCGCCTGCTCGCCGTCTCCAGCAAGGTCACGACGGCCGATCTGCTGGAAACCATCAGCTTCCTGCGCCAGCTTCTGGCCGCGGAGAGCTGACCTCTCCGGATGGCCCTGCAAGCGATCCTGTTTGACCTGGATCAGACCCTGCATGACAGAGTCGCCAGCCTGCCCCGCTTCGCGCGCGATCAATACGCCCGCCTGGGCGCTGAGCCGACTCGGGCCGATGAGTTTGTTGCCCGCTTTGTGGCTCTTGATGCCGGCGGCAAGGTGTGGAAGGATAGGGTTTACGAGCAGCTGATTGTTGAGTTCCCGCTGCCCGGTAACCCGGCAGCTGCCGAGCTGGTTGTTGACTACCTGACCGTCTACCCCCATCATGCGCTGCTCATGCCTGGTGCAGCCACAGTTTTGCCGCAACTGCGTGAAGCCGGCCTGAAGATCGGGCTGGTGACGAACGGCCGGAGCGACCTGCAGCGGGCAGTCATCGCCGCGCTGGGGCTGGGACCGTGGCTGGACGCCATCATCATTTCCGAAGAGGTTGGTTGCCGCAAGCCAGAGGCCCGTATTTTCCACCTGGCCCTGGCCCAGCTGGGCAGCGTGGCTGCGGCCACCCTGATGGTGGGCGACAACTACGAAGCGGATGTAGCCGGAGCGGCGGCGGCCGGGTTGTGGGCGGTACAGCTTGGCCCGCGCCATCCAGCCAACCCGGCGCTGGCGGTAGCGACGTTGAGGGATTTGCCGGCTCGCGTCAGGCAGATTTCAAAGGGGCTGCCATAATTCCGCCAGGAACGAGACGATCTGGCGAGCGTAGCGGCCATCGGGGTCCAGGGCTGGGTTGTAAATGGTGATGTCGGCGCCGCGTAGGTGAGGGGAATGGAGCAGCGGCCGGGTCAGGGCGGCGGTTTCAGCCCAGCTGAGGCCGCCGGGCCTCAGGTAATCGACGGCGGGGAGTGCTGTCTCATCCAGTACGTCCAAGTCCAGGTGAAGCCAGAACGGTTGGGCGCGCTCCGCGAAGCGGTTGGCAACTGCCTGGCCCAGTGTGGCGGCGCCGTGGGCGCGGACGGAATCAGCATTATGCAGCGCCATCGCGGGAAACAACGTGGCCGGGTCCGGGGCCCCGTCGGCGGCGGCCTCAGCCGCATCGCGGTGGCCGAGGACGACGACGTTGGCCGGGTCAACCAGTGGCGGCGGGCCGGCGAGGTGGGTGAGACCGGCCGGTCCCAGCCCGCACAAAATGGCCAGCTCCATATCCGCTGCTTCCCCGGTCGGCGAAGATCCGCCGTCATAAAAATCAAGATGCCCGTCGATGAAGGCGAGCGCGATCTCAGTCCCCTGGTCGCGCAGGGCAGCGAAGACGCCGATCAGCAGCGTGCAACAGCCACCTACGATCAGCGGCCGCTCGCCGCGGGCCAGCAACTCACCCAATTCTTGGCGAATGACGGCACTGCTGGCGCAGACATCCGCGTAGCCGATGATGCCGCTGGCGGGGTCGCGCTGGGCGTTGGCGATTTGGACGGGCCAATCGCCCAGGTCCGGCAGGCCGAGGCTGGTTACCAGGCCGGCGTTGCGCAGGGCAGCGGGCATCCGTTCTACGCCGGTGAACCGGCCGGAACAATCCAGGGGAGCGCCGACAAGGAGGGAAAGGCCGGGTTGGGTCAAAGGCGGGGGCTCAGTGCGTTTCTGTAAAACGGCGGCTGAAGGAATTGCCGCAGTTGCGGCAATGATATTTGGCTTCGATATCCAGCTGGAGACGGACGCTGCCGCCGCCGGGGGTGCCGCCGCCGTGAGGCTGCACGGTCCGGGTGCCCACCGTTTCCCGTGAGACCTCGACAACGTCTTTGGATTCACAATTCGCGCAGACGACCTTGATCTTGTTGCCACGCCGGGTCGTATTCAGATAAAGGGCAAAAAGGACCAGGGCGGCGGCGATGACCAGGACATAGCGGGGCATTTCTTCCATCGGGTTCAACCTTCCTCGGGGCCGCGCCGGCGGCCGCCTGATTGACAGCACCATCATACCCGCAAGCGAACCGGCGTCAACCTGACAGGTTGGTCCAACCTGTCAGGTTGACGCCGGTTCGCTTTAAAAACGGTCGGCCTGGCAGGGGGTTAAACCTGCCAGGCCTTCTCCGCTTCCCTAGCTAAACGAGGCGAACCTCGGTCAACTACATATCCACAAAGTAACTCTCACACGCCTCGTCGATGAGTTCCGGCGATAACTCCGGCGTCACACCAGCGTAGCGGGCGATCGATACAATGGTTTTGAGGATGTCGCGCGGGTGTACCGATTGCATCACCCGTCCCGGTTCGCGATACCATTTCTGCAGCAGGTGGATAAAACCCCGCTTGTCGAACTGAATGCCATAGTTGCGGCACATCAGGTTGAATATCTGATAAAAAAGCTGTTCGTTGGGGCTTCTGACCTCAACTTTCATCTGGATCCGGCGCAGGAACGCGTCGTCGACCAGGGCGGACGGGTCCAGATTGGTGGAGAAGACGATGAGCTGGCGGAAGGGCACCTGCAACGTCTGCCCGGACATCAGCCGGAAGAAGTCGATGGCGCTCTCCAGCGGCACGATCCAGCGATTGAGCAGCTCCTGCGGGCTCATCGTTTGCCGGCCGAAGTCGTCGATGAGGAACATGCCGCCGTTGGCCTTAAGCTGCAGCGGCGCCTCGTAAAACTTGGTGATGGGGTCGAAGCGCAGGTCAAGTGATTCCATGACCAATTCACCACCAACCATCACGGCCGGCCGCTCGAAGACGCCCCAACGATTGTCGATTTTGTTGATCCGGCCGGTGCCCGACGAGCCATTTTGGGTGTTGTGCACGCCGGAGGCCGTCCGCCCAATGCCCAGTTCGGCCAGCTGCCGGTCACTAAGCTCCACCTCATGGTGAATCAACGGATCATAAACCTGAATGATCTGGCCGCCGACGGTCAAAGCGTACGGGAGCCAGATTGGCTGCCCTCCGGCCAGCATTTTGGCGATTGCTTCGGCGATCGTTGTCTTGCCGTTGCCGGGCGGGCCATACAGGAAAAGGGAGGTCCCGGAATTCACCGCCGGACCAATTTTGCGGTCGAATTTCTCCGGCAGGATGAGGTGACTCAAGGCTTGCTCAACCTGTGCCGGCCGGAACCGCTTGGTGGTTTCTGTCTGGAGTAGAATGGCCTTGGTATATTTGTCGATGTCTACCGGTGCCGGGCCAACATATTGGGAACGCTCCATCGCCTCCCGGGCTCGCTTGATCCCTTCATTGGTCAGGCGATAGGAGTAGCTGAGGCGTCCTAATTGGCCTGCTTTGGCGATTTCGACAAAATGGTCCATCTTCATGCCGGCGATGATGTCATCGACCACCTGGCTGTGGACACGAATCACTTCTACAAAACGACTGATACTGACGACACCTTCGTTGAACATCAGCCGGTACATCAGATCGGTAACCAGTCCTGGGGGGATGCCCAGATCGTCCACTGCCATCGCTGGGGTCAGCAGCCGCATCAGTTCAGACTGTTGCGGAGAGATGGCCGGGCCGTTCTGTGTTGTAATGCTACCCTCGAGCGTTGCTGCCTTCATCAATAATCCTTAACCCGGAAGGGAAACGGTTTTCCGGAGTCCTGCGCGGAGAATTTTATGCTTCAGTATGGTAGCAAATGGGGCGGGGCAACTGTATGGGTAAAATGTTATGAGAGTTCAATACTATCGCGATGGGCGCCGGCGAGCAGACAAAAAAAGAGCTCGCCGTTACGGGCGAGCTCTCGTTCATAGTCAGCCGGAGAATTATTCTTCCTCGTCGAAACCCTCGTCCAGGTCGGGCAGGAACGCCTCGGGGGTATGGCCATTGCTGCTGTGCTCAGCGGCGCCATTGAGGGCGGGATCGGCCGGTTTGGACAGGCTACCCTCACGAACCACAGCGACGGAGGCGATATGGTCGCCATCGCGAATGTCCATCACCCGCACGCCCCGCGACATACGCCCCTGTTTGGAGATATTGTTGACGGAGGTGCGCAGGATTAAGCCCTGCACCGAGATGCAGGTGACTTCATCATCCCGTGTGACCACGCGCGCCGAGACGATTTTGCCTGTCAACGTGCCCAGATTCATCGCCCGAACCCCCTGACCATACCGATTCTGCTGCCGATATTCACTGAGCGGGGTCCGTTTGCCAAAGCCACGTTCGGTGATGATCATGAGGTCATCGCCCGGCGTTACCACATCGGCGCCGGCAATACGATCCTTTTCCAGGAGGCGCATGGCGTAAACGCCCGCAGCGGTACGGCCCATGGCCCGGACATCTTCCTCGCTGAAGCGGATGCCCTGGCCCCACTCGCTGACCACGATCAGGTCTTGCTCGCCCCGGGTCATTTTGACCCAGCCCAGCTCATCATCTTCTTCAAGATTCATCGCAATGAGGCCAGTGGAACGCACGTTGGCAAAGGCGTTAACCTCCACCCGCTTAATCTTGCCCCGACGGGTGATCAGCGTCAGATATTCCACATCGTCAAAGCTATGGACGGGCAGGGCCACCGTAATCTTCTCATCAGGCATCAGCGGCAGCAGATTCATGAGGGAACGCCCTTTGGCGGTGCGGTCCAGCTCTGGAATCTCATACGCTTTTTGGGCATAGACCTTGCCCTTATCTGAGAAGAAGAGGATGGTATTCAGGGAGCCCGCAGCGAAAAGATGCTCCAGCGCATCTTCCTCACGGGTACCCATCCCAATCAGGCCGCGACCGCCACGTGCCTGAATGCGGTAGGCGCTGACAGGCGTGCGCTTAATAAAGCCACGCTGGGTGATTGAAATGAGCACATCCTCATCCCGAATCATATCCTCGATGGAGAGGTCAGCACTGCCGGGGATGATTTCTGAGCGACGCTCGTCGCCATAACGTTCCTTCAGATAGATCAGGTCATCCTTGATGAGCGCCAGCTGCTTGTACTTGTCGGCCAGCAGCCCGCGCAGATATTCAACCTGCTCGGTCACTTCCCGATGCTCGTCTTCGATCTTTTGCCGTTCCAGGGCGGCCAGACGGCGCAGCTGCATGTCCAGGATCGCCTGGGCCTGCACTTCGGTCAGATCAAACTGGCTCATCAGGTTGTTACGGGCAATTTCCACGTCAGCGGACGCGCGAATGGTGGCGATTACCTCGTCCAGGTGGGATAGTGCCTTGAGCAACCCTTCCAGGATATGCTGGCGGCGCAGCGCCTTATCCAGTTCAAACTGGGTGCGCCGTTCGATGACATTGAGCCGGTGCTCAATGTAAATCTGCAGGGCTCGCTTAAGCGATAACAGGCGCGGCTCCCGATCCACCAGGGCCAGCATCTGGACGCCAAAGGTGGTTTGCAGGGCCGTATATTTGTACAGCTGGTTAAGCACCGCCATCGGCTGGGTGCCCCGCTTGAGTTCGACGATGATGGAGATACCGTTGCGATCCGACTCATCCCGCAGGTCAGCGATGTCCGTCAGACGGCCCTGCTGGACCAGTTCGGCAATCCGTTCAATCAGGGTGGCCTTGTTTACCTGGAACGGGATCTCGGTGATGTTGATCCGCTGCCGGTCCGCACGCGTTTCAGACTCTTCGATGGTGGCGACGGCGCGCATAATGATGCGCCCCTTGCCTGTAGCGTAGGCGCTGCGAATCCCTTCCGTTCCCACGATCTGGGCGCCGGTGGGGAAATCCGGTCCCTTGACGAACTGCATTAGATCGTCAACGGTGACATCATCCTGGGCATCATAGCGGTCAATCAGGTAGATAATGGCGTCACAGATTTCATTGAGATTGTGCGGCGGGATATTGGTGGCCATACCGACGGCAATGCCGGCGGCGCCATTGAGCAACAGGTTTGGCAGCCGGGCGGGCAACAAATCCGGCTCTTGCAGGCTGTCGTCAAAGTTGGGCGTGAAATCAACCGTATCCTTGTCAATATCCTCGATGAGCTCATTGGCGATGCGGGCCATGCGGGCTTCGGTATAACGCATGGCTGCAGCGCTATCGCCGTCGATGCTGCCGAAGTTGCCCTGCCCGTCCACCAGCATGTAGCGCAGGGAAAATTCCTGGGCCATGCGAACCATCGAATCATAAACGGCCTGGTCACCGTGCGGGTGATATTTACCAAGCACTTCACCGACGATACGGGCACTTTTGCGGTAGGGGGTACCCGGCCGGATCCCCATGTCATGCATCGCGTAAAGGATGCGACGATGCACAGGCTTTAGTCCATCACGAGCATCCGGCAAAGCACGCGCCACAATGACGCTCATCGCGTAATCCAAATAGGAGCTACGCATCTCTTTGTTGATGTCGATGAGACTTACATTTCCGATTTCCAAATTGACCTCCGAATGGAGATGATGACCGGTTGTTGCTACGTTTTCCGGCGGCTCTCTTTCACTGAAAAAAACAGCCTAAAAACAGGCTGCAGATAATGATGTAATTATACCAGAAAACAGCCCGTTTTTCACATAATCAGCAGCCATACAGCGTATGATCTTTAATAAGAAAAGAGTCCCCCCTATTTCTGCCTATTCAGGGGTTAGTGATTGCTGGATGAGCTGGAGCAGGTCGGCAGCGACAAACGGTTTGGGCAGAAAGGGGACGGATGGGGTAGCCGTGAGGTCTACATCAGTGTAGCCCGAACACAGGATAACAGGCAGACCGGGGTCGATGGCGTGCAGCGCCAGCAAGGTGTCCTGGCCGTTCATGCCGGGCATTGTCAGGTCCAGAACCACCAGGTCAACCGCGTCTTGCTGCGCGATAAATAAGTCAACGCCGGCCTGGCCGGAATCAGCCTCGAGGCAGTCTGCGCCAGCCTGTTCAACGATAGCGGCGATAGCTTGCCGCACCGGGGCTTCGTCGTCGATGGCCAGGATGATCGTATCGGGTGGCAGCCTGAAGTCAGTCTGAGGGGATATCTCTGTGACGGGCAGAGGCTGATGGGTGATGGGTAAGTAGATGGTAAACGTTGTGCCCTGGCCGGGCTTGCTGCTTACCGCCAGTGCGCCCTGGTGAGCCTGGATGATGCCGCGGACGGCAGCCAGGCCAAGTCCCCGGCCGGTCGCCTTGGTGGAGTAGAAGGGTTCGAAGATCCGCTCCTGAGCCTCTGCGGCGATGCCAACGCCATTGTCGCTGATTGCCAGGCTGACGTAGGCACCGGCCGGTAAACTGAATCCGGTCAAGGGAAAGTGGTGTTCGTTGCCTGCTTCCAGATTGACCATCGTGGTACACAACTGCACCACGCCGGCAGCACTACCGATCGCCTCGGCGCCATTTAACAACAGGTTCATGATAACCTGCTGGAGCTGGCCGGGATCTCCCGCCACATTGGCCAGTTCGGGGGCCAAATCGCTTTCGAGGCGGATGTGGCGGGGGATGGCGAGCTGAAATAGATGGAGGTTCTGGCTGACCAGCTGATTCAAGTTGAGAGTCTGCTGTATAAAACGATTGTTGCCGGCGTAAGTGAGCAGCTGTCCGGTCAACAACGCGCCTTGCTCTGTTGCCGTTATGATCTTTTCCAGCGAAGCCTGAGCCCGCGCGTCCTTGGCCAGCTGGAACTGGGCGACTGAAGCCTGGGCCATGATGGCTGCCAGGATGTTGTTAAAGTCATGGGCGATGCCGCCGGCCAACAGACCAAGACCATCCATTTTTTGCGCCTGCCATTTGACCTGTTCTGCCTCTTTACGTTCCGTCACATCTTCTAGCATCAACACAACTTCAGTGATCTGCCCATCATCCAGGCGTATAGGGTAGATGTGGCTCTGTAACCAGAGGGAGCGGTTATCGGCCAGGGCTAACTCGGGGAAGGCAGAGCTCAGGCTGTATTGGATAGGTGGTAAGGTCACGGCCTCGCGTCCAAAACCCTGCTGGATTGCTGTCATTAGCCCTTTCATGTGAATATCACTGTTGTGCAGCATGTTGAAGCTGGCCGTGATTGCTTCAGAATCCCCTGGGCCAATATGCCAGAGTTGTCTGGCAGCTGGATTCAGATAACGAATGTGCCCATCGGGGCTAAAAATGATGGTGGAGAAGGGGGATTGTTCCAGAAGCGAACGGTACCGTTGCTCTGAGGCTTGAATGGCCTTGTTGTGGGCCAGGAGGTCCTGGCTGGCCTGGTCGAGCTTGTTTTGCACGCCAGTCTGCCGGCGCACCACAAAGAATGTCAGCAAAAGGGCCAGCAGATTACCTAAAACGATTGCTCTGGGCGGTGCCAATGGGTCTGCAAAGAGATTAAGGGGCGGCAGATAACCAGCGTTGGCGCCCCAGAACAGGGCGAAGGAGACAAGCAAGTTAGCGGCTGTGAGGCGAAAGGCCGCCCACTCACCCCGCAACATGCCGGCCGCGAAGATGAGCGCGGTGTAGGTGCTGAGGCCAACGGCAAAAAGACCGCCGGTATAAGCGATGCTGATTGAGAGGAGCAGCCAGCAACCGCCGAGGAAAAAGTTGGCCGCCAGGATGGGGCGCCCCCTTTTTAACGATATCAGGGTGCCGGCATAGATTAGCGCAAAGCCAAGGGCAAAGAACCAGCGGAAAGCCAGGGCATCAAACAGGAGCAGCCTGAAAATCACGATGAAGCTGCCAAACGCCAGCCACACATGCAGCAATACCAGCAGCAAATCAACTTGTTGCTTGGTGCGTTGATCCTGAAAGTCAGGCATATCCCAGAGAAAGTTGACAAGCCGCCGCATCCATTTACCTCGATGAAAAGCTGAATTCGGTCTAATTGTAACGGCTAAATCATGCCAGCGGGCGCCAGATATACATGAATCATTAATAATCGAGGCAACTATTTCGGGGGTAACTTCGTTTACAATAGGGGGTGACGATTACAATGCGAATTTGACAGTTATGCCGCGTTGGGTGCCAGAATGAAACGCCGACTTATTCTCCACCACCTGATTTTTTGTTGCCTGCTGGCTGCCTGCCAGGGGTGGTCCGCTGCCTCGCCGACACCGGCCACGATCACACCTGCCTCACCAGCCGCCGCAAACACGCCGCCCATACTAACACCTACGCTAGCACCGACAGGAATGATTGAACCAACGGTAACCTTTGGACCAGGTATCGTGCCCACGGTTGCAACAGACGAGCTAAGCCTGATGCCGGATGATGTTGTACTTTTTCCTGTTCCAGCCATTTACGCTGGCGACCTGGTAAGTTTCCAGATATTGCCGGATGTACCGGCCGATCTGGCACCGGACGAGATCCTGGTTCAGATTTTTGTGGATGGCGAGATTCTCGTTGAAGGTGGGCTTGTTTCGCGCAACCTGGCCGGGCAGTCGATTGGCCTGTTCGAATGGGTCTGGGACACGACGTCTCGGGCGGGTGTCCATGAGTTGCGGGTGGTGCTGGATCCGGATGACAGAATTCAGGTTGGCGACCTCAATCAGGCTGACAATGAAGTTCGGCTGGATGTGTTGGTGAAGGGGGCGGCGGACCGGCCGGTTGCTGAGCGCAACGCTGCCTGGCTAACCCATGAGACCGAATCCGCTGTTATCCATGTCATCACCGGCACAGCCGCCCACCGGGACCTGGAATTTGTTTCGGGCATCGTGGATGCGGCCATTCAGCAAGCCAGCCAGGCGGTGGGGGCGACACCGGCGGAGAAGTTGCAGCTTTATTTGATTGAGCGAGTCATCGGCCAGGGGGGCTACGCCGGCAGCGTGATGGTGATTTCATACCTGGACCGGGATTATGCTGGCGATGGTTTCTATGAAGTGTTGGTGCATGAGTCGGTTCATCTGATCGACCGCCAGTTTGCCCCCAATCGGATCCCATTCCTCGGCGAGGGTGTGGCGGTCTGGGCGACCGGCGGCCATTACAAGATTGAAGATATCGACCGGCGAGCGGCGGCCTTGCTGGAAACCGGGCTGTATATCCCGCTGCCGGCGCTCATTGACGATTTTTACCCGGTGCAGCATGAGATTGGTTACCTGGCTGCGGCCGGCTTTGAGAAATACCTGATCGACCAATATGGCTGGGGGCGATTCCGCGATTTCTACGCGAGCTTTGACCTCCAGCCAGGCGAGCGCTACAGCGCTGCCGTTGATCGGCAGCTGCAGACCCATTACGGGCTGACGCTGGCTCAGGCTGAAGTCAACTGGCTGGCCTTCTTGCGCTCATTAAGCCTGACCGAGGCGGATGTGGCTGACTTGCTGGGCACAGTCCGCTACTACAATGTGATGCGCCATTATCAACGGACCTATGATCCGACAGCGTATTACCTGGAGGCCTGGCTACCGTTCCCGGGATATGCCCTTGAGCAGGGAATAACGGCTGATTTTATTCGCCATCCGCAGACGCCGGAGAACATTGCCCTGGAGACCATGCTGGTGGCGACGGACCGGGCGTTGCGGGCCGGCGATTTTCAGCTGGCGGCGGTACAACTCGACAGCATCGAGCAGGTGTTGGCGACAGGCAAGTTTGCGGATCCCCTATCGGCCAATTACTTGCAGCTGGTGAAGCAGGCGGATACGCTGGGGTATGAGGTGCAGGTGATTGAGCTGACCGGCCGGTCAGCCACCATCCTGGCGACCCCTGCCGGCAGCTCAGATTTGCGCCAACTCCACTTTGATTTGAATGGTGGCGCCTGGGTCCTGGCCACATGATGTATTTTCTGTTTTGTGCTACAATGAAATTCTGTTTTCGGGGCGTTGCCTGGCCTGAAGCCGTGCGTCTCGTCGAAGCAAGACCATTCAACCGTTAAAAGTCGGTCAGACGGGTTACCACATGATAGAAGTCGTGATTGATAGCATTCGTATCAGTCTAATTTCACAGCACCGCGTCGTCATGCTGCGGGACACTGACGGCGAACGGCAGTTGCCGATCTGGATCGGTCCCTGCGAGGCGGAAGCCATTACCGTCGAGCTGCAGGACACCGAAATTGCTCGCCCACTCACGCTGGACTTAATGAATAATGTCATTGCCGAGCTGGGTGGAACTGTATCGCACATCCTGATTAATGAACTGCGTGAGTCAGTTTATTACGCCAGGCTGGTTGTGGATGTTAATGGCGAAGTGACCGAGATCGATTGCCGGCCTTCGGACGCCATCGGCCTGGCCGTTCGGGCCAAAGTGCCGATTTTCATCGAGAATGCGGTCATGGATGAGGCAGGTATCGAGCCGGAGAAAGATATCACCGAGGAAGAAGAGGTGATCGCCTCCGGCAAGGTCGAAGCCAGCAGCGAAACCCCGCCGCCTGACGAAGAGCTGGACGCCTTCCGCAACTTCGTCGACACACTGGATTTTGACGAGGATGAAGAGTCGTAGGTAAGCGGATAACGCACGAAATCTTAGATTTGTGAGAGCCTGCCAGAGATGGTGGGCTCTTTTTTTCCTCGCTGCGCTCGGAATGACAGGATGGACTGCTTCCCTGTCGTTCCGAGCGCAGCGAGGAACAGTTGGGTCGGTACGCAAAACGACGATATGCCAGTACAATACCCGCCTGACCAAATCCAATCACTGATGGCTGTCAGCTGATGGCTGACAGCTAACAGCTAACAGCTAAAATGACCGAACTCGACAAACTCCCCCCTCACAATCTGGAATCAGAAGAAGCGGTGCTGGGCTCCCTGTTGATTGACCCGGACGCCATCTTTGACGTCTCCACCTTTCTCAAGCCGGATATGTTTTACCGGGAAGCGAATGGCTGGATTTTTGAGGCGATCCTGGATCTCTACAACCGGCGCGAACCGGTTGACCTGATCACGTTGACGGAAGTGTTGCGGCAGCGTGACCAGCTGGAGGCTGTGGGGGGTGAAGGGTACATCATCGGCCTGATTAACACGGTGCCGACTTCGGTGAATGCGGCCAGTTATGGGCATATTGTCGAGGCGGCGGCGGTGCGGCGGCGGCTGATTGGGGCGGCCAGCACGATCGCCAATCTGGCCTATGATGAGGCGGAGGAGATCAACAACGTCATCGACCGGGCTGAATCTGCCCTGTTCAGCGTCAGCGAGGCGCGAACGACGCGGGACCTGGTGCCGGTCAAGGATCTGGCGCGCGAATACCTGGATAACATCCAGGAATTGCATGCCCGTGGCTCCGATGTAACGGGTATCCCGACCGGCTACATCGATCTGGACAAGATCCTGGGTGGTTTGAATAAGTCTGACCTGGTGATTCTGGCAGCGCGGCCTGGTATGGGTAAGACTTCGCTGCAGTTGAGTATGGCGCTGACGGCGGGGCGACGCTTTGGCAAGCGAGTGGCCATTTTCAACCTGGAGATGTCCGGCGAGCAGCTGGTGGGCCGGATGATCGCGGCCGAGACGAAGATCGATTCGCAGCGGCTGCGGCGGGGTCAGTTGGCTGACCATGAGTGGCCGATTTTTTACGAGGCGATCGGTCGCCTTTCCGAAGCGCGCATTTTTATCGACGACACGCCATCGATCAACCCGATGCAGCTACGCACCAAATGCCGCCGGCTGTACGCCGAGCATGGGTTGGACATGGTGATGATCGACTATTTGCAGCTGATGCAGTCGGAGCGCGCCAACAATAACCGGGTGCAGGAGATCAGCGAGATCTCCCGGTCGCTGAAGGGTTTGGCCCGCGAGCTCAACGTCCCTGTGTTGGCCGCAGCGCAGCTCAGCCGTGCGGTTGAGCAGCGCCAGGACAAGCGGCCGATGCTGTCGGATTTGCGCGATTCTGGTTGCCTGGCGGGCGACACCCTGGTTCCGATGGCAGATAGTGGTGAGTTGGTGCCGATTCGAGAATTGGCTGGCCAGTCGGGGTTCAGAGTTTTGGCCCTGAACGAAGCAACGATGAAGTTGGAACCGGCGGTGGTAAGCAACGCCTTTTGCACGGGCCGTAAGCCTATCTACAAACTGACAACGAAATTGGGCCGAACCATCGAGGCGACAGCTAATCACAAGTTCTTGACCTTTGCCGACTGGAAGCGGTTGGATGAGATTGGGGTTGGTGACTATCTGGCCCTGCCACGAGAGGTACCTGTTACTGCTCAGCAGACAATGTCAGATGCGCAATTAGCTTTGCTGGGCCACCTGATTGGGGACGGTTGTGTATTACCGCGTCACAGCATTCAATACACAACCCGCGAAATCGATCTAGCCGAATTGGTGACTAATCTGGCCAGTCAGTGTTTTCCTGAGGATATTGCCCCTCGCATCAATCCGGAACGGGAATGGTATCAGGTTTACCTTTCGTCTACGCGGCATCACACTCATGGTGTTCGCAACGCGATCTCTGAGTGGTTTGATGATCTGGGCATTTTTGGCTTGCGCTCTTATGAGAAATTCGTGCCAGCCATTGTGTTTGAACAGCCACCAGAGGCAATTGCGCTCTTCCTGCGGCATCTTTGGGCAACTGATGGATGTGTAAAATTGCGCCGAGCAGACGATCGTTTCTATCCGGCTGTTTATTATGCTTCCAGTAGTGTGCAGTTGGCGCAGGACGTACAGGCGTTGCTACTACGTCTTGGCATCAACGCGCGTCTCAAATGCACACCCCAGCCCGGGAAAGGGCGCGATCAACATCAGGTCATTGTTAGTGGCGGTGAGGATCTGGCACGCTTTGCCGAATACATCGGTGCTGTTGGGGATTACAAATCAGGAGCTCTATCTGATTTGAAGGCTTATCTGGAGACTAGCCAGCCAAACACGAATCGTGACATCATTCCCAAAGCTGTCTGGCGCGCTCATGTGGTGCCCACCATGCAACAAAATGGCGTCACGACTCGGGAAATGCAGGCTGCTATCGGTCAGACGTATTGTGGCACTTCGCTCTACGAGCGTAATCTTAGTCGGGAGCGCGCTGGCCGGGTGGCTGAGGCCGTCGATTCAGATTTATTGCGCAAGCTGGCCGAGAGCGATGTTTATTGGGACCGGGTCGTGTCGATTGAGTTATGCGGTGAAGCGGATGTTTTTGATCTGACTGTGCCTGGGCACCATAATTTTGTGGCCAACGATATCATCGTCCACAACAGTATTGAGCAGGACGCCGATGTGGTGATGTTTATTTACCGGGATGAATATTACAACCCGGACACGACGGATCGGCCGAATATCGCCGAGGTCAACATCGCTAAACATCGCCATGGCCCGACCGGCACCATCGATCTGTACTGGCATGCCCAGCTGGCGACGTTCCGCAATTTGCAGCGGCAGGAAATTCAGCTTTAGCGGCCCGGTTCCCCTGTTCGGGTGGCAACCCTCCCTCAAGATTCAGGTAAACTTGCCTGGCTGAGACAACTCAATAAGGAGCTAACATGCGTTATCTAGCGGCAGAATCGCGCTATCAGGCGATGCAATATAACCGATCCGGCCGGTCCGGCCTCAAGCTGCCGGCCGTCTCCCTCGGGCTGTGGCACAACTTCGGCGGTGTCGATACGTTTGAGAATGGCCGGGCGATGGTGCGGCGGGCATTTGACCTGGGCATCACCCATTTTGACCTGGCCAACAATTACGGCCCGCCGCCCGGCTCAGCCGAAGAGACGTTCGGCCAGATTATGGCCCAGGACCTGGGGCCGTACCGGGATGAGCTGATCATCTCGTCGAAGGCCGGCTACTGGATGTGGGATGGACCGTATGGCGAATGGGGCTCGCGCAAATACCTGGTGGCCAGCCTGGACCAGAGCCTGAAGCGGATGGGGCTGGATTATGTGGATATTTTTTACCATCACCGGCCGGATCCCGACACCCCGCTGGAAGAGACGATGGGGGCGCTCGATTACATCGTCCGTAGCGGCCGGGCGCTCTACGTGGGCATCTCCAACTACCCGGCGGACATGACCCGCGAGGCGGCCCGCATCCTGCGCGAACTGGGTACGCCCTGCCTGATCCATCAGCCGTCGTACAGTATGTTCAACCGCTGGGTGGAAGAGTCGCTGCTGGATACGCTGGCTGAGGAAGGCATTGGCTGCATCCCCTTCTCGCCGCTGGCCCAGGGGTTGCTGACGAACAAGTACCTGGGCGGCATCCCGGAGGATTCCCGCGCCGCCAAGCCGCACGGCTTCCTCAAGGCGGCCAACATCACCGACGACAAGCTGGCCAAAGTAGCCCGGCTCAACGAGATGGCCCAGAGTCGTGGCCAGACCCTGGCCCAGATGGCCCTGGCCTGGGTGCTGCGCCATCAGGCGGTCACTTCTGTCCTCATCGGCGCCAGCAAGGTGTCCCAGATCGAGGATGCGGTTGGGATGCTGGACCGGCTCGAGTTTACGGCGGAGGAGTTGGCGGCGATTGAGGCGGTGTTAGGCTTAGCGTAGGGGGACAGAAGCCCCGCAGCCCAGATCCGCGATGTGTCCTCTGGTATGCTTGAGTCCTGGTAGATAACCAGTGCCTGTGCCAGGAGGGATACGGATGAAAAGATGGCCTCTGATGCTCATTGCAGCCTGCCTGGTCTGGTGCCTGGCAGGTTGTAGCGGGCCGCCGCCGGCAGAGATTGTCGCCACGGCGACCCTGCCAGTCAACACACCGCCGGCAACCGCAGCCGCACCACCAACCGCGACGCTAGCGCCAACGGAACGCTGGCTCCCATCCCCACAGCTACCTGGACCACCGCCAACCCTGCCACCGACCCAAACGCCGGCGCCGCAAACAACCTGGGCCGACGCGGACCCGCTGGCTGAGTTGGCCATCCTGGACCAATGGGGCGGGCGTACGCAAGGTATCGCCTGGCTGGGGAGGTAGCCTATAGGCGTTGGGCCGCGCGTGGCGGCCCTGTCGGTGGCGGACCCGGCGGCCATGGCGATACTGGGGTTGAGTCCCGTTCTGCCGGGGATTGTGACCGCCCTGGAGCCAGCCGGCGATTTGCTTTATGTGAGCCTGGATTCGGGCAGGGTGCTGGTTCTGGATATCGAACAGCGAACCAGTCCGGTGATTGTGAATGGCCTGTTCGCTGGGGGCGCCGATTATGGATCTGGCGCTGGCGGGTGACCTGATGATCGCGGTTGGCGGTACCAGGAAGCTGGGCAGGATGTGGATTTTGGCTGGGGTGGCGTCGGGGCAATCCTGAGCTGGCAGGCGAGGTGCCACCGCCGGGGAGCAGGACCAGTGTGACCGCGGCTGGCGCCATCGCCTATGTTACCCACGCTGAGGGGTTGTCGATCTTGATGATCTGGCGCAGCCGACTGCGCCGGTGTTGTTGGACGACATGCAGACGAGAGAGGCCGCGCTGACCATTTTGCTGGGGGGCGACATTGCCTATCTGGCGGCTGGTAATCTCAAAATAGTTGATGTTGCTGCCCCGACGGGCATGGAAGAGCTTGGCCAGCATTTTGATGGTTACAGCTATGTCTCGGCTTTGGCTATGTCGAGTGATGGGTTGTATGTGCTGGAATCCGGCTGCAGAATTTTCCGGCTGTTGGGGCTTTCCTGACGTTGCTCGATGTCTCTGATCCGGCGGTGCCGGTGACGCGGGCTATTACCTTAATACCGGGCGTGGGTGGCGGTGAGCTGGTCGTGCAGCATGATCTGGTTTATGTGGTGACCTGGGCTGGTTTGCGGGCATTTCGCCTGACGGCCGGGGAACTGGCACCTTGCCGGTGAGCTAACCCAATCTGGGCTGGTCAGCGATATCATTTTGCACCCAGAGCTGGCGCTGCTCTATGCTGCGAACGAGCAAGGTATCGCCGTGCTGGATGTGGCTGAAGCGACGCCGCGCCTTCTGACTCACTTCCCATTTGACGGGAATTTCCGGCCGGTGGGCTGGCGATCATTCGCGACGTCCTGTTTGTCTCTGTCTACAATCTGGGCCTCAACCTCCTGGACATCAGCCAACCCGAAGCGCCAACCTGGATAGACCAGATTGAGCAGGTTGAGCTGGTCATCAATGATGGGGCCGTTGATCTGGTTCCTGACGGCAGCTATCTTACATGAACTCCTGGCGCAAACTGGTTCTGGCTGATGTCGTCGACCCGGCTAACCGGTGGCTGTGGGCCAGTTCGCCACGGAGGGTCAGGGTATCCCTGGTGTGGCGCACCGCAGTGTGCAGGTTGCGCTGGGTGAATATCATACGAATGGCGACCCTGGCGGCACGCTCCGTCTATTGGATGTGGCTGATCCGGCTGAGCCGCAGGAACTGGCTTCCCTCGGGTTACCCTGTGCGGTCCGCGATGTGGCTTTTGTCGAAGCGCTCATTTATGCGCTGCTCGGCACCTGCTCTGGCGACGAAGCTCCGGCGCGCCTGGCGCTGGTCGAGGTGGGACCGGCCGGTGAGCTCACGTTGATCGCCATTTTGCCCCTGGCTGGCCCAGACGCGTTTGCGCCAGTGACGGGAGCGGGGCAGATGACGCTGTACGGCGATCAGCTGTACATCGCGGCGGATGATTTGCTGGTCCTGGATGTGTCTGATCCGCGCCAACCGCGCCGGGCCGCTCAGCTGGTGACGCCGGGTTATGCTCACCGGGCGGTCATCGTTGGGGAGCGGCTGTATGTGGCGGATGATGTGGGTGGGGTGCTGGTGGTGCGGTTGGGGGCAGAGCATTAAGTGTGCGCGGTTGTCGTCAAAAGAGGATGAAAGGCAAAAACCTTCTCCAGAAGAGCAAACAATAAGACTGATTCCAGGATCTCGCCGAGGCGCAACCCGTTGGGTATTGCTCTCCCGACGGGTTGCCGCCGCGGCGAGGCGCCCGCAGGGCGCCCCCCCTACACGTGCAGCAGTGCATGCATTGGTCAACGGAGGGCGCGCCAGCGCGCCGGTCGGACGGGCGACAACCCTACGGGAGAGCAATACCCGTCGGGTTGCGCCCGCCCGACCACACTGGCCAGAGTGATGTGAGTCACAAGTGATTAGTTGCCAAATCGTAAGTGGTGACCTGTAGGGTAAGCCGACAGGTGACGTCGACAAAATGGCGGGCTATCCCCCCTGTCCCCGCGCTACAAATACGTTCCGAACCAAGCCAGCGTATCCTGCCAGGCCTGGGTGGCCTGGGCCTCGACGTAGCGGTTGCCGGTGTCGTTGTGGAAGGCGTGGTTGACGCCGGGGTAGATGTTGACCTGGTAGGTGACGCCGGCCGCGTCCAGGGCTTCTTCCAGGGCCGGGATGCCGGCGTTGATGCGGCTGTCCTGCTCGGCGTAGACGGCGAGGATGGCGGCCTGGATGTCGGCCACATTGGCCAGCTCGGGGGCGCGGCCGTAGAAGGGGACGGCCGCTTTGAGCCGGGGCTCAGCGATGGCGGTGTCCCAGGTGATGCCGCCGCCGAAGCAGTAGCCGGTCATGCCGATGCGGTCACCGGCGACGTCGTCCAGGGTTTGCAAGTAATCGAGGGCGGCACGGAAGTCGGCGACGTGGCGTTCGGGGCCGGGGGCGCCGAGCAGGCCGGGGATCTGGGCAGCATCCTGGGCCGCAGCGCCGCCCTCGCGAGCGAGCAGATCAACAGCCAGGGCGACGTAACCCTCATGGGCGAAGCGACGGGCGACGTCGCGGATATGGTCGTTCAGGCCGCGATTCTCGTGGCAGACGAGGATGGCGGGATGGGGGCCGGTCGCCGTTGGCCGGGCCAGGTAACCATTAATTTCTGTACCGTCGCTGGCGAAGGTGACGACGCCTGTGGTCATGCCGGGCGCGCCTTCGGGTTGGGAGAGTGGGCTTTGGGCGCCGGGCACGAGCACGAGGGCAGCTGTTGAGGGGTCTGTGGTTGGTTTGGCGCTGGCTGGGGTGGGCATCGGCTCGGTGGTGGCGGGCAGCTCGTCGGCGCTGCAGCCGAGCTGGCTCATCAGGGTGGCGGTGGCGGCCATGCTGCCGACGACGTAGGCCAGCTTTTTGATAAAGTCGCGCCGGCTGAGCAGTCCTTCGCGATAATCTTCGTAAAATTCCTCGGCAAAATATTGCTGGTCAGGATTGAGATCGCTCATGGGGCCTCCTTGGGTTGGCGAATTGGGTGTAGTATAGGGATGTTGCGGGGACCGGCCGGTTGGCCCCGCCCCTTCCTCAGGAGTTTTTAATTATGGAACGACACGTGATCAAGACCGTCAGCTGCCGCGAAGCCTATGAGCTGATGTGCCGGCTGACTGCCGAGCAGGGGGCTGTGCGCAACCTGCACCTGGATATCCGGCTGGAGCCGTGGCTGGTGGAGACTGAACTGTTTCCGGGCGAGGCGCTGGCGGCTTATTCGGCCTGGAACCTGGAGCTACCCATCGAACCAGCGCTGCGCGAAAAATACTTTTCAGCACACCGCGGCGGCTCGCAGGGGGATTACCGCGACGGGATGCGGACAAAAATCGACAATGTGGTCGATTGTCTGACCCATTTTCCGGCGTCCAAGCGGGCGGTCATCATCGTCCCTAATGAGTCGATGCCCTCGCACCGCGATGATGCCGCGGCCAAATGTATGCGCGAGCTGCATTATTACCTGGAGGGCGATGTGTTGAATGCGACCGTCCTGTTCCGGGCGCAGGCGGCGGAGATTTTCCCCAAAAACATTCATTTTATTGGTGAGTTGGTGGCCGAAGTGGCCCGACGGCTTCCTGGTGATGTCCGGCCGGGCACGCTGCATTACCTGACGACCATTTTGGTGGCTGACCGCTGGTGACTTCCGCTTCGCGATGGTCAGCGTCAGTCTGACAGGTGTGTGTCCTGCTCAGGGTGATGGGGGCGCCCTGCGGGCGCTGCGCCGGGGCGGCAACCCGTTGGGTGCCTCTCCCGACGGGTTGCGCCCCGGCGAGGGTGGAGACCTTCGCTGCGCTCAGGGTGACGACGGTGTGGGTGGGAGTTCCTCCATGGTGTAGTGCCCGTCTAGCAGCTGGAAGTGGCGGGCGTTGTATTCGCCGGCGCAGTGGGGGAAGGGCTCGGGCAGGAAGGGGACGGTGATGCTGCCATCGGACGCAATGTCCCAGCCGACGGTGACGCACCAGTTGGCCTGGAAAATGTCCAGGGCCAGCTCTGGCTCGCCAGCCGCCCAGCGAATGACCCCTAATTCAAGGAAATCATCAAGGGGGCTGAAGATGCTGCCGGCGATCGCCAGATAGCCAGGTTCAAGTTGCTGTAGCGTGGGGTGCGGCCGGACGTTCAGTGCCTCGGTAGGTGTGTTCGGGACATGGGCCGATTCCCAGAATGGTGCATAGCGCAGATAATCCTCCGCTTGCGGGACAAAGTAATGGAAAGGCCAGATGACCTTGCCTTGCCAACCATCCGGGTGCTGGTAGAAAGCGATGGTCAGACCGCCCTGGATAGTCAGAACAGTTTCGGCTGAATAGAAGGGCAGTTGGGTATGGAGGATCAGTTCCTCCTCGCCATCCCCATCCAAATCCAGTAGCTCAGTTTCTGGCAGATACGCCTGGGCTGATTCCCAGGCATAGGTTGACGGCGGCGTGCTCTGCAATGCGATCTCAACGCTGAGGCTCGGAATCAGCTGATAAAAAGTGGCCAATTGGGCCAGCGACTCAGCCTGGTCTGCCAGCGGTCTGGTTGGGTCGGTGCACTGGTTGAGATATTGAGTGCCGGCGTTGACCGTTTCCAGAACGAGGCTGTCCCAGGTGGGGTCATCCTGTTTGAGTTGAGGAAAGTTGGTTTGGGGGTTCTGTTCCAGTTGAGCCAGGCCAGCGTACACGACCGTCTCGGCTGAGAGCCGCAGCTCGGCAAAAGGGGCCTCACAGGGAAGGAGGATCGGGGTCGCTGATGGCGTGGGGAAAGGTGTGGGCGTGGCTGGCGGCGTTGGCGAAGCGTCGGCATCAATCTGGACTTCAGTGACGGCTACGGTGGGTAAATCAGGCGCTGCCGCGGTCGCCGTGGCGCTCACGGGGTCAACTGTGGGGGCGACCGGTTCACCGGCGGGCGTGGTCGCCGGCACGCAGCCCAGGAGCAAAAGGAGAAGCAAGAGATATTTGAGGCGAGACATATGGCAAATCCCCTAAGGTTATAGAATGCTGCCATTGTCGTGGATTGCCAGTGTCGCATCTTGACTTCTGGCAGCCAGAAAGGTGCTGTTCACCCTTCTGGAACCCTCCGATATACTCTGAGCTGGCCGCTACCCGGCTATCTGGGCGACTTAGTTGCCTTATGCCAGGGCCTTGCCGTGGATTGATGGCCACCGTGCAGATGTGATTTGAGTTGGCTGCTTGTGCTTGCGTAGTGACTTAATTGAGTGGCTTGCTGAAGAAGATAGTTCGTTTGATGGCCGCAAAGCCCAGCTTTTCATACAGTTGTAGTGCCCCGGTCGGGTTCTCCGTATCGACGTCCAGCCCGGCAGATTTCAGGCCCAGGGCCTGGAATTCATGCAGCGATTGGGTCAGCAGGGCCGCGGCGACGCCGCGACCTCGCCAGGCTGGTAGGACGCCGACCGCTTCGATCCAGCCTTCCTGATTCCTCTCATTGACCCAGTTGATGCAAAATGCGACGATCGTTTCATCGGCCAGGACCAGCCAGGAAAGATCGGGGCGAAACTGAGGCACGCCAACGAAGAATTGTTGCCAGAGGGTTGTATCCATTTCCGGAACGCCCCAAATGTCTTGAAAGGCGATGTTAAATGCTTGCCTGGCTGCGTCGCTATGGGTTTCATGCCAGGGAATCAGCTGCAGACCATCTGGAAGCGATGTTTTCGCGATCTGCTGTGCCAGGGGGTGGCGCATCTTGTAGGCGTAGCGAATCGGCGCAAACCCATGCTGCCCAAAAAGCGTTATTCTATCCTGAAGATGGTCGGCACAGCTGGTCTGGACGCGAACCGGCTGATCATTGTTGTCGCGGGCAGCCTGTTGTTGCACGCGGGCTTCCATCCAGGCTAACAGGTAGCTGCCCAGGCCGCGGGCACGATAGTCAGGATGGACAGTACCGGAGATCATGGCCAGCCGTTCGTTGTCCGCAGGCCGAAAGAACACCATGGCCAGGGCGACTATTTCTCCGGCCGGTGTCAGACCGGCAAGGCTGTTGCGGGGCATCTCATCGCCCAATAAGGCAAAGATCTGCTGAATGTTCTGCGGAGAGGCGGGACCCTCCGTCTTGTCGACGGCGGCGGTGGCTATCGTCAGCTGTTGGATAGCGGGAACATCGTCACGCTGGACCGGGCGCCAATGGAAACCGGCCGGTGGTGAAAGTGGGGGACTGTCGGGCGTCTGGCTCATCTTTCTCTCCGGGACATAAGTCTGGTTATGGGTTGCTGCTGGGACAGTTTAGCAGATCCTGGCCAGACAGGAGAGGTTTTCAGCCACAGCATAAAGCACAAAGATAGCCAGAAGCCCCAGGCAGAGCCCTATCAGAATGAGGTTAAGCCGGCTGGTCTGGCGCAGCGAAACGGCCAGCAGGGGATCATTGCTCCGATTGAAACGGAACTGGATGGTAGGGAGGGCAAAGAGCAACAGGGCCAGGGCCGGGCCGAAGATAATGAGGGCATTCCAGAGCGCATGCCAGAGGGTAGTTGGTCCGGCCGGCGTCAGGTTGGTGAAAGGGTCGAATCTGAAAGGGACCCCCAGATTGTATTTGAGGATGTTGAAGAGGGCGAAGAAGCCGGAATAGGCGAGAAGAACCAGGCCCAATAGGGCAGCGAGACGGTGTTTGGTTTTCATCTGTTGCTCCCAATCATGAATATTTTCGAGGAGGGCAGTGTGAACCGTCTCCCCATAAGTTGCCAGCAAGAAACGGAGCAGGCTGTGCCTGCCCCTGCGTTGGTGATCACGATAAAGTTCTCGGAACAGAAGCGTCATGTCGGCGCCGAAATGATGGCGGAAGCTGGCCGGGTAAAGCCATAGCAATTTGCTAAACAGGCGGATAGGCCAGGGGGTTGTTGATGTGAGGACCGGCCGGTTCATGCTAGCCCCCGCTCTGCTGTTAACAGCTGCTTGGCCTGCGCCTGCCGGACCAGGTGTGCCAGCCGGGCGGCTTCGGCACGGGCGACGCGCTGACCGAAATTCGTCAGCTGATAATAGCGTCGTCGCTCATCATCATGCTCCGGTTCGGGACGGGCCTCAGTCTCGATGAGCAGGTTGGCCTTGAGCATCCGTTTGATAGAGCCATATAAGGTGCCCGGCCCCAGGCGAACGGCGCCATCAGTCTGCCGCTCCACCTCCTGCATAATGCCATAGCCATGCCGTTCCTGGTCGGCCAGGGCCAGGAGGATGTGGAAAACGGCCGGCGT
Source organism: Ardenticatenales bacterium (assembly GCA_020634575.1). Next base: position 115,775 of record JACKBM010000004.1, on the reverse strand, counting down.
GAGCGGTAACATTGCTTCAAGATCGTCTTTTGTGGCCATGATTCCTCCGTTATATCCGTCGTCGATATATCCACGACGGATATATTAGAACGGCGGGGTTTGTTTGTCAAGCGCGGTCAGGTATTTTGTGAGGATGGGTGACTGGCAATGAATCGTGAAGGGCAAGGTTGGGCCAGGAGGTTGCCAACGCAGGCTGCCCTCCTGGCGTGGCTGATCTTTGCTCTAACCAGCCTGTTGGCGGCCTGCGCCGGGCCGGACGGCTCTGAAGCGGTGGTGCCAGCAACGTCCCTGGCCAGCCCCCTACCTTCGCTGCTAGAACCGTCGCCAACTATTGGGGCGACGCCCACCGCCAGCGCCGTGCCGACACAGGCTGCTCCGCCCACGGCCACCTTGATTCCCACCATTACCTGGCTGCCGACGCGCCTGCCGGATTGTCCGCTGCCGGTAGAGACAGGGCCTTTGCAGTTTGCGCCCGACGTTTTGAGAAGTTGGCCAACATTTATGATCGCTTTTGAGCAGATAGCGGAAACCGAGCTGGCGCCGGCCATCATCATCGCTTACCTGGATGGCGGCGGCGACCTGGCGCTGGTGCCGGCCAGCCTGGCTGAGCTGGGCCTGACGGCACAGCTGGTGTGGCTGAACCTGGATGGGCGGCGGGATGAGGAGCTGGTGCTGGCGACGAACCGGGGGTATTGGATATTTGGTTGTGGGACCGGCCGGTACCACCTGCAGTATCAAAGTGGTTTTGGCTATGACAACAAACTATTCGTAGAGTCACCCGGTGACATCAATGGGGATGGCCGGCCCGATCTGCTTATCAGCCGCCAGGTCTGGCTTTCTGGCGGCGTATGCTACGCATTTGTCGATATCATGGGACGCTCCGAACGGGCACTGGTCTCCTGGATCAAATGGGCTGACATTTCTCCCCAAGAAAGCTGGCCCCCTTCAGACTGCTCCATGCAATCTGAGCTCCAGGCTGATGAGGATGATCCGGACCAACAGCGCCTCATTGTCCATGGCAATACGGGCCCCTGTTTTCCAGATGATCCGAACCGGCCCTTTACCCGTATTTTTGCCCTGGCAGACGACGGCTATTTTCACCTCGTGGAGATGATTTATGGTGAGCCGGGTGAACCGGGTGGCTGTTCGATGCCGGGAAGCTGGTTGTCAGGGGACGACTAATTAGGTAAGCAAACCATGTCAGGCGACGACTATGGTTGGTGTACCGAGCTGTTAGCCTGACCCGGTTCGCGGCTGGCAGGGCTCATAGGAACGTGGTTGGTTTTCCGGACCAGAATGGCACTGTCATAACGACTCACCGGACGTACGGTAAGCGGTGCCTGGCGACACCCAATCTGGCTCAAAGCCTGGGATCGAGGTCCTTCGCCTGCTCATGATGAACGCCAATCCCCATGGCAGAGGCTCAGGAAATGTCGGGAATTCTAGATTGATAGTAGACATAAATAAACGGGCAGCGGCCAGAGCCCCAGAACGAGTGTGCAAAATGGGCGCGAACGGCGGCCGATTTTCCGGTATCATAGTGGCATGAATACGCGCGACGGTGGCATGAAAGGGTTTGCCGGTTTTCCCGACGGTAAATTGCGGCTGACCGCAATCCCCAACCTGTTTTTTAGCGACCTGCTGCCCGCCATTGACAACATGGCGGAGCTGAAGGTGACGCTGTACGCGTTTTGGGCGCTCACCCAGCGGGATGGCCCGGTGCGCTATTTGCGCCTGGTCGATTTCCTCAATGATCCAATGTTCATGGAGGGGTTGGGCGCCAACATGAGCCTCGCGGCCAAAGCGGTTGAGGATGGGTTGGAACGGGCGGTGGCCCGGGGCAGTTTCCTGCATGTCTCCGTCGAAAGCGCCGATGGGCAGATGGACCTCTATTTCCTGAACACGGAGAAGGGGCGCGCTGCCGTCGAGGGCATCACCAAAGGGGAATGGCGACCGGACGCCACCCAGGAAGAGACAATTACGCTGCTTGTCGAGCGGCCCAATGTCTTTGTCCTCTATGAACAAAATATCGGTCAGCTGACGCCGCTGATCGCCGACGAACTGCGCGACGCCGAGAAAACGTACCCGGCGCGCTGGCTGCAGGAGGCGATTGAGCTGGCGGTCAGTAACAACGTACGCAAATGGCGCTACGTGCTGGCGATTTTGGAGCGCTGGCGCCAGGAAGGTAAACAGGATGGAATCAGCGGGCGAGATTCTCAAAAAGAGCTTCGCGGACAGATCCCCAAGGAATACGAAGATATCATCGAACGGTGAGGCTTACGGCGAGGCGCCCGCAGACGACTGCGAGATTTGCGGCGGCATGGGGTTTATCATCCCGGATGTGCCGGCCAGCGATCCTCGTTTCGGCCGGGCGGTGCCCTGCGAATGCCGCGCCTCGGAGCGAGAGGCGGCGCGCACGGAGCTGTTGCTGCGCGAGAGCCAGCTTGGCCCGCTGGAGCATTGCACCTTCGATAGCTTCGTGCCGGATGGGATTGGTCTGAATCAGCAGAAAAAACGTAATCTGAAAAACACGTTTGACCGCTGCCTGGAATATGCCCAGGAGCCGCGGGGCTGGTTGGTGCTCAAAGGCGGCTACGGTTGCGGCAAGACCCATCTGGCGGCGGCCATCGCCAATTCGCGGCTGGCGGCCGGGAAACGGGCGATGTTTGTCAGCACGCCCGATTTGCTGGACCATTTGCGCGCCGCCTACAGCCCCAATGCGGTCCTCAGCTATGACAGCCGCTTTGAAGAGGTACGCAACGCGCCCCTCTTGATCCTGGACGACCTGGGTACCCAGAGTAACACCGAGTGGGCCCAGGAGAAGCTGTACCAGATCTTTAACCACCGCTACAACGCCAAACTGCCAACCGTCATCACCACCAACCTCGAGCTGGAGGCGATGGAGATCCGCATCCGCTCCCGCATTGCCGACCCGACGCTGTCGCAGATCATCCACATCATGGCGCCGGATTTCCGCCGGGCCGGGGTGAACCAGGAACAGTCGGATCTGTCGACGCTCAACCTGCACAGTGACAAGAGCTTTGCCAATTTTGACCTGCGCGATCAGGAGCTACCCAAATCCCAGTATGAAAACCTGAAGAAGGCGTTTCAGCTGGCCCAGGCGTTTGCTGAGGAGTTGGATGGTTGGCTGGTCATTAACAGTGTGGGTTACGGCAACGGCAAGACCCATCTGGCGGCGGCTATCGCCAACCAGGTGGCGCAAAAGGGTGAGGCGGTGCTCTTTGTGGTGGTGCCGGACTTGCTGGACCATTTGCGGGCCTCGTTTAGCCCAGCCAGCGGTATCAGCCTGGACAAACGGTTTGAAGAGGTGAAGACGGCGCCCCTGCTGGTGCTGGATGACCTGGGCACCGAGAGCGCCACCGCCTGGGCGCGGGAGAAGCTGTACCAGCTCTTCAACTACCGCTACAACGCCAAACTGCCCACCATTATCACCACGGCCACCCCGATCGACGAACTCGATCCGCGCCTCGCCACCCGGATGCTGGACGGCAACCGCTGCACCTTTTTCGTGCTGGAGGTGCCGAGTTATAGGGGTGGGGGGAAGCGGAAGGTGAGGAGAAGATAGCTGTTAGCTATTAGCTGATAGCTGTTAGTGGCGTTTTCACAGCGAACGCCCACTAACAGCTAATAGCTGTCAGCTAACAGCCAACTACGGTTGCGGAATTAGCAGCGTCATCCCCGCCGTTATCCGGTTCACGTCCTGGAGCTGGTTGGCTTGCTGGATCATCTGGACGGAGACACCGTAGCGGGTGGCGATTTGGGCGAGGGTTTCGCCGGGTTGGACGACGTGGCGGATGGCGGGGCTGGCTGTGGGGAACTCCTCGTCGGTCGCCGCACTGTCCTGCACAGGAATGGTCTCACCATTGTCATCGGTCTCAATGGGTGTTTCCGGGTTTTCATCGGCCGCGGCCGGGCTTTCCTCGACGGCTGACTCATCCTCTTCGACAGCGCCGCCTGTTCCCAGATCTTCATTTTCTTCGATCGCCATCGGCTCCGGTTGGCCGCCGCCTATGATTGCGGGTACGATACGGTCAAAGATCAGCGGGCGCAGCGCAGCCACAACGACGAGGGTAACGATGATGATGATGACCAGGATAATAAAGCGTAAAATTTCAGGTCTGCCGTTGTCGGATGTCATGGACTTGGTCTCCCCGTAAGTCGATAATATGTCAACTGTGCCTCTATAGTACCCAATATGTCAAGCCCTGACACCTGCAAATCCGAGTACATTGGTCAGCCTGTTTGCCAGCCCGGCCACAGCCAAGTGAAAGACAGATGGTAGCATCGCCGCGGCCAGTGAGACGGGTCGCCATCCTGCACAATGGCGACAAGTACGGGGGTATGGAGAAATACACCCTGTTGCTGGCCCGTTATCTGGATCCCAATCGTTACCGGGTGCACGTTATCATCCCCGGCTATTTTTACCAGCTGGCTTCAACAGAACGTTTTCGCTCAGAGGTACAGGCGTTGGGCATCCCACTGCACCAGACGCCGGAGCATCTGGGGCGGAACTTGCTGCAGTATGCCCAGGATTGCTGGAAAGTGGCCGAGATGCTGCATAATTTGCAGATCAACATCGTCCACATTCAGACGTCAGAGGCATTTTCCGGCCGGTTGGTCACCCTCGGGGCCACTATCGCCGGTGTCCCCGTTCTGCGCAGTGAGCACATCCCCCCCTCCGCCTACGCCAGCCCCGGTGACTGGCGGCGCGCCTGGCCGCTGGACCGGCTGACCCGTGGCATCCTGGTCGATTCTGCCGCTAATATGCAGGACCAGATTGACACCCTGCGGCGCAGCCAGAAAAAGCTGCACTGGCTGCACACCGGCATCGATTTCACCCATCTGGACCTGAGTTACGACAAGGCGCGAGCCAAGGCGCTGCTGGGGCTGGATGTTGACCGGCCGGTTATCGGCACCGTCGGTCGCCTGGAGGAGCAAAAGGGGCAGCGCTACCTGGTGCAGGCCGCCCGCCAGGTGCTGGACGTGTGCCCGGAGGCCCAGTTTGTCATCGTGGGGGATGGGCCGCTGCGCGAGGAACTGCAGGAGATGGCCCGGGCACTGGGCATCGCCGACCAGATTCATTTTGCCGGTTTTCTGGGGGATTACGTGACCTACATGGAGGCGATGGACATTGGCGTCATGCCTTCGCTGTGGGAAGGCTTTTCCCTGTCGCTGCTGGAGTTTATGGCGCTGAGCAAACCATTGGTTGTCAGTGACCATCCCAGCTTCACGGAGGCGTTAACAGATGGGGAGACGGCTCTGATCACGCCCATGCGCGACGCCGAGGCGCTGGCCACTGCCCTGCTGAAGCTGCTACATGACCCGGCGCTGGCGACCCGGCTCGGCCAGGCCGCTGGCCAGGGCGTGAGCGAACGTTACAGCATCGAGCGCCTGGTCGGCGAGATGATGGCCCTCTACGATGAAATGGTGGTTGATTAAACCGTTGCTTCGCTTCGCTCAGCATGACAGGGTCAATTAAATTCTTTCATACGCCGAAGTTGCGGCGGAGGAAGCGGCGCACGCCGGCGATGATATCTTTGCGGGCCAACTGGTTGAACTCACCACCATCCAGCCAGATGCCGTAACAGACCGGGCAGGAGTCCATGGTGATATCCGGCCGGTCCAGATCCTGTAGTCGGGTCATGTGGCCCTGGCCAGCGCAGCGGGGGCAGGGGCCGGTGAGGGTGTCGTAGATGCCGGTTTGGGCACCGGCCGGTGGCGTTGCTGCCGCCTGGAACTGCTCCGATTGCCGTAACAACGCCTTCAGCTCACCCAAATCCAGCCAGATGCCGCCGCAATTGGCACACACATCCAGCTCCACATCCCCGACTTGCTGGGGGTTTAGTTTAGTCTCGCATTTGGGACATTTCATTGGCTTACAACCTCCTCATTCAGCCACATTGACCCGGTGCCATTGGGGCACGCCAATCGGTGTCAGTACGTAGCCCTGCAAGCGGGGTTTCACCAGCACCGCGGATTGGCTGTGCACCAGGAAGAGTACCGGAGCGTCCGTCACGATCTGCGCTTCTGCCTCCGCATAGATGCTGAGCCGTGTGGCCGGCACCGGCTCACCCTGGGCCTGGGCCAACAACCCATCGACCTCGGGGTTGCTGTAGCCGCCCAGATTCTGGTTGGAGCCGGTGCCGTACAGGATGTCCAGGAAATTTTGCGGGTCCGGGTAATCCGCACACCAGCCCGTCGAGAAGATCTGGCCGTGGTTGCCAGCATACAATTCATCGTAATAGATAAACGGGTCCAGCAGCGTTGCCTGAATCGACACGCCGAGCGTCTCCTGCCACATGCTGATGACCGCTTCAACCAGCCCACCGACATCCGTGTAGCCTGACGTGTAGAAAGAAACGACCGGGAAGCCGGCGCCGTCCGCATAGCCTGCTTCCGCCAGCAGCGATCGGGCCTGGTCTGGATTGTAGGGGTAGCCGGTGAGCGTATCGTTGTAGCCCGGCATGCCCGGTGGCAAGGCGCCATGGGCCGGCAGGGCGTTGCCGTCGTAGAGGGTGGCGATCAGCTTCTGTTTGTCGATGGCGTAATTAAACGCCTGCCGGACGCGCGCATCGTCAAAGGGCGGCAAGGTGGTGTCAAACGTGAGCGTGGTTGTGCACATGTCGACGCCGGTTGCCAGGTCGGCCGAGAAGGGCTCGTTCGGGTCCAGGGCCCGGGCCAGGTTGGCGCCGCCCAGACCGACCAGGTCGATCTCGTCCTGTTCGTACATTGCCAGGGGGATGCCCTGGCCAATCAGGTAAACGACCCGGTCCACATTGCCACTGTCGCCGTAGAAATCCACATTCCGTGTCAGGATGATCTCCTGATCGTCGGTCCAGCGCTCCAGCTTGAAGGGACCGGTGCCGATGGCGGCATGTTCCCAGTTGTTGCCGGCCACATTTTCCCGCTGGACCACATAGGCGACCGGGTAGGTCAGTTTGGCCAGGAAATAGACCTTGGGCGCATCAATTGTCACTTCGAGGGTGTAGTCGTCGATGGCGCGCAGGCCGGCAATGGCGCTGCTCGCGCCAGCCAGCCGATCGTTGGCGCCAACGATGTCGTTCAGGTAGGTGCCGGCGGTGTCGGAGCCCAGGGCCGGGTCAGTGGCCCGTTCCCAGGAGAAGATAACATCGGCGGCGGTGAAGGGGGAGCCATCGTGAAAGAGCACATCCCGGCGCAGATAGAAGGTGTAGACGGTGCCGTCCGGGCTGATTTCCCAGCCGGCGGCCAGATCGGGCTGGACCTGCAGATGAGTGTCGAGGGTGACGAGACCGCTGAAGATGTGGCCGATGGGGCTATCCGGCCCACCCAGCGTCAGCGCCGGATCCAATGTGCGCGGCTGCCCCGCCGATATCGTCACCTGGTTGCCGCCAGCGCTATCCGGCAGCTGCCCGCTCAAACTGCACGCCAGCAAAAGCCCCATTATCAGCCCTAAACCGATCACTAACCGCTGATAGCTAACAGCTAATAGCTTATTCATACTTCCTCCCCCGCCTTGTCGACACAAACACCAGCCCCAACAATGGGATCAACCCCAACGAACAGATCTGGAAACCGGGCTCTTCCTCAGCCGGTTGCCGCGTTTCGGCGGCAGCCGGGGCTGTGGGCACGGCCAGGGAGGTGTCCAACGGGATAGCGGTGGGGACGCTGCCGGCGCCCAGTGGCGCCGGCGTTGGCGGGATGGAACGCGCCGGGGCGCCGACATCAGCGCGCCATTCCGTTTCCAGCCCATCCTGATTAAAGCCGTAAACCTGCGCCAGGGCCGTGTCGATGTCGATGCCGTCAGCGATGGTGAGGATGAGCGTCTGCATCTTTTCGGCGCCATACGCCCGATAGAGGTAGTCGACGATGCTGTAGCTCTGGCTGTAAGCCAGGCCGGCCTGGTCCCGGTCAGCCGGGAAGGCACCGGTCAGACTGCGGATCGGGTCAAAGGCATTCTGGTTGATGCCCTGGTCGATGTCAGCCAGGACATTTTCGTCCGGCGCTCCCTCGGCGTAGACGGCCAGCCCCTCTTCCAGCCAGGTGGGCCGGTTGCCGCCGACGCAGCTACGGCCAAACTGGCCCAGGACGATGTGGGCCAATTCGTGCGGCACGACCTCCTGGCCCCAATCGTCGATGGTACCGGCCGGTACCCCCAGCAAAATCACGTTGTATTCCGAAAACGAGACCCCGCCGGCCCAGTTTGAGACATAGATCAGGGTGTCGCGCAGATCATCAAAATCGTCGTAGATAAAAATCTGGACGTCGTCGGTCAATGTGATGCCCATTTCCGTCTGCAGCCGGTTCAGGCCACCAACGGCCGCATCCAGCAGCGCCGGGCCGACGTTGTCGGCGCTGTACCAGTTCATGGTCAGCCCCGGCGCCGAGACTGTCTGCCATTCAAAGCGCTCATCGGTGAAGACGTATTGCTGCGGTTCTGTCTGAGTGACCTGGCCATTGTTGAGCGTCAACTCCCAATACCAGCTCAGGCTGACGCCGGGCGGCGGGTTGCCGGAGCGGTTCATGACCCAGCTCCATTCGAGCGTATTCCCGGTCACCTCAACCGGCACCAGCGTATTGGCTGAGACGCAGGTGAACTTCTCCACTTCGTAAATGAGGGTGGCGGCGCTGACCTGGCTGCTGTCAGCCAGCTCCAGGGTGAAGGTGGCCGAGCGGGGGTAGTCCACCGAGATCCGGTTGTCGCGGACCAGCTCCTGGGCGGCTATGGGTTGCCGGGCCAGGAGCAGCAGCAGGAGCGCTGCGGGCAAGATCAAAAAGAAGCGTTTCATCGCACTCTCGATTTCGACCGGGTGAGGGGTAGGGGACCCGTCGGGTCCGGCACCCGTCGGGTCCCTACCCTCACCGGTTCGATCAATCACGGCTCAGGCGCCGGTAGACGCCGATGAGCAGCAATACGGTCGATACAAAGCCGACAGCGGCGGCCAGCCAGACGGTCAGGTCGGCATCCAGGCCGAAGCCGGCCTGGCTCTCGTGGGCCCGGGGCGACGAAAGGGTAGCGGTAGGCCGCTTGTGGCAGTAGCTGAGGCCGCGGCTGTTGGTTCGACGGCGGCCAACTGCGTGGCCGCTGCGGTAGACGAAGCTTTGTCGGGCCGGTCTCAAGCGGCGCTTGCCTCGGTGGCGGTGCTGGTGGCGACGGCCGTGTTGGTGGGGCTGGCGGTAGGCGGTGACGGCGTCGCGGTGCTGGCCTGAGTGGGCGGCGGCGTTGCCGTGGCGGTGCCGGCAGGCTGGATGGGTGAGCCAACCGGTAGCCCCGGCGGCGGCCCGCCTTGCTTGTCCTGGGTCAGGTAATAGGCGGCTGAGCCGATCATGCAATAATCGCCAATTGGCTGCGTGCAGAACGCGGCCGGCAACTCCACCCGAAAGACGCCATCCTCAGCCTCAATGACAATGCGGCGGCCGGCGATCTGGTCAGTTAAAAAGGCGGTGGGCGCCGTGGCCGGCACTTCGGCGACCTGCTCAGATGGCAGACGGGAGAAAAGCACGGTCGTCGTGATCTCATCTTGTTCAAGCTGGATCTGGCCAATTTCGTCCCAACGCACCATCTCGGCGCTGGTCACGCCGGCCATGTATTGCATCGCCGTCCGGTAGCTCCAGTAGGCCGGTCGCCGGGTGCCATCGAACCGGACGAGGCCGAATGGCTCCGGATTGGCCAGCCGGTCGCTGTCCGTGTCCTTGAGCTTGAAGATGGCGATCCGCTCCGCCCCAGCTGCCAGGGCGACGGCCACCGCCTGTGGCATAAACGACGCCTGCTCATCCAGTGTGACCGACAGGGTCCAGTTGGCGACAGGCCAGGTCGGATCGTCGATGGGGGGCGCATTGGTCTCGACGAGCCAGATCGGCTTGTGCGGGATGCCATGATCCTCACGAATGGCCTGGAACTCGGTCATGATCTGGAAGATCAGGTCCGGGTTGAAGTAGAGATGGGCCGACATCACGTCAAAATAATAGTTGTTGGCGGCTGCCTCGGGGTCCGCCAGGATCTCGTCGAGCAGGCGGCCCAGGTATTGCTCCCGGTCGAAGTTAGCGTCCCAAAAGTAGGTAAATGAGGGGAGATGAATGACGGCGTCCGGGTTGGTTTCTTTGGCGACCAGGTAGGCGACTTTGAGCAGGCGAGCAAAATCGGCTTCGCTGCCATCCCAGGTGTGGCCCAGCGCGTCCGGGTCCCAGATATCCGGCTCGTTCCAGATGACCCAATGGTCGATGGTGCCGGCGTAGCGGCTGACGGCCTCACGGACAAAGCCTGCCCAGAGGTTGTCTGGGTCGTCAGGGGCGAGATAGAGACCGGCCGGTAAATCTGCCTCATCCCGCGCCCACTCCGGAATGCCAATCAACAGGCCGACCACCAGCCGCCCCGCCTCAACCTGGCCGACGATATCCTCGTCGGCTACCGTCTCAACCCAGCTACCGGGCTCTTCTGGTTGGACATCAGCCCATTGAAACTGCACCCGCGTCCAGGCGGCGCCCAGGACGCGCGCGTGGCCGGGCGCTTCATAACTTTCGATGACGCCGAAGCGCCAATCAGGAATGGCGTTGGGATCTTCTTCCTGAGCGGCTGCCGGGCGGCTCAGCAGCAGCCCCAGGCCGGTCAGGAGAAGCAGGAAGATGTTGATGGGTCTCCGCATGGCGGTCCCAAGTTTACCAAAAGCGGGGGTGGGATGCAGGAGTGGTCCTAGTAATTCAGGATGAGTAATTCTTTGACCGGGCCGCGGCCATCCGCCTTGCTGTTGATGGCCCGGCGCGCCTGGATTTCCTCGATGTGGAAGCCGTCGTAGAGCTCGTAGATGAGAGGGGCGCTGGAGTTGCTGAGCATGATCTTGCAATCGCGCTCGCTCAGGTTACGGAAAGTGGCTGCCAGGCGGCGCTGGTCGTCGGCGTTGAAGCCGTGGCGGCTGTAGCTGGTGAAGCTGCTGGTGGCGCTGAGGGGGGCGTAGGGCGGATCGAAATAGACGAAATCGCCCGGTCCCGCTTCGGCGACCGCTTTGGCGAAGTCGGCGGTGCGTAGCCTTACCCCTTTGAGCGCCCGGGAAGCTGATTTGAGCCGTTCTTCGTCGCAGATTTTGGGGTTTTTGTAGCGGCCGAAGGGGACATTGAACTGCCCCTGGCTGTTTTCCCGGTAGAGGCCGTTGTAACAGGTTTTGTTGAGGTAGATGAGGCGGGCCGCCTGTTCAGCCGGGGCAAGATCGGCTGGATTAAGCGCTCTTACGGCGTAGTAATGTTCTTCTTCGTTCCGATGGGGCCGCAGGGCGGCGATCACTTTGCTGACCCGCTGCTGCACCGAGCGATAAACATCGACCAGCTGACCGTTGATGTCGCTCAGGGTGGCACGGGCTGGTTGCAGGTGAAAAAAGAGCGCGGCGCTGCCGATAAATGGCTCGTAATAATGGTTGATCTCGTCCGTTTTGGGCAGATAGTCGGCGTACTGTTTCAGCAGCGATTTCTTGCCGCCGGCCCATTTCAGAAACGGGGCGGCGTCGGGGACGAAGGTGCGGTCAGCGGGCATAGGCTGCCCATTATACGCCAGCGAGATCCTCGTGCCGAAAATGGGGACGTGTGGGTATGGTGAGGGGTAGGGGGAACCCGTCGGGTTCAGGGGACCCGACGGGTTACCCCTTACCCCTCACGCTGTTGACGCTTTCGGCAGTTCGCCATTATGATGACTCTAGAAGCTGATCGATGGAGGGTTCGCCAAAGGTGATGGGGGGCAGAAAAGCTGGAGGCTGCGGCTCTAGCTGACGAGCAGCTGGATCGCAAAATCTGATACGTGAGAAGCTGGCGGCGAATGGCCGGAGGATGCTGGTTGCTTTGCTGCAGGGGCCTGGAGCTGCCCAAATCGAAAAGGGTGAGCCGCTGGACGCTGGGCTTGGACGTGCCGCGTGGACATTCAGCTAATGTCGAGAGGGTGAGGTCTGAGGACCCCGAACCGAGCGCCGGGTCCCCTACCCCTCACCCTGCTGCCAGGATGGCGCCGGTCTGGGATGGTAGGGTGAGCAGGAGCCGGCCCTCGGCGCAGATGACCGGCCGGTCCCCCAACAAATCCCGCACCGCCTCGCCGAAGCCGGGGTTCGCCAGACTGATCGTCTGCTCGTGGCGGGAGCGGTTGACGAGGACGAGGAGCTGGGCGGGACCGGCCGGTGCCCGCCATACATAACCCCAGCCGCCCGCGGCCTCATCCAACCAGACCGCTTCCCGCTCCCCGTGCCAGATGACTGGATGTGCCCGCCGAATTGCCAGCAGCCGCTGGAAATAGCCCCACAGGTCGCTGTCAAAGCGCTCGTCCCAGCGCATGGGCAGGCGCGCTTCCTCGTAGATGCCAAAATCGTTGTTGTGGATGGAGCGTTCCTGGTTTTCGCCGGATTCGGTGCCGTTGTAGAGGATGGGCGGCCCGGGCAGGGTGAGCAGCACCAGCGCCGCCAGGCGCAGTTTGGCTTTGTCGTCGCCGGCGGCGTAGAGGAAGCGGTTCATGTCGTGGTTGTCCAGGAAGGCGGGCATCATCATATGTGGCGTCATATAGCCGTTGTTGTTGCGCAGGAAGTTTTCAAATTGGCCCAACGACCAGGCCTCTTGGGCAAAGGTTTGCCGCAGGGCACCCGTCAGGAGGAAATCGCATAAGCCGTCCATCGCGTTGCTGTAACCGCGATTCTTCTCGGCCCCTTCGGTAACTTCGGCGAACAACCAGCAATCTGGTTTGACGGCCCGGCAGGCCTGGCGGAAGCCGGCCCAAAAATCTATCGACGGGCCATGGGCATGGTCGAGCCGGAAGCCATCGACCCCCTGGCGCAGCCAATGCTGGGCGCACTCGTAGAGATATTGTCGGGCCGGCTCATGCTCCAGATTGAGTTTGGGCATGGTCATGACGCCGAAAAAGGTGTGATAGTCATGCGGCCAATCGATCCAGTAATACCAGTCGTAATAAGGGCTTTGCCGATCTTTTTGGGCTTCCTGCATTGTCCCGTGCAGGTGCGACCAATGGTTGGCCACAAAATCCATGATGATGCGAATGCCGCGAGCGTGAGCCTGCTCGATTAGCTCCAGAAAATCCTCGTTGCTGCCGAGGACAGGGTCAATGGTGTAATAGTCGTAGGCGTCGTAGCGGTGGTGGGAGGGGCTGGCGAAGACGGGCGAGAGCCAGATGGCGTTGCAGCCCAGGTCGCGGATGTAATCCAGCTTCTGGATGGCGCCGCGCAGGGTGCCGCCATAGATGCCGGAGATGGTGCCGGGATGACGCCATTCCAGGCCGTCGCCCGGGTAGAAACGGTCGAGGAAAATCTGGTAGACGATCGCTTCATGCGCCCAGGCGGGCCGGTCGGCCGCGCCAATCAGCAGGGCGAACGGGGTCGCATCGGCGATGGTCTCGCTTTCGTTGTCGGCGAAGCGCCAGCGGTCGCTGCCCAGGTCGTGGCCGCCGAGGCGGTAGCGCAGGAGGGTACCGGCCGGTTGCCCCGGCAATTCCACTTCCCAGACGGCCCGATAATCCCATTCCAGCAAGCTCCATTCCGCCCCGCTCTGGCGCAGCGGCAGCGAGGGCGAGGCCAGCGTGGGCCGGCTGCCATCCAGCGTGTACCAGCAGCGCAACTCCTGGTACGCCTGCTGGCCGGCGCTCAGCACCGTCAGGGTGATGGGCTGGCCGGGTTCCGGATTGGTCGGGGTGCAGCGCATTTCGTGGCGCAGACCCGGCCATTCAGCCTGCTGGCGGGCCAGCCGCTCGTGAAAATGATTCATTTTGCCGAAGAGAAAATCAGGACGTTCGCTCATAATGGTTCAGATACGGTTAGTCGCCGCCCACGGTCAGGCCGCTGGGCACGCTGGCCGGAATGAGGTTAGGATTTCCGGCTGAGGGTGAGGTCAATGAAGCCAGGAAGGCCAGGAGTTGTTGCATTTCGCTGTCGCTCAGCGCCTGGTTACGCGCCTGAAACGAGTCGACCTGGAGCGCTGCCAAAAGCACGGCCGGGTCACTGCTACTCTCGGCCTGCACCAGCGGGCTGAGCTGGCTCGGATCATAAGCGGCGGCGCTGGTCGCCGGGTTCAGGTGGTGGCGGATCGTTGCCTCCAGGGTCAGAAAGGCGCCGTTGTGCATCCAGGGGCCGGTGATGGCGACGTTGCGCAGCGGCGGCGTGCGGAAGGCAAAGAGGTCGCGCGCGTCGCCGGTCTCACGGGCGCGGCCGTAATCGAGCGGCTCCTCGAACCCCTTGCCCGGACCGACCTGGGGCACGCCCAGGTTGTAAAATTGCAGATCAGTCAGCAACGGCCCGGCATGGCACGTTGCGCAGCCGGCCTCGCCATAAAAGAGGATGGCGCCTTGCAGGGCGTCCGGGCTAAGGGCCGCCTGGTCGCCTTGCAGGTAACGGTCCCAGGGCGCATCGGTGAAGGTGAACGTGGCCATCTGGTAAGCGGCCAAAGCGTTGGCGGCATGGCCAAAATTGAGCTCGGCCGCCGGCACGTCCGGATAGGCCGAGGCGAAGAGCTGCTGATAGGCGGGGATGGCCAAAAGCCGGGCCAGCAAGCCATCCCAGATAAGCGGCCATTGATAATCTTTGAGACCGGCCATCTCGCTGCGGACGCCGTGGATATCCTGGTCGCCCGGGTTGCCGCGCATCTCGTCGCGGGAGGTGACGGGGAACATCGCCTGGACGGCGATGGCGTCGGTCAGATTGAAGGGTAGGTCGTCATTGGCGGGGCTGTCGAAGCCGTCCGCGGCGGTGCCGGCGACCCGGCCATCCCAGAACAGCACGTCCATGCCGGCGAAGCCGAGGTTGTAGATGGGGGTGGCGTTGCGTGGGATGAGCTGGCGGGCCGGTGTGCGGTCCGGCCCGAGGCCGCGGCCGTTGGTGCCGATGGAAAGCGACAGATTGTCACCGGTGCCCAGAGTTGGGTGGTGGCAGGTGGCGCAGCTGGTGTCCTCGTTGCCGCTGAGAATCGGGTCCCAGAAAAGCGCTTCGCCAAGCTGAATCTGGGCGGCGCTGGCGGCGGGCAGGACGGTTGGCGGGGCGGCTCCGGCGGCGTCCAGCAGGCGGGCCAGCCGCTGTTCGGGCGCTTGCCAGCTGGTCACTGGCCCACGGGTGGCGGCGGTGACAGCCAGCAGAGAGAGAACGAGACCCAGTGCCAGAGCGGCGCCGCGTAGCCAGGACCAGGAGAAGGTGACCGGCCGGATCAGCCAGACCCCCAGCGCCACGCCAACTAGCGCCAGCACGGTCAGCCCTAATTCGGCCAATTGCGGCGACAGCGGGCGGTTCGATGGCGCCGTAGCCGGATAAAGCGCTGCGTGCTGATTTGCTTCAGCCACTTCATCCAGCGGGTAAACCAGTTGCACACGCCGGTCAACAGCGATGTCGCTGAAGCTTTGCTCGCGCCCGTCGGGCCAGCGAATGAGTAGCTGTTCGATGGTGCTGTTCGCGCCCAGGCCAAAATGGAGGGCCAGCTCATGGCCGGCGCCGAGGCTGCCGCCGTTGCGGACTTCGCCCAATTGGCGCAGCCCGTCCGCCGTCTCCAAAATGACGCGCGCCCCGACAGCATCCCGGTTGACCGGCCCGCCGCCGACGAGTTCGAGCGAGAACCAGTGGGCGCTGCTCATGTCACCGCCCTGATTGCGCAGCAGCTTGTAGCCCTCGTCCTTGTTGCCCAGCAGCAGATCGACCCAGCCATCCCGGTCAAAATCGGCGGTGGCCACGCCCATGGTAGGGCCGACATCAGCGGCGCCGCTGCCGTTTTCGACGCGGCTGAAGGTGCCGTCGCCGTTGTTGTGGAAGAGTGGGTTGGCCGGGATCTGGCGATGATCAACGCTGGTCATGACGGCCAGGTAGAGATCCTGCCAGCCGTCATTGTCGTAATCCAGCGCGGTTGTGGCCCAGGCGATGGCGCTGGCTTGCTCGACGCCGGCCAGGGCCGCCATGTCGCGGAAGGTGCCATCGCCCTGGTTTTGCAGCAGGGTCATGGGACCGGCGTTGGAGAAGTAAAAATCGAAGTCGCCGTCGTTGTCGTAGTCGGCGGTGGCCAGCCCCATGCCCATGACGCGGGTGTCCGCGCCGGCGTCAGCGCCGATCTCGGTGAAGCAATGGCCGTCGCAGCCGGGGCCGTCGTTGCGCCAGAGCATGTTGCCGACGGGGAAGAGGAATTCGTCGTTGACGAGGTAAATGTCCTGGTCGCCGTCGTTGTCGAAGTCGGTGAAGCTGGCGACGAAGCCGGCGCCGTTGGTGTAGCCGCCGAGGTAATGGGTGACGTCGTTGAAGGTGCCGTCGCCGTTGTTGTGGTAGAGGCGGTCGTTGTCACCGCTGCTGGGGCGGCCGCAGCGCGGATAACAGGACCAGTTAGCGACGTAAAGGTCGAGCCAGCCGTCGTTATCGAAGTCGCCCCAGGAGGCCGTTTGACCGTTGGCCTCGTCGCCGACGCCGGCCAGGTCAGTGACCGGCCGGAACCCCTGACCCGCCTCGTTGTGAAAGAGGACATTGGCGCCCCAATTGACGACATAGAGGTCAAGCCAGCCGTCGTTGTCGTAGTCGGCGAAGGAGGCGCCGCCGGAGTAGGCGTCGGGCAGGGCGACGGCCGCGGCCTCGAGCGGCACGCTGAAAGTGCCGTCGCCGTTATTGCGGAAGAGGGTGTTGGGGCCGCGGGTATCGGTGACGTAGAAATCGACCCAACCGTCGCGGTCATAGTCGCCCCAGGCCTGGCCGATGGCCCGGTCATTCCCCTGCCGCGTGCCGACGATGCCGGCCTGGCGGCTAATATCCCTGAACAAGGATTCAGTAATTGCTTCGGATTTTGCCTCAGCCGGGCCGACCATCCCCAGGAGGGCAGCGGTAAGCGCGGCCAGGGCAATGAGGCTTGTCAGGAAACGCCGTGGGCGCATCATGTTTCTACCATCCGCCGGCGGGCGTAGAGGGCCACGCCGATGAGAATAAGCAGGGCTAAAAGGGTGTAAAGGAGATAGCGACCGGCCGGTATTGCCGCTTCGTCAACTGCGGCTGGCGCAGGCGTTGGGGCCGGCTCGGCGGCGGCGGGCACGGTGGCGATCGACGTGGTCACGTCCGCATCGCCCTCTAGCAGTTCGATGGCAATGGTTTTGGCCGTGGTCACCGGCATCGCGCCAGTTTTGAGCTGGAGCTGGGTTGCCGTCAGGTACCAGCCGGCCTCAGCAGCAGCCCAGGCGGCTTCATCGTCCAGATAGGGAAGTTGTTGGCCATTGAGCGTAATCGTCGCTGGTTCCAATGCGCCAATATCCACCTGGATGATGTTGTCCCGACTGGCTGCTGCGCCGGCGAAGTCGCCCGTCGCCGCCCCGATATTGATTTCGATCAATCCCTCAGTCCAGAGCTGGCTGATCGCGGTCTGGCGAACGGCGCCGGCCTGGTAGGCGATGGTGCGGCCGTCGTCTTCGCGCAGGATAAATTGGCTGGGCTCTGGCGCAGGCACAATACGGACGATCAGTTCGTCGCGGACGGAACCGTCGTGGCGCCGGCCGGCCAGATTCATCGTTTGCTCGTCGACGTACATTTGCGGCACGATGGCCCCGGCGCGCAGGAAGAGCGGTAGCTGAAACGGACCTTCTGGATGGGTTGAAACGCCATCGAGCCAGCCGCCGGCGCTCTCAACCCAGGCGCCGCTGTGGTAGTTGACCCAGGTACCGGCCGGTAAATAAACCGGCACGCTCGCCAGCCCCGGCTCCGTCACCGTCCGCACGAGCAAGTAAGGCCCCAGCATCTTGTGACTGCCCAGTTCGCGGGCGGCCGGGTCGTCCTGGAAATAGTAGACGAGCGGCGGCACAACGGCGCTCCCGTTTAGAAAAGCGTCGTGGGCCAGCGAGTAGAGATAGGGGCCGAGCGCGTAGCGCAACCGGATGTTGGCCCGGTTGCTCTCCAGGTCGCCGACCCGATCGGGGGCGGTTTCCTTGCAGTTGCACAGGTTTTCGGTGTGGGGGCGAACCGGTACGTCGAGCAGAGCGCTGTTGGCAAACCAGACGGTATACAGTTCATCTAGCTCAGCGCCGCTGATATCGCCCCGGTGGAAGCCGCCGATGTCGGAGCCGAAGTAGTCGATGCCGGAAAGGGCGACATGCATCTGGGCGTTCATGTGGGTGGCCAGGCTGGCGAAGTTGCTGCCGATGTCGGCGGACCACATGGCGGCGCCATAGCGCTGGATGCCGCTGGTGCCGGAGCGGGAGAGAATGGCGGGGCGTCCCTCGACGGCGTTGCGGCTGTAGCCGTCGGCGATGCTGGCGGCCCAGAGCAGGTTATAGATGTTGTGATTGGCCAGCTGATCATGCAGCTCGAGGCCGGGCAGGCCGGCGTACCAGCTGTTGGGGGCGACCATTTCCGGCTCGCCCAGGTCAGTCCAGTGGCCGGTGACGCCCATATCGATCAGCGGCTGGCGCAGCGTGTCGTGCCAGAAGGCGGCGCCGGCGCTGTTGGTCCAGTCAACCATGCCGCCATTGCCCCACCAGCCGCGCAATTCGGCCGGGCCGCAGTCGGCGCAGCCTTTGACCAGGTAGCGCTGGCTGGCCAGCAGGCCAAAGATGCTGAGAGCATCGTCCACGTAGGATTCCTCGATCAGGATGAGGCCCAGCCCTTCTTCGGCCTGGAGCTGGGCGATGACAGCGGCCGGATCGGGAAAGTTGGTCTCATCCCAGGTGAGGGAACCCATCTGGCTGGGGGGCTGGATGCCGCCAAACCATTGCAGGTCGAGGACAAAACCATCCTGTGGGAATTGGTTATTAACCAGCGAGGCGCGCTTGTCATAGAGTTCGTCCCAATTATCGTAGCCGTATTCGGAGACCCAGAGGCCAAAAAGGGCGCGGGGTGGGACGGGGGGCCGGCCGGTCAGCGCCAGGTAGTCGGCCCGGAGGTCGGGCAGGTTGGGGCCGCTGAGCAGGTACCAGCGCAGGGGGTCAGCCCGGCTGGTCATGGTCCATTCGTCGCCCTGGAACGCCCAATCCTGTTTGTAGACGACATCGACGAAGAGGGCGTAATTGTCAAAGCCCGCGCCGAGGGCGTATAGGACGGGGAACTGGGCGTTGCCGACGGCGCCGCCGCTGAACGGCTCCATGACGTTGCCGAAGAGGCCGATCTCCCGGTCAGCGCCGACCCAATCGCCATCGGGCTGGCCTGGCTCGCGGAACTTTTCGCCGAGGCCGTAGAGGTTTTGCGTACCGGCCGGATCCAGCGTCAGGCGCTTCTTCGCCTCAGCCAGATCTTCCGGGCAAATAGTTGTCAGCAGCAATTCCGGCGTGCGCGTCAGGTCATGGACGGTAGCGCAGAGCGTGTCCGGGTCGACGGCGACGCGCAGATCGGTTGTTGTGAGCGTGCCGGCGCCGTCGTCGGCGAACTGGCTGGGGCCGGCGAACTCAGTTTCGGCGACCATCGGGCTGGTGGCGATGGGCGCACTGATTGCTGGTCCGTCACCGGCGGCAGCCTCAAAATGGACGAGGTCGTCGGCCAGGAACTCAACCAGCAGGTAGCTACCGTCGGCGGTGTACTTGACCCGCTGGACCTCAGGCGCCTGGGCGCGGGCCAGGCGGAAGCTGGCCAGAGTGGCCAGCAGGAGCAGGCCGGGGAGCAAGTAACGGGGCGTTCGGCGGCTTCCACGCATGATTTTACTCGTTCACCTGGAGCTGGATGATGTGGGTGGAGTAAGGCGGGATCTCGGCCAGGGGCGTGTAGTTCTCGAAGCCGCCGCTGGCGTTAAGGGTGGGGGGACCGGCCGGGTTGATACCGTACAGCGAAACTGCCACCAGGCCATCAGCCAGCGGACCTTCAGCGAGGCTGAGGGTGTAATCTTCGCCGTTTACCCCGTTGCGGTTCAGGTTGATGATAACCAACACGACCTCGTTCTCGGTGTAGCGCAGGAAGGTGTACAGGCGGGCACTGGTGCTCTCGACCAGGACCCATTCGCCCACGCGCAGCGCCTCATGGGCGTTCCGTAGCTGGATGAGGCTGCGGTAATGGTTCAGCAACGAGGCCGGATCGCCTTCCTGGCGGGCGACGCTGCGAACGGGGAAATCTGCCGCTGGCTCGCGCCAGGGGGTGCCCTCGGTGAAGCCGACGCGGGGGCTGTTGCTGGCCCATTGCATCGGCAGGCGGATATCCTCGTCCGGCTTAATGCCGCTCATGCCGATCTCTTCGCCGTAGTAAATGAAGGGGACGCCGGTGCCGGTCAGCAGCACGGAGGCGGCCACGCGGGCCTGCCCTTCCTCGCCGCGCAGCTGGGACATGACCCGGTTCTGGTCATGATTGGTGATAAAGGTGGCGTATTGATTCAGCGGGAAGGCGTCGTACACCTCCTGCTGCGTGTCGCTGAAGATGGGCGCCAGCCCGGAGTTGGCACTGTTGAGGATATCCAGGGCCAGGTCAAATTGGAAGGCGATGTCAACCTCGTCGCCGGTGTAATCCAGGACCTGGTTGGTGGAGGTCCACGCCTCGCCGACGGTGAGGGCGAGCGGATTGACGCTCTTGTAGAAGTTGAAGAAACCCTGCAGCCATTCGTGGGTGCTGCCGGTGTTTTGCTGCCCCTGACCCTCCTCGACCATATGCTTAATGGCGTCCAGCCGGAAGCCATCAACGCCCATTTCGGTGAGCCAGTAACTGGCGGCGTCAAACATGGCGGCGGTCACATCCGGGTTCTCATAGTTGAGATCGGGCATGCCGCTCCAGAAGACGCCGTAGTAGAAGCCGCTACTGCTCCGGTGCCAGACCACCTGGCCATCCGGGCCGCGGTAGCCCGGGTCTTCGTCGGCCCAGATGTACCAGTCCCGCTTGTCCGAGTCCGGGTCCTGGGATTCGAGGAACCAGGGGTGGCTGACGGAGGTATGGTTCATGACCAGATCGACGATGACGCGGATGCCGCGGGCGTGGGCCTCTTCCATCAGGCGGAGGAAGTCCTCGTTGGTGCCGTAATCGGGGTCAACGTTGTAGTAGTCGGTGACATCGTAGCCGTGGTAGCTGGGCGAGACCATGATGGGCATGAGCCAGATGCCGGTGATACCCAGATCGGTGGTCGTGGTTGGGTCGCCATCGTTCAGATAATCCAGCTTCTCAATGACCCCATTCAGGTCGCCGATGCCGTCGCCGTCACTGTCATAAAAGCTGCGTACGAAGATCTCGTAGAAGACGGTGTCGTCCCACCAGGGTTGGCCTGCGGTGCCGGTGTAGAGCGGGTCGGGTGTTGCCGTCGGCAGGAGGGTGGCCGTAGGCGGCTCAGCCGTGGCGGTTGGTGGGATGGCGGTGTTCATGGCCGCCGGGCTGGTGGCCGGGGCAGGGGTGCTGACCGCCGGCGTGGCGTTTTCTTCCTGGCAGGCGATGAGCAGGAGGAGGATTGGGAGGAGAAGCAGTTTTTTCATAATAGTTTTGGGCACAATTACGAGACTGGGCGCAGAGCGCCCAACCCTTCGGCAGCCTCAGGGGACAACCTGGGGCAGAGGATGCTATTTGCTCATTTATGGCTACTGTCAAACTAATAATCCCGACATTTCCTGAGCCTCCTCCATGGGGAGTGGCGTTCAACAAGAGCAGGCGAAGGACCTCGATCTCAGACTTTTAGCCAGAATGGGTGTTTCCAGGCAGCGATTGCCATACATTCGGTGAGTCGTCACAGAAAAATCACCGTGGCCTGGAAATATTCCCGTGAGCTGATCAGGCCTGCCAGCCGCTGACCGGGTCAGGTTGGCATCATAGAGAGGGGTCCTTCGCCTGCTCTCAATTACCCTGATACCCCATGAAAGAGGCTCAGGAAATGTCGGAAACGTATTGCCAGTCTACCCTCAGAGCGTCTGTCTGTGCTGACAAAGGTGCTGGAACGGCCCTGGTGATGGACAGGGGTTCCTCGCTCCGTCGATTTTAGCCCTTTACTGCGCCCTGGGTCAGACCGCCGACGATCTGGTCCTGGAGCAGCAGGTAGATGATCATGATGGGCAGCGCGCCCATGAGGGCGCCGGCCGCAAACGGCCCCCAGCGTTGCGAGAACTCGCCGCTGGTGAAGATAAACAGGCCCACCATGAGCGGGTATTGGTCGGTGCTCTTGAGCAGGATGCGCGCCAGGATGAAATCGCCGTAGGTGCCGATGAAGGAGAGGATGGCGATGACGATCAGGATGGGGCGCATGAGCGGTAGAAGCAGCTGCGTGAAAATTTGCCAGTGTGTGGCGCCATCGACCATGGCCGATTCGTCAATGGCGCGCGGGATGGTGTCAAAGAACCCTTTCATGAGCCAGATGTTGACGCCCATGGCGCCACCCAGGTAGACCATGATCAGGCCGGCGTGAGTGTCCAGACCGAGGGCCGGGACGATGGTGCCGAACTGGGTGACCAGGGTAAAGATGGCGATCATCGCCAGCAACCCGGGGAAAACCTGGATGAGCAGGATGCCCTTGAGCATGGTGACCCGGCCGGCAAAGCGCAGCCGGGAAAAGGCATAGGCGGCCAGCGTCGTGATGGAAACGGACAGGACCGTCGTGATGGTCGAGATCTTAACCGAGTTCCAGAGCCATCTGGCGAAGGGGAACTGCTCGGATTCGAAGAGCAAACGATAATTATCCCAACCGAAGTTGTCCGGAATCAGCTTAGCTGAAGCCAGGGTGTTGGACGGATTGAGCGAAGCGGAGACGATCCAGGCCACCGGAAACAGGGCGAAAGCAGCCAGGATGAGCGCCAGCAACCAGCGGGCCAGATGGCCGAGCCATTTTCGTTGGGCAAATGTTAAACTAGACACCTTCGCCTACCTCCTCCCACATCTTGGTGTAGCGGAACTGGAACAGGGTAATCACAGCAACAATCAAAAAGATGATAATCGTAATCGCGGAGCCAAGGCCGTACTCTTTAGCGCGCCCCGAGGCAAAGGCAAAGTTGTAGACATACGAGATCAGGATGTCTGTGTGCCCGGCTCGGGTGGCGGAGTTGGCAATAGGCGGTCCACCCTCAATAAAGAGGAAAATCAGGTTGAAATTGTTGAAATTGTAGGTGAATGAAGCGACCAGCAGCGGGCCGACGGCCACCAGCAGGAGCGGCAGCGTGATTTTGTAAAAACGCTGCCAGGCATTGGCGCCATCGACTCGGGCGGCCTCGTAAAGATCGGCCGGGATAGCCTGCAAAGCGCCGCTGCAAATCAGCATGAAATAGGGATAACCCAGCCAGAGATTGACGATGAGAATGGCGATTTTGGCCAGGGTCGGGTCCACCGTCCAGGCGGGGGCGATACCAAACAGATCGGTCAGGGTTCGGTTGATGACGCCGACCTGGTTGTTGAACATACCGCGCCAGATGATGATGGTGATCAGGCTGGGGATGGTATACGGTATCAGCAGCAGTGATTGGATGATCTTGCGGCCCGGCAGCGTGCGATCATTGTAAATGTAGGCAATCGCCAGCCCCAGGGCGAATGTCGTGAAGACACTCAGGAAGGCAAAGATGAAGTTCCAGGTCACGATGCGGAACAGGGGGCCACGGAAGGCGGGGCTGTCAAAGAAGCGCGTGAAATTGCCAATGCCCACATTGTCGCGGAAGCCGGGGGCGAGTTCGCCACTGCCGCTGGTAGAGCGCCAGGTCCCTTCCACGGCGCGATACTCTGTGCCCGTTTCCTGGTCAACCATCAGCTCTGTGTCTGGATCGTACACATATTTTTGCTGCAATTGCGCCGCTTCGCGCGCCGAGCGAATCTGGACACCATCTGTTTCCGAACCAAACTGGATGGAGGGGATGGTCTGGTCACTGGCCACCAGGAGGGCATTGAGCTTCTCGTACTCACCAACGGAGGCTGGGATACCGTTATCATCCAGTTCGCCGAGGTCTTGCGCCTCAGCACCGGGGACCAAGGGCTGCCCGGGGATGGCCAGGAAACTTTCCCCTTCTGCATTTTGTAACCAGAGAACGTATTCGCCGGCGGCATTCTTGTAGCCGGTCCAGGAGAAAGCGGCGCCGCCTTCAGGCAAATAGCGCTCTTTCTCAATCTGCTCGATGGATTGGTTTTCAGTCAGGAGATGGCCATCGCCGTAATTAGTGAAGGCCACAAAGACCGTAAGCAGGATGGGCCAGATGGCGAACATGACCATCAAAATGAGGCCAAGTAGCATCCAGCGCAGCGGATACATATCGCGGACGAGAACGATGTAGTTCACGCCGGCGCCAACCAGGGCGATAATGATGCCCAGGGAATTAAAGCCCTGGCCAAACGCCTGGACAGCAAACCAGATCAGGAAGCCATCGATGGCGAGCAGGAGCAGCAAGCGTATGGTTACGCTAAGCAGCGTCGCGCTCGATCCACTGGAAGATGGCTTGGGCTTGTTTTGAACTTCAACTGCCATGAGACGAACCTCCTTTTCCCTGGGTTGATGCCGCCGAACTTGTCTATGGGACAACCAGTACGGTGGTGGAATGCCGCAACCCGTGCTTATGCCGTCAATTTTAGCCTGTGCGAGATAAAAGGGGAACCGCAGTTGAGAGAGCTCCGGCCGGTGCTTGCTGCGGTAGGGCCAAGCGCTGTCGCCTGAAAGGCGCCGGGTCAGAGTGAAAAAGTGAGACCCAGACTGGGTCTGGGCCTCACTGAATTTGAGACGAGATTAGCCGCCGACCTCAACTGTGAGGACGTGGGTCTCGGAATCGTAGGTGAAGGTCACCGGGCTGTCAGCGTCAACGGTGAAGACGATGTTGTCACCGTCCTGGGCACCATCGACACCGTAGTTGACCGTCCAACCGCCGTCGAGGGCAACTTTGACCTCGTACTCACCGGCCGGTACGTCAAACGTCGCGGAATAGGTGCCGTCACCATTGTCAGTCAGGGCCGAGCCTTCACAGGCCGGATCCCAGTCGCCTTCACAGACGCCCGCAGCAGCCTGCCAGGAGCCAGGAATGTTGACCATACCGACAGCGGCGCCGCCGATCAGGTCGCGAATCTGGGTCGCGGCATTGGTCAGGGCATCGGCCGCATCCTGCTCACCATTGATGATCAGGGTGAAGGCGTCACCCCAGCTGCCCCAGACGGAGCCCATTTCCGGAATCGCCGGCATCGGCTCAGCCAGAACGGCAACTTCACCAAAGGCCGCCAGGTCGGGGTCGCTGCTAACGATGCTGCTCCAGGCAGACGGACGGTTGCTGCCGTCGGCCAGAACCTGCATGGTCTCGGGGGTCGCCAGAACTTCGGTCAGGAAGGTCTGCGCCAGGAGGACGTTGTCACCCAGGGCGTTGGCGGCAAAGCCCCAGACACCCAGGAAGGGAACACCCTGCTCAGTAGCGGACGGGAACTGGCTGATGCCGTACGGTACACCGGAGGTGCGGATACGGTCCAGCGCCCAGGGGCCAGCCATCAGGAAGGGAACCTCACCGGTTTCGAACTGCAGGTGAGCGGTATCCCAGTCGGTGCTGCTGCTGATGTAACCAGCTTCAACATTTTCCTGGATGAATGCACCAGCAGCGATCATACCTTCGCTGTCGATACCAACGTCGTTCGGGTTGTAGGTGCCGTCATCGTTCAGGCCGAAGACGTAACCACCGAAGGCAGTTTGGAGCGGGTAGGAGTCATAGGTGGTGCCGGTCAGGGCCAGGGCGTAGGTAGTGTCGCCACTGTCCACAAGGGCTGCACCCATCGTGATCAGCTCGTCCCAGGTGGTCGGCGGGGTTTCAATCAGGTCAGTGTTGTAGAAGAACGCCATGTTCTCGACGGCGTAGGGGACACCAACCAGTTCGCCATTGAAGGTCCAGGCCTGCAGGGCAGCCGGATCAAACTCGGCAACCTTGTCGCTCAGGTCGATCGGGGCGATCAGGCCGCTCTCGACGAAGCCACCCAGACGGTCATGCGGCAGCATGATGATGTCGGGGCCTTCACCGGCCGGTGCGGCAATCGGGAACTGGTCATTACGGTCCGGAACGTCCTCAATGATGAGGCCGATGCCGTACTCTTCCTGGAAGGGGCCAACCAGCTCCATCAGAACCGGGGTCAGCAGATTGTCGGACCAGATCGTGATATTGGTCTCGAACTCGGAAGCGGCCTCTTCAGTCGGTTCTTCGGTCGGCTCAGCAGCGGCCTCTTCGGTCGGTTCTTCAGCTGGCGCTTCGGTCGGCTCAACCGCCGGCTCTTCAGTCGGCTCTTCCATTTCTTCGTCGGCGGCTTCAGTCGGAGCCGGTGCTTCGGTTGGTTCCTCAGCGGTTTCGCCGCCACAGGCTACCAGCAGAAGCCCTGCCATCAGCAGCAGGGTAATCAGGGTAAAAAGTTTCTTAGACATTCGTCGTAATCTCCTCCATGAGATTATGAGTTGGCTCGGCAATTCCGCACCGAATGGATGCAGGAAAAGCGAACCGGTTATTAATCGGCGGGGTAGCCCTAAGACGCTACGCCGCAATGGGAAACAAATTATTGGGTGAGCCGGCTGGGCTCCAGGTTATCAGCCAGGTATTCGCGGATTATGTTCAGTTTGTTGTAAAGCAGTTCTGTGTCACCATCCAGAATGGATAACCGCTCCATATTGAACCGATCGTGGGCGTTGACCACTTCCTCGCACAACGAGGTCCCCTCCTCACTGAGGAACAGGCATAGCGCCCGCCCATCCGATTCATGTTGCTCACGCACGACCAGGCCGTCAGCCTCCATCCCCTTGACAATACGAGAGATGTTGCCTTTATCTGAGAGCATTTTGGTGGAGAGATTGCTCAGGGAGATACCAGGATTTTCGGCAATGTGTTTCAGGGTGTAGAAGCGGGGTACCGTCAGATCGTAGCGACTGAAAAGCGTACGTTCCCCGTCTTCCAGGATGAAGAAGATCTCTTTAAGAAGTTGATAGACAGCCAAGGACTTTTCCATAATCGTGTCTAGATAAGAGCTAACTAGTTGACACCGCAACTACTTCGGGGAATTTAGCACAGTTAGTTGTGCATGTCAACTAATTTGCGTCACCTTTTTTTAGGCAATTTATTTGGGCCAACGTCATTGTTTGCAGCACGATTACGCCGATTTCCTAACCGCTTTCCCACTCGAGCCGGACCAGGCACCCCCGGAAGCATAGTCCCCTCACTCTATAACATCAATTGCTGCCATGGCGCGCACGCGATTCTATTATCTTTTTCTGATAAATCTGCTGGCTGAGCGTCACTACACCGTACTGCTTTGTGGTGAATGCCGTGAAGGGAGGCAATGTCAAATCAGGCTGTGCTGAGAATCTCCAGCAGCTTTTTTGTCATTGCCTTGGTGTTGGGGCCAATGTCGCCGGGGGGGCCGACGCAGGCGGGGCAGCCATCGCGGCAGCGGCAGGTGGTGACCATTTCGAGGGCGGCCTGGAGGAGCTCGTCGTGCAGCTCGAACAGTTTTTGGGTGAGGCCGATACCGGCCGGTACCCGCTCATACACCAGTAGGGTCGGCGCCTTGGTCAGCGGCAGGCGGCTGTCAGCGGTGACCTGGATGTCGCCGGGGTCACACATCAGCCAGAGGGGGGCGAGGTTGCCCAGGAGATAGGCCATCCCACCGAGCGCGGAGCGGGCCTGTTGGCCCTGCTCGGCCACGCGATGGCAGCTGGGGCAGAGCGAAACCAGGTTTTCCACCTGGTTGGCCTGCCGGTAATAATCATTTTCGCCCGGGACGTAGCCAAACTCGCGGAAGGGGCGCAGATGGTGAACGTGCAGCCCCGGACCTTCATCGCCGGCGGCGCCGCACATCTTGCAGCGGTGGCCGTCCCGGTCCAGCGCCTTGAGCCGCTGGGCCTGCCAGTTGGGGCCGTAATCGTTGGGGCGCAGCAGGATGCCGGCTGCTTCCAGCTGTTCGGTCAGCGCCTCGCTGAAGATGAGCCAGTAACCGCTGGTGAACAGGCTCATCTCCGGCAGATCAATTTCGCCGAAGCCGAGCGTCTCGTGGGTGTAGCGCTTGATTTTGCGGTAGCCGGTCGCCTTGCTGATGAGCAGGACGTCGCCATGGGCGCGCAGCACCTCACCTGCCTGGGC
Organism: Ardenticatenales bacterium; assembly: GCA_020634575.1. Next base: position 87,859 of record JACKBM010000004.1, on the reverse strand, counting down.
CTCCGCCTCCGGGGCCAGCTCCTGGATAGTGGTGCCGATGCTGGCCCGCGTGTAATAATCGACCTCAATCGGCCGGACTTCGGCCAGCCGCCCCTCCCAATCCAGATGTTCAACCAGGTAGCTTTCCGCCTGGTGCATGTAGATGGCGCCTTCGTAGGCCATCAGCGGCACGCTTTCCAGGTCCAGTTCGCCAATCACCTGGGGCCGCCCCTCGCCGAGCGACTGGATGACGACGCGGTCGTCGCCGCTGGTGCGCAAGGAGAAGGTGTGGGCGGGCAGTCCTTCGCCCAGCCAATGGTATTGGGTTGATGGGCCGGAGCTGGTTTCGTGCAATACGCCTTCTTCCTGCAATAGCGCCAGCAAATCATCGACTTCGCCATAGCCGCCGAACGTTTCGCCTTTCTGGAAGGGTAGTTCGTAAGTGGCGCAGAGCAGATGTTTGACCATCAGGCGCAGGTTGTCCGGGTTGATGAGAGCGTGTTCGGGTGTCTGGCCGAAGAGGTAGCGCGGGTTGTTGCAGATGTATTGGTCGAGGGCGTTGCCGGAGGCGATCATGAGGGCGATGGCGTGGCTTTGCTGCCGGCCGGCCCGCCCCGCCTGCTGCCAGGTTGAGGCGATGGAGCCGGGGTAGCCGGTCAGGATGGCCGCATCCAGGCCGCCGATGTCGATGCCCAGCTCGAGGGCGTTGGTGGCGACGACGCCGCGCAGCTCGCCGCTGCGCAGGCCGGCCTCGATCTGGCGCCGTTCCAGGGGCAGGTAGCCACCGCGGTAGCCGGTGACCCGTTCCGGTTGTTGATGGCGATAGGCGAGTTCGTCGCGCAGGTAGGCCAGCAGCAACTCGACCGTCTGGCGAGCGCGGGCAAAGACGACGGTCTGGATCTCTTCCAGCAGGAAGGTGAGGGCGGCATCCTTGGCGGCCAGGATGCTGGACTGGCGCAGGCCGAGGGTTTCGTCGATGATGGGCGGATTATAGAGGAGGAAGGAGCGGGCACCGGCCGGTGCGCCATTCTCTTGCTCGCCTACCAGCGTAAATGGCTTCTCCACTAACCGCTCCGCATGTTCGCGCGGATTGGCGATGGTTGCTGAGCAGCAAATAAATTGCGGATCCGCGCCATAAAATTGGCAGAGCCGTTGTAGCCGGCGCAGCAGATTGGCCAGGTGGCTGCCAAAAACGCCCCGATACGCATGGATCTCGTCGATGACGATGTAGCGGAGCTGGCTGAGAAAGCGCCGCCAGCGGGTATGCATGGGCAGGATGCCGGCGTGGAGCATGTCCGGGTTGCTGATGACGATCTGCCCTTTTTGCTGCACCTGCCGGCGCAGCGCCTGGGGCGTATCCCCATCGTAGGGCATGACGTTGAGCTGGAAAGCACCCGCCTCGCAAAGCTGGTGCGCTTCCGCCAGCTGGTCGTGGGCCAGCGCTTTGGTGGGGAACAGATAGAGCGCGGTGGCGTTGGGCGCTGTCAGCAGCGTGTTGAAGACGGGGATGTTGTAGCAGTAGGTCTTGCCGGAGGCGGTGGCGGTGGCGACGACGACATTCCGGCCGGTTTGCGCCGCCTCAATGGCCAGGCTCTGGTGGTGATAGAGCGAACTGATGCCCCGATTGTGCAGCGCTGCCAGGAGCTGTGGCTGTAGATCGGGCGGGAAGGGGGCAACCTGGGCCGGTCGGGCCGGGATCCGTTCCCAGGCGACCACCTGGGACATGAAGTCGCGATTCTGGCGCAGGGCAGCCAGGACCTGTTCTGTCGCCGGCATGTCTCAGGCGTCACTCATACTGGGGCGTCACCCCGGGCGGTAAATCCGCATCACGACCATATTGGTAAATGTTAGGCCAGGGGATGTAGTTGCTGACAAAATACTGGTCATCCAGAAGCTCTCCATTGGCGTTGCGGACGATGCGATGCACCGTGACGCGCGCGCCTTCCACGGCCCAGTCGAGCTGCTTGATCTCGCCGTCCTCCAGATCTTCATTAAATTCCCAACGGTCAGCGGGAGGCTCTTTAACATTCTCGAAAGTTGGCCCATCTTTCTCGACCGTGCGACCCAGGCTGGTGCTGTAGAATTTGAAAGTCAGTGATTCAAATGTTTCGTTGTAATAGTTTTCGATCAGCAGGTGATGCGGCGTGTTATTGACGAAGCGGAAGTCAACAATCGGCGAGTAGATGGTGGCATCCATGCCGGGGCCTTCACCATCGTCGTAATAATGAATCTGGTAGCCGTGCTCCTGGCGCTCCTTGATGGGGAAGCCGGCCCAGAAGGCGGTCTGGTACAGGGTTGTGCTGACCTGGCAGACGCCGCCGCCAACCCCTTCCTGCAGGTCGCCGCCAAAGATAACGAGACCCGTCTCGTAACCATCGTCAAGCGAGATCGGACCGAGCCATTCATTAAAGGAGAATTCTTCGCCGGGGGCGACGACGATGCCGTAGAAGTTAACAGCGGCCCGGGCGATGTTGTGGCGCCGCTCGGGGCTGGAGCCGTAGAACCAGGTGGTGGACTCAGTGAGCAGTTCGGTAATGCCCAGGTCAGCTCCTTTGGCGCCGGAGTGGACGTCCGGGACGATATCGTCGACGGCGAAGGCGACGCTGCGGCTATTGGACAGGGCCTGGGCGCTGATGCGGGCCGCGGTTTCGGCCACGTTCAGGGCGCGCCCGTTGACGTGGGGCTCAACCAGGACCAGTTCCTGGGTTGGGTCATCAAAATAGAAGCGAGCGCGCACCGGTTCCCGGTAGAGCTGGTCTTCAAACTGGCGCAGCCAATCCTGCAAGCCATTCTGATCCAGCGAGACCTGGTAGCTCAGGCTGCCATCTGCGGCTGATTCTGTCTCGATGCGCAGCCAGCGCACCAGTTGGTCGCGCGTAATTTCGATAGGGAGCAGGTCGGCGTCATCCAGGGGCTCAGCCAGGTAGAGCGTCATCGGGGTGCCGACGACATTTTCGACGGCAGCAGCGGCGGCGCTGGTGTCGGTGATGGCCGGCAGGACCTCTTCTACGCGGAGTTCAATTTCAACGGCGTTGAGGTTGCCGATCGGGCTAAGCAGCCGGGCGCGCGCGTCGGCCCGGTCCAGGGCGAGGCCGGTTTCGGCCGGTTGATAGCTGACAGTTTCGCCATCGTATAGCAGCTCGGCGTCGATGGCTGGCTTGTCAATGCTGTTGGCCAGGCCGGCCAGGGCGGTATCCAACTGACCTTCGTCAAAGATGACGACCGGGGCAACCGGATGGCCGTAATACCAGGCATCAAATTGAGTACGCATCCGCTCTGACGGCCCGCCTTCCCGACCGATTTCATAGGCCGCGGCGACTGTGGCAGCCGCATCAAAGCTGACGCCCAATTCGGCCGGCGAGAGCGCCCATTCCGTGCCATCAGCCGGGTTAACGAATCGGATGGTGTCGGACTGAGGATAGGGGAATGCCGCCGCTACGGCCGTTTCAGCCTCGGCAACCGTCATCTCCCCCAGTTCCACACCCCAGATCTGCACGCCAGTGTAGATTTTGTCGGCATGCTTTTCCTGGTAGCCGGTATAGACCAGCGAAGCGGTCAGGCTCATGATGACCAGCGCGGAAAAAGGGATGATGAGGAACCAGCCGAGGTTCCGCAAGGTGGACCGGCCGGTTTTTGGTTCTGCCGAAGGAGTAGTACCCGTCATTTGCATTGGTTTATCTAACCTCTGCCCGGCGCTTCTATGCCAGGATCACGCCATTATAACAAAAGCATTGCTGTGGTCAGGCCGTTGGCTGTTAAGTATAGCAATTGTTCATGTTGGGGAATGTGGGGTGGGTTACGGAGGGCTGTTAGCTGATAGCTGTTAGCTGTTAGTGAGGCGTGCAGACTGATGAAGTGAGATTGCCTGGCGATTCGGCAAGATTCGTGTCCGCTGAAAGCGCAGCGTACCAAAAGGCCACAAGCCGTACTGACCACCAAAACCCATAGCGGAAAAACATACCTAACAAGCAAATTGCAGGCGTACGTTTGATTGAATGGAAAAGAGACGGGTATGCGTGATTTTCGAACCCTGATCGTATGGCAAATGGTCGCATCAAATGGTTTTGGCAGTCTACGAAGTCATACTAAAGGGTTACCGAGGAAGAACGCTTTATCACCGACCAACTTCGGCGTGCGGCTGTGTCGGTTCCCACAAATATTGCCAGAAGGGTGCAGTCATATCAGCCGAAACCAGTTTGCCCGATTCTACAAATTAGCATTGCCTCAGCAAGTGAAACCGAATATCTGTTACTGCTATGCCGCGACCTCAACTATTTACCTGACAGACCAATATGCCAAGCCATCAACAGTTGACCCAAATCAGAAAGATGCTGACCAAGTTGGTGAAGAAGTTGCAGGAAGGAGAAGTGAAAGGCGGTTAATTGTTAGTATGCTGTGCTGTCTGCAGTCAGTACGTATGCTGCGCTCACTTTCAGCTGTCAATACGCTGCGCTTTCAGTCCGTCATCGAAAGGCCGCATTGACTACTGAAAGGGCGTAGCCCGTACTGATCGCCTAAAGCGCAGCGTACCGAAAGGCCGCAGGCCGTCCCGACCACCGCAAGCGCAGCACACTACCGTGTCGGCGACGACTCCGCCCACACCGTCTCGAACTCCTCGACGAAGAAGCTGGCGAAGACGGGGTCGTGGACGATGACGAGGTTTTCGTCGTTGCTGTCGTCGGCGCTGATGGTGAAGTTGTAGGAGCCGAAGATGACGATGCGACGGTCGATGATCATGACTTTGTGGTGCATGAGCCGGCCGTTTTCGTCCTGGCGCACGGCGACGTTGGTGCTGGCGGCGGCCAGGTCCGCCAGGCGGCTGTAATCGCTGTATTCGGTTTCCGAACCGGAAGTCTCAAAGACGCCACGCACCGTGATGCCGTCCAGACCCTTATCAAAGATGGTGTCGCCGAGGAAATCGTTGGTAAAGGAGAAGGCGAGGAAGAGGATTTCGCTGTTGGCCTCCCGTAGGCGGGCGCCAACGATCTCGTCAATCGAGATTTCTGAGCCGAAATAATTCTCGATCAGGACGCCATCGACGGTGACCTGTGGGTGGGGCGTGTTTTCTGGCGAGGAAGGGCCAAAGCGGCGGGCCAGGTACATTTCATCCATTTCCGCAGTGTAGTTGGCGGCGAGTTCGGGGACGGCGAAGCGGACGGCGTTGTTGTTGTTGCAATAAGCGCCATTGCTGGTGTAGTTCATGGAGCCAGTCCAGACCACGGCGCCGTCGACGACGATGAACTTATCATGCATCAGGGCGGAGCGATTATCCTCGACGACGCTGATGCCGTTGCGGCGCAAGCGGTTGATGGCGCTTTCCGGGCCGATCTGATCCGAATCCACGACGACACGAACGAGAACGCCCTGGTCTTCCAGCTCAATCAGGGCGTCGGCGATGGGGCCGTCATCCAGCTCAAAGGCGGCAATGTCAACCTGGTATTGGGCCAGGCGGATGTCATCGGCGATGATCTGATCGATGCCGCCGACACGCTCGGCCGGGCTTTTGGCGCAGGCGGGGTCAGTGAAATAGATCTCGTACCAGCTGTTTCCGTCAGTGGTGATGATATCGGGATTACCGGCCGGTGCCGTCACCGTGGGCAGCCGATCCGCCGGGCTACCCGGCTCCGGCGTCGCCGAGAAGATGTCGCTCAGCTCATCCAGGTCCGCCCCTTCCAGGTTGACGCCAAAAATGGCGGCGATGGCGATGACGATCAACACCAGGATGCCGCCACCGATGCCCGCCCCCAGCAGTAATTTGCCATTCAGGCCCCGTGATTTCTTCTTAGCCATGATTATCGATCCTGCAGTTATGATGCCGGGCTGCCCCGGGAGACGCGTTGGTCTGGAATAGGCAGCAGGTTGGTCTAAAATGATGGGCTGATTGTAGCACAATTGTTCTGGCGCAAGGCATAGGCTTTTGGGTACGGTTCGGGCGCAACCCGACAGGTAGGTATTCTCCTGTAGGGTTGCCGCCCGAACCGTTGGCGCGCTTGCGCGCCGTAGCAGAGGTCCCTCCCTTTGTCTTGTTGGGTGCTGCGGTTGGTGAGCGGCGGTCGGGATGACAGGGGGGGGAGGTAGAGGTCCCTCCCTTCGTCTTGTTGGGTGCTGCGGTTGGAGCGGCGGTCGGGATGACGAGGGGTGGAGGTAGAGGTCCCTCCCTTTGTCTTGTTGGGTGCTGCAGTTGGTGAGCGGCGGTCGGGATGACGAGGGGTGGAGGTAGAGGTCCCTCCCTTTGTCTTGTTGGGCGCTGCGGTTGGTGAGCGGCGGTCGGGATGACGGGGCTAGAGGGTGTGCAAAGTGGCCAGCAAGTGGGTGAAGGTGGCGTCGGTGTCCAGGTCGAGGCGGCGGTTGACGAGGTCGTCGATCCAGGCGTCGGGGAGGGTGTGGCCGGTGAGCTCGGCGACGGAGCCGACGAAGGCCAGGGCGAGGTCTTCAGCCAGTTCGTCCTCGATCAGGTAGGCCAGCATAGGGCTGAGGCCGTTGACCTGGCGTAGCAGGCGGCTGAGGGCACCGGTTGTTTCGTCCAGCTCAGCTTCCGGGGTCGCCGCCAACTGCTTTGCAGCCCAGGCGAGGAGTTGTTCGGCCTGGGTCTCACTCAGTTGGTCGAACAGGTAGCTGCTGTCGCGCAACTGCTGGATGTAGGGCTGGCTGGCGGCAGAGTTGGCTGTGCTCATAAGTAATTCACGGTTGGCAGCTACGCAAATGTAACCGCGACCCTTATAATGGTGTCGTTAATGTCAGGCGTCAATCAATGGCCGGATTATTGGACAGTTAACGAATCTCGTCAACCGGCCGGTAACATAACCCAGGACAAACATCATGGAGACAGACGGCAAATTTTATCTCGGGCGGATTTTTGACCCGAATTCGGCGGAAACCACCCAGGACCCCCTCCTTTATGATCCGGACGATCTGACCACGCACGCGGTGGTGGTTGGCATGACGGGCTCCGGCAAGACCGGCCTCTGCCTGGATCTGCTGGAAGAAGCCGGCCTCAACAATGTGCCGGCGCTGATGATCGACCCCAAAGGGGACATCACCAACGCCCTGCTCCATTTCCCCGACCTGCTGCCGGCTGATTTTGAACCGTGGGTCAACGCCACTGAAGCCCGCCGCGAGGGCAAAACTACCGCCGAAGTGGCCGCCGCCACCGCTGAGCTCTGGCGCAACGGGCTGGCTTCCTGGGATATCACCCCGGCGCGCATCCAGCGGCTGCAGGATGGCCCTCGCTTTGCCGTTTATACCCCCGGTTCAGACGCCGGCTTGCCGGTCAGCATCCTGGCTTCGCTTAAGGCGCCGGCGCTTGATTGGAATGACAACCGGGAAGCGCTGCGGGAACAGATCAGTGGCACAGTGACGGCGCTATTGGGCCTGATCGGGATGAAGGATATCGACCCGGTTCGCTCGCGCGAGCACATTCTCCTGGCCAATATTTTCGAGACGGCCTGGAGCCAGGGCCAGGATCTGAATCTGGGCGAACTGATTATGCAGACGCAGTCGCCGCCCTTCGAGAAACTGGGTGTTTTCGACATCGAGCGCTTTTTCCCGGAGAAAGATCGCTTCGAGCTGGCGATGCTGCTCAACAACATCCTGGCCGCGCCCGCTTTCCAGGCCTGGATCGAGGGTGAACCGCTTGATATTCAGGGCCTGCTCTATGAGCCAGATGGCCGGGCGCGCCATACGATTTTTTATATCGCCCACCTGAGTGATTCGGAGCGGATGTTCTTTGTCACCCTGCTCTATTCAGCGGTTGAGAGCTGGATGCGGACCCAGGCCGGTACGCCGAGTCTGCGGGCGCTGGTCTATTTCGACGAGATTTTTGGCTACCTGCCCCCCATCGGCAACCCGCCCTCGAAAGAGCCGATGCTGCGGCTGCTGAAGCAGGCGCGCGCTTTTGGCGTTGGGCTGGTGCTGGCGACGCAGAACCCGGTTGATATCGATTACAAGGCGTTGTCTAACGCCGGTACCTGGTTCATCGGCAAGCTGGGCACCGAGCAGGACAAGGCGCGGCTGCTGGATGGGCTGGCCACGGCGGCCGGCGCCGGGCTGGACCGGCGCGAGTATGATGATTTGATTTCGGCGCTGGGCAAGCGGGTTTTCCTGCTGCGTAATGTCCATGAGAAGGCGCCGCTGCTGTTCCAGACACGTTGGGCGATGAACTACCTGGCCGGGCCGGTTACCCGCAACCAGATCCCGGCCTTAAATGCGCTGGCGGGGCATGGGCAAACCGCTGCGGCGGCCCCGGTCACGCCGGCCCAACGGACGCCGCCGCGGGCTCAACCGGTGCCCGCCGCCGCTGCGGCCGGCGCTGCCACAGGGGCTATGGCCGAACGGGTTGCGGCCCCATCAGCCGCAGATCCGCTGGCCGAGCTGGGTAGCCAGACCGCACCGGCCGTGCCCAAGGGGATTAACGAATATTACCTGCCCAACAACCTCACGGCAGCAGAATCGGCCCGCAAGGAGCAGCGACGTTTCCACAAGGGGGCGCGGCCGGTGGGGTTGTTGTACCGGCCGGTTCTCCTGGCCCAGGCAAATATCCATTTCAGCAATCGTAAATACAATTACAACGAAATGCTGCAACGCGCTGCCCTGCTGCCAGAAGTGGATGATCGCGGCGCCACGCGTTGGGAAGATTTCCTGACCGACCCCATCGATCCACGCCAGTTCGACCGGGCCCCGCTCGGCGAAACCCGTTTTGCGTCGCTGCCGGGCAATCTGACCGACAACAAATTGCTGCGCACGTTGCAGGATGATTTCCAGGATTGGCTTTATCGCTATACCCAGGTTGACATTCGCGCCAATGAGGATTTGGATGTTTATGCCCCGCCCGGGACAGACGACGCTGCCTTCCGCAAACTGTGTGAAGATGCCGCCGAGGATAAGGAAAGCGCGGAGCGGGAGAAAGTGAAAGCCAGTTTTGAGAAGAAGCTGGACAGCATCAAGGATAAGCTAGCCCGCGAAGAGCGAGAACTGGCGGAGGATGAGGCTGAGCTGGCCGCCCGCAAACGGGAAGAAACGGTCAAACATGCCGAGACGATCTTCGGCCTCTTCACCAAACGGCGCAGCTCTTTCTCCGGCTCCATGACCAAACGACGGATGACCTCCAAAGCCAAGGAAGACGTGGAGGAATCGGTCGCCGCCATTGCTGCCTTCAAGGAAGACATCGCCGACCTGGAAGAGGCGTATGCGGACGAGATTCAGGCGGTCGAGGACAAATGGGATGAGATCATCGCCAAGGAAACGACCATCCCGCTCAACCCCTTCAAAAAGGACATCGACGTCAACGTCTTCGGCCTCGCCTGGCTGCCCTACCACATCATCCAGGACCAGGACGGCCTCCACGAACTGCCCGGCTACGCGCCGGAGTGAAGAGGGGCCACGGATTAGCACGGATTTAACACGGATTCTTTTTTCTGAGGCTCCTGCTTTGAGCATCAGCACGCTTCTCAAAACCAAAAATCCTACAAATCCGTGTTAATCCGTGGCAAAAAAACCTGTGTTAATCCGCGGCAAAACTCTGAAATTCTTCGCGTATAGCCTCGGCCCGGTCGTGGTTGGCGCCGAGGTCGCCGTAGCCGTAGCGGGAGGCGAAGCGGATGTGGATGAGACCGGCCGGTTCGTCAAAATAGAACTCAGCATCGTCAGGAAAATCGAATAGGGCGCTGCGGAAGACGGCATGGATGTAATCTGGCTCGGCCGTCAGGATGACTGAGCGATCCATCGCACCGATGATGGCGACGAGGGCGGCCTGGGCGGCGACCGTGTCGCCATTGTAGGGGATGGGGTCGATGGCGGCGGTCCCGGTGCCGCTCTGGCTGTTGACGCAGTTGGGTGACGGCGGGCAGGGGGCAAGCTGGCCATTGGTGAGGCCGAGACCGGCCGGTGGTTGGCTACGGGCCATCACCAGCCGCGTGACCACGATCAGGATCAACAGGCCTGCCAGCCCCAGCAATGTCCCCCGTCCAAACCATTTTTTCATCAGAATCGCTCCTTGGCAGCCGCAAAGGTACCATTGTAACTGAAAGTTGTCCCGATAATTGAGACAGGAGGTTGATATGGGAACGAAGATTCCGTTCGCGGTCCGCTTATTTTCGCTGGGCTTGCTGCTGGCGCTGTTTGTGACGGTGGTGGGGGCGCAACCGGCCGGTGAAGGCGATGGGCCGGCCCTGGCCAATCCGGGTGTGGGACTGGCTGACTGTGTGAACGGGCTGGCGGGCGTCTATCCTTGCCAGAACGTCGATCTGTTGGCCCAGCCGGACCTGGCGACGACCGGCGGCGGCATCGGCAAGGATATCTGGGGCTGGACTGACCCATTGGATGGGGCCGAATATGCCATCATGACGCGCAGTAACGGCACCAGCTTTTTTGACCTCAGCGACCCGACGGCGCCCGTTTACCTGGGCAACATGCCGTCGACCATCGGCTCATCCACCTGGCGCGACGCCAAAGTCTTCGAGAACTACGCCTACATCGTGGCCGATGCATTGGTCCATGGAATCCAGGTTTTTGACCTGACCCGGTTGCGCGATGTGACCAGCCCGCCGGTGACCTTCACGCCCGACTTCCTTTACGAAGGTATCGACAACGCCCACAACATTGTCATCAACGAGGATAGTGGGTTTGCCTATGCGGTAGGCACGGACACCTGCAACGGCGGTCTGCATATGCTGGATCTGAGCAATCCGGCCGAACCCGTGTTTGCCGGCTGCGTTTCTGACGATGGCTACGTCCACGACGCCCAATGCGTCAACTATCAGGGCGACGACCCGGATTATGATGGTCGTGAGATCTGCTTCAACGCCAACGAGGACACGGTGACCATCGTGGATGTGGAGGACAAGGGCAGCCCGCAGCAGATCGCCCGCATTGGCTACCCCCAATCCGCCTACGTGCACCAGGGCTGGCTGACGGACGACCACAACTACTACATCCAGGACGACGAATCGGACGAGCTCAACTTTGGCGTCAACACCCGCACCTACGTCTGGGACGTGCGCGATCTGGATAACCCGGCCATCATCGGGCTATTCGAGGCAGAGACCCGGTCCACCGACCACAACCTGTACGTGAATGGCAACTGGGTTTACCAGGCCAACAATAGCGCCGGGCTGCGCATCCTTGACCTGGGTCTGGTGGCGACGGGGCAGCTGGTGCAGACCGGCTATTTTGATGTTTTCCCCAGTCACGACAACGCCGGCTTTGTCGGCTCGTGGAGCGTCTACCCGTATTTCGAGAGCGGGATCGTGGTGGTGAGCAGCCGCGAATTTGGCCTGTTTGTGCTGCAGCCGCACCTGCAGCCGGTCCAGCCGGCTGTCTACCTGCCGCTGGTCCAGCGCCCATAACCGGCGAGGGGTCCCGCACCCGACGGGTCCACCACCCGACGGGTCCGATGGGGTCCGACGGGTCCACCCCGACGGGTCCACCACCCGACGGGTCCACCACCCGACGGGTCCACCACCCGACGGGTCCACCACCCGACGGGTCCACCACCCGACGGGTCCACCACCCGACGGGTCCACCACCCGACGGGTCCACTACCCGACGGGTCCACTACCCGACGGGTCCACCACCCGACGGGTCCTCAACCCCTCAGACTGGCGGCGAAACCGTCAGGGTAGCGGGCGGCCCATTCTTCGCGCAGGATGCCGTAGCCGAGGCCGTCGTAATATTCGCCGGCGACGATGCGGGCGCGGCGGAAGCGGGCTTCCTCGCGGTAGCCCAGCTTCAAGGCCAGGGCCATCATGCCGTGGTTGCCGGACCAGGTCTGCAAATCCAGGCGGACGATGGCCGGGTGGGTCTGCCAGAGGTAGTCGTGCCAGAGCCCTAACGCCTCATAACCAAGGCCCTGGCCCCAATTGGCCTCATCGAACAGGACGATGCCGCTGGCCAACCAATGCGTTTCCTGGCTGATCCAGTAGCTGCTGACGGTGCCCAGGAGTTGGTTGGAACGGATGCCGGCGATGACCAGCCGCTGGCGTGGGTCCGGGAAGTCGCTGGTCTGGATTTGCTCGCGCAGCCGTTCAGCCCGTTCGCGCAGCCGCTGCTGGGCAGGTCGGCTGTAGTAGGGGCCATCCAGCGCCTGCCAGGCCTGGCCCGGTTCATGAGCAGCGAGCCAGGGTTCGATATCCGCTTCGATCCAGTCACGAACGGTAATGCGTTGGCCGGGCAGACAGATCATGCGGCCGCCTCCTGGAGCTGATGGTTTTGGCGGCGGGCCACGCTGAAGAGCCAGACGGCCGGGCCGAGGAAGATGAGCATGGTGAGGAGACCGGCCGGTAAAGAAACCAACCGCCCCATCGCCCCAATCACCAGCCCTCCCACCAACTGCCCAATCGCATCCACCTGGCCGTTCATCGATAAAATCGTGGCTCGGGTTGTGGAATCCTTGAGCTGGCTGTTCAGCCAGGCGTGGTAGTAGGGCCGGCTGGTGCCGCGCAGGACATGCATGATGACGGCGCTGCTGTAGACAAAGGCGAAGCCCGGCGCCAGGGCAAACAGGGTGATCGCCCCCATCAGCAGGGCGTTGACGGTGAACTGCAGCGTCAGCGAGCGCCGCAAATCATCCACATCAATGCGCCGGCGGATGATCTCGTTAACGAGATAGCCAACGATGGAGATGGCGATGCTCATGAGGAAGAACCAGACCACCGGATCCCAGCTGAAGGGGAAGGTGTAGCCGTCCAGGATGTGGGCCTCGGTGAGTCGGTCGGCTCCCTCGGCATATAGGCCAAAGAAGAGGCCAATCCACATGATGAGCCGCAGCGAGGGTCGCCGGCGCACATGGCCGAGGCCGTTGGTGAAAGTGTCGCGCATCTTGTGGAAGGTGTTGCGTTCACTGGCCTCGGTGGGCGTGAAGCCAGTTTCCGGCATCACGAGCACCAGGAAGAGGGCCAGCGCCATGAACAACCCGCCACTGATGACAATCGGCAGGGCCAAGTTCAACAGGCCGATGCCGGCGCTGGCGATCAGGCCGAGGATGCCGCCGATGCGGCCGTATTGGCCGGCCTGGACGTAGACGCTGGTCAATTTCTCTTCGCCGATCTCATCAGCCAGCCAGGCATCCTGGGCGCCGCTGATGAAGGTGTAGCCCAATCCCCAGACCGCCTGCGCCAGGAAGATGACGATGAAGGTCGGGAACAACCCTTCGAGCAGAAAGCCGAGGCCGATGACAAAGTAGCCGATAATGACCGACAGGCGCCGGCTGTAAAGGTCCGCGACGATGCCGGTGGGGACTTCAAAGAGGAAGGTCGAGCCTTCCAGGGCGGTGCCCAGGAGCAGCAACTGGAACGGGTCCAGTTGGGCTGTTTGCACCCGGTAGATGCCGCTGATGAAGCTCATCAGGCTGAAGGCAAAGGCCATGCCGAAGCTGATGAGCAGGTAGAGCTGGGTTGGTCCCAGCCCCCTTTTCACGAGCTAATCCCCGGCGGTGGCTGATGGAAGGCGGCGAGTTCGATGGCGTTGCTCTCATCAGCACCAGCCGCCGGTCCCACATACGTGCGCCACAACGCATCCGTCAGCGCCGCCGCATCGATGGGCAGCCCCTGCCGGCCAAAGTAATCGCAGACGCGGGTGATATCGCGCAGGAGCAGTTCGGCGGCGCTGGCGTTTTGCTGTGCATCGATCACCTGGGGGAAATCGATTACCTTGACGGCGCCCTGCCAGTAGAGGATGTTGTAGGCGGAAAGGTCGCCATGGATCTTGCCCTGACGCAGCAATGTTTCCACGGTGCGCAGGACGTCGCTGAACAGCGGCCAGACCTCGTCCGGCGCCAGCTCCACCTGGCTCAGGGTTGGCCCGGCGGCCCGGCCATCACCCACATATTCCATGAGGATGGCGTTATTCGCCATCGCCAGCGGTTCGGGGACGGCGGCGCCGGCCTGGAAAAGCGCTTGCTGGGTTTCGTATTCGTGGGCCAGCCAGGAGACACGGGCGGTCTCGCGGCCATGTTTGGATTTTTTGGCCAGGGCGCGGAAGGTGCGCTGGTCCTTGACGATGGCGTTGCCGCCGGCATCGAGCACGTGGCGGCCTTCCTTGTATTGGGCGTCGTTGCGGATTTTGCGGAACTGGTGGGGGCGATAGACCTTGACGGCGAGGTGGGACCGGCCGGTGGACGGCCCCGCCTGGCAGCAGTAGACATTGGCCTCCTTGCCGCCCTTGACGATGTAGAGCAGGTCGCTGATCAGCTCCTGATTGAAGAATTGGCGCAGCGAATCAAGCAGCCAGCCCGATTCATGGATTGAGGGCTGATAAGTGATTCGTAGCGCGCCATCGGTGGCGTCCAGGTCGGCGATAGCTTCAAGCGAAGCTTCTTCGCGGAAACGCCGGGCAATCTGGTTTTTGCGAACGCGCCGTTCACGCCGTTCGCTGCGTTTTTGGAAGAGATGGTTGTACTCTTCCTGGAGGCCATGGGCCTCATCAAACTCGTCAAAATGAGATTCAGACATCTTTTTCCTGTCATGGGTATCCGCCAGCCGTGGTTTGCTACGGCAAGGGGGACGATAGGTTGCTGGATCTGGTTTACGGGATCAAAAACAGCCACACGCGTTGTGTGGCTGCCGGGGATCAAAAAAGCGGCCCGTGCAGTTACCCGTGGCCGCTCCGCATTTCCGACAGGAAAAAGGGTGAGGTCAAGGACGCACACACAACGCAATATTCTTGTGGGTTGCTGTTTGAGCCATTTGCATTGTGTCTTGTCCTCCTTTAATTAGTTTAGGTTTTGAACTGGGAGCAGTGTAGCAGAGGGTCGCGGGTGCGTCAAGAAGAATGTTGGCGCCGGATGAGGGGTTAGTAGGGACCCGTCGGGTTACGCCAACCCGACGGGTCCCTACCAACCCCTCGCTGCGCTTCTGTGCTATCATTTTCGGGTTAATGATCATGATGAACACAACCACGCAGCTCACCCCCGAACTGATCCAGAGCGCCCTGACCCTGCCGGCCTTTGACCATGATGAGGCCAACCGGCAGTTTGCTTCGATGTCGCGGCGGCAGCGGGTCCGGCCGGTGTCGTTGCCAGGCCAGCCGCGCGTCGCCGCCGTCTTGATGCTGCTTTATCCAATTGAGCAAGAGTGGCATCTGCTGTTGACGAAGCGGCGCGGGCGACCTGAACAGCCACGCCGGCCAGATCTCGTTTCCCGGTGGTCGCCAGGAGCCGGCTGAGCCGCTGGAACAGACAGCCCTGCGCGAGGCGCATGAGGAAGTGGCGGTTATGCCAGGCGAGGTAAGGCTGATCGGCCGGATGGAGGCGTTGTATATCCCGCCGTCTGATTTCCAGGTGCACCCGTTTGTTGGCTGGAGCACGCGGCGGCCGGCGTTTCAGCCGGCGGCCGGTGAGGTGGCGGAGATCATCGAGACGCCGCTCAGCCTGCTCAATGACCCGGCCACCCTGGCGACGGAGCCATGGCAGATTCGGGGCCAGGAGCTGGATATCACCTTCTTCCGGGTGGGGCCACACAAGGTGTGGGGCGCCACGGCGATTATGATCAACGAATTTCTCAACCGGCTGCGGCTGGTAGCAACGTCCTCAACGTAACACGCTTGAACCTGCCTGAAATTTACCCTCGAAACACCTGATTTCCGACGTCATCTCGAGCCTCGGTGGTCTTGAAATGCGATAATTAAGAGAGGGCGAGAGATCCCTCTCCACAGCTTTGGCCTGTCACGGGTGGTGGCAGGTTGCGCGGTTTGTTGCCAGCGACCGGCCGGTTTTGCTGGCGCTGTGGGTAGGGTCTCTCGCTCCGTCAGTTTGGGCGTGTTGAACGGCTTTTGTCGCTCGAGATGACGTCTGGGCGAGGGGCTGCCACAGGTTGGGGCTGGTGGCGTGGTAAGGGGCTCTGCTCCGTCGCGTTGGAGGTACTGAAAGGGTTTTCGTCGCTCGAGATGACTCGGACTTTGGTGATGAGGTAGAGATCTCTCGCTCCGTCAGGTTGGGCGTGTTGGAAGGTTTTCGTCGCTCGAGATGACGGCGCGCGGACCTGTCATCCCGAGCGCAGCGAGGGAAGGCGGACTTCGAACTCGCTGCCGGCGCCGGGGCGGCTGCGGGCGGTGATGGTGCCGCCGTGGGCTTCGACGAGCTCGCGGACGATGGCCAGCCCGAGGCCGGCGCTGCGGCCGGCACCCTGGGGGCGGCTGCGGGCTTTGTCCACCTGGTAGAAGCGCTCAAAAATGCGGCTTAGCTCGGTGGACTCGATGCCGCTGCCGTTGTCGCGCACAGCCGCCAGGAGGTCGCCGTCCGGCGTGGCGCGGAGCTGGAGCTGGACGCGGCCACCGGCCGGTGTGTGTTTGATCGCGTTATCCGCCAGATTCGTAAATACCTGCATCAACCGGTCATGATCTCCCCAGATTGTCGGCACTGGTTCCATGTCCAGGTCGAAATAGAGCTGTTTCTCTTCCGCGCGCATGAGCAGATTGTGGTGTACCTGCCCCAGCAGCTCGGCCAGGTCGATCGGTTCATTGGCTAATTGCAACTGGCCAGACTCAATGCGGGCCAGGTCCAGAAGCTGGTTGACCAGCCGCTGCATTCGCTCCGCTTCGGTGTTGATGATGGTGGCGGCTCGCTGCTGTTCGGCCGGCTCGCTGACCATGCCATCGAGCATCGCCTGGCTCCAGCCGCGGATGGCGGTGAGCGGCGTCTTGAGGTCATGGGAAACGTTGGCCACAAAATCCCGTTGCGATTGCTGCGTCGTCTGCACCTGGCTGGACATCCGGTTGAAGCTCCGGGCGACCCGCTTGACTTCTTCCGGCCCATCCAGGGCGAGATGTTGTTCAAATTGGCCGGAGGCGATGTTCTCTGCCGCCGTGGCCATATTTTGCAGCGGCCGGGAGACGGAACGGGTGATGAGCCAGGCCAGCAAAATCGAGAGCAGGAAGGCGGCGCAGCCGGCCTGGCAGAGCGGGGTCAGAAAATTGACGCGGAAAAATTGCAGGAAGGTGGGCTGGGCGCGCATGTAGACCACGATTACCCGGCGGATCTCCCGGGCCGCGAGGTTGTGGGAAGTGGCCAGCCAGCGGGTATTGTCCGGGGCCACCACGGCGCCGGTGAAGGGGCTGTTGACGACGTTTAGATCCTGGATCTCGTTGACCTGGAAGCTTTCCAGGCTTGTAGCCAACCATTGGTCTTGTGAGTCGTAGATGACGGTCTGGGTGTTGGTGTCAAAGGCGAGGATGCGGACATCTTCGGTTTGAGCGATGCCATCCAGCATGGTGGCCAGATCCTCGCGACTGGTGGCGGCTCCGACCTGGTCGGTGAGCAGGCGGGCCGAGGCCCGGCTGATGGTTTGCAGATTCTGCAGGGTGGGCAGCAGCCGGGCAGTATTGCCCAACGGCGAGCCGACAACGAGTATCAACGCCAGCCCGGTAATCACCAGCACGGTCGCGATGACAAAGACATATGAAGATAGCAGGCGTCCACGCAGACTCTTAACCATCACACCGTTCCCGATCAAGGCAGATCTTTGCCGCAGATACTTCGCTTCGCTCAGCACAAGTTTACGCAGATTTCACAGATTTTTGGTATTGCTATGCGGCATCGACTTTGAACGCGAAGCCAAAAATCCCCTAATCTGCGAAATCTGCGGCAAAACTCTTCCGAAAATCATGGCTCAGGATACTGGATTGGGTGTCAGGAATTTGTAAAAAAAGTGTAAAACGATCAGTCGTCCAGGGTCAGTTTGTAGCCCATGCCCCAGACGGTCTCGATTTTGAGCCGGGAATCGGCCAGTTTCTCGCGCAGGTGGGCGATGTGGACGTCGACGGTGCGGGTATGGCCGTAAAAATCGTAGCCCCAGACGAGGTTGAGGAGCTGTTCGCGGGAGAGGACCTTGTTCTGGTGCTCGCTAAAGGTCAGCAAAAGGTCAAACTCCTTGGTGCGCAGACTGATCTTCGTCCCGTTGATGGTGACCTCGCGGCTGGCGACGTTGATGGTGAGGTCGCCGACGGCCCGGCTGTCCGATTCGGGTTGGGGACCGGCCGGTGTCACCCGCCGGAAAATAGCCCGGACCCGAGCCACCAACTCGCGTGGGTTAAACGGCTTGGTCACATAATCATCCGCCCCCATCTCCAGGCCGACGATCTTGTCGATATCGTCATCGCGGGCCGTGATCATGATGATCGGGGTGTTGCCTTCAGCGCGCACCCGCCGACAGACCTCCCAGCCATCGATACCGGGCAACATCAGGTCCAGGACGATGAGATCCGGCCGCTCCTGCTGAAAAAGCGCCATCGCCTCCAGCCCATCTTCGGCGATGACGACCTCGAAACCCTCCTTGGCCAGGTACATTTTGGCCAGATCGCGGATATTGGCTTCGTCATCGACGACGAGGATCTTCTTACCTTGAGTCATTTTTTTTGCCACGGATTAGCACGGATTTAACACGGATTTTCTTGTGGATGGAGTGCAAGGTAGCTCTTCTTCAAAAGAAAAATCCGTGCCCAATCCGTGTTAATCCGTGGCTTCACTCTTCTTATTTCTTCTTTTTCTTGCCGTCTTTTTTCTTTTTGTCGACGAGGGCGACGGCTTCGATTTCGACGAGGGCGCCGAGGGGGAGGGCGGCGACGGCGACGGCGGAGCGGGCTGGTTTGCTGTCGCCGAAGAAGCGGCTGTAGACCTCATTCATGGCGGCGTAGTTACCCATGTCCGTCAGGAAGACGGTGGTCTTCACGACGTTGGCCAGGCTGCTGCCGCCGGCTTCCAGGACGGCGGTCAGGTTGTTGAGGACCTGCTCGGCCTGGGCGGAGACATCCCCTTCCAGCATTTTGCCCGTGGCCGGGACAAGGGCGATCTGTCCGGCGGTGTAGAGCAATTTGCCGATGCGGACCGCCTGGGAATAGGGGCCAACCGCAGCCGGCGCATTCTCGGTACTGATGATGTTTTTCTTGGTCACGAAAATCCTCCTTCGCGAATCTTTGTCAGGCGATGTGTCAATGAGTAGTCAGCGCCTGAAGTCTGTAAACCCGGACTGGATGCCATGCAGCATCCAAATTTGTAAATCCCAAATCGTCAATCAATTAATGCCGGTGCATCAAGCCACGCCCATCAGCGGGCAGCAGCACCAGGTGAGGGCCATCCTTGATCTGAACATCATAATGCAGATGGCGCAGGTAGTCGCTGCGGCGCGCTTCGATATCCAGCACGATAAATTCTATCATCTTTGCCGCATCGGCGGCGCTGGTGCTGGCGGGGGTCATGGGGGGACCGGCCGGTGCCGCGCCCAACCGGGCCATTCGGGGCGGCGTCTGCACAAAGTCGCTGCTGATCTGGCGCAATTGGGCCATCGGCAACTCCCAGGCCGGGATAAAAAAGCGGCGCTGCTGTCCCCAGAGGGCCCGAGCCTCGTTTTCCTGGCTGCGTCCGCCCTGGGATTTGCGCTCACCCAGGTTGACTTTGGCTTCAAACATCCAGAAAGGCAGCCAGCTTTGCACGGGCGTTTCGGGACCGGCCGGTGGCGCGATAAAGCTGGCCGGCAGCCGGGTCAGGCCTTCTTCATCGATCTGGATAATGGCCTGGCAGTTGGGGCAGGAAACCACGATGTCCGGATTGTTGGCCAGTAGGGCAGTATGGCATTGGGGGCAGGCCAGAGGCAATAGTTTCATCGCAGCATCTTTTCCAGATTAAACTCGCCTTCCATCATATCGTTGACGATCTCCAGGCCCGGTAGCCCCTTCAGCCCGCCATCTTTCTGTTTAAGGGCTTTGCGGGCTGTCTTATCTGTCTGCTCGATTTCTTCGCCATAACGGAAAGCCCGGTAGCCGGCAATGACGATGGCCAGGCCAATGACGATGGGCAGCAAAACCAGGAGAGCGGCATCATCTGAGTCGTCGGCAAAGAGCAGCGCCTGGGCGGCCAGATAGGTGCCATTAACCAGAATGAAGTTGCCGACAGCCATGGCGGCGACAAGTGCCGCGGATCGGTACATGATGTTGCCCGGCGCTTTACCATACAATACCCGATTGGCAGCGCCATCCACGACCACCTGGTAGTTGCGCTGGCGATATTCGTAACGCGCCACCCAGAGCGGATAGTAGATAATGCTGAGCTGGCGGCGCAGCAGATGGTATTTCTCAAAGTAGCGGCTCTTCAGGGTGCGGCGACTGCGTGCCTGCTGCTCAAAGTATTGGCGGGCCTCATCCTCAGCGTCAGAGAATGATTCGGTTGGTTCGAAGACCATCGCCTCAGCATGGAGCAAATCGCTATCGTAGGGCGCCAGTTCATTGTGCGGGATGCGGACCTGGTGGACGCCAAACTCGGAGACATCTGTGGCGGCGTCATTCCAATGCATCTCCTCAAAGATCTCGACCTCGACCGGCTTGGTGGAATCTTTGCCGCTCTTGACCCGGCCGAAGATCCAGCCGGCCAGGTGGGCCCGGACACGCCAATAGGGGAGATAGACCAGAAATACTTCCTTGATGTCCGCTTTGCGTTTGAGATCCGAAGCCCGGTTCATGCCGCTGAAGAAGCGCTGGACTTCGGTGAGCGCCTGTTCTCGCTCTACCTGGCGGGTGACTTGCCAGCGCCGGGTGCCTTTGTCACCCTGCACGTAGCTGCGCATTTCGCAGCTGGGGCATTGCACGACACGCACCCCTTCCGGGATGGGAATCACACTTTGGCAGCGGGGACATAACAGGCCGTGACTGGTTGCGCTCATTGGGTTAAACCTTGGCTGAAATGACTAAAGCGACGACAAAAATCGGGATCGCCAGGATGACAACCGCCACCAGGTAAATCAGGATACCCAGCCCCAGCCCCATCGTGTCGCTGTAAAAACCGATGAGCGGGATAAGGGCCGCGCAGAAATTAAGGACAAACGCGGCGCTGCCGATGGCAAAATAGGGCGTTTCCCATTTGCTGGGGAAAAGATTGGCGAATACCCGGCTGGAAGCGCCGTCGATAACGGCGGTGTAGCGTTCACCTTTAAAGGAATACTTGGCAATGTAGATGGGCAGATGGACCAGGCTGGTTTCTGCCGTGGTGGCATCCTCAATCTGATGCTGCTCCTTGAGCCAGGTCTGGACGGTTGCCAGCGGGACCGTCGGTTCGATGGCGACATCGTCGAAGGTGCCGTCGTAGGGCTCGAGGTCAGCGGCGGGGATGCTGCTTTCGATAAGCTGGGTGATGGAGATCGCCGCGGCCGGTTCCAGGACGACCTTTTCGCTACCATTCTCCTTTTGGCGCACCATCCAGAGCGGAAAGAGCTGGTAGGAAAGTGACTCGATCTGGGCTTTTTTGTCTAGATCTTTGACGGTGGCGTTACCGGCCATCCAGCGGCGCAGGGCGGCTTCGGCATCGGTTTCGCGGACGGTGGTACGAACGAGATAATGGAAGACGGCGCCAGCCTTGTCGACGTAGTTGGTGGTGCCGCAGAACGGGCAGGTGACATTGGCGGAATCCTGCTCAACTGGCAGCTCAGCCTGGCATTGACGGCATCTGGCGCGACTGATCTGTTGAATGGTCATGGCTGCTCCTGAGTCCATTGTAGCGATTCGACCGGCCGGTGGCAATCGCGTCCGCCTGCGCAACAGCCAGCTCCTTGCCTCCAAACATATCCTGCGTAGAATAGCTTGCCGCTGTTGAGCATTTACCAGTACGATAAGATTGAATTTCGGTTGCCACTGGTTCTGGCGACCGTGGAGAATGATTATGATTGATGTAAACCAATTGCGCCGGGGTGTGAACTTTGTTCACGATGAAGCCCTTTTCAAGGTCACGGAGTATTCCCACAGCAAACCGGGCCGGGGCAAGGCGACGATTAAAGTCAACGTCCGCAACCTGCGGACTGGCGCCAACGTCGTCCTTTCCTTCACTTCTGGCGACCGGGTGCAGGATGTCCGTCTGGACAAGCGTGGCGTTCAGTACCTGTACGACGATGGCATGTTCTATGTCTTCATGGATACGGAGACCTTTGAGCAATACCAGATCCGCCATGAGACGGTTGGCGATGACAAGGTCTTCCTGCGGGAAAACATGGACATGGAACTTCTCTTTTTCGAACAAGAAGTGCTGGACTACATGCTGCCGCAATCGCTGGAATTTGAAGTGGTCGAGGCCGAAAACGCCGTCGCCGGCGACACCGCCACCGGCGCCACCAAAGAAGTCATCACCGAGACCGGCCTCAAGGTCAAAACCCCACTTTTCGTCAACATCGGCGACCGGATCAAGGTGAACACGGAGACGGGGGAGTATATTACGCGGGTGTAGCGGGGAGCTGTTAGCTGTTAGCGCAGGCCGGTGGCCCTTTTAGCTGTCAGGACGGCCTGCGGCCTTTCAGCGGTCGGTACGGGCCGGTGGCCCTTTCAGTCACTGAAAGCGCAGCGTCCTGACCGCCGAAAGCGCAGCGTACCGATGGCCAAAAGCCCAGCGTAGCGCTCCCCTGTCATCCCGAGCGCAGCGAGAAGCGAGGGATTGACAGCCCCCACCCCCTTTGTTAGAATTCCGGACGCTAGATCGCCCCATTCGTCTAGTGGCCTAGGACGTAGCCCTCTCAAGGCTAAAACAGGGGTTCGAGTCCCCTATGGGGCACCATGCCGGGAGCGCCGCAGCAATGCGGCGCTCTTTTTTTGTTTTGGATGACTTTTTACTCGGCGTTGTAGCTGCTTAGCTCTTCGCGCAATACGCGTCGCAGCGTTGCTTCCAATGGTTCCTGGCTTTTCAGGATATATTCTCTAAGCGCCTGGTTGATCAAGGTCTGATAGTTACCACCACCCGCTGCCGTTACCTGGTGGCGAAACCAGTTCAGGACATCATCATCAATACGGATGGTGATACGCGTCTTGCCAACTGGCAGTGGATCGAGAGCGCCGCGCTTGCCGCCTGTAAAATCATATTCCTTCTTCATATTTCCTGGTACTGTTGACGCTCCTTGCGCGTCGCTTATCTGAAGGCCTTGGCTGGATCCCAACCATATTCCATACCTTATTGTATGCACGATTGTGCATAATGACAACTGCCGATTTCTTCTGCCTGGGACTCATTTACCTTAGAAATTGAACCAAGATCAACGGCATCTACTAACTGGGATGTTATGATTGGGGCCGGCTAAGCTTTGAAGCTGCTTAAGGGATGGACTGAGTGACTGTTAGCGAACAACGAGATTTACCGATCGACCGGCGCCGCTTTTTGCGGATCACAATTTTTTTTGGCCGCATTATCCTCCATGTGATTTGGTGGGACATTGTCGTGAAGCGGGTTTTGCCGGGGACGGTGCTGCGCTCGCGGCCGGCCCGCTGGCGGCGCCATGCGGTGGCTTTTCGGGCGCTGGCGGTGGCAATGGGCGGCGTGATGATTAAGCTGGGCCAGTTTCTGAGCTCGCGTGTCGATGTGCTGCCGCCAGAGATAACGGACGAACTGATGGGGCTGCAGGATGAGGTGCCGCCGGTACCGGCCGGTATCATCCAACGTACCTTGCGCCAGGAAATGGGCGAACCTTCCCACTATTTTAGCTTCATCGAGCCAGAACCGCTGGCCGCCGCGTCGCTGGGGCAGGCCCACCGTGGCTGGCTCCATCCCACCGAGGCGCAGCTGGCCGCCGGGGCCACGCGCGGCGATGCCGTCGTCGTCAAAGTGCAACGGCCCGGTATCGAACATACCGTGCGCACGGACCTGGAAGCACTGCGCGTCGTCGCCCGCTGGATCATGCGCTATGAACGCATCCGCCGGCGCGCCAATGTGCCCGCTTTGATGGAGGAGTTTGCTGAAACCCTCTGGGAAGAGCTGGATTACATCTCCGAAGCTGATAATGCCCGCCGTTTTGGCCGCATGTTTGCCGACGACGAGCGGGTCTGCATTCCCAAAGTGTATGACGAACTTTCGTCCGGCCGGATTATCGTCCTGGAAAATGTTGAAAGTATCAAGATCGCCGATCTGGCGGCGCTGGATGAAGCCGGCATTGACAAGGCTGAATTGGCTGATCGGCTGCTTGACGTCTACTTCCATCAGATTTTCAAGGAAGGCATTTTTCACGCCGATCCCCATCCCGGCAACCTCTTCGTGCGCCCGCGCGCCGACATCGCCTGGACGCCTGAGGCTGGACCCCGCCCCTATGAACTGGTCTTTGTCGACTTTGGCATGGTGGGCCGGATTGATTTGACGCTCAAGGAGAATCTGAAACGGGTCCTGATCGGCGTCAGCCAGCGGGATGCGCGCGGCCTGACGGAAGCGTATCGCAAGATGGGGTTCTTCTTGCCCAGTGCCGATATCGAGCGCATTGTTGAGGCCCAGGCGATTGTCCTGGACCAGCTTTGGGGACGCGACCTGCTGACGATGGCCCAGCCTGATCCGCGCGAACTGGCCGAACTCAGTCGTGAGTTTCGCGATCTGTTGTACGAATTTCCTTTTCAAGTGCCGCAGAATTTCATTTATCTGGGGCGGGCCCTGGGGATTTTGTCCGGCCTGGCTGCCCAGTTGGATCCGGCCATTAACCCCTGGTACCAGGTCGAGCGTTACGGTCGGGAGCTGATTGAACTGGAAGAGGCTCAGGAGATGGGGCGGGAGATGATTGCCGAATGGGCCAAACCATTTTTGTCGGTGCCCGCTCAGCTGCAGCGGGTCCTGGCGGCGGCTGAAGGGGGCCGCCTGCGTTTCCAGAGCAGCCCGGATCGGTTGACGACCCAGCAATTGGACATATTGAATCGGCGCTTGCGCGGCGTGCAAGTGGCCATGGTGGCGGCGGCGGGCCTGATTTCGGGCACGCTCTTGTTTCTGGATAAGCGGCGGCGGGAAGAGGAATAGCTTTTAGTCGAGCGGCGCTTCGGCTGGCAGGGTCGCGACGACTGGCGCCGGCAAAAATGCTGACAACAGGCAGAGGCCGATGCCCACATAGATCAGGACGTCGGCGATGTTGAAGATGCCGGGCCGAATTGGGCTAACGAGGAAGTCCAGAACGCGCCCGTGCACAATCCGATCCCACATGTTGCCGGCTGCGCCGCCAATCAGTATGGCCAGCCCTAGCTTCAGGACCCATTGTTCCTGACTCAGGCTGAACATGAAGACAGCCAGTAGCAGGAGCACAATGATTGTTAGCCAGCCCACCAGGGGACCAACCCCCTGCAGCAAACCAAAGGCGATACCCCGATTGTAGGCGATCTGCATCGAAAGCCAGGACGTCAGGTCGGTAGGACCGTGTTGGGCCAGAAAAGCGGCAGCCCACCATTTGGACAGACGGTCCAGACCGTATGCTACCAGGATGACCGCCAGGGGCCAGAGGGCAAGAATCCGATTCATAAGTTAGCTGAATATTTCCTTGATGCGGTCAACCAGCCCCTTGGATTCGATGTTGAGCTTTTGGCGCAGTTGGCTGAAGGAGGGCTCGGTCAGCTGGCTGCCGTCAGGGAAGAGCAAGGTGGGCACGCTGGCATTGCCGTTGTTCAGCTCCATGACTTTGCCCCGGTTTTCGACATTGCCATCAATATTGCGTAGGTCGACGGGGATGCCCTTACTGGCGAAGTAGCGCTCAAAGGCCAGCGAATGGGGGCAAAAGTGGGAGGTGTACATGATGATTGGGCTTTCGTCAGACATTCGTGTCCTTACTGGCGAGCCAGCTATTGTAGGCAGCTTCATCGACCAGGGTGCCGCCCTCAATCTCATGATTGGTGACGTTATAGTTGCCATCGAACTGGACCATTGCCTGCATGCGGCGGAAACATTTGCTATCCACGATGGTTTTGTGCCAGGTGAAACCGCTGCCATCCTGGTTTAAATCATGCTGCTTGTCCGCCCGCACCCTTACGACCGCGCCGCAGTTGGCGCAGCGGGCGTAGAGATAAATGCCGGTTTTGTCGACATATTCAGATTGGCCACCGCCAAAAAGTCGTTTGAAGAACCCCATCGCTATGATTCCTCCTCAGATTGGGCCATGAACAGCGAGGCCGGGAATAGCTCCAATCGCTCCCGGTCAAAGGCCCGCACAAAGCTGCGCGCGCGGTGAATGGTGACGCCGACCTGGCCCGCCGCCAGTTCCGGTTCCGTGCCCTGATCATAGAGCAAGAGCAATTGGATGCGGGCGCGGTAGGCATCGTCGTCTTCACAGTGGCCGAGATAGGTTTCGAGCTTGTGCCTTTCCTCTGCCGTCAGAAATGTTGAGCTGCCCATAATTTTTTCTCCAGTTGGCAGCATTATAAGGGAAACAATTCTGACCGGCGATAACTCTCATCTATCGCCTACACCTCTGGCCTCCGGTACAATCAGCTCAGGTTCCATATCAGTTCAAGCGAGGTGGATGATGGTGCCCAGATTTCCAATTGCGACCTTTTCAATAGTGGCTTACAACCCGGATCGGCAGGAATGGGGTGTGGCGGTGCAATCCAAGTTTCTGGCCTGCGCGGCCGTGGTTTCCTGGGCCCGGGCGGGCGCAGGGGCTGTCGCCACGCAATCCTACGCCAACATGGACTATGGCCCGGACGGGCTGGCGCTGCTGGCTGACGGCAAAAGTGCGGGCGAGGTGGTGGCGGCGCTGACCGAGGCGGATGAAGAGCGTGAGTGGCGTCAGTTGGGCATTGTGGATGCCCAGGGCGGGGTGGCTGCTTTTACCGGTTCAGAATGTATGGCCTGGGCCGGCCATCAGACGGGCGAAATGTATAGTTGCCAGGGGAATATCCTGGTGCCCGGCACAGTCGAGGCGATGGCCACTGCCTTTGAGAAAGCGCGCGACGATGGCCATGGTGAACTGGCTGATTGGCTGGTGAAAGCGCTGGCCGCCGGCCAGGCAGCCGGTGGCGATAGTCGGGGCCGGCAGGCGGCCGGGGTGCTGGTGGTGCGCGAGAAGGGCGGCTATGGTGGTCGCACGGACCGCTACCTGGATTTGCGGGTGGATGACCACCCGACGCCCATCAAGCAGTTGCATACGCTGGTCGAAGCCCACCACCTTTTCTTTGGCGCCGTAGACGAGGACGATCTGGTGCCGCTGGAAAGTGTTGTGGCGGAAATGGAGCCGGTTCTGTGGCGTAAACATTACCTGACGGCGCCGGTTCATGGTGCATTGACGCCAGAGTTCCGCCAGGCGCTTGTCAAAATGACCGGCACCGAGAACCTGGAAGAGCGCTGGCGGGGCCAGGATATGATTGAGCGCAAGGTTGTTGCCTACCTGAAATCACGCGGGGCCTGATGTCTGCTGAGTATCCACTTCTGACAGAGATCGCTTTTCCGATTCGCTCCTATGACACCGATTTTATGGGTGTGGTAAACAACGTCGTGTACGTACGCTGGTTGTCCGATCTGCGGCATGAATTGTTGGCCAGCACGGTCTCACTGGCGGAGTTGATGGCTGATGGGTTGGGGCCGGCGTTGACGCGCACGGAGGTCAACTATCTGCGGCCGATTCGGCTGGCGGACCGGCCGGTTGGCCGTATGTGGGTCACCCAGCTGCGCCGGACGAGCTGGCGCGTGGCGGCTGAGTTTCGCTGCGGTGATCAGCTGATGGCCAGCGCCCAGCAGGCCGGCTGTTTCATCGACCTGGCTAGTTTGCGACCGGCCCGGGTGCCGGCGGCGATGGCCACCGCCTATGATGCGCAGCGGCCGGAGTAACCGCTATGAGCCTGATAACCAGCCCGCAAAATCCGCTCATCAAACAGCTACGTCGCCTGAGCCAGCGCAAACATCGCCGGCGCGAAGGGCTGTTTGTGGTGGAGGGGATCCGGCCGGTTTTGGCCGCCCTGGAAAATGGCTGGTCCGTGCAGCAACTCATTGTCTGCCCCGAAAGGCTGAATAGCCCCGTGGCTCTGGATGCCGTGGCGGCGGCGGCTGAGCGGGGGCTGCCAGTGGCCGAGATTGGCGCCGCGCTGTTGGACAAGGTGGCTGGCTGGGAGCATGGCACAGGCCTGCTGGCGCTGGTCGCCAGCGAATTGCCGGCCCTGTCCAGCTGGCAAGTGCCGGAACAGGCGTTGCTGCTGGCGGTTGAGGCTCCCGGCGACCCGGGCAACCTGGGCACGATCATGCGCACGCTGGATGCCGTCGCCGGGCACGGCCTCATCCTGGTTGGCGGTGGCACGGACCCGTTTCACCCGGGCGCTGTCCGGGCCAGCATGGGCGCATTGTTTACGGTGCCAGTGGCGGCGGTGGCGTCGCTGGCCGAGTTGTACGCCTGGGCGGGGGCGCAACAGTTGCCGGTCTGGGCCACATCGGCGCGGGCGACCGACGATTGCTGGTCGGCAGAATGGCCGGCGCGGCTTATGCTGCTGATGGGCAGCGAGCAGACGGGCCTTTCAGCCGAGGCGCTGGCGGCAGCGGCCAACCAGATCCGCATCCCAATGTGGGGGGACGCCAGCTCATTGAACCTGGCGATTGCTTCCAGTCTGCTGCTGTACGAATATCGGCGCCGGTTTCCGGCCTGAACGACAATTGCAATAGAGAAAGGTCCTGAATTGAGGATTTTGCTATAGCCCAAAAGTACGGTACCAGTACTAAAGTACTTAAGAAAGTTGGTAAGTTTCTCTAGTTATCCTTATGTGCAGCTGTTGTGTAGAATGGTCAAATCACGTATAATGCGAATTCGTAGTACCCCTACACTCCTCTTGTTTTGTGATTTAGAAATCTTATATCGCACAAAACAGCAGGGAACCAGTCTGAGCTTTTATTGGTAATGTGAACGGAGAGCCCTGTGGGTAAAAATGAAGTCGTGGCCACGGTTTATGACCACAAGCAGAAACCAATAGCCCGCATTGCCTTGAATGGTTATAACATCCGTCCCGGCGGCCCTTTGGGCCAGGCTGGGGCGATGCGCAGTTTTCGCGTCCTGCAGGGTGAGACTGATTTGTGGGATCACTGGCAGGTACAATCTACCTTTGTCATTACCAGTGAAGATGGTCGGACCTCAGAAGCGAAAGTTGCCGCGTATCCGGCTGAAAAGAATGGTTTTGGCTTTATCGAGTTCATCTAGGCCAAACAAGCCTGATTACGATATGATAAAGGCCCTGCTCAATTGAGCAGGGCCTTTTTTGTTGGTCCAATCCTGGAGAAAGATGGTGGAGCAGTTACGCGTTCTTTTCCTGAGTGCTGAAGTCGCCCCGTTTGCCAAACGGGGTGGCCTTGGCGATGTCGCGGGTTCGCTGCCCAAGGCGCTGCAGGCGCTGGGCGTTGATGTCCGGGTGGTAATGCCGGCTTACCAGGATGTTGAGTCTGGCCGCTGGAATGTTGAGTCGATGCCGCTTTTGCTGCAGGTGCCGTGGGGCGATGGCAGCCGGCCGGTTGGCGCCTTTCGCGGGACGCTGCCCGGCAGCGAGGTGCCGGTTTACTTTATCGCGGACCATCATCTGTTTAACCGGCCGGAAATCTACGGCTACGGTGACGATGGTTACCGTTTTGCCTTTTTCAGCCGGGCAGCTCTGGAGCTGATGGTGGTAGACCAGGGCTGGCGCCCCCACCTCGTCCATGCTCATGATTGGCATACCGCCCCCGCCATCACCTGGCTGGCCACGGCCGGGCAGGCCGATCCCCGCTTTGCCAATATCGCGACGCTGTTCACCATCCACAACCTGGCCCATCAGGGGCACAGCCCCTGGGAGCTCTTTGATTTACTGCGCATTCAGAGCTACAGCATGCGGGAAGAGCCGTACGGCATTGTCAACTTTATGGCCCGGGGCATCCATCATGCGACGATGGTGAACACCGTTAGCCCAACCTATGCGCGCGAAATCATGACGCCGGCTTTTGGCGCAGATCTGGATGGCCTGCTGCGGCAGCGCAGCGGCGATCTGCATGGGATCCTGAATGGGATTGATACGGAGGAATGGGATCCGGCCGGTGACAAACGCCTGCCCGACCATTTCTCCATCGACAAGCTGGATAACCGAGCCCGGCTCAAGCAAGCGCTGCAGGCGCAACTGGGTTTGCCGCAAAAACCAGATGTCCCGCTGCTGGCTATGATCAGCCGGCTGGATTTCCAAAAAGGGCTGGATATTCTGGGTCATGTTATCCATCTGCTGTTGAACAACACGGCCGGCGAGGCGCAGTTTGTGGTCCTGGGTACGGGCGACCCTCAATACGAAGGGATGCTGCGCCAACTGGCGGACTACCATCGCGACAAGATGCGGGCGGTGCTGGCGTTTAATGCAGCGCTGGCTCCCTTGATCTACGCCGGCAGCGACATGTTCCTGATGCCCTCACGCTTTGAACCGTGCGGCCTGAGCCAGATGATCTCCATGCGCTACGGCTGCGTGCCGATTGTGCGCCACACCGGCGGTCTGGCCGACACCGTGGCTGATTGGCAGACCGGTTTTGTTTTTGGCGATCATACGCCGGCGGCGTTCTGGCATGCCGTGCATCGGGCCCTGGATCGTTACCGCTTTGACCAGCCGGGTTGGCGGAGTATGCAACTGGCCGGCATGAACAGTGACTTTTCCTGGAACCGTTCCGCGCAGGGCTATATGCAGCTGTATGAATGGGCCCAATCACGCGTGCGCGGCTACTGATCTGCGCTTGACATTTGCGGGGCCGTATGGCACAATCTCGCCCCGTTAAGCTCCTATAGCTCAGAGGATAGAGCGCTGGCCTCCGAAGCCAGAAGCCCAGGTTCGAGTCCTGGTAGGAGCATCAAAAAAGGCCCCTCGCAAGAGGGGCCTTTTGTTTTGTCTGGGGATGGGGATTTTAGTTGCTGACGTCTGATGTGAATTGCCGTTCCAGGATGCCGCCAATCTTTTGCGCACCCTCAATCAGGACATCCACACAATAATCGATATCTTCCGTGGTGTGGGTGGCGCAGACGCAGGCGCGCAGCCGTTCGGACCCCTCGGGGACAACGGGCGCGACAATCGCCTGGACGAAGATGCCCCGCTCCTGGCAAAAATGGGCCAGCCGCGCAGCCAGTTCGGTATTGCCACAGACGATGGGCATAATCGCCGTTTCCGTCTCCATGATGCGGAAGCCGGCCTCGCGCAGGCGAGTGCCAAAGTGATTGGTATGTTTCTGCAGCTGTTTGATGCGCTCCGGCTCATCCTCGATCACGTCAAAGGCTTCCAGGGCGGCGGCAGCTGAGGCCGGGGGCAGGGCGGCGGAGAAGATAAAGCCGCGGGCGGCATGGCGCAGATAGGTGATCAACTCCAGGTTGCCGGCGACGTAACCGCCAACGCTGGGAATGGTCTTGCTGAGCGTGCCCATTTTGACGTCGATGGTGTCAGCGGGCATGCCAAAATGCTCTTCGATGCCGTGGCCGGTCTCGCCCAGGACGCCAATGGAGTGCGCTTCGTCGACCATCAGATAGGCGCCGTACTGGCGGCAGAGCCGGTGGACGGTGGGCAGGTCGATGATGTCGCCATCCATACTGAAGACGGCGTCGACGACGACCAGTTTGCGAGCACCGGCCGGTGCCTGCTGTAACCGGTGTTCCAGATGGTCCATATCGTTATGCCGGAAGCGGACCATGTTGCCCATCGCCAACATACAACCATCCACGATGCTGGCATGGTTGATTTTGTCCGAAATGACGACGTCACCCCGGCCCAGAATCGATGAGATGGTGCCGACATTGGTGACATAACCACTGGAGAAGGTGATTGCCGCGTCCGTTTTCTTGAAGCGGGCAATGCGCTCTTCTAGTTGAGCGTGCAAGGGCAAAGAACCCGCCAACAGGCGGACCCCGTGCGTGCCGGTGCCGTACTGGTCGACCGCGGCCTTGGCGGCAGCATTAATGCGGGGGTGACCCAGCAACCCCAGGTAGGAGTAGCTGCCGAGCATAATCATTTCGCCATGCCCCTTCACCCGAACACGACCATGCGGCAGGATTTCTTCCACCTGCTCCAGGTAAAAGTAAAGTCCGCGCTCTTTGTAATGCTCGAGATCCCAGAGTAGTGCCGGCGTTAGAGGGACGTTAGGGGGGGCTTGCGTAGTCTGTTTTCCTGACATGATCTCCTCATCCACTGTGGATGAGCCCACAGCGAGAGACAGTTACTATGTGTAGGTGAGCCGCTTTGTGTCGTGGCCAGTGGGTCAAGCGGAGCATTAGCTTTTCCGCTCGGCTGTGACGTTTTTCGGTCTCACACTACGACACGCGGCGATTTTATCTGTATCTACGTAACTTCACAACATCCGTTTTGCCGGCTTTCTACTGCCTCCTTTGCCGGAGAGCATAATCCACACAGGGATAGCCGTTGACCGCGCTTCAGCCGGGGTAGTGGCTTAAGCGTGGCTAAATCGTCTGCTCCGCGACTTGCGGTCCTTTTTTATAACTGGCAGAATTCAGCCTATGCCTAAAACATCCCGGATTATTAACTGGCGCTATCGCCGTCTCAGCCGCAGCCGCCGGGGCGGTCGCCAATGGCTGCGCGCCCTGACGATTCTGCTCACGCTTCTTGTGCTCTTCGTGGTCGGTTCGCTGTTATCGGCCGGTATCGGCACCTCAGCCGTCTACGCCTACTTCACCCGCGATTTGCCGGACTTCACCGAGCTGGAAAAGCTGGGTCAGGATGTAGATACCACCTTTGAGACGACCAAAATCTATGCCTGGGGCGATGATCCGGATGGCGATGGGCAGCGTAACCTCGTTCTGATTTATGAGGTAATCGACCCGCTGGGGGGTGATCGCCAATGGATCCCGCTGGCGCAGATGCCGCAAAACATCATTGATGCGACCGTGGCGATCGAGGACAAGAGCTTCTGGACCAACCAGGGTTTTGATGTTGAGGGTATCGGTCGCGCCTTCTATGAATATGTGCTGGAAGGCGGAGGCGTGCAGGGTGGTTCGTCTATCACCCAGCAGGTTGTCAAGAACAACCTCATCGAGCCGGAACGACGGGTTGTTGGCGAAGATGTGGGCTTTGACGATTACCAGCGCAAGGCGGAAGAGCTGTTATTGGCGCAGCGCGTCTCGCGTGAATACACCAAAGAACAGATCCTGGAATGGTATCTGAACACCAATTTCTACGGGAATCTGGCTTACGGGATCGAGGCGGCGGCGCGGGTTTATTACGACAAAACCGCGGCTGAGCTGACCCTGGCTGAGGCGGCGATGCTGGCGGCGATCCCCCAGTCACCGGCTCTGAACCCGATCGACAATCCCGAAGAGGCCCAGTTCCGCCAGCAGCTGGTCCTGGATGCGATGTTGCGCGAGGGCTACATCACGGCGGAAGCGGCAGTGGCGGCCAAATACACGCCGCTGGAAGCGGTCGCCACTTTGGAAGAACGTTTTGACATCATCGCGCCGCATTTTGCTTTGTACGTACGCAAAGAATTGGAAGATCGCTTCGGGCCGGAGATGGTGCTGCGCGGTGGCCTGACAGTCTACACCAGCCTGGATCTGTCGCTCCAGCGCCAGGCGGAATGTGTGGCCCGCGCCCAGGTCAGCCGCCTCTCCGGCGTCATCGGCGATGGACTCCCGGCCGATGAGCTGGCCGATTGCCCCGCGCTCAACTACCTGGCGCCCCTGCGTAGCGCCGACATTGGCGTCGATCACGATGTCAACAACGCCGCCGTCGTCGCCCTGGACCCGACTACGGGCGAAATCCGGGCGATGGTCGGTAGCATCGATTACTGGAATGAAACGATCGATGGCTCCTTCAACGTCGCTGTTGACGGCTTGCGTCAGCCTGGCTCCTCTTTCAAACCGTTTACCTACCTCACCGGCCTGAGCCAGGGTTTCACCCCGGCCACCATGCTGCTGGACGTGGAGACAGATTTTGGCACGCCCTACAACGGCATCGCCTATGTGCCGCAGAACTACGACCGGGCCTTTCACGGGCCGCTGCGACTGCGTGAGGCGCTGCAGAACAGCTACAACGTGCCCGCCGTCGAGATGATGAGCCTCGTTGGGGTGGACAATGTCATCCGGACGGCGCATAGCCTGGGGGTAACCAGCCTGGACGCCGGCCCCAACCAGTATGGCCTGTCGCTGACTTTAGGCGGGGGCGAGGTCAAGCTGCTGGATATGGCCTACGCCTTTTCCGTGATGGACAACATGGGTGTCATGATTGGTCAGCCGGTGCCTGAAGAGGAGCAGCGCCTGGGGTTCCGCCAGCTGGAGCCGGTCTCCATTTTGCGCGTAGAAGATCGCAACGGGCAGATCATTTATGAATATTCTGAGCCATCCCGCCGCGAAATCCTGACGCCGCAGCTGGCTTATCTGATGAACGACATGCTCTCGGATCGGCTGGCGCGCTGTCCCGCTTTTGGCTGCCCCAATGCGCTGGAGCTGCCGGATAACCGGCCGGTCGCCGCCAAAACCGGCTCCACCAACGATTTTCGCGACGCCTGGACTATCGGCTACACGCCGCAGATGGTGGTTGGCGTCTGGCTGGGCAACACCGACAACAGCCGGATGAGCGATGTGCCCGGTTCCAAGGGGGCCGCGCCCGTCTGGCAGGCGCTGATGACCTGGATTCACCAGGATTTGCCCATCGCCAGTTGGCCGCAGCCGACCGGCATTGTCGAGCGGCGTGTCTGTGACCCGTCGGGTCAGCTGCCGACGCCCTATTGCCCCACGGTGGCCGAGCTGTTTATCCAGGGGACGGAGCCGACCTTGTTTGACAACATGTACCAGGAGTTCCGCCTGAACCGGGAGACCGGCCGGTTGGCCACCATTTACACGCCGCCGGAGCTGGTGGATACCAAAGTGTTTGTCATCTACCCGGAGCGAGCCGCGGACTGGGTGCGTGAAAACGAGATCGAGCAGCCGCCCAACGAGTATGACACCATCACCGACACCGGCGAAGCGGCCGGCGAGATCGCCATTATCTCGCCCACGCCATTCCAGTTTGTGGGCGGCCTGCTGGAAATCAGCGGCAACGTGCGCGCAGACAACTTCGCCTACTACCGGCTGGCCTACTTTGAGGGGCTGAACCCGGTCAACCTCGTCACCATCGTCGACAACATTGCTGCGGAGCGGACCAATGAGGTGCTGGGGGTGTGGGATGTGGCCGAACTGGATGGGCTCTATACGCTGCTGCTGACGGTCGTGCGCAATGACGGCAGCTTTACCGAGGTCAACGTCCAGGTCACCGTCGACAACGAGGCGCCGGCATCCCAGATCCTCTTCCCCTTCGCCGACCAGACCTTTTTTGCCGACGAGGAATGGATCATCGTGCAGGCGCAGGTGACGGACAACATCTCCATCGACCGGGTTGAGTTCTTCGTCGATGGCGCCCAGGTGCCATTTGCCATCAGCACGGTGCCGCCGTTCACGGAGAAATGGACCATCCCCGGCCCCGGCTGTCACACCTTCCACGTCATCGCCTACGACGCCGCCGGCAACGAGACCAACAGTGGGACGGTGCGGGCCTGCGTGGTGGCACGGCCGTGATCCTTTGAGCTGTTGCGATGAATGTTATTCCGAGGCGACCCCTGTATGATCAGGCAGGCCCAAAGGCCACGCGCAGGGCCTGTTTGCTGCCACTGGCGCTTGTCATGGTGGTCGGGCTTTGCTTTGTAATCAGCATGTTGATAATCATCGTCACGTATGCGGATTGAACTGAAGCTGACTGTCATGATTGAACTGGGCGCGGAGCGCCCTCCGGGGTGGGTCATCAAGCGATCGTTGTGGTCTGGAAACCCTGCCAAGCGATCAAGCCTGCCAGCCAACCGCCAGGCTGGCAATTGAGTGGCACAGGCCCGGGCACCTAAGTGCCTGGGCCTGTGCCTAAGCTATTACTCGTGGTGAGGCTCTGCCTCGCCACATTCCCCCTCGGGCGCTCTGCGCCCTACTCTACTACTGATACAACCAGCCAAAGTCCACATCCGCGCGCTCGTCGCCGTCGTCGACGATGACGGTGATGAGGCCGACGCCCTGGGCGGGGTAGCTCCAGTCGCCGGGGATGAGGATGTTGACGTTGGTCGGGCCGAACGGAGCAATCGAGACGCAGTAGCTGTCGGCCGGCAGGTCGGCGAAGGTGTAGCGCCCCTCCTCGTCCGTGGTCGCGGTGGCCACGACGAAGTCGGCGTTGATGATGCCGTCCGCCGGGCAGACCTGGTTGCTCAGCCGCACTTCCACCCCATCAATCGGATCCTCAAAGGAGTCAAAGCTGCCGTCGCCATCGTCGTCAGCCCAGACCACGCCGCTGATGACGGCGGAGTTGGGCTCGGGCGGGGTGGCGGATTCGTCGACCACGATCTGGAGCCAGAAGGTGTCGCTATCAGCGCCGCCGAAGGTGACGCCGGCGCCGTTGGCCAGGCTGTAGTCGGCCCGGTAAGTGCCTTCTTCCAGGGGGGCAACGAGGGTGAGGGCGATGTCGACAAATTCACCGGCCGGTACCATTTCCGGCAGCGGATAACTGGTCTCACTCCCCATCTGGTCGCCGCTGACAAAGACGATCTGATACTCACTGGTCCAGATACAGGTGCCGCTATTTTGCAGCCGCCAGCGCTTGACGAAGATCTCGCCGGGGCGGATCGCGGTGTCGTCAGGAATGGTGAGGTCCTCGACAAAGAAGAGCGCGTCGCGGCAGTTGTCCGGGTTAGCACTCAGCAGAGGCAGGAATTGGTAATCCCAGCCGAAGTTGACGTCATCGACCACCTCGTTGTCGAACAGGGTGATGCTGACACTGCCGTTGTCGCGTTCCGGGGCGGTCCAGCCGCCGGGGATCAGGAGCTCATTTTTGCCGGCCTCGACGGTCACGGAGACGCAGTAGACACCGGCCGGTAGCTCGGCAAACTCATATTGCCCCTGACTGTCTGTAACCGTGCTGGCCAGGCCGGTTGACGGGCAGTCACCGGCGCCCAGATCAACCACGACCCCTTCCAGGCCTGGTTCGGCAGGACGGAGAATCCCATCGGCGCTGTAACTGCCATCGTCCAGCTCAACACAGCCATCGCCGACCTCGCCGTTTTCGCCCAGGGCGCAGATGTCATGGATGACCTGGCCGCTGATGCTGCCCACGCCGTCACCGGTCGGCACGGTGGCCGTGGGCGCCGGGGTTTCGGTGGGCGCGACGGTCGGTTCGGCTGTGGGCGGAACCTGGATGGTGAAGGTCGCCATCGAACCATTGACGTCCACGGCATAGGTGCCGGGCGCCAAATCGCCGATAGCCAGGGGCACTGTCTGTTCGAAGGGGACAACTGAGGGGGTGCATTCCAGGTCAGCTGTCTGCAAGGTGGTGATGGCGACCAGGAAGTCGGTGCCATTTTGCTGCACCGTTGTTTCGTCAATGACGGTGCAATTGTCAGGCAGATTGCCCTTAATCACCAGGTTGATGCTGGTGTCACTATCTGGCGCAATGGTCAGGGATGTGACAGAAGCCAGGCCGCTGGCAGCGGCGATGCTGCCCGGCTGACGGGTGGCGGCGGGGGTGCTGGTCGGCGTCGGTTCCGACTCTGCGCCGCCGCAGGCGGCCAACCAGAACAGGCTGGCCAGTAATAACAGGAGGTAGCGTTTGGACATTGTTTCTCCCATCCTTTCTGCTTCAGAATAGGAAGCCGCACAGCCCAGATTATAGTCTGATCTGGCCAAAACGCCGCCCGGACGTCAAAAGCAAAGGTTTGATGGTATGCTAAGGGCATCATCGATCGCTACGGCGCTGGAGAACCTGTATGTCCAACATTGATTCGCGTGAATTTCGTAACTGCTGCGGCCGCTTTGCCACCGGCATCACCATTGTCACCACGGAACTGGAAGGCCAACGGCACGGCATGACCGCCAACGGCTTCATGTCCGTCTCGCTGGAGCCGCCGACTGTGCTTGTCTCCGTCGGCAAGCGCGCCAGGGCGCATGACCTGCTGGCTCAAAGTGGTCGTTACGGCATTTCCATTTTGCGCGAAACTCAGCAGCCGCTCAGCAATCATTTTGCCGGCTACCCGGTGGAAGGTATCGAGATTCCCTGGGAAGAGTTGGCCGGTGTGCCGGTGATAGGTGGGACGTTGGCCCAATTCAGCGTTCGGATCATGGATGCCCATGAAGTGGGCGACCACACCCTGTTTATCGCCGAAGTGGTCGAAATGAATTATGACGAAGGGAAGCCACTCCTCTACTATTACTCCGGCTACGGCCAATTCCACGACTACAGCCACGGATAGATCTTTTAGCCGCAGATTTCGCAGATTTACAGGATTTCGTTGTCGCGTTCAGCCTGAATCGCGAACATAACAATCCCCTAATCTGCGCAAACTTGTGCTGAGCGCAGCGAAGTATCTGCGGCTAAACTCTTACACATGAGTGACGGAGCAGCCGGCGGCGATGAGAAGGATGAGGAGCATGAGGTTGAAGAGGAGGGGGCGAATGACGTTCTGCATTTCAATTCTCCTTTCTAACGTGTGCCTCACGACGGGGCGGCAAGGCGGTTATTGACGAGCGTATGCCCGTATAACGACGTTAGCGGAGAAAAGGTTCCCTTACTCTTCGTTGGTTTGGCTGAGAAAACCGGACAGGTTCTGATAGGTCGTTTCGATGGCGCCCGGGCGCAGGGCGTAACGGCGTTTGTCGCCATCTTCGATCGAAAGGTGTACCAGCCGGGCCAGGCGCAGGGTGTACAGATGGTGGCTGACGGTGGGGGCGCGTAGACGCAGCCGCCGGGCCAACTGGGCCGGGGTCATCGGCTCCTGGGAGAGGTAGCGCAGGATGCGCAGCCGGGTCGGGTCCGCCAGGGCCTTGAGGGCCTGATGTAAGGCATCCGGCACGATGTCGCCGGGGACGAGGGACATCTCGGTGGGGCGGGCGCCGAAGAGCATGATAAGCGTGTTCTGCGGCAGGCGACCATAAAGCACCAGCGGCGTCAGCCAGAACGACGGCACCAGAATCAACCGTTCCGCCTGCAAATGATCGGGCACGCGCACACCCTGCGAAAGTTCCTCGATGAGATCGCTGAGGGAAAGTCTGGCGGCCAGCTCCTGGGCCCGCGCTTCGGCCTGGGCCAGCAGCGGCTGGATGCGCTCTTCCTCTTCCGCGTAAAACACCTTCCGATAACTACTTAACGCTTGCAGGAACGCTTCGCCAAATTCCTCGGCATTGGCCCAGATCGACAGGGTCTGGGTGATTTCCTGCCGTTTCATGCGATGGGAGTAATGCTGGGGCACCGCTTCGAGCAGGAGCTTGACATCCTCCTCCTGCCAGCTACCCTGTTCGCGAATAGCGTGGAGGCGCGCCACAATTTCTGGTGGCGAATCATGGCCGAGGGTCAAGCGCTCGACCCGTTCGACGGGTGACAGGGCGCCCAGGTTAGCCAGAACGGTGGCGCTGTCTTTAGGTTGATCAATGGTTTGCAGGAAATGGAGCGGCGCTGTCATCATGGGCATGATCTGTTCCAGCGTTTCCCGCTCCGGCTGGCCCAGCCGGGCCCGTACCCCTTTGGCCCACGCTTTACGTAGACCGTAATCATCCGGCCGGTGCAGAATATGAAGGCTTACAAAGAAATCGTAGGCGGAGCCGTTGTCCCAGTGAAGAGTGGTCATAGTTCCCGATCAGGCATCGTCAATGGAGTTGGGGTCCGGGCGAGCATGCGCAACGACCGGGACCAGGCTGCATATAACTATACCAGATAGTTTATGGTAACAAAGTATGGCCGCCACCAAGCCCGGGTTGAAAATGGACGGCCGCAGACGGAGCCGGGGAAGCTGGCCCTGCCTGCGGCCTGGTGCAGAAGGGGAGGAGAACTCGTCAATGAGCCGCTACGCCCTAGTCAGCGGGTACAGCAGCAGCCTGGGCAGTCTGAATGGCCGCCAGAATCTGGCCAAAATGGTTACGTGTATGATTGGGTAGACCCAGGGCAAACATCTGGCCGATATTGTTGTAAGTGAAACGGCGCTGCAGGAACTCAACCGGCAGGGCGCGCAGCATGGCGACCGAGACCTGGCATTGCTTTTCGTATTCGGCCAGCAGTTCGTCGGTGCCGGATCGCAAGCCGGTCATCGCTTCGATCCAGGGGTTCCAGTTGCCGCCATAGCCGGTGCCGGGCAGGCCGTTGATCGCCATGTTGAGCCACATATGGGCCCATTGTTCCACCTGAATCAGATGGGCCAGGACTTCGTCAGCGCTCCATTCATCTTCAGCCGGGCGCTGGTTGGCCGCCGCGCCGGCGTCGACGAAAAGGGCCCGTAACTCCGCCAACATTTGCGCATAGTTGCCTTCAACTTGATCGGCGATGGCGTCGCCGGTGCTAACGACGGGCAGCACCGGGCGAGCCGACAGTGTCAGGTCCAGGTCGATCTTCTCCGGCCCGCGGTAAACGGTGACCGGGACGATGTCGCCGCCAACTTGCTGGCTCACGAGCGCCTGGAGCGTTGGCCAATCTTTGATCGGCTGGCCGGCAAATTGAACCACCACATCGTTAGCAGCCAGGCCGGCAGCCTCAGCGCCCAGGCCGGGGATGATGCCGGCGATCTGGAAGCCTTCGCTGACGGGGACGTTTAGCTGGGCCGCCACTTCCGGCGAAATGCCGTTGCCCCCGCTGATGCCCAGGAGAGGCTGTTTTTTGAGAGCGACGGGCAGACCATCTTCCAGCACTGATTTCAAATCAGCCAGGCCATTTTCCCAGCCTTTTTGCAGGGCAGTGCGGGCTTCGTCCCAGTCCGCACCAGTACCGAGATCGCCGTGAGTCACGGTGAGCTCGGTACCGCTGCGGACCGGCCGGAGATCGAAGGTAACCTGGGACGAGGCCGGCTCATCCTTGCCGTGCCAGCGCACCAGGAGACGCTCGTTTTCGACCAGCTCAACATATTCGCCGGCGGTGTAGTAGCCTTCCTGCCACCAGACATAGAAGCGTCCACCGGGGCGCGGGTCAGAGCGGACATCATTACCCAGCCAGGAGGCGATGCCGGTGCTGTTGGTCAGGGCAAAGTACACCTGCGCTGGCGGGACGGCCAGCTCGGTCGTGAAGCGTAACGGTTCAGACATGAAATGGGTCTCCTTCGGATATGCAGTTCGGGTCGATACGGATTTGTTAGATGATTGTCTAACTGAATAGATGATAATCTAATAGAAGCTTTGTGTCAACCAGGTAATTGTGGCGAGGGGTGGTGGACCCGTCGGGTAGGGGACCCGTCGGGTAGGGCTTGATTTATTTTTGCCGCTTTGCTCGGCAGGCCGGTTTTAGGCAGGTGTACAGTGTGGAGTCGTACGCGTAAAAAAAGGTCCGGGCAGTTTTGCAACCGGCCGGACCCTATCTTACTGTTTGTCAGGATGGCTAACCTTATCAGTAAGCCATAACCATCCCTAGTTGGCGACGAAGCGAGCCAGGCCGCCGCCGCCGTTGCCGGTGCCACCGGCGCCGAACCAGGCCGTCCCCAGACTGTCAACGAAGACCGTGGTCACCGTTGCGTTGGGAATGCCGTCGGCGACGGTCAGCTGGCGCCAGCTGCCATCAGCGTAGACGTAAGCGCCAGTGGTGGACGCCACCAGGATTTCGCCCTCGGGTGTCACATGAATATCGGCGATGTCAAAGGCGTCGGTATCGGTCAGCTCGGAGAAGGCGCCGTCCGGCGAGACGCTTACGATGTAGCCGCCAGTGCCAGCCAGCACGCCACCCTCAACGCTGGGATCGGGCGCCAGTGAATCGACGAAGTCGCTGGGCAGGGAGGAGTTGTCCCGGTTCCACTGCTCGAACTCGTCACCGACGATGCGCAGGAGGCCGCCACCGTTGGTGCCTACCCACATCGCGTCGCCAACCGGCTGCAATACGCGGATGCTGGTTTCCGGCAGACCGGAATCCTCGCCGAAGTTGGTGAACTCGGTGCCATCCCAGACGCTGATGCCATCCGACGTGCCGACCCAAAGCCGGCCCTGGTTGTCCATCTGGATATCGCGCACGAAGTCGCTGATAAGGCCGCTGTCCTCGTCATAAGGCGTCCAGCGGGAGCCATCATAGTAAGCGATGCCGAAGCCGCCAAACCAGATGCCGCCATTCGGGTCCGGGAAGATGGTGCTGATGCTCCGGCTGGGCAGGCCGCTGTTGTCTGTGTCGAACAGGACCCATTCAGCGCTTTCGTCGGCCGGGTCGATCCGGTAAACGCCGGAATCGGTGGCCACCCAGATGAAGCCGTCGATATCTTCAGCAACGTCACGGACGTCGTTGGAACCGAGTTGCTCGTCGATGTAGAACGATGCCCAGCGGTCACCGTTGTACACGGAGACGCCCTCACCGAAATCATCGCCATAAGCCAGGACACCATCGGCCCAGATCATGGTGCTGAGGCCGTCGGCCATGCCGGGTTCGCGCTCGTAGAATTCGACGCAGGCGGAGGTCGCCGGGTCAAAGAGGCAGACTTCGCCAAAGGTCGAGCCGATCCAGAGGGTACCATCCTCGTTAGCGACGATGCCCTGGATGGAGCCAAAGGGGAACTCAGCCACGTTGTCATCATTAAACAGGGTCCAGGCTCCGCTGCCATCACCCTGGATCAGACCGTCAAAGGTACCCAGGTAGACGAAGCCATCCGCACCGGTGGCCATGGCGTTGATGGAATCATCCGGCAGCCCGCTGTCTTCGTCGTAGAAGATGGGGTCGTCGGAGAGGATGGTCAGGCCGATGCCGGAGGAGACCCAGAGGGTCGGGCTATCGCCGTTGACGAATAACATCTCATCGACAAAATCAGACTCAAGATCGCCGTCGGCGCGGTTGAAGTTGACCCATTCGTCTTCGTCAAAGCTGTAGGCGTCGACGCCGGAGAAGCTATAACCGACAAACATGATGCCCACGTCGTTCAGACAGAGGATATCCTCGACATCATTGTCTTCCATGCCGGTATTGGCATCGGTCCAATGGTCGATGTCCAGCGTGTCCAGGTTAAGCATGGCGATGCCGTTGCTGGAGCCGACGGCAATAAAGCGACCGCCCATCTCGCAATATTCGATGGTCGCGGTCTCGTTGTCGATCAGGCCATCAGCGGTGGTCAGCTTGACATAGGCGCCATCGGCCAGATCCCAGACGACCACGCCGCCGCCGGTTGCGGCCCAGAGGTCGCCATCGGCGTAAGCCAGATCGTTGACGTAATTGCCGTTGGTGTAAAGACGCCAACCCGG
Organism: Ardenticatenales bacterium; assembly: GCA_020634575.1. Next base: position 45,035 of record JACKBM010000004.1, on the reverse strand, counting down.
CTCCAGGCCGCTGCTAACGGCGCCGCCGGTGGCGGCGGTGGGCTCGGGTTCAGGGGTGGGTTCATCCGTTGGTTCAGGGGCCGGCTCTTCCGTGGGCACGGCAGTTGGTTCCGCCGTGGGCTCCTCGGTGGGTGCTTCTGTCGGGGCCGGCTCATCGGTCGGCGCGACGTCGGCCACGGCAGTGGGCGGTGCTTCGGTGGGTTCTTCTTCGCCACCGGGTAGGCTACAGGCCAGGGCACTGAGCAGCAGCGCGATCACGGCCAGTAAAACAACAGATTTCCTGGTGCTAAACATTAATCTCTCCTGATAGATAGAATGAAAAGGAAACTTGCTTTGGCTCAAAAGCAGCTTCGGTTTGTATTGTAAGGAGTGCGATCAACCATGGATATGGGACCAAGCTCCTAGCGGTTCCGGCCGGTAAATCGGGCAAGATACCTGCAAACCAAGTATAGGGTACTGGAAAAACCCGATCTGCTGGCAAAATTGCTGTGAATAAAGCGAAAATAGTGTAGGTCAGGCAGGCCAGCCTTGAGGTAAAGATGGATACAGAGAGCATTTTGCGCTTCTGGCGCCAGGACAATCAACTCAAACGGACAGCCCGGACCGGCTGGGTACAGCGCGGTGTAGTTGGGGCGGAAAGTGTGGCCGCGCACAGTCATGGTGTCGCTTTTGTGGCGTTGCTGCTGCTGGAGTTGATCCCTGAAAGGCTGGACCGGGCCAAAGTGCTGGCGTTGGCCATCTTGCATGATTTGCCGGAAGCGTTGACGACCGACATCCCGGCGCCGGCCTGGCGCTATTTACCGGCCGGTAGCAAACCAGCCGTCGAAGGCAAAGCGCTGGATGAGATATTCGGCGATCTGCCCTTCGCCGCCCGCTGGCGCGCCCTCTTCACCGAACTGGACGCAGATGCCAGCGCCGAGGCTCACCTGGTCCACGATGCGGACAAGCTGGAGATGTATCTGCAGGCCTGGGAATACGAGCAGGAGCAGGGCAACCGCAAGCTGGCCCAGTTCTGGGCGGTTGAGCGCCGGTTTCATTTCCCGGCGGCCCAGGCGTTGTATGACGCCATCCGCGCGGAGCGGGCGCGGGGTTGACCAACCTGACAGGTTGGCGGGACCTGTCAGGTTAGGGGAACCTGTCAGGTTGGGCCAACCTCTCACACACGGAGTATACTGGCGGCGATGAGTGCACCACGACGGATTATTCATGAGGAGAGCGGGCGGACGCTGCTGGCGGCGGCGCGCTGGTGTGATACCTTTTTGACCAAGCTGCGCGGCTTCACCTTTCGCAGCGGTCTGGAGCCGGGCGAAGGGCTCGTCCTGGTCGAGAAGCGGGATAACAAGCTGAACAGCGCCATCCACATGCTCTTTGTCCCCTTTGACCTGGGTGTGATCTGGGTCAATGATGCTGGCCTGGTGGTCGATACGGTCGTGGCCAAACCGTGGGCGCTCTCGTATACGCCGCAGGCGGCGGCACGTTATGTGATTGAAATGGCACCGGCCGGTCTGGAGGGCGTGGCGGTTGGTGACCACATTCGTTTTGAACCGATCTGATTATGAACCGTTGGTTACGCCCAGCTCTATTACTGTTTCTGGTCCTGAATTTGTTTGCCGTTCCCCCGCTGCTGGCGCAGGATGAGGCCACGCCGACCCCGCCGCCGGAAGCGACCAGCGAACCGCTCGTCCCCAAAATCCATGTCGTCGCGTCCGGCGAGACGTTGACGACGATAGCCGCACTGTATGATGTCACCATTGACGAGATCATGTTCCTGAACAACCTCAGCAACGCGGATGCGATTTATGAGGGGCAGGAACTGGTGATCCCCGGGGCGGAAGGGGATCGTATCCCCGCCTTTTACACCGTTCAGGTGGGCGAACGGCTGGCCGATGTGGCCCAGCGTTACAACACAGATGTCGAGGCAATTGTCGCGCTCAACAGCCTGGTGTCGTCGCAACTCGTTGCCGGTCAGCGGATTGGGTTGTTGAGCGGCTCCGGTTCGACGGAGCCGCTGCCGTTGACCGGCCGGTTCCACGTCGTCACGCTCGACGAAACGCTTCTATCTGTCAGCATGCTCTATGGGTTGCAGCCGGCTGAGTTGGCGGCGGCCAATCATCTGGCGGAGCCGGCGGTTGTCTTTCCCGGGCAACGGCTGCTCATCCCGGATGCTGAAACCAGCTACCAGCCGTTGGCCGGTTACTGGGAATCGGTCGAGATAAGCCCGTTGCCGCTGGTGCCCGGTGAGGCGGTTAAAATTGAAGTGACGAATGCTTTGGATGGGGAGCCGACCGGCCGGTTAGGTGAGCAGCCGTTGCGCTTCAGCCAGACGGAAAGCGGCTGGCTGGCCATCGTCGGCATCGATCCCTATGCGCCGGTTGGCTATTACGATCTGGAGCTGGCGGGCAGTGGCAGCCGGCCCTGGCCAACATTGCGCGAAACTGTCCTGGTCGAACCCTTTGATTATGGCACCCAGGCCATTGTCGTTCCCGACACGTTAAGTGATATCCTCGACCTGGACCTGCGCGCGGCTGAGGATGCGTATCTGGCGCCGTTTTTTGACCAGTACAGTGGCCCGCCGCGCTGGGACGGCCCGTTCCAGTACCCATCGACCACACAGCAGACAACCTCCCCCTACGGCGTGCTCCGTTCCTATAATGGTGGCCCCTATCTGATTTACCATTCCGGCATTGATTTCCCGGTGCCGACCGGTGGGGTGGTCTTTGCCCCGGCGCCCGGCACGGTTGTTTTGGCCGAGGAACTGCGGGTGCGCGGCAACATGATCATCCTGGATCATGGGGGCGGGGTGATGTCGGCCTACTTCCATCTCAGCCGGATCGATGTGGCCGTGGGGGATGATGTGCCGGCCGGGGCGCAAATCGGGCTGGTGGGCAATACCGGGCTGTCGAGCGGCGCCCATCTGCATTGGGACATCCGAGTGAACAATGTGCCGGTCAATCCGCTGCAATGGTTAAGCGACTGGGTCCCCTAGACATAACATCTTCACGCCTTCTTCACGCACCGGTACTAAACTACTATGAGAGCGTCCAAATTGAGGGGCCAAATAGTTGCCAATAGGACCAGAAGGTCTTAAAAAGAGCGAATCTACTGGTTGTAACTGTCAACGGCTGGATTGCAATCGCTTTCCGCCTTGCTATAATGTCAACATAATGTTGGCCGAAGGTTTGTACTGGTAATCAATCAGGGCGGTCGCCATGCTAACTGATGTATTGGGAATAATGAGTGCGCCGGCGGTGGCAGCCTGGGAACGGGTACCGGCCGGTCTTTTGCTCACGGCGATCTACCTCCTGGGGCTCGCCTTTTTGGCGTTTAAATCCCGTGATCAGCTGGCTGACCTGCGGCAAAGCTGGTGGCAAACAGCCCTGTTGGCCCTGCTTGGTCTTTTCAGCAGCACTTTGCTGCCGCTTGCCTTTACGGCTGGCGAAAATCTTCTCCCGCTCAACAGCGCCCTCTCCTACGAAAGCATCATCACCCTGTTCGCCTTCATCCCGCTGCTGCTGGCGGCGGCTTTGCTGAACCTGCCGGCGGCGTTGCTGGTCGGGTTGGCGACGGGAACCGGCCGGATGCTCTGGATCAGCCATAGCCTGGTCGATCCCTTCTTCCTGGCCCTGACCGGCGCCGTTCTCGGCTGGGCGCTGCGCCAACGGTATGACCATGTGGCTTATGGCTTACTACGCCGGCCCATCGTCAGCGCGCCGCTGCTGGCGTTGTTCGCCTATCCGCTGCTGGCCCTTAACTTTTTTGTTTACGCTCCGGCAGCAAGCAGCTGGCCGGCGGCCCTTGATTTTGCCCTGGCCGCCGCCAATCGCGCTTTCTGGATCTTCGGCCTGGAACTGCTGCTGGCCGCCCTCATTGTGCACCTGGTCTGGTGGACAATCCCGCGGACCCGCTATGAACCGGAGCCGCTGCTGCCGGCGCCACACGAGCACAGCCTCAGCACGCGCCTGGTCACCAATTTTGTCCTGTTTAGCTTTCTGCTGGCCATCGTTCTGACCATTACCGTCTCCTGGACAACTGTGCGCGAGGCGACCCGGCTCGTGACGCTGCAGATGGCCCATGACACCAACGCCGTCCTGGCCGATGTGCCGGCCTTTAGCGTGACCCGTCAGCAGATGCTGCGCGAGCTGGCCAGCAACGAAGATTTGCTTTCCGACGACCCCGAACTGCGGGCCAAGGCGCTGCGCGACGCCTATCGCCTGGGTGACTTTTACCGTCAGCTGATGTTGGTGGATGCGGCAACTGGTGAAGTTCTGGCCGCGGAGCCAGCCTTCACGACAGCTGATGAATTAACCAACGCCGAGCTGGACGCCGTCGAGTTGGCGGCTATTGACCAGCAAAGCAGCCTGACGCCGGGCCAGTCGATCCGGGGCAAGGCGGAACGGGCGACGCTTAGCTTTGTGACCGGGGTTCCGAGCGCCGATGAGTCGGTGGAACTGGCCTTAATCGGCCGGGTGACCGAGCTGAACATCAATGGGCTGGTCACCGGCCTGGATGGCACGATGGGCGCTGGCTACGGCTTCATCACCGATGAGTTGGGCCAGATTGTGGCCCATTCCGGCAATGACAACATCCTGAATAGCTGGCAGCCCGCGGAGGGCGCGCCACTGCCCGATGCTGACTTGCCCGGCGCCGTTTACGAAGGGGTGAACAGCCGCGACAACAGCCGTGAAATTGTCTACTACGTGACGGATGAGGCGACCGGCTGGCATGTGGTCACGGTTGTGCCGTACGATGTGGTTCTGGCGTTGGCTTTTGATATGGGCTGGAAGATTTTCAGCGTTGTCGGGCTGCTGGTGCTTGGCTTCTCGGTTTATCTGACTTATTACGGCCGGGCCCTGTCTCGGCCGCTGGATGACCTGGTGGCCGCCTCCCAGGTGTTGGCCAAGGGCGATTTTAGCCGCTCCATCGAGGTGGCCGGCGAGGACGAGGTGGCCCAGTTGGGTCATGCTTTTGAGCGCATGCGCCGCTCGATGCAGGGGCGTTTTGACGAGCAGAAGCTGCTGCTGAACATCAGCCAGGGACTCTCCAACAGCATCGATCTGAACCGCAGCCTGCCTTCCATCTTGAAAGGGGCGATCCGCGGTACCGGCGCCGCCGGGGCCTGCATGGTGGTGGTGCGCAGCGGCGACCCGATCCGCTTTGCCGAGGGGCATGATGCCGAAGAGCTGGTCAAATTCGACCGGCGTATTTTCCGGCTGGTCAACAGCAAGCAGTCGGCGATTGTGCTGAGCACGGCGACTGAGGTGCGCGAAGCGTTGGGGTTGAGTGACAGCCAGCCGGCGCCGGCGCCTTCGCTGGTGGCCGTGCCGCTGATTTACCAGGAACGAGTGCAGGGCGCTCTGTGGCTGGGGTATCGCGAGCGGCACCGGCCGGATTCCTCCGAACTACGCCTGCTCAGCATGCTGGCCAGCCAGGCCGTCGTCCTCATCGAGAATAACTATCTTTACGCCAACGCGGACAACCAGCGCCGCCGCATTGCCGCCGTCCTGGCCAATATTGGCGACCCAGTCATCGAGACGGACCGGACCAACCGGGTGACGATGGTTAATCCCGCCTTTGAGGATGCGTTTGGCATCAGCCAGAAAGATGCGTTTGGCCGGCCGGTCGGCGAGATCCTGCCGATCCCCGAGCTGACCGAAGCGTTGACGCTGAGCAGCGACAATATCAGCAATGCCGAAGTGACTCTGGCGGATGGCCGTACCTTCCATGCCAACGTCCGCATCAACCGGGCCGCAGACAACGCCTACCTGGGCCGCGTCGCCATCCTGGTCAACGTCACCCAGTACAAGAAGCTGGATGAGCTCAAATCTGAATTTGTGCGCACCGTTTCCCACGACCTGGGTAGCCCGCTCGCCTCCATTCGCGGCTTTGCCACCATGCTGCCCATCGCCGGCGGCTTGAACGACAAGCAGAAAAATTACGTCACCAAAATTGTCAACGGCGTCGACCGGATGACGGCGATGGTGGCCAATTTACTCGACCTCAACCGTTTTGAGGCCGGCACTGACCTGGCCAATGAGCCGATTCGTTTTGAGCGCCTGATCAGCGGCCTCGTCACCGACCTGCGCGATGACGCGCGCGAAGCCGGCATTCGCCTCCTGGCTGATGTCGAAGCGGGCCTGCCCATCACCTACGGCGACCGGGAATGGCTACGCCACGCCCTCTCCAACCTGATCGCCAATGCCTTCAAATATGCTCCCAACAGCGGCGATCTCACCATCAGCGCCCGCCATGCTGAGGGCCGAATCCTCCTGGCCGTTAGCGACAAAGGGCCGGGCATCGCCGCCAAACATATCCCGCGCCTCTTCGAGCAGTTCTACCGGGTCAAGAACCGGGAGAACATGCATGTGACCGGCTCTGGCCTGGGCCTCAAGATCGTCAAATCGATCGTCACCCATCACGGGGGTGAGGTCTGGTGCGAAAGCAGCCCCGGCGCTGGCGCCACCTTCTACATCTCCCTCCCCATCCGCAAACCGGGTGACAGCTTGAATGGAGGAGCGCCGGGTCTCACGGCAAAAGTGCAATGACCGATTGGGATAGGCTAAATACTATGAAAGACGAGGATATTGACACGAGCGATATCCCGCCGCTAACCGAGAGTTTTTTTAACTCTGCGGAATTGTGGTTGCCTGAGCCCCAAAACGTGATCACCATGCGCATAGATCCTGACGTGCTGGCCTGGTTCAAGCAGCAAGGTGAGGGATATGAGACGCGGATAAACGCTGTCCTTCGTTTGTATATGGAAGCGCACCTGGCCGAATCCTGATTTCCATCTGACGCCAAATTGCATAGACCAAATGTTCTGCCTTCGGCGCAATTTGTGGTATCATGTCGCGCGGGCTGCTTTTTGCCCCAATATGTGAACATGGAGGGGCCGCCCGATGAGCGCCAAACCCAAATTTGTTTCGATAGATGATTACATTGCTGCGGCAGCGCTTGAGGCTCAGCCAATCCTGGAGGAGATCCGGGCCCTGGCCAGGGCGACGGTGCCGGCCGCGACGGAAACCATCAGCTACCAGATGCCGGCGTTCCGGCGGCCGCGTGTCTTTTTCTACTTCGCTGCTTTCAAGGCTCATATCGGCATTTACCCGCCGGTGAAGGGGGATGAGGCATTGGCGGCTGAGCTGGCGCCGTTTCGTGGCCCGAAGGGTAATCTGAAGTTTCCCCTGAATGAGCCGATGCCGTATGAGTTGATCGGCCGGGTGATTGCGGCGCTGGATGGCGAGATTAACGGGTAGACCGCTTTAGTGAAGTGGGATATGACAAGTGGCGAGCGCTGTTGTCGCGACGATGAGGGCCGGAAGGAGAGACCCGTTCTCTTTCGAGGGTGTTTGGATTTGGCGCCGGGCGCAGAGAACGGGTCTCTGATGGAGGGGAGAGGTGATGACGATTGAGGAATTGCGGCAGCTGGCGTTGGCGTTGCCGGAAGCGAGTGAATCCCCCCATTTTGACAAGATCTCGTTCAGGGTGCGGCGGAAGATATTTGCCACTGTGTCGAGTGAAGGTGAGGTGGTTCATTTGTTTGTAGGTGAGCCAGAGCGAGAGATGATGCTGGCCAGCCAGCCGGCCGTTTACGAAAAGCTCTGGTGGGGTAAGAACGTCATGGGGCTGCGGGCCCGGCTGGCAGCGGTCAGTCCTGAGGATATAGAGGAACTGCTGCGGGCGGCCTGGCGGCAGAAAGCGCCAGCTGCGCTGCATCATTTGTTGGTATGAGCATGAGATTGTGGAGAAAACCGTGCGAAAAATAATTGTGGGCGAATTTGTTTCTTTGGATGGCGTCATGCAGGCGCCCGGTGGTGTCGATGAGGATACCGATGGTGGTTTCGATCAGGGGGGCTGGGCCATGCGGAACTGGCATGATGACCTTGGCCCTCACATCTTTGCGACGATTGGCAGTTGCGATGCGCTGTTGGTGGGGCGCAAGACCTGGCAGACACACGGGGCTGCCTTTGAGCCCATGCCTGAGGAGCAAGATCCCTTTGCCGGCATGCGCAAATATGTCGTTTCGACGACGCTCCAGTCGGCCGACGCCTGGCGCAATTCCACGTTGATTAGCGACAATGTGGTCGAGGCGATCCGTCAAATAAAGGCAGAGGCAGGCAAAGACATCTACGTGGACGGCAGCAGTGTGCTGGTGCACACCCTGGCCAGGCATAACCTGGTGGACGAGTATAAATTGCTTGTTTTCCCGTTGATCCTCGGTAAGGGTAAGCGGCTATTTCCCGATGGCTGGCAAGCCAATTTGGAGCTGCTTTCCAGCCAGACATTCCCCAATGGTGTCGTTTCATTGCATTATCAACCCCGGCAAATGGATTAATGAAGGAAGCAGAATTATGAGTGAACAGGAAAAACCCAAAGGACCGGCATCTTATTTCCCGTCGATCGAGAAGAAATATGGCCAGCCTATCAGCCATTGGTTGGATTTGCTTGAAGCACAGCAACATCTGAAGCATATGGAGCAGGTGAACTGGCTCAAGAGCGAGCATGGCATGGGGCATGGCCACGCCAATGCGCTGGTCGCCTACGTCCGCGCGCAGCAGAGCAACGAATAGCCAAAGCAGCCAGGGAAACCTCGCGGCGCGCGCTACAATCGGCCAGGAGGCGGTAGCTTTGCAGGCTGGACAAGACCATTCGTTATTGATTCTGTTGGATAAAGCCAGAACGATGACGCTGGCAACCATAGCCGATATCCCGGAGGAGTGGGCGCGCTGGTTACCGGCCGGTGAAGCCAACCATATCCTCTGGCACGCCGGCCATATCTTTGTGCTGCTGGAGCGCTGCCTCTATGCCGCCGAGGTGGGGGCGGAGGATGTGCCGGCGACGATACCGGCCGGTTGGTGGCCCCTGTTCGGCTGGAACAGCCAGCCCTGGACCATCGACTCCGCCGCCTGGCCGACCCTGGCTGAGGTGCGGGCGCAGTTGGAAGCACAGACTGTCCGCCTGCAACAGAAGCTCGCCAGCTTCGATGAGGCGTTTCTGGGTGGGCCCATCGCCTGGCCGGATCCACGCTGGTTCGGTAAGCCCCGCCGGCTTGTGATCGTCCATGGTCTGTATGATGAGCTGCTGCACACCGGCCAGATCATGCAGCTGAAGCGGCTGGCCGCCCTTCATCAACAATCAATAGGAGAGGATCATGGATCAGATCAAGGCCCTGCTATTTGACGTAGGCGGCACTGTGTTTGACTGGAAGACGACGGCCCAGACGCAAATTGAGGCGCTGGCCAGCCGGCACGGTGCCGCCATCGACAGTGCGGCCTTTGCCGATGAGTGGCGGGCGGAGATGTTCCGCAGCCACAGCCAGGTGCGCCAGGGCAACCTGAGCTGGCGCAACGCGGATGCGATGCATCTGGGGGCGCTGGAGAATATGACCGGCCGGTATCCGCTCCTCTCCCAAATTGATCGCCAGGCCCTGGTCAAAGCCACCTGGCACCAGCTTAACGCCTTTGCTGGCGCCCCTGAAGCTCTCAACCGGCTCCGCAGCAAATACACCGTTGTGGTCTTGACCATCCTCAGTTGGGCCAGCATTGTCAGCAGCTCAAAACGAGCCGGGGTGCAATGGGATGGTATCCTCTCCTGCGAATTCCTGGGTTTTTACAAACCTTCGCTGGAGGCATACCGCCGCGGTGTCGCGTTGCTCGGGTTGGAGCCGGGCGAAGCGATGATGGTGGCGGCCCACGAGGGTGACCTGGCGGCCGCACAGCAGGCTGGTCTGCACACGGCTTACGTCAGCGTCCCGGTCAAGGACAATGTTGGCGAAGGTTTTGGAACCGCCGGCGGCCACAGCTTTGACATTGAGGCGCCTGATTTTATGGCGTTGTGCGAGCGGTTGGGGGTATAGTTCGCCCCATCCCGGAGGTGAATATGCCCATGTCCCGCGAAACCGAAAGACGGATCTGGCTCACTGCCTTGCTTCTCTCTTCTCTGGCCGGCGTTGTTATCTGGTATGTTGAGCGGCTGGCGGCTGCCCCAACCAGCCAATGGTGGGCGCAAACGGTCGCCCATTTCAGCTTTTTCACCATCTCCACCAACAGCCTCATCGTCATCATGGCCGCCGTGTTGCTTTTTGGCCGCGGCCGGCTGCATGACTGGTTCAGCAGCCCGTCGGTCCAGGCCGCCTTCAGCCTGTACATCGCCTTTGTGGGCCTGGGTTTCTGGCTGCTGTTGGGCGGTTCACATGGCATGGTGACGCTCATGGATTGGATCCCCGAGATCTGTGCCCATTCACTGTCGCCGATACTCGGCGCCGTTTACTTCTTGCGTGCTGTGCCCAAGGGTAGCCTGACCTGGGCAGACCCGGTGCGCTGGCTCATTTACCCGGTGCTTTATCTTGTTTACTGGCTGTTTCATGGGCCTCGGGTGGGCTATTACCCCTATTTTTTTGTCGACGTCAACGCCATCGGTTATGGCGGTGTGGCGCTCTGGTCGCTGGCGCTGATCGTGTTCCTGTTGCTATTGGGGGCGTTGATGGTGAGCATTGACCATTGGTTGGGTAAGGCTACGGCCCAGTCCGCGCCAGTTGTTGCTGACGGGGTAGATCACGCCAGTTGAGGGTGAGGCCGGCTGCATTGAAGGTAAGCCGGATCTCGTCCGAGAGGGCGAAGGTGTCTGGTCCCACAGCCTTGAGGGCGCCGCTAAAATGGGGTGAGTAGAAATGGAGCCGGCCGCCTTCCAGCCGGACCTCGCGACCCTCATAGTTACCGGCAAATAAGTCCAGATTCAGATCAGCCCAACGGCCCTGATCGGCGCGTACGGTTTCCAATTCCCAACGATAAAAATCAGCCAGTTCCAGATCACGGCATGATTCCAGCAGGCCGGCGAGCGCCAGCTCATGAGCCGTTACCAGCGCCTTGTCGGCCGGCACCGCCACATCCGGCACGACGCCGGCACCTTCCCAGTCCGTGCCGGAAATTGGGTTGATGGGGCGGCCGATGGGGACGTTGATGCTGAAGCCATCGCGCAGCGGGAACGTTTGCACCGGGTGGGCCATGCCGATGGTCGTTTCGCCGACGAGCGTGGCGCGGCCGAGCTGCTGCAGATCGTAGGCAAACTCTTCGGCGGCGGAGCCGGTCTGGCTGCTGGTCAGGACGTAGACGGGCGTATCCGGCCGGATCTCGCCCGGCACATACGGCAATGTCCAGAACTGGCGCAGCGTGGCGTCGCCCCGATTCTGAAAGCTGTTGATATGCGTGGGTCCAGGCAGCAGATAGCTCAACAGCAACTGAACCATCTCCGGCCGGCCGCCCCGATTCTGGCGCAAATCGAAGATCAACGCATCCGTTCCCGCCAGGAAGGCCATGGCGCCGATAACAGTCCGCGCCGCCCGTGCTGGATCTGGAAACAGACGCAGTTCCAGGTAGCCAACATTGCCGGCCAACCGGCTGGCATTGTAGAAGAAGTTGTTGTGGCGCGGCGCCAGGGCGGCAAAATCAAAGGGGATGGCCCCCGTCGCCGGCGCGCCATTCGGCTGATAGATCACGGCAAAATGCATATCAGCGCTGGCCTGGCGCAAGATCTTGGTCAGGGTTGTCGCCAGGTCAAACGGGTCGCGGATCTCGCGGTACGATGGCGCCGCTTCCAGCAATTCGCCTATCGTTTCGTCGATGTGCTCCGTGACGACATACTGGTCGCGGATGGTCTGGCTGATCTGTTCAATTAACTCGTTCATGGCAAGAATTCCCTTTGCTTGTTTTGGCCAGCAGGATAGCGTAAACTCCGTTAACCAATCAACTTATTGCGCAAAGAGTTAATCAGATGAGCATTCGGCTGCATGTGGGCCAGCTGGCCCGACAGAACATTACTTTCAGTTACTCGGTTCTGGGCGAGTTGCTGCTCAGCTTGCAGGTGTTGAGCGCCTACCGGCATTACCCGCTGCATGTGACCTGGGCGCTGGCCCGGCTGCGTGAGTTGCCGCCTGACTTCCTGGGTGAGTTGCGGCTGTTTAATGCTGTTTTTCGCCAGACCGTTACCCTATTCTGGCCGCCGGATGCGGCTGTGCCGGATTTTGCCCAGGAGCTGGCGCTGCTGCAGGCGCAGCCCGTCGCTGAATTCTGTCTGCCCCTGTTGGCTGCTTTTCTTTACGATGGCGCCCCTGGTGGCAAACAGGTCATCAACGCGCCGCCGACGCTGGCAGCGTTTCAGGCTGATGGCGCGCAACAGGCGCAAATGCGTCAATGGCTGAGCAACTATTTCCCGGATTCAGTGGAACTGGTTGATCTGTTGGTGACAGATCCGGCCGGTTTACAAACGCGCTTCCTCACCCTCCTGCAATCTTATTGGGATGAATACTTCAGCGACTACTGGGCGACGCTGGAGCCCCAGTTCCTGGCCGAGATAAGCCAGCGTGGTCGCTTGCTGTACGAAGCGGACACGCTCACCGCGCTGGATGGGCTGACCGGCCGGTTAACGCTCAACCGGGCGGGAGGCATCATCACCTTTCCAGGCCTGGAGGCGGATGATTTTGTCCTGTCGGCCAGCGATGAGCTGCAATTGCGGCCCACCTATTTCACGCCGCCCGGCCTCATTTTTGCGCTCAAACACCTGGCGGAACGGGAGCGCAAACAGGTTAGCCTGACCTACCCATTGCCCGGGCTGCTCGCTGCCGGCCGCTCGCCAGCACCGCCGGAGGAGTTGCTGACGCTGCTGCGCGCCATCAGCGACCCAACGCGGTTGCAAATCCTGCAGCTGGTGGCGGCCAAACCGCGCCCGACCAGCGAACTGGCCCGCATCATTGGGCTGAGCGACGCGGCCATCTCGCGCCAGCTGAAACAGCTGCAGGCGGCCGGTTGGGTCAGCGCTGAGCGCCAGAGTTACTTTGTGCTTTATCGAGCCGAGGCGGAGCCTGTCCGGGCGTTGAGTGAGGGCTTGGCCGGCTTACTGGCCGGCAGCTAAAGGGTGAGGGCTTCCAATTTGTCGATGACGCTCTGCAAATCAGCCGGCAGGGGGGCTTCCAGCTGCACCACCTCGCCGCTGGCGGGGAGGGCGAATTGCAGGGCCGCCGCGTGCAGGAAATGGCGCTTGAGCGGCAGTGTGGGGCGGCGCCGGCCGTAGACCTTGTCGCCGACCAGGGGGTGGCCGACCCAGGCCATGTGGACGCGAATTTGATGGGTCCGGCCGGTGTGCGGGAAACAGCGCACCAGGGCATGTTCCTCGTAATAACGATCCACTTTGTAAGTCGTCTGCGCTTCCCGGGCGGTGGCTGAGCCGCCGCGAATCACCGCCATCCGCTTGCGCGCCTTCGGGTCGCGGCCGATGGGCGCGTCGATGCGAGCTTCGGCCGGCTCAGGGTGGCCCTCGACCAGGGCGAGGTAGGTCTTGCGAATGGTGCGCTCACGGAATTGGTCCTGCAAATAGCGCAGCGCCTGGTCATGTTTGGCCACAATAATCAGGCCGGATGTCTCTTTATCCAGCCGGTGGACAATGCCGGGCCGTTTTTCGCCACCGACGCCCTTAAGATCGGGGCAGTGGGCCAGGACGGCATTGACCAGGGTGCCGCTGTCATGGCCGGCGGCGGGGTGCACGACCATACCGGCCGGTTTGTTCACAACCAGCAGATCCTCATCTTCAAACAGGATGTCAAGAGGGATGGCCTCGGCAACGAGATCGGTTTCCTGGGCTGCCGGGAGCCGGATCGTGACTCGTTCGCCGCCGGCGAGCTTCTGGCTGGCCTTGACCTTGCTGGCGCCATCGACGGTGATCTGGCCATCCTTGATCAGCCGCTGGATCTGGACGCGCGACAATTCAGGCAGGGCGGCAGCCAGCGCCTGGTCCAGCCGGCTGTCCGGCTCGTGGAGGGTGAGCTCAATCGGTTGAGGTGACTGGCTCATGGTCGGGGACAGCTTTTTGTTTGAGGGGATCTTCGTCAAGGAAGAGCATGATAATGATCAGCAGGATGACGCCGCCCACAATCGACATGTCCGCCACATTGAAGATGGGCCAATTGGCGTAGGGGATGTCAATCAGGGATTCGACATTGATATCCATAAAATCGGTGACAAAGCCCTGGCGCAGCCGATCGATCATGTTGCCCATGGCGCCGCCCATTTGCAGGCCCAGCGCCAGTCGCAGCCAGGTTTGACCGGCCGGTAGCTGATGGTTGTAGATCAGGATGACGATAGACACCACAATGGCCACTGCGGCGAAAATCAGGCCGCCATTCTGAAACATGCCAAAAGCGGCGCCCCGGTTGATGGTCCGCGTAAACTGGAAGAATGGGGCCAGACCAGGAATGATCTCGTACTGTTCGCCCACAGCCAGCCAGCCTTCGATGAACAGCTTGCTGGCCTGGTCAATCAGGATGATCAGGAGAGCAACAGCAAAGAGGATCAGCCGTTGGGACCAGGGCGCATTGGCCGCCGGGGTCTCATCAGCCGGCGGGGCAACCGCGGCCGGCGTTTGCAGCGGTAAAAAAGGGCCGGCGGCCCGCTTGACGGCACCGGCCGGTTGCTCAGCCAACGGCCGTGCCAACAGCGTGGGCCGATCGCCGCGCAGCTGCAGCCGCGGCGGCTCCAAATCATCAAATAGGGATGGTTCCTCCCGGGGAACCCGCGGCTCATCGCCACTCTCAAATGCCACAGAGACTCCTTCCAGCGCTTACAATGGGATCTTGTTTTTGTTCTACGCCCGTCGCTTAAGCGGGACGGCTAATTGAATTTAGCGGATTTCTTGGCCAGGGCTACCAGACAAAATCCGGGCCCAATCTGTGCTAATCCGTGGCTAATTTCCAGCCGACATTGTACCAGAACTCAGCCCTTCTCCAATAAGAGGACGGTGCAACTGGAGCGGGGGCGCTTGACCTCGTGCCAGCTAATTTGAAAACCGGCGGCCACGGCTGGCTGGCTGTAAGCCTGCCAGTAACGGGCCAGTTCCGCCTGCTGGGCACTTTGCTGCCCGGTAATGCGAAACAACCAGGCAATGAAGCGGTGAATGGAGGCCCGGCCCGTCAGATGGCCTTCAGGGACAATAACGACGCGCCCGCCCGGCATTAGCACCCGATGGAGTTCTTGCAGGGTGGCCGGGTCGATGATGTAGTTGGTGGGAAAGGTGGAGAGGATGCCGCTGAAAACGGCGGCGGCGTAAGGGAGATCCTGGACGTAGCAGCGGCTGAGGCGGGCGGGCTGCTTCGCGGCCTGCAGCCGGCGCCGCGCCTGCCGGCCCATCGCCGGCGAGAGGTCGCAGCCGTGCAATTCCCGGCCGCTGGCTGTAAGTGCCAGCAACATATGGCCGGGGCCGTGGGCGATTTCCAGTAGCCGGCCGGGCGGGGCTTCCAACAGGAACGGCAGGGCGGCTCGCTGCCAATGGCGCCATTCACCCAGGGACACCAGCCAGCTGACCAGGTCATAGGTCCAGGCCATTTCGTTGTAGAGGAGGCGAAAGCCAAAGGTCACCAGCCCCCACCAGAGCTTTTTGAACATGGGGAATTGTACCGGCCGGTGGCCGGTCTGCCAGCCATCGGCCCAGCCCGGCCACGGTCACCCTGGCCCGCTTGGCCGCCAGGACCGATGGCACAGAGCGCCAGCCTCAATGCGGGCTGATTCGTGATAAAATGCACGGTTGTAACTGCAGGCAGCGAAACATTATCAAGAGGCATCTAATGAGTAAACGTATCGCGATAAGTACCGGAGGCGGTGATGCGCCTGGGCTTAACGCTGTCATTCGCGCGGCCACCCTGGCGGCGCTCAATCGGGGCTGGGAAGTGTTTGGCATCCGCGATGGCTTCGATGGCATCCTCAAGCCGGAGGAATATCCGGAAGGCGGCATTACGCCGCTGACCCGGCAGACCGTGCGCGGGATTACCCACTTGGGCGGCACCATCATTGGCACGACCAACCGTGGCAATCCTTTTAACTTTCCTATCCAGAATGAAGCCGGCGAATGGATTGAAATTGATCGGTCTGACGAAATTGTCAACGCCCTCAAAGCCAATGGCATTGATTACCTGATCTCAATTGGTGGCGACGGCTCATTGAATATCGCCCATCGCCTGGCCCAGAAGGGGGTAAAGGTCATCGGTGTGCCCAAGACGATCGACAACGATCTGGATGGCACGGTGGTGACCTTTGGCTTTAACACCGCCTGTTATGTGGCCACCAGCGCCATCGATCGGCTGCACACCACCGCTGAGTCGCACCGGCGGGTGATGGTCGTCGAGGTGATGGGGCGTTACGCCGGCTGGATCGCCCTTTACAGCGGTGTGGCGGCTACGGCTGATGTCATTCTCATCCCGGAGATCCCCTACGACATCCACAAGGTGGCGGACAAAATTAACGCGCGTACGGCGGCCGGCAATCGCTTTTCCATCGTCGTCGTGGCTGAAGGGGCCAAGCCGGTGGATGGGCAGGTGAGCATCATCGGCAAATCCATCGGGCAGGCGGTGCGCCTGGGTGGTGTGGGCCACAAGGTCGCGGCCGAAATCGAGGCGTTGACGGGCAAAGAGACCCGGACGGTCGTGCTGGGCCATGTGGTGCGCGGCGGTACGCCGACTTCGTATGATCGGCTGCTGGCCCTGCGTTTCGGGGCGGCGGCCGTGCGGGCCATCGAAGCGGGCGAAGAGGACATCATGGTGGCATTGGACCCGCCTTCGGTTCACTATGTCCCGCTGGAAGAATGCACCCGGCGCATGAAAACGGTGCCGCTGGATTATGACCTTGTGCTGACCGCCCGTGATCTCGGGATCTCCTTTGGGGATTAGCGAACATTTGTTCGCAACGCCATTTTCCCCTATAATTTGCGCATTGTGAAATCAAAAAGGATTGGCCTATCAGGCTAATCCTTTTTTCTCATCGCGCAGGGATTTATGGCAGCCTTACGTACCCTTTCGACCCAGGATGTTCGCCGTCTGGCCATCACGCGCCAGCACCTCACACGCAAACCCAAGCCTGATTTACTCGGCGTGATCCGCGATCTGGGTTGTGTACAACTGGACCCGATTCGGGCAGTGGAGCGGACCCATTGGTTGGTCCTTTGGAGCCGTCTGGGGCCATTCAACCGCAACAAGCTGCACCGCTTGCGCTGGCGGGAGCGGGCGCTGTTTGAATATTGGGCGCATGCCGCCTCGCTGGTCTTGACGGAGGAATACCCGCTCTACGCCTGGCGGATGGCGCATTATCAGCAGGACACCCGGGAGCGGCAGCGTTACCTGAACTGGCTGGAAAGCATCCCGGAGTGGCAGAAGCTGGAGAGCCATATTTTGGAGCGACTGCATGAGGGACGCGAAAATGGCGTGCTGTCCCGGGAGATCGAAGATCATTCCGATGGCGCCAATTCGGATCATGTCTGGTGGTCCGGCCGGTATGTGCCCCGCCTGATGGATTACCTCTGGACCTCGGGCAAAGTGATGGTCGTGGGCCGGGATGGCCTGCAGCGCCGCTGGGGCTTGGCCAGCGACTTTTTTCCGGAGTGGACGCCGCAGGAGCAGTGGAGTGACGAGCAGGTCACCCGTTATAGTGCCCAGCGGGCCATTCGTGCCCTGGGCGTGGCGACGGCCAAACAGATCAAGCAGCATTACACGCGGAATCGTTATCCGGGCCTGGAGCAGCAGCTTACTCAAATGACGGCTGATGGGATACTCGAGGAGATCACCGTGCAGGGTAAAGATGGTGAATTGCCGGGGCCCTGGTATCTACACCGGGAGGATGCGCCTGTACTGGAGGCGATTCAGGCCGGTGACTGGCAGCCCCGGACGACGCTGCTGTCTCCGTTCGACAACCTCATTTGCGACCGGGACCGGACCGAGGCGCTGTTTGATTTCTTCTATCGCATCGAGATTTATGTGCCGAAGGCGAAGCGGGAGTTTGGCTACTACGTGTTGCCCATTCTGGCCGGCGACGAATTGATTGGTCGGGTGGACCCGACGATGGATCGGGCCAACGGCACGCTGACGTTCCACAACGTTTACGCTGAGCCAGGCGCGTCCAAGAGCAAGGTGACGGTCGGGCGCATCCGTCGGGCCATGGAGTCGCTGGGTAAGTTCCTGGAGGCGGAGAAGATTGTGGTGGAAAATGTACCGGCCGGTTGGGAAGGGCTGAAATAGGCCTACGCCACCTCCCCCCAAGCCATGCCCCCGGACCTCCTTGCCATCTTCTACGGACTTGCCTCCGGTCTGACCTGGGGTACCGGGGATTTCTGCGGCGGCCTCGCGGCCAAGAAAATCAACTCCTTTGTCGTCGTTCTCATCGCCCATCTGTTTGGCACCATCATCCTGACAATTCTGGCTTTGCTTTTGCGTGAGCCCTGGCCCGGCACGCGTGATCTGGCTATTGGCGCCGCGGCCGGCGTGGTGGGTAATCTCGGGTTGGTCGCCTTTTACCGGGCGCTGGCCCGGAACCGGATGGGGCTGGTGGCCTCCGTCACGGCAGCGATTTCGGCGGTGGTGCCGGTTGTTGTAGGCGCATTTTTGGAGGGCTTGCCGGCGCCAACTCAGCTTCTGGGTTTCGTACTGGCCGTTACGGCTGTGGTGATCATCTCCGCTGCTGGTGGCGTGGGCGGGCTGCGGCTGAGCGACTTACCTCTGCCGGTGCTGGCCGGGTTTGGTTTTGCCAGCTTTTTTATCCTGATCGATCAGGCCAACTCAATTTCTGTCTATTGGCCACTGGTCAGTGCCCGGACGGCGTCTGTGGCCCTGATCACGGTGGTTATCCTATTTAGCGGAAGCTGGCAGCGGCCGGGGCGGGCGGAGTTGCCAGTTATTCTCCTCGCCGGCTTCTTTGATACGGCGGGCAACACGCTGTTTACCCTGGCGGCGGCGGTCGGCCGGTTGGATATTGCCGCTATCCTTTCGTCGCTCTACCCGGCGGCGACGGTGCTGCTGGCCTGGTTTTTGCTCAAGGAGCGGCTGACGGGCCAGCAATGGGTTGGCGTAGTGCTGGCGCTGGCGGCGCTGGTGTTGATTGCGGTGTGAGGTTTGGCTGGCGTTGCCGGGGGGAGACGCAGGGATCGGGTCTCTGCGAACGGCCATCAAGGGATCGGGTCTCTTCGAATAGTGTTCGCTTGAACACCGTTCGCAGAGACCCGATCCCTTTTAGGCTAGTTGTCGGAGAAGCGGATTTTCTCCGGGGTGGCGCCGGCGGCCCATTGCATGGTGTAGAGGTTGTAGTAGCGGCCGTGGCGAGCCAGTAGCTCTTCGTGGGTGCCGGCCTCGACGATGCGGCCGTGGTCCATCACGATGATCTGGTCGGCGGAGACGATGGTGCTCAGCCGGTGGGCGATGACGAAGCTGGTGCGGCCCAGCATCAGCCGGTCCAACCCCTGCTCGATGAGCTTCTCCGTGGTCGTGTCCACGCTGCTGGTCGCCTCATCCAGGATGAGGATGCGCGGGTCGGCCAGGAGGGCGCGGGCGAAGGAGAGCATTTGTCGCTGGCCCACGCTCAGGTTGATACCGTTCTCGCCCACATCGGTCTGATAACCGTCGCGCAGCGCCATGATGAACTCATGGGCGCCGACAGCTTTGGTCGCTTCAATGATCTCCTCATTGGTTGCATCCAGGCGGCCATAGCGGATGTTCTCCATGATGGTGCCGGAGAAAAGGAAGGTGTCCTGGAGAACGATACCCAGCTGCGCCCGCAAGCTGGCCTGGGTGACGTCACGGATGTCGTGACCATCGATGCGGATGGCGCCGAGGTCGACGTCGAAGAAGCGGGAGAGCAGGCGGATGATGGTGCTTTTGCCCGCGCCGGTTTCGCCAACCAGGGCGATGCGCTGGCCAGGGGTAGCCTGCAGGCAGACGTCCTGCAGTATCGGCTCACCATCCTTGTAGCTGAAGCCAACCCCGTCAAAGATCACTTCACCTTGGATAGGCGGTAACTGGTAGGCATCGCGGGCGTCGGCCAGGTCCGGTTTGACGTCCAGCAGGCGGAAGAGCCGTTCGCTGGAGGCCATCGTTGCCTGGAAGACGTTGTAACGTTGGGCCAGCTCGCGCAGGGGCTCGAAGAAGCGCTGGACGTAGAGGACAAAGGCGACCAGCGTACCGGCCGTCAACGCATCCCCCAGCACCAGCCAGCCGCCGACGCCGACAACCAGCGCCGTGGCCAGGAAGCCCATGAAGTCCACGCCGGGGAAGAAGATGGCGGCTAACCGGCCGGTCTCCAGATTCGCATCAAAGTAATCCTGGTTGAGCATCGCAAAATGATTCATATTGCGATCTTCCCGGGAGAAGCTCTTGGTCACACGGATGCCGGTGATCGACTCATTCAGATACCCGTTGATCAGCGAGAGCCGTTGCCGGGCGGCCCGGTACGCCTCGCGCACCCGCACCCGCCAGTAATTCGTCAAAATCACCATAAGCGGCAAAACCGCAAAGGAGACCAGCGCCAGCCGCCAGTTCAACACCAGCATGGCGATGACGATGCCAAGTAAAGAAAAGACAGCGCGGAACAGGCCGGTGATCGACCAGGTGATGAAATCCTGCATCACCTCCACATCGCTGAGCAAGCGGCTCATCAGCCGGCCGATGCTGTAGTTGTTGAAGAAGTTGAGCGACAGGCTGTGTAGATGGCGGAATAGCTGCTGGCGCAGGTCAGCGACCACCTTGGTGCCCACGTAGGCCATCAAGGAGATGCGCCCCCGGTTGGCATACCATTCTACCAGGGCGACAGCAGCAAAAGCGCCCGTCCACATGCGCAACGTGGATAGGGAGCCGCCGCGAATGCCCTCGTCAATCGCCTTGCCGATAATCCACGGCGCGGCGACGCCGGTAAAAGCGGCCAGGATCATGAGCACGACCGCGTAGGCCAGCCGTTGCTTGTAGGGCAGCATGTACCTGAGCAGGCGGCGCATCAACGTGCTGTCGTAGGATTTGCCTAAAACAAGCGTATCCTCATCCGGCATGATATCCTGCAGCCGGACAGGTTCCCGTTTGCTTCGTTTTTTGGTTGCCTCGCTCATCAATTCCCTCCCCGTGTAGCCAGGAATTCTTCCTGATCACGCAGCTGGAGATCGTAGATTTCCCGGTAGAGCCCATTCTCAGCCAGCAGCGATTGGTGGGTACCCCGTTCAACGATGCGGCCGTGGTCCAGCACCAGGATCTGGTCGGCATTTTTCAACGTCAAGAGCCGCTGAGCAATGACGAAGGTGGTGCGCCCTTCCATCAACTCGGCCAGCGCCTGCTGGATGAGATACTCAGTTTCGGTATCGACGCTGCTGGTGGAGTCGTCCAGGACGAGGATGCGGGTGTTGGCCAGCAGGGCTCGGGCGATAGCCACGCGCTGCTTCTGGCCGCCGCTCAGCGTTACGCCGCGCTCGCCAACCTGAGTGTCATAGCCGTCCGGCATCTCGCTGATGAAGCCATGGGCCCGGGCCGCTTTGGCAGCGGTGATAATCTGCTCCCGCGTCGCCTCCGGCCGGCCGTAGGCGATGTTGTCGGCAATGGTCATGCTGAAGAGGAAGGGGGATTGCAGGACGATGCCGATGTGGCGGCGCAGGCTGCTCATCGTTACTGTTTGGATATCGGTACCATCCACCAGGATCTGGCCCGCGATCGGGTTATAGAAGCGCGGCAGCAGGTTGATGATGGTTGATTTGCCGGAACCGGTGGGACCAATCAGGGCGACGGTCTGGCCGGGTTCAGCGGTGAAATTGATGCCATCCAGTACCCGTTCCTCGCCCCGATAGGCAAAGCCGACATCTTTGAAGGTGACTTCGCCGCGGATCTCGCCGAGTTGGCTGGCATCCGGCCGGTCCGCCACTTCATTGTCCATGTCCAGGATGTAGAAAATGCGCTCCGCCGCTGAGCCGGCCGTGGCGGCCAGACTGGAGAGGAAGCCCAGCCGTTGCACCGGGCCATTCAGCAGGAGGACATAGGAAATCATGGCGAAGAGTGAGCCCACCGAGGTTGTCCCTTCCAGCGCCATCGGCCCACCCAACCAGAGGAGCAGGAAAACGCTGGTGGCCAGCAGGAAGGTGAACAGAGGCCAGTTGTTGGCCCAACTCAGGATGACCGCATACCGTTTTTCAAACCAGCCCTCGTTCTGCGTATCGAATTTGTGCTGCTCGTACGGCTCGCGGGCGAAAGATTTCACGACGCGGATACCGGTCAGGCTCTCCTGCATGGTCGAGGAG
This sequence comes from Ardenticatenales bacterium, assembly GCA_020634575.1. Next base: position 22,970 of record JACKBM010000004.1, on the reverse strand, counting down.
AGCTCACCCATCTGCTCCTGGATCTTCTTGAATTTGGGCCGGATGGTCCGGCCAAAGCGAATCGTGGCGAAGATCAGAATGGGCAGCGGGATCATGGCGATAATGGCCAGCCCGGGGTTTGTCAATAACAGGGCAACGATGACGCCGACGATGAGCAGGACGGTGGAAATCAGGTCCAGCGATCCCTGGCCGATAAAGATCTCGGTCTCGCGCACGTCGCTGGTGGCCCGGCTCATCAGGTCGCCTGTGTGGGCGCCATCATGGAAGGAAAATGGTAGTTGCTGGACGGCGTTGTAGAACTGGTTACGCACGTCAAAAGCGACCTTAAAGGTCAGCCATTGGCCCAGGTAACGCACGGCAAACTGATTGACTACGTTGAGGGTAGCCAGGCCCAGAATGGTGCCGGCGGCCAGCCACATCGCCCGGATTTCACCGATTACAATGCCTTCGTCGATAGCCTTTTCAATCACCCGGGGAATATATAGGTTGAAACCGATGGCCAGAAGAGCGGCGCCGTAGGCCAGGAGCGCCTGCCGCCAGTACGGTTTCAGATAGCGGAATAACCGCTGGTAAACATCAAAACGTCTCATACCTCACCTGTCTGGTAAAGACCGGCCGGTTGGCTCACGTCGATTTGCCAGATCGTTCGTTTGCCTCCCTGCCCCGAAAACAGAATCAGTAATGCACACTCGAAAGTGTGAACAGACCGGACAGATTCAAATGCAATTGATGGGACACCTCCTGAAGGGTAATACGGAATGGCCTGAAGCAGAAGAACCTCATCAGCAGCCTCAAACCGACACCAACCAACGCCAGCCATTCTGGCGCGGAACTATGACAATTTCAACAGGGGGAATTGTGGCGTCGACAGACCAATGAGGTTGGAAAATTAACGAATTTGCAGTCTAACACAGGTATCCTGCGAGCGTCAATAGATAATTATCTACTAATTCAGCGCCTCACGACAGAAGGCGACGCTGCCACGCAGATGCTCAATAATGACCTCGTCAGGCTCGCCACCATCCAGGGCGTCCGGGTGTAGTTCAAGGGAGACGGCGCCGGGGAAATTGGTGGCGGTGAGCTTCTTGAGGAAGGCGGTCAGGTTCAGGTCGCCCTCTTCAGGCCGGCGATGCTCGCGGCCGTCGAAGTTGCTGAGGTGGATGTGGTGGACTTTGCCATTGAACTGCTCATAGACTTCTACCGGCTCGATGCCCCAGGTGGCGAGGTGGGTGGTATCCAGGGTGAGGTAGGGGAGATGGGGATGCTGGCCGAGTTGATCCGGCCGGTTCCAATGGTGGGCATCCAGCGGCCGGCCCAGGAAGCGACGGGTCGGCATGTTTTCCATGCAGAGCTTGACGTCGGTGCGGCTTTGCAACTCACCGTAGCCGGCCGCAAGCCAATCCTTGTAGGCGCGTTGCCCGCCATTGAACCAGGGCAAGAGCAAGCGCCGGCCAGCCAGCCTGAGCGCCAGAATATCGATCTTGCTGGGCAGATGGTGCACCACCGTTTTGGCGCCCAATGCTTCGGCCAGCGCCACGGAGCGGGCGATGCGGCCCGGTTTATCGGCCGGCCAGCCAGCCAGTTTGGCCATGTCAAACGGATTGTGTACCGTCAGTATTGGCAGCCCGTACCCCTGAATCAGCCCATGCAGATAATCAACTTCGTGGGTCTCCGCCCGATGGTCAACCATCAGCTCAATGCCGTCACAACCGGCCGCTTTGGCGAAGCGGAAGCAGCGTTCAATGCTGTAGGTGTAGAGGGAACCGGTGGAAAAGATGACAGGGATCATGGGGACTGCTCCTGGCTACTTGCTGCCGGTCATTATACAGAAGGTGTGGGGCGATGGCGCAGTAGTTTGTCATTTATGTCTACTTTCAAACCAAACATCCCGACATTTCCTGAGCCTCCGCCATGGGGCCTGGCGTTCATCAAGAGCAGGCGAAGGACCTCGATCCCAGGCTTTGAGCCAGAATGGGCGTTGTCGGGCAGCGATTACTGTATCCTGGTGAGTCATCATCCGGAAATTGGTGTGGCCTGGCAGGCATCGGTGAGCTGATCAGGGTTGCCAGCAGTGTCGGGGGTCAGGCTGGCAGCATGGAGAGAGGTCCTTCGCCTGCTCTCAATGGATGTGATACCCCATGGAGGAGGCTCAGGAAATGTTGTTTTGATATCTGTTAGCGGGCGCTCGGTTTTGTCGGCCTGTTTAGTCAGCACGCCTTGGTAACGGGCGAGCGGGAGAAGCTTTTCCGCTCGCCCGTTGCATCATCAGCGTTGCGCGATCAGGCTTTCCAGCCGATCAACGTAATCCGCCAGGACGGCGAAGGTTTTCTCAACTGGCTCTGGCGTCGTCAGATCGACGCCGGTGGCCTTGAGGTTGTCCAGCGGGTAACGTGAGCCGCCGGCGTTGAGGAAGTCGCGGTAGCGGGCCACGGCGGCGCTGTCGCCCGCCAGAATGTCGGTGGCCAGGGCGTGGGCGCCGGAGATGCCGGTGGTGTATTGGAAGACGTAGAAGTTGGCGTACAGGTGACCAAACTGGGCCCAGGTCATGCCGACCCGGTCGTGGTCCATGACCACCTCATCCCCATACCCTTCGGCAAAGAGACCGGCCATCAGATCGATCAGGCTGGCCGAGGTGAGCGGTTCACCCCGTTCTACGCGCTCGTGGATCTCCAGCTCGAAGCGCGCCAGCGTCGGCATGACGAAGAAATAGCGGTAGAAGTTAGACATCGCCTCTTCGATGATGGCGATCTGAAATTCGACGTCGTCCGTGTTATCCAGCAGGTAGGCGCGGGTGAGAGCCTGGTTCAGGTTGGAGGCCACCTCCGCTTCAAATAAGGTGTAACGGGCGTAGGTCCAGGGCTGTTTGAGCCGCGAATAGTAAGAATGAAGCGAATGGCCCAGCTCATGGGCCAGCGTGCTCATGCTGAACAGATCGTCGGTGAAGCTGGTGAAGATAAAGGGATGGGTCCCCTTCACCCCGGCCGAAAAAGCGCCCAGCCGTTTCCCTTCGTTGGGGTAAATGTCGACCCAACGTTCCTCCAGGCAGCCCCGCCGCAGAACGGCAACATAGTCGTCGCCGAGCGGCTTCATCCCCTCACTGATCCAGTCGACCGCCTGCTGGAAGGTTACTTTGGGCGAATTCTGGCTTAGCGGGGCTTTGGTGTCATAAGGATGCAATTTGTCATAGCCCAGAGCCTGGCGGCGAATGGCCCAGTAGCGGTGCCAGGTGCCGAGGTTGGCCTTGAAGGTGTTGACGGTGTTGTGGAAGACGTCGGTGGGCAGGAAGCTGGGCGCCAGGGCCGCTTCCAGGGCCGAGCCATAGCCACGTGTCCGGGCCAGGAACACATTTTGCTTAACTTCGGTGGCCATCAGGTTGGCCAGCGTGTTCTTGAATTGCAGGTAGCCGTCGCTGTAGTTTTCGAAGGCCGTGCGGCGCACCGTCCGGTCAGCGTGACTGATCAACGTTGCGTAGGTGGACTGTGCCACCGGCAGGGGCATGGCCTCCGGGTCAGAGCTGGTGGCGGGGGCGAACTTGATGTCGCTGTTGTGCAGGATGCCGTGGCTGCCGGAGGCAGTACGGAACGGGTCCTGCAACTGGCCGAGCAGCGCCTCGACCTCGGCGGAGCGGATATGAGCTGCCTGCTTTTGCATTTGGTCGAAGGAATGGGTGTAAATTTGCAGGGCAGGCGTTTCAGCCAGCCATTTCTGTAGGGTGGCCTGACCCACGGCGAGCAGTTCTGGCTGCGCGAAGGCAGCCGCAGCGCCCATACGGGCCATGAGCCCGCGAGCGCGGTCAGCCCGAGCTGTAGCGGCGGCATCGCCCGTATCAGTTGAAACTTGCAGGCCGGCATAGACAAAGACCTTGCCCATGATCTGCTGATACTTCTCAAACAGGTTCAGAAATGCCAGTAAGGTGTCGGGGCCTTCGGCCAGGCGCCCTTTGAAGGCGGCGATGTCCGGCAGATGTTGTTGGACATCATTCAGGGCGGCTTCCCAGGCAGCTTCGGTGGCAAAAACAGATTCCAGGTCCCAGGTGTGTTCCACCGGAACATCTTGCCGTTTGGGCAGGGCGTTACTCATAAGAACTCCTATTCCTATGTGGGGGAAACGGCCGGTTGTGGGTGAGGGTGGTTTACTGGCGCGGCTGTTGGGCGTCAGTCAGCAGTTCCCACCAGACTTGCCAGGGTTTGGCAGAGGCGGCGGGATCGGGAGTTGCCGTTGGCAACGGCGTGGGGTTGGGCGTTTCCTCAATTGTCAAAGGCACGACACGGATTTCGCCAGGCTGGACAAAGCCAGCTTCATTACGCGCATAGGATGCCACGTAATCATCACTCTGAACGTAGTCGCGTGTGGCCTGCAATTGTACCTGCCTCGTCTGTTCCAGGTCAATTTCTGCCTGCAAGGCGGTCTCGCCCGCTCCGGATGCTTCCCCCGCACGCGCTTTACGATTCAGGTCCAGGGCAATGATGAGTGCCAGGATGACGGCCACGAGGGCGATGAGTTGTATCGGGGATAAGACCGGACGTTGCCGGAAAAAAGGCATTTTCATAATTTACATAATAGCGGTTTTAGCAGGGTGATGCAATCCTTTTTCACTTCTTTTAATCGCTGTGCCATCTGTGTTAGAATCTGCCATCCATGGATACGCTTGATTACCTTGTTATTGGCACGATCACGGCCGACCTGTCCCCGGCCGGACCGGTCCCGGGTGGGACCGTTACCTATTCCGGACGGACAGCAGCGGCCCTTGGCTTGCAGACGGCGGTTCTAACAACGGCTGGTCCTGAGGTAAACATGGCGGCCTGGCTGCCCGGGCTGTCAGTGACGACGGTGCCCGCGGCGGAGACGACGACCTTTACGAATGCGTATACGGCGACCGGCCGGATCCAAACCATCCATAAACTGGCCAGCCCGCTCCGGGTAGCCGATCTGCCGGCTGACTGGTCAGAACCGGCCATCGTGCACCTTGGCCCACTGGTGCGGGAAGTAGATCCGGCCTTTGTGCAGGCATTTCCAAACAGCCTGGTTGGGATGACGCCGCAGGGCTGGATGCGGGCCTGGGATGAGCATGGGGTGGTCTCGGCCTGTGATTGGGCCGAGGCGGAAGCAACGCTGCCTCATGCTGACGTCGTGATTTTGAGTACCGAGGATCTGCTGGATGACCAGATGCTGGTCCGCTTTCGGGCGTTGTCCCGGCTGCTGATCCTGACCCGTAGCGCCGAGGGCTGTTTGCTTTTCAGCGGCGCGGAAGAATACGCTGTACCAGCGCCGGCCGTCACAGAGTGTAATCCGACAGGTGCCGGCGACATTTTTGCTGCGGCCTTTCTGACTTACTACTGGCGGACTGGTGGGAACTTGCTGGAAGCAGCCGACTATGCTAACCAGGTCGCGGCGCAGACTGTGACTGTCGAATCAATGGAAGAAAAAATGGCCCTGGTGACGGCCACGGGGCATCAAATTGCGGCCCACCAACATGAATAAGATTTATGCCATTGTCAATCAAAAAGGAGGCGTCGGGAAGACAACAAGCGTTGTCAACCTGGCTGCCTATCTGGTCCAGACCGGCCGGCGTGTGCTGGTTGTCGATATGGATCCCCAGAGCAATGCCACCTCCGGTTTTGGTTTTGACAAATATCAAATGAGCCCATCAACCTACGATGTGTTGATGCAGGAGTGCCGGCCCGGCGAAGCCATTCGCCGCCACGCGGAGTCTGGCGTGGATCTGTTGCCGGCCAGCCCGAACCTGGCTGGCGCGGAAGTTGAGCTGGTCGGCGAAATGGCGCGCGAATACCGGCTGGAGAAGGCGCTACAGGAGTTGCACGAAAGCTACGACTACATCCTGATTGATTGCCCGCCAAGCCTCAGCCTGTTGACGATCAATGCGCTGGCGGCGGCCGGCAATGGCGTGCTGATTCCGGTGCAGTGTGAATATCTGGCCCTGGAAGGGCTTTCTCAGCTCATGCAAACCATTGACCTGGTGCGGCGCCATCTGTCGCCGAAACTACAGATTCGCGGTCTGATCATGACAATGTATGACAGCCGGACCAATCTGAGCCGGCAGGTCGTTGAAGAGGTACGGCAACATTTTCCTGGCAAGGTGTTCCGGGCCATCATTCCGCGTAATGTGCGCCTGAGCGAGGCGCCCAGTTTCGGCCAGCCCATTAACCTGTATGCGCCCACGTCTCCCGGGGCGATGGCGTACAAGGTGCTGACCGCCGAGCTTGTGCAGGGCGATACCCAAGGTAAAAAAGCATGACAAAGCGACGTGGCCTGGGCAAGGGCTTGAGCGCCCTGATCCCCGAATCCAATATGCCGCTGGACACAGCGGGGCTGAAGACGATAGCGGTTACGGCGATTTCGCCCAACCCGCACCAGCCGCGCAGCCATATGGACGAAGAGAAGCTGGAAGAGTTGGCGGCCTCCATTCGGGAGCATGGCCTCATTCAGCCGCTGATCGTCAATGAGTATGAGCCGGGCAAATATTTCCTGATTGCCGGCGAACGTCGTTGGCGCGCCTGCCAGCGGGCCGGTGTCGAGATGGTACCGGTCGTGGTCAAGGAAGCGACCGCCCAGGATATGCTGGAGCTGGCCATCATTGAAAATGTGCAGCGGGCGGACCTTAATGCAGTTGAAGAGGCCGTTGCTTATCGCCAGCTCATGGATGAGTTTGGCCTCACCCAGGAGCAGGTGGCTCAGCGGATGGGCAAGAGCCGGCCGGCCATCGCCAACGCGGTGCGTCTGCTGACCCTGCCTGAGGCCATTCAGGAGGCTGTGGTCGATGGCCAGATCAGCGGCGGTCATGCCCGGACGTTGGTCTCGTTGCCTACCGAGAAGGTGCAGCTCGATTTTCTCATCCAGCTTTTGCGCTGGGGCTGGAATGTGCGCCAGACGGAAGCGTATGTTCGCGCCCTTGTATCTCTGCCGACTGAGAAGATGCAGCTGGATGTAATTAAGCAAATAGCCAAACACGCTTGGACGGCTGAACAGACTGCCGCACACGTGCAGAACCTGCTGGGTAACCAGGAAGCCAATCGGCGCGCGGCGGCCATGCCACGACTCTCACCGGAAATGCGCGATCTGCAGAAACAGTTCCGGGAATCGCTCGGCACCAAGGTCAGCCTTCAGCCTGGCGCGGATGGCAAAGGCGGCAAGCTGGTCATCCATTATTTTTCGGATGAAGAGTTGCAGCATATATTTGAGACGATAGTCCCTAATAGCTAATAGCTAACAGCTGTTAGCTATTAGCTGTTAGTAGAGGAAGACCCCCGTGACCCGTAAAGGCCTATTCCGGCGTAAGAAGAGGAGACAGGTGGAGCTGCGCAGTGCGCGGGAGATCGCGATTCTGCGGGAGGCGGGGCGGCTGGTGGCGCAGACGTTTGCTCACATTGAGCCGCTGATCAAGCCAGGTGTCCATTTGTTTGAGATTGATGCGGCGGCGACGGAGTTTCTGCTGGCCAAGGGAGCGAAGCCGCTCTACAAGGGATATCAGGGCAATCCGCCGACCCAGCCGCCGTTCCCAGGCGTTATTTGCGCGTCGGTCAACCAGGAGATCTGCCACGGTTTGCCGGACGGGCGCCAGTTGAATGAGGGCGACATCGTCGGCATTGACATTGGCCTGCGTTATGAAGGTTATTGCGGCGACGCCTGCGTGACCTTCCCGGTGGGCGAGGTGGCGCCGGCGACAGCCCGGCTGCTCAAGGTGGCCGAGGAATGTCTGCATGTGGGGATTCAAACGGCCCAGGTGGGGCGCAGGTTGTCGGATATCGGCGCGGCTATTGAGGAACATGCCCAGGCCAACGGCTACAGTGTGGCCCGGGATTGGGGTGGGCATGGCATTGGTGAGGAGTTGCATGAAGGGCTGTCGGTACCGCATTGGGGACCGGCCGGTCAGGGTCCCCGCCTGCGTCCCGGCATGGTTTTCACCATTGAACCGATGATCAATGTTGGCGCGCCCGACTGGTTACTGCTTAAAGATGGCTGGACCGTTGTCACGTTCGACCATTCGCTCTCAGCCCAGTTTGAACATACAATCGCCATCACCACAGACGGCCCACAGTTACTCTCAGTATTATGAACACATTAACCCAGGAAAAAATCACCCAGGCAATTGAGATCCTCAACGAACTGGATATTGACCTCTGGCTCACCTTCGTGCGCGAGACGACCATGGCCCCAGACCCGGCCCTGGAACTGATTTCCGGCCTTGATTTCACCTGGAAATCAGCTTTTTTGCTGGGCCGGGATGGGGCGAAGGTCGCCGTTGTCGGCCGCTTTGATGGCGCCAACGTTGAAGCGCAGGGGCTATACGACGAGGTGATCGGCTACGATGAGGGCATTGGTGGGCCGCTGCGCGAGGCTGTGAGCCGGCTCAATCCGCGCCAGATCGCCATCAACTATTCCGCTGCCGATGTGGCTGCGGACGGGCTGAGCCACGGCATGTACCAGGCGCTGCTCGCCATCTTTGCCGATACGCCGTATGCCGGCCGCTTCATCTCGGCGGAGCGGGTTATTGCCGCCCTGCGCGGGCGCAAGAGCCCGGCTGAAGTGGAGCGGATGCGCGCGGCAGTGCGGGAAACGGAGAAGCTGTTTGACGAGGTTGAGGCGTTTGTCCGGCCGGGGATGACGCAGCGGGAGATCGCCGCTTTTGTCCACGAACGGATTGAGGCCCGCGGCATGGGCTATGCCTGGCCCAAACCATTCAACCCGATTGTGACTTGTGGGCCGCACTCTGCTGTAGGCCACGCGGCACCGGGGGATGTCGCCCTGGAAGCAGGCCATCTGCTGCACATGGATCTGGGTGTCAAACTGGACGATTATTGCTCGGACTTGCAGCGGATGTGGTATGTGCTGGCTGAGGGCGAGACTGAAGCGCCGCCGGATGTGCAACGCGCTTTTGCGGTCGTGAAAGGGGCCATCATTGCGGGGGAGGGGGCGCTCAAGGTGGGCGTGCCGGCCTGGCAGGTGGATGAAGTGGCCCGCGATTTCATCGTCGACAACGGCTATCCGGAATATATGCATGCCTTTGGCCATTTGCTGGGGCGGACGGCCCACGATGGGGCCACGGTGCTGGGGCCGCGCTGGGAGCGGTATGCCGGTGTCTGTGATTTGCCGGTGGAAGTCGGCAATGTATTTACGCTCGAACTGCATGTGGTGGTCGAGGGGCGGGGTATCATGAGCCTGGAAGAGGACGTCGTCGTGCGGCCCGAGGGCAACGAGTATTTGAGCACGCCCCAGTTGAGTTTGCGTTATATTCAAGGCTAAGAATTTTGGCCACGGATTAACACGGATTTTTTGAATCTTTTGCCGCAGATTGCGCAGATTTCGTAGATTTTGGTTCTCGCGATTCCGACTATATGCGCGATGTGAGCCAAGAGTCGCGAAGCCATCAATCCCCTAATCTGCGAAATCTGCGGCAAAAACAATCAGTGTAAATCCGTGCTAATCCGTGGCCACTCTTCCCCGGAGGAAATATGTCTGGCATAGCGACCCTGGTTTTGTTGAATGGGCAGGTTTATACGATGGATCCGAACCGGCCGGTGGCCAGCGCCATCGCCCTGCGCGGGGATGAGATTATCGCTGTTGGCAGCGATGATATGGTGAAGTCGCTGGGCGGTGAGGAGATCGATCTGGACGGGCGCTGTGTGACGCCAGGTCTGGTTGATGCCCATGTTCATTTTAGCTATTACGCCAAGGGGCTGTCCCAGGTCGAGCTGATGAATGTGACTTCGCTGGATGAGGCGCTGGCGCTGATTCGGGCCCGCGTCGACCAGATTGAGCCGGGCAAATGGGTTCTGGGCCGGGGCTGGACGCTGGCCATCATGCCGGATGGGGAGTTTCCGACGGCGGCCATGCTGGACGAAATTAGCACGCAGCACCCGATGATTTTCCCGGACAAAAGCGGCCATGCCGCCTGGGCCAACAGCCTGGCCCTGCGCCAGGCAGGTATCACCGACAGTACGCCGGATCCTGATGGCGGCCAGATTGTGCGGGACGCGGCGGGGAAGGCGACCGGCATCCTCTTTGAGACCGGCGTCCACATGGTGCGCAACATCGTCCCCAACCCGACGACCGCCGAACTGGCTGATATGATGCGGGTGGCCCAGCAGAAATGTTGGGAAGGCGGCCTCATCGGCCTGCATGATTTTGATGACCGGGATTGTTTCCTGGCGCTGCAGTCCTTGCACCAGAATGGCGAACTGGGGCTGCGGATGGTCAAGAACATCCCCCAGGCCCGGCTGGATTATGCGATTGGCGTCGGGCTGCAAAGCGGCTTTGGCGACGACTGGCTGCGCATTGGCGGCATCAAGATCTTCGCCGACGGCGCTTTGGGACCGCGTACGGCGCTCATGATCGCGCCGTATGAAGGTGAGCCGAACAATTACGGCATTGCGGTGACGGACAAAGAAGAGATGATGGCCATTAGCAGCAAAGCCAGCGCCAACGGGCTGAGCGTCACCGTCCACGCCATTGGCGACAAGGCCAACCATGACATTTTGGACGTGTATGAGGCGGTGCGCGGTGAAGAAGCGGCCCGCGGCGAAAGCCCCCGCAAGCTGCGCCACCGCATCGAGCACGTCCAGGTCTTGCATGCAGATGACCTCAATCGGCTGGCCCAGCTCAACGTCATCGCCTCCATGCAACCCATTCATTGCGTCTCAGATATGTTCATGGCCGAGAAAAATTGGGGCGACCGCTCCAAATACAGCTACGCCTGGCGAACGATGCTCGATAGCGGCGCCGTCCTCGCCTTCGGCTCCGACAGCCCGGTTGAGCCGATTGAGCCGCTTTACGGCATCCATGCCGCCGTCACCCGGCAACGACTGGACGGCAGCGGCGGGCCTGATGGCTGGTATGGTGAGCAGAAGCTGACGATGGCGGAGACGATCCACGCCTTTACGATGGGGCCGGCGATCACCTGCAGCCAGGAAGTGCGCCAGGGCAGCCTGACGCCTGGGAAGCTGGCCGACATCACCATCTATGACCGCAACATTTTTGAGGTCAGCCACGATGAGCTGAAAGAGACGAAGATTGCCGGGACCATTGTCGGGGGTAAGGTCCGTTACCGGACCTGGTAGATTTAGCTAGTCATCGTGAAAATTGCTCGATTTCTCCTCAAGCTGTTTGTCATTTTCTCTTTGCCATTTGGTATTGTGGCGGCACTGCTTCTGGCCCTGATTGGGGGCTTGACCGGTGAAGTGATGGGCTATGGCAATGGCGCTGTAACGGGGGCGTTAGCTGGTTTGTTCGGGGGCTGTTTTGCCGGTATGGCTTTTGGCGGCCTGATGACCCTGCTTTTGGGCGGCGTGCATCTGACGCAGACGCGCAATACCCAGGTACAACACAGCGCCAGCTTCAAGTTTTCGGGCAATGGAGCTGATGCCAGACAACTGTGCCAGGATGCTATTAGCCAGGTGCCCGGTACTGCCTTTGATCCAGATCTATCCAGCGACACCGTTCTGGTTGCCACCAAAGAGCGTACGTGGAAGAGCTGGGGAGACAGAATCAGCTTTACCATCAGCACACCTGAGACCGGCCAACAGCTTATTACTGTAGAAAGCCGGCCGGTCATGAAGGCGACGATGCTGGATTACGGCAGCAACGAAGAGAATGTTGCGATCATCACGCGCTATCTGGTTGAGAAGAGAGGGTTGACCCAGGTCAGCCTCTAGGACAAACCGGCTTTCGTCTCCGCGATCAGGAAATCGACGACGGCATTAAGCGCTGCTTCCCGATTATCGTCGCCGCCATTGGCTTCGTAGGTCGCGATCTGGCGGTCGGCGCTGGTGCCGCGCTCGAGAATCGTGCGGACGTGCTCTACTTCCTGGCGGCTACCCAACTCATCCAGTACGTCGTCGACAAACTCCAGCAGCTCCTCGGCCAGCACCGGGAAAGGTACCGATTCCTCGCGGCCAAAGTCAATCAATTCCCCATTAATGCCAAAACGGACCGCCCGCCATTTATTTTCGGAGATGTGCATATGGCGGTAGTGACGCCAGGCCATGTTGTGACGGCGCAGCTTGATGAGCTTGGCACAGATCGCCTGGAATAGACCTGCCAGACAGACGGCATCATCCAGAGAGGTGCAGATGTCGGCGATGCGGAACTCCATCGTGTCAAAGACGGGGTGCGGCCGGATATCCCACCAAATCTTGGCCACTTTGTCGCGCTTGCCAAAGGCGCCGACGGCGTCCATCGTTTTGGTGAAGCCGACGTATTCGGCCCAGGAGTCAAACGAGTGCGGGATACCGGTACGGGGCAGCATCTCAAAGATGACGCTGCGGTACGATTTCAGGCCGGTGTTGGTGCCATGCCAGAAAGGGGAGCTGGTGGAGAGAGCCAACAGGTGGGGGATGAAGTACCGAGATTGATTCATGATCTCGATCATCAAATTCTTGAGTTCAGGATTGTTCTCGTGGCCGAAGCCGACATGGACATGCATGCCAAAAATGAGCAGTTGACGGGCCAGCCCCTGCATATCATCCAGCAGTTCGCGGTAGCGGACGCCTTCGGTGATGGATTGCTCTTCCCACCGGCCGAATGGGTGCGTTGAGGCGGCGGCAATGGCCAACCCATTCCGCTCCGCCATCTGCACAACCTGGCGGCGCAAGCGGACCAGCTCCCCCCGAATTTCCTGCACATTCTGGCAGATGTGACTGCCAACCTCAACCTGAGATTGCATAAATTCAGGCTTGATATTGATCCTTTCCGGCTCTTCCTCATCCTGGCTCAGGAGGTGGGAGATATACGCATACAAATTATGCGTTTTGGGATTAATGATTTGATACTCTTCTTCAATACCAAGGGTCAGCGGGGGAGTCGGGATCGGCATGCAGTTTTCTCCTCAATTGAGTCTGACGTTAGGCTCGGCGGATTATAACACGGCTCAGAAACCGCGAAAAAGGAAAGGAAACGAGAAAGTCGTGGCGGAAAAAGGGGTTGAGCGACGTTGAGTGTAGCAAACGTGTGCGCGCCTAACCTCCGGGAGGCCCTACCGATGTTGGCGAGATGATCGCCTACTGGGCCTCCCGGAGGTACGCGCGGACCGTTTTTTAGGGGGTATGCGCGGCGCGGTTCAGCAGGAATTGGGTGAGCAGGCGGACGCCGTAGCCGGTGGCACCGGCCGGTACATACGCCCCCTCCTTCTCCGACATCGCCATCCCGGCAATGTCCAGGTGCGCCCAGTTGTAGTCGGTAAACTCTTGCAGGAAGACGGCGGAGGTGCCGACGCCACCCACGCGGCCGCCACTATTTTTCATGTCGGCGACCGGTGTGTTGATTGTCTCGCGGTAATCCTGGTAAAGCGGCAGGCGCCAGAGCCGTTCGTAGACGTCGGTGCCGGCGGCGATTAGCTCGTCGCTGAGGCCATCATCGTTGCAGAAGATGCCGGCGGCGACGCTGCTGCCCAGGGCGACCACGACAGCGCCTGTGAGTGTGGCCAGGTCGATGACGGCGCTGGGGTTGTAGCGCTGCGCATAGACCAGCGCATCGGCCAAAACCATCCGCCCTTCAGCGTCTGTCGAAATGATCTCGATGGTTTTGCCGTTGCTGGCGGTGATGATGTCAGAGGGACGGTAGGCGATGGCGTCCGGCTTGTTCTCGGTGCAGGGGGTGATGCCGATGACGCGCAGGGGCAACGCCATGTCGGCGATGGCGCGCATGGTGCCCAGGACGGCGGCGGCGCCGGCCATGTCCGATTTCATCGCGCCCATGTTGGCCGACGGCTTGATGGAGATGCCGCCGGTGTCAAAGGTGATACCTTTGCCGACCAGGCAGACGGTGGGCAGGTCGGTGCGCTCGCCGTTGTATTCCAGGACAATGAAGCGGGGATCATCGCCGGCACCCTTGGCAACGGCCAGGAAAGCGCCCATGTTGAACTCTTCGGCCCAGCTGCGATCGCCGACGGTGATGCCGTAGTTGTGGTCGCGGGCCAGCTCTTCGGCAACCTCAGCCATTTTGACTGGGGTAGCGACGTTGGGCGGCATGTTGACCAGGTCACGGGCGAGGGAGGTACCCGCGGCAATCGCTTCGGCCAGTTTAGCGCCGGCGCGGATGTCGTCCAGCTTGCTCTCGTCAAATTCGACGATGCTGAACTGGGTCACTTCATGTTCATCTTCTTTCTGCTTTTGGGCCGCGAAGCGGTAAGCAGCCAGCAGCGACCCTTCGACCGTGGCCTGAGCGGCGGCCTGAACGGGCAGATTGCCGACGCCGGCGCCATGGACGATGGTGGCGACATGCTCAGCTTTGGCGGCGCGGGCTTTCTTGAAGGCCTGACCGGCGGCGCGCCGGGCTGTTTCCAGGTCAAATTTCTCGCGGTCGCCGAGGCCGACGACCAGGACGCGCCTGGCGGGCATGGCGCCGCGCGGGTAAAGGGTGACAATCTCGCCACTTTTGCCACTGGCATCGCCATTGGCGATCAGCTCCTGGATGGCGCCGTTCAGGGCGGCGTCTACCGCACCGGTGGCACCACTGGGGTGCGTCACATCGCTGAACAGATTGACGATGATGGTATCAGCGGCAAAAGATTGGATAGAACCCTGGACAACTTGAACGTTCATAATACTCCTCACCTGGGATGGGTTGATGTCAACTATAGACCGTTTTTAATGCCTGCCCACAGATTGCAGTTGCGAATCAGAGCATACTGTTAGATAATTATCTAACAGTATGCCAGCTGGGACAATAATTTGATGGTCGTGGCCTGTTGTCAAAGGAAGGCGGCACCGGCCGGTCCATCCCCGCTATAATCCCGGGCTTATATGCCATTGAGCAAACATTTCCTCACGGCACCCGAGTCGTGAGGTAAGGGAGTAATTGCAATGAAATTGTTAGTAATTGGTGGGACCCGCTTTGTCGGCCGCGCCCTGATTGCCGAAGCGCTGGCTCAGGGCATGGAAGTGACCATGTTCAACCGGGGCCAGAGTAATCCGGAGATCTTCCCCGAGGTTGAAAAACTGACGGGCGACCGGGACAATGACCTGGAAGCGCTCAAAGGGCGGCGCTGGGATGCGGTGGTGGACACCTGCGGCTACATCCCCCGGCACGTGCGCGATAGTGCGACGTTGCTCAAAGATGCGGTCGACCATTACACCTTCATCTCCACCATCTCCGTCTACGCGATGACAGACCCGTCGCAGGGCGTGGATGAGGCCAGCGAAGTGGGCCAGATGGACGATGAGACTGTGGAAGAGATCACGGGTGAAACCTATGGCCCGTTGAAAGTCCTCTGCGAGGAAACCATTACCGACATTATGGATGGCCGGGCGACCCACATCCGGGCCGGTCTCATCATCGGGCCGCATGATCCGACGGAGCGGTTCACCTACTGGCCCGTGCGCGTGGCGGAGGGGGGCGAAATGCTGGCCCCCGGCGACCCGGACCGGCCGATGCAATACATCGATGCCCGTGACCTGGCCAAATGGACGCTGCACGCGACCAAAAACAAGCTCAGCGGCGCCTTCAACAGCACCGGTCCGGCCCAGCAGCGCAGCATCGGCGAGATGCTGGATATCTGCAAGGCGGTGACGGGCAGTGATGTCAGTTTTACCTGGGCGGATGACGAGTTCCTGGCGGCCCACGAGATCCAGCCCTGGACCCATCTGCCGCTTTATGTGCCGGCGAACATGGTCGGCATCCATCTGGCCAACAACGACAAAGCGATCGCCGCCGGCCTGGTCTACCGACCGCTGGAAGAGACTGTCCGCGACCTCCTGGCCTGGAACGCCACCCGCCCGGCCGACCGCGAAAAGCGCGATCCCTCGATCACCCGCGAACGCGAACAGGAACTCCTGAACGCCTGGCACTCCAGGTAAGAGTTTTTTTGCCGCAGATTGCGCAGATTTAGGGATTTTTTTGTCTCGCGATTCTTGTTGATCTTCGCGAACGAAAAATCCTGTTCATCTGCGCAATCTGCGGCAAAACTTCTTATATCTTCCCGCGCACCCAGTAGCGGCCGGCTTCGTTGATGAGGTCGAGGGGGTAGCTGAAGGTCTGGCTGAGGTTGGCCGCAGTCAGGACTTCCTTCTTAGGGCCGCGAGCCAGCACTTTCCCGCCACCCATCAGCAGCACATGGCTGATGCCCGGCATGATCTCTTCCGGGTGATGGGTGATGAAGATGAGGGTGGGGCCATTTTCCAGCCGGGTCAGGGTCTGGACCACGCTCAGGTACTCTTCGCGGGCGCCGGGGTCCAGGCTGGTGCACGGCTCGTCCAGCAGGATCAACTCAGCGCGGGCCATGATGGTGCGGGCCAGCATGATGATCTGGCGTTCGCCGGAAGACATGGTGCTGAACGTTTTTTCGGCCAGTTCGAGGCAGTTGAGGCGGCCCAGGATGGCGCGGGCTTCGGCGGCGTGGGCGTCGGTGTATTCGTCGACGAGCCAGAAGGAGGCGTACCGGCCGGTCATCACCACCTGCAGCGCCGTCGCCTCCGGCACATTGCGCACAAACCGTCCGGCCAGCGACGGGCTGACAACACCTAACCGCTTCCGTTGAGTGGGCATGTGGAACTCACCGTGCCAGCCATCCAGCAGAAAAAGCCGCCCCTCGCTGTAGGAGAGGTAGCCGGAGATCGACAGGATCAGGCTGCTTTTGCCGGAGCCATTCGCCCCCAGAATCGCCCAATGCTCCCCCCGATTCACCTGCCAATCGATACCATCCAGGATCATGGTCGTATCCCGCCAGACGCGCATACCGCTGACGATGAGACGGGGGGATGGGGAGTTGTTGTTAGCTTGCATTGCCTTGTTGCCTCGCTGTTAGGACCTGACAGGTTGCCACTGACCTGACAGGTTGCCACGACCTGACAGGTAGCCGAACCCGACAGGTAGCCAGACCCGACGGTTGCCAGACCGACAGGTAGCCGGACCCGACGGGTAGCCCGACCCGACAGGTTGCCAGACCCGACAGGTTGCCAGACCCGACAGGTTGCCCGACCCGACAGGTTGCCGAACCCGACGGGTTGCCGAACCCGACGGGTTGCCATGACCAGCGGGAAATGTAGCACCGGCTTCTTTGAATGTCCAGATTCATGAATGGCTGATGGATATTGAAGTGGCGGGCGCTGTCCGGCCGGTGTTGTGTGGTAAAGTGGGCCGCTATGGGTCTAAAACTGCGTATCTTGTTTCCACTGCTACTGATGGTGCTGCTCTGGCTCCCTGCCTGTTCAGAAGGGCCGCTGCCCACGCCGACCAGCACCAGAACGCCGCCTGCTGCCACGGTCACCCAGACAGCGCCGGTTGGGGCTGAAGTGGCGACAGCCACCATGCCCTCTGCACCGGTCGTGACGCTCCCGCCGGCGCCGAGTGTGACGCCGGGCCAGCTACCGGCCGGTGCCACCGAACCCCTCCTCAGCCAGCGCCCGCCCACCGCTGCCGAAAACGACACCCTGGCCCGCCTGCTGCATGACCTTCTGCCTGTGCGTGACGATATCGGCTTGCAGGCAGCCTTCCGTGGCGTCGAGCCGCTGTTCCCGACCGCGGCGCTGGTGTCCGAGCCGTTGCCAGTTGGCAGTACGGCGACATTCAAGACGCTCAACTTTGCCACCAATGAGCTGGTCGAAACTGAGGCAGTCTTGCTGTACGTCAGCGACTTCGCCTATTTCTGGTTTGATCTGGCCGCCGGCCAACCGGCCATCCCGGCAACGACCCTGACCGAAGCCGGCACAACCTTTGATCAGATGCATGATGTCGTCTCGCTCTACTTTGGCGCGGCAGCGCAGCCCGGGATCGACGGTGATCCGCGCGCTTATATTCTGCACGTGACACCGCAGAACCTCTGTTTTGATGTGAGCTGCGGCATTGCCGGCTATTTCAGCAGCGCCGACGTTGTCCCGCCCACAATTTCGCCTAACTCGAATGGCCACGAGTTGTTCATCATCAACCAGGCAATTTTCGACAGTGCCAGCTATTTCTCGACGCTGGCCCATGAGTACCGGCACCTGATCGAGGACAGCTACGACCAGGGCGACTGGGATTGGGAAGTTGAAGGGTCAGCGATGCTGGCCGAGTTGCTTTGGGGGGATCAGCGCCGGCCGATCGAGCGGGCCAATCTCTATCTGAGCAGCCCGGACCGCTCGCTCTATAGCTGGCCTGACACGGCGACGGCCATCGCTTACGGCCAGGGTTTTCTGTTGAACCAGTTCCTGTTGCTCAGTTGGGTCAGGACGGTTATCGGGCCTTTGCCACGAATCCACAGCATGGATTGGCCGCGCTGGGGCGCGCTGGCCCGGTCTTTGCATAAGGCAGGACGGCGGACGCTTTACAGGATTGGCTGGTGGCGCTGGCTTGCACGACCGGCCGGATGCCCCTCGCCCCTACCGCCTCAATCTGCCCGGATTGCAACCCGTTGCCCGCCAGACGCTGCGGGCCGGCGACGATCTGAGCGACACCGTGAGTCAATATGGGGCAGACTATTATGAGCTAGCCGGCTCTGGCACCATCGAACTCAGCTTTAGCGGCAGCACCCTGGCGCCTTTGCTGCCGGTGAATGCAGTATCCGGTGATAGTTTCTGGTTGTCCGAGCGGGGCAACCAGGGTGATGCCCGGCTGACACGAGCGCTGGACCTGCGCTCGCTGAGTGCGGCCACATTGGCATATGATGTTTACTATGACCTGGAAGCCGGTTATGACTTTGCCTATGTGTCGGTCTCGACGGATGGGGGCGCCCAGTGGCAGCCGCTGGCCGCGCCGGCGATGAGCACGGCGGCCGCTGGCGCTGATCCGGGCGAAGCCGCTTTTGCGCCACACTTTTATACCGGCACGGCCGAAGGCTGGCTGCATGAGCAAATCGATCTGTCCACCTACGCCGGGCAGGAAATCCTGCTCCGCTTCCAGGTCATCACCGACCCGATTCTGACCCAAGCCGGGCTGGCCCTGGACAACATCGCCGTACCAGAATTGGCTTTCCTTGATACGGCTGAAGGGGTGGTGGCTGACTGGATTGCTGAAGGGTTCATGAACGTCACCAGCTACGCGCCCCAGCGTTGGTCTGTGCAGCTCATCACCTTCCCGGCGGGGGTGCCGACCGTAACGCCCCTTGACGTGGCTGAAGCGACGGCAGGGAGCTGGACCATCGACCTGGACAATAGCAGCTGGTCGCCCATCCTCATCATCAGCGGGATGACGCCGCAGACGTTGCAGCCGGCACATTACGAGCTGGCTGTGCGCTGAGGCGTCCGGGCACCGGGCTTGTTGGGGTTTTGCTTCGCGCTGCGACCTACCCTAAAGCTCTGCTCCCGATACAAAAAGGCCCGGATCAGAGTTGGGGATGATGGTGGCGCCGACGGTGCGGGCGTAGAAATCGGCCGGGCCGACGGCGAAGATGATACCGTAGCCGTAGCCGAGCGTTTCCAGCCCGTACAGGCACTCCAACAACAACCGACCGCCCAGCCCCTGGCCCCGCTCACTGTCGAGCACACCCAGCGGACCAAAAAAGCCGCGCCGGGCCACCTCATAGCAGGCAAAGCCGACCAGCCGATTCTCTTTGGTGGCCACAAAACAGCTCACCGGTTGCCGGCTAAACGTGATGTCGGTTTCGCTGGCCCACCCGGCGCTAAAATGGGTTTCTACCCATTGCAGTAATGTATGTTTCTCGTAATGGACAGCCCGCCGGATTTCATAGCCGGCCGCAACCGGCATGGTCTCGCGAGCGGGTAAATTGTAGAGGGGAACTAACATGTCAGGCATGAGGGGATTATAGCTGTTAGCTGTTAGCTGTCAGCTGTTAGTGGTCAGCACGCTGCGCTTTCAGCTATCAGCACACTCGCTGCGCTCGTTTTCAGTGACCACTGTCAGCGCAGCGTACTGACCGCCGAAAGGGCCGCAGGCCCGTACTGACCACTAACAGCCAACAGCTCCCCCACTGGCTAGCACACTTGTTCGATGGTAACATCCCGGCCATGAGCATCGCCTATCTGCGGACGCACTCTTATTATTCGTTGAAGCGAGCGTTGCCGTCGCCGGAGGAGTTGGTGGGCGCGGCTGCGGCTGGTGGGTTGCAGGCACTGGCGTTGACGGATCATGGAGCGTTGATCGGCGCGGTGGGTTTTCGAGCGCTTTGTGATGGGGCGGGGGTGCAGCCGATTATCGGGCTGGTGGTGCCGGTGGCGGTTGAGCTGATGCGCGAGCTGGCGCGGGATGAGCTGGTGTTGCTGGCGCGGAATCCGGCCGGTTACCGTTCTCTGGCCCGCCTCTCCACCACCCTCCAGGCGGCGCCGGAACGGGAGCGCTGGCAGCAGCACGGCCTGCCCTGGTCGGAGATTCAGGCGGCCGCTGAGGGCGTCATCTGTCTCACCGGGGGGCAGCGGGGCATCCTCTGGTCATTGGCTGCCGCCGGCGACCGGCCCGGGGCGACCCGCTACCTTTCGCGTCTCGGCGGCACCTTTGCCGAGAACGCCTACCTGAGCCTGGAACTGCACCGGCCGGAAGATACAGCCATTGCCAGTGAAATTAACCAGCTGGGCAGCCGGTTTGGTCTGGCCGCGGTCGCCGTGCAGCCGGTTTACCAAATGAAGCCGGCGCAAAGAGAGAGGCTGCGTCTGCTGGCGGCTATCGATCACAACTGCTCACTGGAGGAGGTGCCGGCTGAGGCGCTGGCCCATCGGGAGCGGCCTGAGGTGGATTACAGTTGGCAAACGCCTGAGGCGCTGGCGGCGCGTTTTGCTGCGTTCCCCGAGGCGTTGGCCCTGACGGGCACCATCGCCACTCAGTGCCTGGATGCCCTGCCGGATGGCCGGCCGATCTGGCCGGCGCTGAATTTACCGGCCGGTCAATCCCCCCAGGACATGCTGGCTGCCGAGGCGACCAGGGGGCTGGCCCGGCGCTATCCCCCAGAGCCAACGTCAGAAGCCCAGGCCCGCCTGCAACATGAGCTGACCGCGATTGGCCGCTTCGGCTACGATCCCCTGTTTCTGATTCTGGCCGATGTTGTCCGTTTTGCCCGGGAACAACAGATCCCGGTCAGCACGCGTGGTTCGGTGGCCAACAGCCTGGTTGCTTATTGCCTGGGCATTACCACCGTCGACCCGCTGCACCATGATCTGCTCTTTGAGCGTTTCCTCAACCCGGCCCGCCAGACGATGCCCGACATCGACCTCGATTTTTGCAGCCGGCGACGGGACGAGATTCTGGCCTACATCCGCGCTACCTACGGCGAAGATAAGGTCGCCCTGGTTTCCACGATCAACACCTTTCAGCCCCGCTCAGCCCTGCGTGAGACGGCCAAGGCGTATGGCATCGATCCAGAAAAGATCGACAAGTGGACCAAGAATTTGCCGCGCTGGTGGCACCCCGACCCGGAGCGGCGCGAGAAGCCGCTGCTCGAGACGGTGGCTGACGGCACGGAGACAGCGCGGGAGCGGCTGGCGATTGAGGCGGCGGCTGAACTGGTTGGGTTGCCCAGCCACCTCGGGCTGCACCCTGGCGGCGTGGTCGTGGCGCCGGGGGCGATGACCGATTACGCGCCGTTGCATCTCTCGCCCAAAGGTTACCTGGCGACCCAGTTTGACCATTGGGACGTGGAACGATTGGGGCTGGTCAAGATCGACATTCTGGGCATTCGGGCGCTGACGGTGGTGGACAAGACGCTGGCGTTGTTACGGCGCCGCGGTGTTGAGGTAGATCTGGCGGCAATCCCGGATGGGGACGAGGCGACCGGCCGGATGCTCGCCACCGGCGGCACCATCGGCGTCTTCCAGGCTGAGAGCACCGGCGCGATGCGCACCTTGCGCCAGCTCAAGGCCCAAAACGTCACCGACCTGGCCGTGGCCAACGCTTTTTTCAAGCCCGGTCCGGCGACCGGCGGGATGGCCGCCAACTTCGTGCGCCGTTATCGTGGCCAGGAAAAGGTGCAATACCTGCATCCGGCTCTGGAGCCGATCCTGGCCAAGAGCAAGGGGGTGCTGCTGTTTCAGGAGCAGGTGCTGCGCGTCGCCGTCGAAGTGGCCGGGCTGAGTTGGGCTGAGGCGGACCAGATCCGCCAGGGGATGAGTAAATTTCAGGCTGACAAGATCAATCAGCTGACCGAACGGTTCGTCAGCGGCGCCCAGGAAAAAAACGGGCTAACGGAGGGGCAGGCCCGGCAGCTCTGGGGGCAGATAGAGGCGTTCAGCGGCTATGGCTTCAACCAGGGCCACGCCACTGCCTACGCGGCGGTTTCCTACCAGATGGCCTACCTCAAGCAGCATTATCCGGCCGAATTTATTTGCGCCCGGCTGTCTGAGGCGGGCGGTTTCCACCATCCAGCCATTTACATGGCGGAGGCGCGCCGGCTGGGGATGCGGGTGCGGCCGCCGCACATCAACGTCAGCAAGGGGGCTTTCACATTGACGGCGGCAGACGGCCAGCCGCAGCTCTGGCTGGGCTTGCGCTGGATCCGGGATCTGCGCCGTTCGTCGGCCCGGGCGATTGAGGCAGCGCGCCCGTTTCGGACGTTGGCGGAGCTGCTGGAGCGGGTCTCATTGCAGGCCAAGGAGCTGGAGCATCTGATCCAGTGTGGGGCGTTGGATGGTTTGGGGGAAAGCCGGGCGGCGCTGTTGGCGGAGGCGCGCGCTTTCTCGCGGGCGGGCAGCACCCACCAGCTGTCGCTTTTCCCCATGGCGGAGACGATCACCGTCGCGGCGGAGAGCGTGGCGGATCGGCTGGCGTGGGAGAACCGGCTGTTGGGCTGGCCGATTTCGCTGACACCGCTGGACCTGGTGACTGTGCCTGAGGGGGCGGTGGGGTTGCGGAGCTGGACGGCGCGGAGTGGGGACCGGCCGGTGCGCCTCGCCGGCTACCGGCTGCCCGGCTATACCGGTGGCAAAGGATTCTACTTCAGCGATGGCGATGATTACCTGCTGGTCCGTTCCGACGAGAAGCTACGTCTGACCACCTGGCAGCCCGTCCTCCTGGAAGGGCGCTGGCGCGAGGACAGCTGGGGCGGCGGCTGGCTCCTGGCCACGGCCATAACCGAGTTGGACTAAAACCACCCGACGGGT
>JACKBM010000039.1 GCA_020634575.1 Ardenticatenales bacterium | reverse complement strand
GATGAGTGTCGCGTCTGCCGCGCCATCAACGAAGGGCGTTTCCTGGACCTGATCGAAATCGACGCCGCCTCGAACACGGGTGTGGACGACATCCGCAGCCTGCGCGAGAAGATCAATTTTTCGCCCAGCGATGGCCGTCTCAAAGTCTATATCATCGACGAAGTCCATATGCTCTCCACCGCCGCCTTCAACGCGCTGTTGAAGACGCTGGAGGAGCCGCCAGCCCATGTCATTTTTGTGCTGGCCACCACCGAAGAGCATAAGGTGCCGATCACCATTAAATCCCGCTGCCAGCAATTTAATTTCCGCCTCCTGACTGTTCAGGAGATCACCAGCCGGCTAAACTGGCTGGCGGAGCAGGAAACGCTGCAGCTGGAGCCGGAAGCGCTCAGCCTGATTGCCCGGCACGGCGCTGGCAGCTTGCGGGACGCTGAAAGTCTGCTGGATCAGCTGGTGACCGCCCCGGGTGACGCCATCACCCTGGAGCGGACGCAGCTGGTGTTGGGCACGGCGTCGGCGGCGGCGGTCTCGGATCTGACGGCGGCCTGGCTGGTGAATGATGGACCGGCCGGTCTCGGCGTCATCACCGAAGCGTTAGCTACCGGCACGGACCCGCGCCAATTTTGCCGTCAGATGGTCAGCTATTTGCGCCTGCTCTTGCTGCTGCAAACCGGCGGCAGCCAGCTCCAGCTGGATGTGCCGGATCAGGAGCGGGAGATCATGATCGTGCAGGCGGGCCAGGCAAACCGGCCAGCGCTGATCGAGATGATCAAGCGCTTTAACGAGGCGTCAGTGACGGCCGCTAATACCTGGCAGCCGCAGTTGCCGCTGGAGCTGGCCTTTATTGAATCGCTGACGGGGACAGCCGGCCCGGCCATAAGTGCGGCGCCTATGCAGGCAGCGCCGGTGGCGGCACCGCTACCTACCCGGCCCGCGCCGGCCAGCCAGCCCGAGCCGCCTCCAGTGGCCAAAGCGCCGGTGAGCGAAGATCTGCCGCTGGTCAGCCCGGCCAAAGTAGCGCCGGCCCCGGTCGCGGCGACCCAGCCCAAGGCTGCGCCGGTCGCTGATGGGGATTTCAGCCTGGCCCAGGTGCAGGCCCAATGGCAGGGCTTCATGACCCGTCTCGGCGCCCATGACCGCAACCTGCCGCCGCTGCTGGCCATGTGTAAACCGCTGGCGACCGAAGGTTCAGCGCTTGTTCTTGGCTTTGATTTCCCCATTTTGCGGGACAAGTTTGATCAGCCGGAGAACAAGGACGCGGTCGCCAATATTCTCAGTGGCATGTTTGGCGGCAACCGGCAGGTTAAAGCCGTTGTAACCAGTGATTACACGCCTCCCCAACAGCCAGCGCTCTCGCGTGATGAGTTTGAGCAGCTGGCGAACGAGTTGGGCGGGGTTGTGACAGATAATTAGGAGTGTTTTTATGACAAAGCGTGATTTCCGGGGTCGTCCCAAGAAGACGAAGGGTAAGGCCAACAATCCGGCCGGTATGCTGGCGCAGTTCCAGCAAATGCAGGAAGAGATGGCCAAGGCCCAGGAAGATCTGGCCAGTAAGTCGGTGACGGTAACGGCCGGGGGCGGCGCCATCGAAATTGAGATCACGGGCCATCAGCGTATCCTCGGCATCAAAATTGATCCCGATGTGATCGATCCCGATGATGTCGAAGGGCTGCAGGATCTGCTCGTTGCGGGTATCAACCAGGCCATTGAGAAGTCCCAGGAAATGTCGGCCAATCAGATGGAAGGGTTGACTGGCGACATGGGGCTGGGCGATCTGCTCGGCGGTCTGGGCATAGGTTAGCGCCTTGGCGACCAACGTTCTGCCCCGGTCCGTGCAGCGGCTCATTGATGAGTTCGCCCGGTTGCCTGGCGTCGGCCCCAAGACGGCGGCCCGGCTGACCTTTTTCCTGCTGCGCGCCGGCAACGACCAATCCTTGTCGTTGGCCGAAGCGTTGGGGGATTTGAAAGAGCGGACGATGCTGTGCGGCAGCTGCTTCAACATCACGGAAACGGATCCCTGCCTGATCTGCAACGATCCGGACCGGGATCAGCGCATCATCTGTGTGGTGGAGGAGCCGCTGGACCTGGTGGCCATCGAGCGTTCGCGCGCCTTTGCCGGCCAATACCACGTCCTGCACGGCGCCATCTCACCCGTCGAAGGCATCGGGCCGGATGATTTGAAGGTGGCGGAGCTGGTGACCCGCCTGGAGCAGGGCGAATTTGAGGAACTGATCATCGCCACCAACGCGACCCTGGAAGGGGATTCGACCGCCTACTATTTGCAGCGCCGCCTGCAGGGGCTGAACATCCGCCTGACCCGGCTGGCCCGCGGCCTACCCGTCGGCGGCGATCTGGAGTACACCGACGAGGTCACTTTGGGCCGCGCCCTCGAGGGCCGGCGCGAACTTTAAGTCTTGCACCGGCTACGGCCTTGTGCTAGTATGCTGGTCGCTATTTTGGGGTGTGGCCAAGTGGTAAGGCAACGGACTTTGAATCCGTGTACCGTAGGTTCGAATCCTACCACCCCAGCTGGCAAACCCATTGAAAGGCCATGCTAAAACGGTATGGCCTTTCTTTGATCTTTTGCCGACCAAAATCATCTTCCCGACGTCATCCCGAGCCTTCATCGTCGTGAAGAACAGACAATAAGAGGGGGCGAGGGACCCCTATCCCTGGATTTGGCCGGTCCTTGCGGCGCCTTAGATTGGGCTGCCTCGTCGTTATAGGTTTAGCGCCGTGTCCTATCGAAGAGGCTGCCTAGAAGCTGGGCGAATATGGAGTAGCATCTTTTGGCTTGCGACTTGATAAACACACTGGATTCCTGCGGCGGTGATGGCACCCTGAAAAAAGGTGTGAAGCGGTGTACAAATTATGACAGACGCCTATATTTCGACATTCCATGCGAGAATCCATCCTATCCATTTTCAGTACGCTAAAATGTCACGCGGCAATCTAGAATCTGTTTCTTGCCTTTTGGAGCGCGGTCTGCCGCGTGGCGCTTCGCGGGATGGCGTCGGCACGGACGCCCTCTGGAGCAACTAAAACCTATGACCCTGGCCGTCCTCCTTTTAGCCGCCGGGCACGGCACCCGGATGAACTCGAAATACCAGAAAGTCCTGCACCCGGTTGGTGGCAAGCCGATGGTGCAGCATGTGTTTGAGGCCGCGCTGGCGGTCGCCGATCTGCCGCCGGTGCTGGTGGTTGGCGAAGGGCAGGCGGGCATTCCCCATCTGCTGGGGGACAAAGCAGAGTACGTTGTACAGGAAGAGAAGCTGGGCACGGGCCACGCCACGATGGTGGCGAAGGCGGCGCTGACCGGCCGGTCCGACCAACTCGTCGTCACCTACGGCGACATGCCCCTGCTCATGGCGGAAACCATCCAGCAACTCGCCGCCAAACAAGGCGAAACCGGTGCCGCCGTCGTCCTCCTCGCCGCCGACGCTGGGCCCGAAAACACCTTCGGCCGCATCGTCCGCGATGAAAACGGCCGTATCGTCGAAATCGTCGAGCTGGCCAACGCCCGCCGCCGCCCCAACGCTGCAGAACTTATTAACATCCGCGAGCAAAACGCCGGCGTCTACTGCTTTGACGCGGACTGGCTCTGGGCCAACATCGACAAACTGCCGCTGCGCCAGGCCCGCAGTGGCAACGAATATTACCTGACCGACATGGTCGAGTTGGCTGTAGAGCAAGGTTTGCTGGTCGAGGGCATCTGGTCCCACGACCCGGATGAATCCCTGGGCGCAGGCACCCGGGCCGAGATGGTGGCCGTCGAGAAGGCGTTTCGGCGCCGGGCCAACCGGCGCTGGTTAAACGCCGGCGTCACCCTGGTGGACCCGGACAGCATCTATATCGATCCTGATGTGACCATTGGCCAGGACACCGTTATCTGGCCCAACAGCTATCTGCAAGGGCGCACCCAGGTCGGCGCGGATTGCGTCATCGGTCCGAACACGATCATCCGGGATTCGATCCTGGGTGATCAATGCACGCTGGAACAGGTGATGCTGGAAGGGCAGGTGCTACCGGCCGGTTCCCATCTCCCCCCCTTTACCCATTTACGAGGTGAATGATGATCTCCGCCGCTCAACGTGAAGCTTTGATCGAGGCCGCGCTGCAAACTCGCGAACGGGCCTATGTGCCCTATTCCCATTACCAGGTTGGTGCTGCCCTGTTGGGCGGCGACGGCCAGATTTACACCGGTGTCAACGTGGAAAACGCCTCCTATGGGCTGACCATCTGCGCCGAGCGAACCGCTGTGGTCAGCATGGTGGCGGCCGGCCAGCAGCGTATCCTGGCCGTTGCCGTGGCCACCGACAATGCCGGCTCCCCTTGTGGCGCCTGCCGCCAGGTGCTGGTGGAGTTTGCCGGTGATGTGCCGGTTTATCTGATTGACAAGGAACGTCAGGTCCGCGAGTTCACCACGCATGAGCTGCTGCCCGAGCATTTTGGGCCGGACAAGCTGGCTTAGCCGATGGCTCGGGAACGCTCATTTCGCGTTGAGGGCATTGTCCTGCGCCGCTCTGACTTTGGCGAGGCGGACCGGCTGCTGACGTTGTTCACCAAAGAGCAGGGCAAGATCCGCGCCATCGCCAAGGGGGCGCGCAAGCCACAGAGCCGCAAGACGGGTCATGTGGAGCTGTTCATGCGGACGCAGTTTTTGTTGGGGACCGGCCGGTCCCTGGCCATCGTCACCCAGGCGGAGCTGATCGAGCCATACAACGCCCTGCGCGACGACCTCATTCGCACCACCTACGCCGGCTACGTTGTCGAGCTGCTGGACCGCTTCACCGCCGACGAAGACCGCAACAGCACCCTCTATCGCCTGCTGGATGAGACGCTGGCCCGGCTCTGCACGCACCCGGAAATGCGCCTGGTCGCCCGGTTCTACGAACTGCGCCTGCTTTCCCTGGCCGGCTTCCAGCCCCAGCTCTTCCACTGCGTGGGCAGCGGCGACCCAATTGTCGAGGAAAACCAATATTTCAGCGCCGAGCTGGGCGGCCTGCTGCGCCCGCCCCAGCGCGGCCTCGATCGCGCCGCCCGCCCCATCAGCGCCGTCGCCGTCAAAGTCCTCCGCTACCTGCAAACCCGCTCCTGGGAAACGGTCCACGCCCTCCAGCTCCGCCCCGAACTCCACCGCGAGCTGGAATCGCTCATGTTCTACTATCTCACCTACCTCCTGGAACGCGACCTGAAATCGGTTGATTTTCTGCAAAGGTTGCGGCGGGAGGCGGCGTTGTTTGTTGATGAAGAAGAGTAGCCGTCAGTACGGGCCGGTGGCCCTTTCAGTACGCTGCGCTTTCGGCCGTCAGTACGGGCTGCGCCCTTTCGGTACGCTGCGCTTTCAGCAGTTAGTACGGGCTACGCCCTTTCAGTAATCAGCATGGTGTTCTTCACTGAAAGCGCAGCGTACTGACCGCTGAAAGGGCCAAAGGCCCGTGCTGACAGCTATTCGCTAGTGACGAATTTCACCATCCCCCTTAAAATAGGCCCATGACCAAACCATTATCACTTGATCAGATCATTTTACGCCTGCTGGATTTCTGGCGGGACAAGAATTGCCTTGTCTGGCAACCTTACAACGTCCAGGTTGGCGCCGGGACGAATAATCCGGCAACCGCCTTGCGGGTCCTGGGGCCGGAGCCGTGGAACATCGTCTACGTCGAGCCGAGTGTCCGGCCGGATGATGGCCGTTTTGGCGACAACCCCAACCGGATGCAGAAATATTACCAGCTGCAGGTTATCCTCCAGCCGGATCCCGGCGATCCGCAGCAGCTCTACCTGGACAGCCTCGCTGCCATCGGTATCGACGCCCGCCGCCACGATATTCGCTTTGTGGAGGACAACTGGGCCAGCCCGGTGCTGGGCGCCTGGGGGCTTGGTTGGGAAGTGTGGATCGATGGGCAGGAAGTGGCCCAGTTCACCTACTTCCAGCAGGCCGGTGGGATAAACCTGGATCCCGTCGCCGTGGAAATCACCTACGGTTTTGAGCGGATGGCGGCAGCCTTGCAGGCTAAGAACTCGGTCTGGGACCTCGACTACGGGTTAGGCATTTCCTACGGCGACGTCCTGCTGCGCGAAGAGATCGAGCATTGCGAATATTACTTCAACCTGGCCAACGTTGATGCTTTGCATGATGTTTATGACATCTACGAGCGTGAAGCGTATCGTTGTATCGAGGCCGGTCTGGTCATCCCGGCCCACGATTACAACCTGAAGTGTTCGCATCTGTTCAATGTGCTGGACACGCGCGGCGCCATCGGCGTCACCGAGCGGGCCGAATATTTCCGCCGTATGCGCAACATGGCCCGCGACATCAGCCAACTTTACGTCAAACAACGAGAAGAGATGGACCATCCCTTCCTCAAGGTCTGGCCGTTGCCCGAACCCGCACCGCCGCCCGCGCCGGAAAACCGGCCTCACCCGACCACTGCGCGTGATTTTGTCCTGGAAATCGGGACCGAAGAGCTGCCGGTGACGGATCTGAGCGACGCCCTGGAGCAGTTACGCAAGGCTGTACCGGCCATGCTGGCCGAGCTACGGCTGAGCTTTGCATCTGTCAATGTTCAGGGGACACCTCGTCGTCTGGCTGTGATGGTCAAAGGGTTGGCGCCGCGTCAGCCAGATCTGGAATCCGTGGTCAAGGGGCCACCAGCCGAGCGTGCCTTTGATGCAGACGGCAACCCGACCAAAGCAGCCGAAGGTTTTGCTCGTGGCCGTGGCGTTGCTGTGACTGATTTGCAGGTGGTTGAGGAAGGCGATAAGCGCTACGTAGCGGCTGTCGTTCGTGAGGATGGCCGGAACGCCGTGGATGTACTGGCCGAGGCGCTGCCGGAGCTGATCGCCGGCATCAAATTTAATCGCAGCATCCGCTGGAACCAGACCAACATCAGCTTCAGCCGGCCGTTGCGCTGGCTGTTGGCCCTGTTCGGCGACGTGATTGTGCCGTTCAGCTACGCTGATGTTTATAGCGGCCGGGTCACCGTCGGGATTCGCCCCTACGGCTCACCGCAGCTGAGCGTGGCTGAGGCGGAAGCGTACGCCGGCGTCATGGCTGCCAACAAAATCATGTTGGATGTGGCCGCGCGCCGCGACCACATCTTCGCGCGGTCGGCTGAGCTCGCCGCTGAAGTGGGCGGCACCATCCCGGCCGATCCCGACCTCCTTGAGGAAGTCACCAACCTGGTCGAAATGCCGACCCCGTTCCGCGGCCAGTTCGAAGAGCGCTTCCTGGCGCTGCCGGCCGAGGCACTGGTGGCGGTGATGCGCAAACACCAGCGCTACTTCCCGGTTTATGGTGCGGATGGCAAGCTGCTGCCCTATTTCATCGCCGTGCGCAACGGGGATGATGAGCATCTGGATGTCGTCACTAACGGGAACGAGCAAGTTATCCTGGCCCGCTTCTCCGATGCCTCCTTCTTCTACAAAAATGACCGGAGCAAAACGCTGCCGGAGTTCCTGCCGCGCCTGAACACGCTGACCTTCCAGAGCGAGCTGGGCTCGATGTTAGATAAGGTCCACCGGATCGAGAAGTTGACGCCCACTATCGGTGCGATGCTGGGGTTGTCGGCGGCTGACCAGGCAACAGCGGATCGCGCCGCTAGCCTGATGAAGGCGGATCTGGCGACGGAGATGGTCGTTGAGATGACCTCGCTGCAGGGGATTATGGGCGCTCATTATGCGGCTGAGATGGGTGAACCGGCCGGTGTCGTCAACGCCATTCGCGAGCAATATCAGGCGGTCAGCAGTAGTCGCCCCGGCATGGCCATCGGTCTGGCGGACCGGATAGACAGTCTGACCGGTCTCTTTGCCGCCGGCCTGGCCCCCAAAGGCTCCAACGACCCATTCGCCCTGCGTCGGGCGGCCATCCACATCATCGAGAACCTGATCGCCAACGAGACCCATTTTGATCTGGGTGCGGCGATTGCGGCGGCAGCGGCGCTGCTGCCGGTGGCTGGGAGTGAGGCGAGCCAGGCGGCGGTACGGGAGTTTGTGACCGGCCGGTTGGAAGTGGTCCTGCGCGACAGCGGCGCCTCCGCCACCGTCGTCAAGGCGGTCCTCGCCGAGCAGGCCAACGACCCCTACGCCGCTCACAAAGCTGCCCTGGCTCTGCAAGCCGCCACCGAAAGCGACGGCTGGATCGAATTGCTTGATGCTTACGCTCGTTGCGTACGCATTACCCGCAACCTTGAGAGCGAACTGCCCCTGCGCCCGGCTGATTTTGCCGAGGCGGACGAGCAGGCGTTGCTGGCCGCCTACCAGGAAGCCGCGGGGGCCAAAGATGGCAGTGTGGCGACACTGGTCGCCAGCATCCGCACGCTCCGGCCAGCCATCACCAGCTTCTTCGACAACCTGCTGGTCATGGCCGACGATGAGGCCGTACGCGACAACCGGCTGGCGCTGCTCCAGCGCGTCGCCGGCCTGGCCACCGGCATCGCCGACCTGTCCGAGCTGGAAGGGTTCTAAAGATTCGGCCGGCGCCTGGCGCCAAAACCATGACGTCATCCCGAGCGTCGCTTACCTTGAAGCGCATTCATTGCGAACAAGCGGGGGACCCCGCTCTGCGGCGTTGACAGGACCGGCCGGTGGCTGTTTCAGAGTATGGCCAACGCCTGTCGCGGCGGTCAACTCCGGTGTTGGCCGCCGCGACAGGCCTTTGGTTGTCATCCCGAAGGAGCTCGTGAGGCGTCAAATGCGCCTGATCTTAAAAGGCGACGAGGGATACTTGTGGTGTTCAGGCGCGTTCAGAGCTATGCGGTCTGACGTCGATTAATTTTGGAAACCAACTGCTGGCAAGTCTTTCAACCCTCGAAGAATGACATCGATGCGAAACATAACGATCCGCCCCTTCACCCCATCCGACCAGGCTGCCGTCAAAGCTCTGATCCTCGACGGCCTGGTCGAGCATTGGGGTGAACTGGACCCCACGCTTAACCCAGATCTAAACGACATCGCCCAAAGCTATGCCGGCGCCACCTTCCTGGTCGCCTGTGAGGGGGACCGTATCGTCGGCAGCGGCGCCCTGGTGCCCCGTTCGGCGGCGGTGGCCGAGATTGTGCGGATGTCGGTGGCGGCGGATTGCCGCCGGCGCGGCATCGCCAGCCAGATCCTGGCCCACCTCTGCCAGGCCGCCCGCGATGGCGGCTTCCAGAAGATCATCCTCGAAACAACTGCCACCTGGACCGATGTGATCGCCTTTTACCGTCGTTTTGGGTTTAGCATCACCGGCTATGTCGAAGGAGAGTTCGGCACCGACGTATACTTTGAGCTGATGCTGGCGTAGGCCAGACGTGCTGCGCCCCCAACCCATCATGCCGGCATCGATATGACTTTCACCCCGCCCAGGGGTAGTTGATGTGTTTGGCTGTGACGGCAATTCATTGGGAGTCAGAAAGTGAAAAGAGTAGGCAAAGTGGGGTTACTCATTGCAATTTTTGTTTGTCTAGCCCTGAACTCTACTGGTTGCCTGTTTGCCGGAGGCGAATCTTCTGATCTCAATGGAGAACTGTTGATCGTCTGGGGGTCCACTCTAAACGGTCAAGGTTGTATCGTGCAAATAGTCAATCCAAATCAACGGGCTACACGTTCGTATAACCGCTCAACCTGCAACTTTTCAGTTAGTCAGATAGAAGACATTCCGACATTGATTCAGGTTGACGAGGCCGCAGGCTTGATCGAGTATTTTGCGATAAGCTCTGACGGTACGTTAACAAAGCAAAACGAGATTCAATTGGATGGAGTAAGAATTACTTCACGAGTATTTTTGGATGCAAACGGCACACTTTATGTGAATGGTATTGTGGATGAAAAGGAGGTGTTGCTAACAATTCAGGCAGATTTATCTGATTATGACTTGATAGCAACACCAGATGGTGGAACAGTAGTTCTATCATCTAGAAATATTCAGGGCCTACAAAAGCTCATTGTGTATCAATTGCGTGGTATGAAGACACAATTCGAATGTCAACTTAATTGCTATCCACGTTTTATGCTCTTTGATCCGAGCACCCAATCATTTTCTGATGTCCTGTCCTTGCTACCCAGTGATATTCCGCGGAATTATACGCATTGCAGCCCGTCGTGGTCGCCCGATCTGACTTATGTTGCTTTTATTGTAGGATGCGGTCCAGAGCGTCCGAACTGGATAGTAATCATTGACTCTGAAAAGTTTACGCTTGAGCAGACAATTGTATCGACAGGGCCAAGAGAATCGCTTGATTTGCTGGGATGGCTGTCATCAGACGAGATCGCTCTGTTACACTCATCCCAAAATGTACCCGAAGCATCATCGGTAACAACAGGTGCAACTAGAGTTTTAAGCGGTATATCAATGCAGGGAAATAGAATCTTTTTCATTGACATTGCTGCTGCGAGCGGTACGTTTGTGGGGTTATTCGACAATCCCGAGAGTGGTTTCAATGCGTTAGTTATTGGCGATATCGACGCACAACTGCCACAAGACTCGTATGTTCTGGATGGCGGTTACAACACCATGCCTACTATTTCCCAAAGCGGTGATTGGATTGCTGTCCTAAGAAACAACGCACAAACAATTGAGGCACTTGGGCCAGAAGTATACCTTACCGTAATTGATTCATCCGGCGATGTTATTTGGGAAGACTTGAACATACAATTCTCTCAATTTGGCGCGGGCGTAAATATACGTTGGCTAAGATTTCTCGATGGCTAGCCCGATATGAGTGTGAGATTCGATGATAAATGGCATATTTTCGTCAACAGTAAATAGCACATTTTGTGGTAATCGGACCCATAATAGGCCTAAAGGTAGCAGTTAGGCGGCCAGCACCACACAAATTGCGGATTAGCCATGAAGGTGTCCGGCGGGAGCAACACCAGATGGCTGCGAGCCTGACTCACGCCCGCCCAGCCTGATGCTCATAATTTCGCCGAATCATCCCCTGGCTGCGTTGAAACCCCAGGCGCTCGTAAAATGGCTGTAACTCAACGTCGCACATCAGGTCGATGGCGTACAGCCCGTCCAGCTCTGCCAGCAGCCGGCGCACCAGCTCGCTGCCGATGCCCTGGCCCTGGTAGGCCGGCAACACCTCCAGCAGCGGGATGTAAGCGCAGAGTACGCCATCGCTGATCGCCGTGACGAAGCCGACCACACGGCCATCCGCCAGCGCCAGAACGCGGTGCTGGCTGCCTTCAAGAAATCGCAGATGGGTGGCGCCATCCGGCGGATTGGGCCAGCCAACAAAGAAGCCGGCCAGCATGGCCGGGGTGATGCCTGTGATGGTCGTCTGGTAGCTGATCTGTTTCATTTACTCCCCCAGCCCCGTCATTTCGAGCGCACGCTACATCACCATGACGGCCATCGTCGCCGAAGCGAGAAATCTCTGCCTTCATCCGCTTGAGGGCGCTCGCCTCAGCTGACACTGTGCCCGGCAGTCGTAGAGATGCCTCGCTCAGTCATGACGGGCGCATGGGTGACGTCGGGAGCGCTCGGCATGACGGTGGGTTGGTCGCTCAGGGGCATCCGCAGGGATGCCTCACCGGGTTACGCCGAAGCGAGAAATCTCTGCGCCCACCTTCGTGCAGCGCTGGCCACCCATTGCACCAGGCGCGCTAACTGTAGAGATGCCTCGCTCAGTCATGACGGGCGCATGGGTGACGCCGGGAGCGCTCGGCATGACGGTGGGTTGGTCGCTCAGGGGCAACCGCAGGGATGCCTCACCGGGTTACGCCGTAGCGAGAAATCGCTGCACCCACCTTCGCGCAGGGCTGGCCATCCATTGCACCAGGCGCGCTAACTGTAGAGATGCCTCGCTCAGTCATGACGGGCGCATGGGTGACGTCGGGAGCGCTCGGCATGACGGTGGGTTGGTCGCTCAGGGGCAACCGCAGGGATGCCTCACCGGGTTACGCCGTAGCGAGAAATCGCTGCACCCACCTTCGCGCAGGGCTGGCCACCCATTGCACCAGGCGCGCTAACTGTAGAGATGCCTCGCTCAGTCATGACGGGCGCATTGGTGACGTCGGGAGCGCTCGGCATGACGGTGGGTAGGCGGGCGGGTCTGGCGTATCAGGCGTGCAGGTTTTCGATGGTGATCTCGGGCAGATTACCGGCCGGTGCAAAGCCAAAAATCTTGCCGTAAAAAGAAAGTTCGCTCTCAATGGCGTTGATAATATTGTCCGCCTGGCGGAAGCCATGCCCTTCGCCCTCATAAGCGACGTAGGCGGTGGGGATCTCCTTGTTACGCAGCTCAATGAACATCAGCTCGGACTGATTGGGCGGCACAACCTTGTCTTCCAGCCCCTGGAGGAACAACATCGGCGTCTCCAGCTGGTCGATATGCTTGATGGGTGAGCGGGCGTCGTAGATCGCCTTGTCCTCCGGCAGCTTGCCGACCAGCCCATCCAGGTAACGCGACTCAAATTTGTGTGTCTCCCGGGCCAGCGCTTCCAGATCGCTGACGCCGAAAAGGCTGCAACCGGCGCTGAAGTAGTCGCGGAAGGTCAGGGCGGCCATCGTTGTGAAGCCGCCGGCGCTGCCGCCGCGGATGGCCAGCCGGTCCGGGTCCGCCAGCCCCTGCTCAACCAGGTATTTGGCCGCGTTGACGCAATCGTCGACATCGACGATCCCCCATTGGCCATTGAGCCGCTGCCGGTAGGCGCGGCCGTAGCCGGTGGAGCCGCCATAGTTGACATCGACCACGGCAAAGCCGCGGGTCGTGAAGAACAGCTTGCCCAGGCTGAAGACGTCATTGGTGGCGCTGGTGGGGCCGCCATGGCTCATGACGATCAGCGGCGGCTTTTCCCCGGCCGCTGCCTCATAATCCTTGTTCTGCGGCGGATAGTAGTACGCGTGCGCCGTCAACCCATTCTCCGTGGGAAACTCGATCGGCTGGGGCAGCGAAATATTGCCCTCGTCGAGCTGGTAATTGCTCGTTTCGACAAGATAGCGATAGGCCCCTGATGTCAGGTCGAGCTGGATGACGCTGATGGGCGCCGTTGGCGAACCACCGACGTAAAAGAGCTGGTCGCCGGCCACATGCAGATGGGCCAACGTGCTGCTGGGCTGTTCGATGGTGGTCAGCGCGCCTGAACGCCAATCGAGGCGGCCAACCTTCCAGCCATCCGGCTCAAAATAGCTGCAAATGAGCTCGTTCGCCCCATAAAAATCATAGCTTTCCAGGCCGAAGACCCAGGGGGGCAGGGTGAACTCCGCCGCCATCGGGCAAAGGCTGTGGCTTTCCTGGCCATCCCAGCGGTACAGGTTCCACCAGCCGGATTTGTCGCTGACGAAGAAGAGCTCACCGGCCGGTGACCAGGCCGGCTGGGCCACTGATTCCTCCGTACTGCCGCTGACCAGAGTGGGCGCACCCAGATCGCCATTCTCATCCACAGAGGCGACCCAGAGCGTGGTGCCGTCAAACGGCATATTGGGGTGGTTCCAGGAAAGCCAGGCCAGCTGGCTGCCGTCCGGGCTGAGCCGGGGAGCGGCGTAGAAATCATAGCCGGAGGTGATGACGGTGCCGCCATCGACCTGGTCCAGATCGATGCGGACCAGGGTGTTGACCGCCTCGCCAGCGCCGCTGTGATCTTCGCGGACGGCGATGAGGTTGCGGCGCTGCTTGTCAAGCTGCAGGTCAGCGTAACGGTAGCCGAGACCGGCCGGTGTCAACACTTCGACTTCATCACCCTCAGCGCGGTAGAGGCAGCCATCGCCAAAATTGCTGCTGTAGACGACCCCATCGACCACCAGCTGGCAGACGCCGCCATATTCGTGGACACGGGTACGCGCGTTAAAATCGGCCGGGACGAGATCCTTTTTCTGGCCGGCGTCGTCAAAGGTGACAACAACCGAACGCCCTTTCTCTGTGGGCCGGCGTTCACACCAGTAAAGCTTGCCGTTGTCGACGAAGATGGATTCGAGCGAGATGCCGCTTTGGGCGACGTCGGCGGCGGCGATGGGGGAGGGCCAGCTACCGTAAGGGGCGACAGTTTTCATGATAAATTTCCGTTCCTTTCCTGTAATTGGTGTGCCAGGATGATGGCATCGTAGCCGCACTGCAGTTGGGCGCGGCTCAATTGGGACAGCGGCTGCCAGCAAACTTGGGGTGGGATCTCATCAAGTTCCCCGTCCGGCTCTGGCAGTAACAGGTAATAGTGGCGGGCCAGCTGAAAGCCGGTGTATTCAGTTTCAGCCAGGTAATGGGTGTCGGCAAAGAGCAGGGGGCCGATGTGCAGGGGGCGGGGCAGCAGGGCTCGCACATGGTGTTGCAGCGCCAGTTCCAGGCTCTGACCCGGCTCTAACTCGGCGGCGAGGGGCTGCCAGCGACCACTGGGTTGATGTTTTTGCAGGAGGACGGCGTCGTTGTGGATGAGCAGGCCGTAGGCAACCGGCCGGTAACGAATGTGCTCTCGCAGCAGGAGAACCGGATCGCCATCCAGATTAAAACAGGTGATACGTTCAGGTGGGGAAGCGGGGTTCACAACCAAAATCCCTGGTTCAAAACCCGAAGAAGAGATCAGGGCACCGGCGTCATCAGAATCTCATCACGCAGCGAATCGATTTCGTCAGCCAGCGAACCCAGGACGCCGTTGATAAAGCGGGGGGCGCTATCCGAGCCATAAATTTTGGCTAATTCGACAGCCTCATTGATCGCCACTTTGACCGGTGTTTCCTGATCAATGAGAAATTCGAAGATCGCCATGCGCAGGATATTGCGATCGATGACCGCCATCTGCTCCAGCGGCCATTCCGGCGCAAAACGCGTGATCAGTTGATCCATCCGGTCCTGGTATTCCTGGACGCCCTTGATCAACTTGGTAGCGAAGCTGATACCGGTGGATTCCAGCGGCTGTTCTTCCAGACGACGCTGCAATACCTTGATCGGATCATGGTTCGCCAGATCATATTCGTAGAGCGTTTCGAGTGTCAGACGACGTGCGCGACGTCTCGTCTTCATGACGCACCTTCAATTCTGGCCGCCGCCTCAACCCATTGTTGGGGTAGCCGCAACAGAAATTTTTAAGCCGTTTCCTCTTGCGAGAAGACGACGTCTTCAACATGAATGTTTACAGCCTTTACCGGTACGCCAACCATTTTGTCTATTGATTCGACAATCGCGGCCTGCAGGCGGCGGCTGGTTTCCATCACATTAACGTCCGGGTCCATGTAGACATAGACGTCAAACGTCATCTCACCATCAGACATATCGAGTACGATGCCATCGTGCCGGCTGATATCGCGCCGGAAAAAACGGCTCATCTCAGCCGGAGGCGATGCCATCTTGCGCACACCCTTGACCTTTAGAGCGGTCAGATGCGCGATCATCGTCAATACGCCAGGGGCAACTTCAATACGGCCGAAACTTTGTCGTTCGTCGCTCATAGAGATCCCCGGGGCTTACATCGCCAGGCCGCCATCAACCCGAATAACTTCGCCAGTGATGTAGGCCGCCTTGTCTGATGCTAGGAATGTTACCAGATGAGCCACTTCTTGCAACTCACCCCAACGTCCCAATGGGATAAATTCGAGCGATTTTTCGGCGACTTCATCCCCTAATACTTCAGTTAGTGCTGTCTTAAAAAAGCCAGGAGCAATGGCGTTTACGGTGATGGCTCGCGATCCCAATTCCTTGGCCAGCGATTTGGTGAAACCAATCAGGCCGGCTTTAGATGCAGCGTAATTAGCCTGGCCGCCCTGCCCCATCAGGCCGACCACTGAGGAAATGTTGATGATTCGACCGCCTTTTTTGCCCCGAATCATCGGCCGCATCACAGCTTTGCTACAGTTAAACACACTTTTCAGGTTAGTGTCAATAACTGTATCCCAATCTGACTCGTCCATCCGCATGAGCAGTGTGTCGCGGGTGGTGCCGGCATTGTTGACGAGGATATCGACGGCGCCGAAAGCATCGGTAGCCGCTTTGACCAGGGTGGCAGCAGCGTCAAACTGGCTGACATCTGCCTGGACGGCAATCGCCTCGCCGCCGGCGGCCCGGATGGCGGCGACAACTTCTTCAGCTGCGGTGGCACTCTGGTTATAGTTGATGGCCACTTTGGCGCCCTCAGCGGCCAGCTCCTGGGCAATGGCGGCGCCGATACCCCGTGAGGCCCCGGTGACGATGGCGACTTTCCCTTCTAGCAACATCCTCATCTCCTATTTGTAGTAGGTATCCCGGCTGGCTTTGCGATCAATGCGCTTCATCAAGCCCGCCAGGACCTCGCCTGGGCCCACTTCCACAAAATTGTCAACGTCCTGGCTGAGCAGATAAGTCATCGACTCCGTCCAGCGGACAGCGGCGGTGAGCTGGGCCCGCAATTCGGCGCGGACAGCCTCCTCGCTTCGCAACGGCTGGGCGGACGCGTTGGCAATGACCGGCACCTGAGGTGCATGGATCGGGGTGTCCGCCACGGCGGCAAAAAATTCCTCGGCAGCCGAATGCATGAGCTGGGAATGGGCGGCAATGCTGATCTTGAGGCGGACAACCTTGCGCGCGTTGGCCGCTTCGGCCAGGGCCGTGGCCACATCCAGGGCGGCGTTATCGCCAGAGATGACCACCTGGCCGGGGCAGTTGTCATTGGCGACCTGAACCGGCCGGTTCGTCGCCGCCGTAGCCTGCTCACAAATCGCCGCCAACTCCTCAACCGACAGGCCCAGAATGGCCGCCATGCCACCCGGCTCTCGTTCGCCGGCCGCTTTCATCAGCTCACCACGGCGCCGCACCAGGCGGACACCATCGGCGAAACTGAGGCTGCCAGCGGCTACCAGGGCGGAGAATTCGCCCAGGGAGTGGCCGGCGAAGAAGCTGGGATCCGGCCGGTTTGCCTCTTCCTTAAGGACAGACCAGGCAGCCAGGCTGGTGACAAAAATAGCCGGCTGCTGATTGACCGTATCCAGCAACGCCTCGTCTGGTCCTTCAAAGCAGAGTTTACTCAGGGGAAAACCAAGCAGCGCATCTGCCTCGTCATAAATGGCGCGGGCTGTGGCGTGACTTTCGTACAGGTCAGCACCCATGCCGACCCGTTGGGAGGCCTGTCCGGGAAAAAGATAAGCTGTTGACATAGGAGTGCGAAAATAAAAAGACGCACCCCCGGGCCAAACGCCGAAGCTGCGCCTTTATGGAACGGCCAGGGACGAGCCCTATGCCTCTTCCACGGCTGGTAAAACCTGAATACCCTTGTACTGACCACAAGCCGGGCAAGCCCGATGGGGGCGTTTCATGACGCCACAGTTGCTGCAAGCGACCAGATGTACGCGAGTCAGGGAATCATGCGCCCGGCGGCGGTTACGCCGACTGCGCGATATTTTGCGCTTCGGTAAGGCACCCATCTCAAAATCCTCTCTTAATATGCCAGGAAAATCTGACGAATAATGTCTTGAATACCGTCCAGCGGCTGAAACCGCGACTAATAATTATAGTCAGGATAGTTCGGAAGTCAAATTGGCTACTAGCTGTTAGGGGGCGGTTCGGGCACAACCCGACATGCCTGCCCCGAGTGCAGCCGAGGGGGTAGGAATTCTCCTGTCGGGTTGCTGCCCGAACCACCGGCGCGCTTGCGCGCCTCCCCTGTTGGCCAGCTGCGGCGCCAGGCCGAAACAATACGCGCCCCCTTTAGCTGGCCAACTCAGTAGCCGGGCTGACGCGATACGCGCCCAAGGGCGCGACGCCGGGGCGCAACCCGACAGGTAGGAATTCTCCTGTTGGGTTGCGCCCCGGCGTTTTTAGCCGGGCTCACCACAAACAAAAAGTGCCCAGATCGGGCACTTCAATAATCACTCTACCACTGACCGCCGAAAGGACCGCAGGTCCGTACTAACAGCTGACAGCTATCAGCTAATCCGCCGGCGCTCCCTCCGACGGCTGCCCATCGTGCTGCACCTTGCGCAGGCCGTTGCGGACGACGGAGATGGAGTGGAGCAGATTTTCTTCCAGCTTGGT
The DNA here is from genome assembly GCA_020634575.1 of Ardenticatenales bacterium. Next base: position 44,957 of record JACKBM010000039.1, on the reverse strand, counting down.
CAGGACGTCGATCACGTACGCATCCGCGTCCTGGCGCAGGACTTCGGCTTCGCGGCGGGCCCGTTCGATGATGGTGTCAGCCCGCTGCTGGGCGGTCTGGGTGACGGAATCCCGGTTGACCAGCTCTTCAGCTTCCTGTTTGGCCAGGGCCCGGATACGTTCTGCCTCTTCCTTGGCCTGGGCCATGATCCGGTCCCGCTCGGAGTTGACCCGGCCGGCCTGCTTGATTTCCTGGGGCACGGCAGCCCGCATCTGGTCAACCAGCCGGTAAATGCGGTCCTCGTCGACCATCAGATTTTTGGTCAAAGGGAATGATTTGCTTTCGTTTAGAATTTCTTCCAGTCGATCGACGAGATGTAGAATATCCATGTTCAATCCTGTATGGCGAAACAGGGAAGCTGGCTCAGTGCTCCTGATGAAATCTTGGCCACATTATAGCGACATTTAACAAAAAGCGAAAAACGACCAGACTATTTTGCCGCGAATGGCGCGAATTTCCGCCAATTGTTCGCGGAAATTCGCGTCATTCGCGGCCAGAGCTTTTTCCGCTGCTGTTAATCGCGATAAGAGACAGGTGGGTCGAACCCATTGTCCGCGTCGCCAAACTTGGCCCGTAGCGCCTGGCGGACGTTGTCCGGCACCATACTGCTGACATCGCCGTGCAGGGAGGCAATCTCGCGCACGGTGGTGCCGCTCAGGAAGGTATGCTCCTCCCGGGTAATCAGGTTGACGATCTCGATATCCGGCGCCAGCCGGTAGTTGGCCAGGGCGAACCGAAACTCAAACTCAAAATCGGAAAAAACACGCAGGCCGCGGACGATGATGCGGGCCCCATGTTCCTTGGCAAAATCGACGATTAGCCCGGAGAAGGGGGCAACGCTGACATTGGGCAGGTCAGTTGTGGATTCCTTAATCAGATTAATGCGCTCGTCAATCGAGAACAGGACTGACTTTAGCGGCATGCCGTGGTCATAGACTGCCACGATCAGTTCGTCAAACAAGGTGGCGGCCCGCCTGATCAGGTTGAGGTGGCCGTTATGAATGGGGTCAAATGTGCCCGGGTAGATAGCCCGTCGACTACTCAAAACTCACTCCTTTGACTTTAGCTGCTGTCGTTGGCAGCGGCCCAGAACTGGTCCAGTTTTTCCCGCAGGCCGGCGTTTTCCGGCGCGGCCAGTTCAGGGTCCGCCGCGAAGATCTTCTGCGCTTCTTCGCGGGCGCGCTCCAACATGCGGATGTCCAGCAGCGAGGCCAGACGTAGCTCGGGCAGACCACTCTGCCGTTTGCCGAAGAATTGGCCCGGCCCGCGCAGCTCAAGATCTTTTTCCGCCAGCAGGAACCCGTCATTGGTCGATTCCATGGCGGAGAGCCGCTGCTCTGATTCGATGCTGCCGCTGTCGGCGATCAGCATACAGTAGGATTGGTGCTGTCCCCGGCCGACGCGACCGCGGAACTGATGCAGTTGAGCCAGACCAAACCGGTTGGCCCCTTCAATCATCATGACGGTGCTGTTTGGTACGTCAACGCCCACTTCAACGACAGAGGTTGAGATCAGTACCTGCGTTTCGCCTTCCTTAAAGGCGCGCATGACGGCCTCTTTTTCGCTTGATTTGAGGCGGCCGTGCAGCAGGCCCAGGTTCAGGTTGGGAAAAACCTCGCGCGACAGTTTGGCGTGTTCGTCCACCGCCGCTTTTTCGTCGATGCTGTCAGATTCCTCGACCAGTGGGTAGATGATGTACGCCTGGCGTCCTTCACCAACCTGGCGACGGATAAAGTTGTAGGCTCGTTCCCGTTCGGTGGGGCGCAGCCAGCGGGTGCGAATCTCCTGCCGGCCGGGCGGCATCTCATCCAGCACGGATAGCTCCAGGTCGCCGTAAAGCGACAGGGCCAGCGTGCGCGGGATAGGGGTGGCGCTCATGGCCAGCAGGTGGGGCGTGGGGGCGTTTTCGTCCAGGGTGCGATCACGCAGGGCGCGGCGCTGGTCCACGCCGAAACGGTGCTGCTCGTCGACAACGGCCAGCAGCAGGTTGCGGAAGCGGACATCGGGCTGGATGAGGGCGTGGGTGCCGATCAGGATCTGCGCGGTGCCGGCGCTGATCTCTTCGTAGATGGTGGCTTTCTCACCGGCCGGTGTGCTCCCCGTCAACAACCTGAGACTCAACCCCAGCGATTCCAGCAGCTCGCGTAGCCCCAGATAATGCTGTTCCGCCAGGATCTCCGTCGGCGCCATCAGAGCTGCCTGGCCACCGTCAGCGACCGCCAGGATCATCGCCGCTGCCGCCACGACTGTTTTGCCCGCGCCAACATCACCTTGCAACAGCCGGGTCATCGGCGTTTCCGTGGCCATATCCCGGCTGATTTCGCCCAGGACACGCTGCTGGGCGCCGGTCAGGGCGTAGGGAAGCGCCGCCAGGAAACGGTCCAGCAATTCCGGCCGGTCCGCGACCGCTTTGCCCGGCTCAGCCTGCCATTCCTGGCGCAGCCGCAGCATGCCCAGCTGCAGTAAAAACAGCTCGTCAAAGGTCAGCCGCTCCCGGGCCGCCTGGAGCTGTTCCATGCTGCCCGGCAAATGAATGTCGTAAAGAGCCTGGTTGAGGCTCTGCAACCGCTGGGCGCGAGCCACAGCCTCCGGCAACGGGTCTGCCAGGCGGGGCGCCCCAAATTCGATGGCGTTCTGCATGAGCCGGCGCATCTTGGCGGGGCCCAGGCCCTCGGTCAACGGGTAGATGGGCACAATCTGGCCCGTGCGCAGCATCTCTTCCGATACCGGTTCCCAATCCGGCGAGGTCATCACCGCCCGGCCCAGGAACTGTTCTACCTTGCCGCTGAGGGCGATCTGGGAGCCGGAGTTTAGCTTCTGCGCCAGCCAGGGCTGGTTGTACCATGTTACCGTGATGCTGCCGGAGCCATCGTTGATGACGGCCTGGACCATCGGCTGGCCCGTACGGGTGCGCCGGGCGCGCACCTCCCAGACCGTGCCGATGATGGTGACCTGCTCGCCAATCTCCAGCCGGTGAATCGGCTTCATGGTTGAGTAATCATCGTATCGCCGAGGGAAGAGATAGAGCAGATCGCGGATGGTTTCGGCGCCCAGTTTGGCCAGCTTGGTTGCTGTCTGGTCGCCGACCCCTTTTACTTCTTGTACGGGGCGGGTCAGTGCATCCGGGTCCGGGTTGGGGCGAATCTTTTTACGCTGCTCAGACCGCGGCTCGCTTGCGCGTTTGCTGCTCTCGCTTCTGCCCGACTGAGACTCATCTTTCGGGCTGCGTTCCCGTTTCTTGCCGCCGCGCTCCTCATGCTCGTCGCGCTTTTCCCGTTTATCACGTTTTGCCCGTCGATCATCGCTTTCGTCGCGTTTTTCCCGTTTCTCTTGCGGCTCACGCCGCTCCCGTCGCGCCGGTTCCTCAGCGCGCTCCTGGCGCGGGCTCTTTTCCTGTGGCGGCTCGGGAGCGGCCGGTTGGTGTTCGCGGCTTGGGGTTTCCGGCTGGCGGGCGGGTGTACCGGGTTGAGCCCCTTCGACCCGCTCGTTGCGCGCTTTGATTCGATCCATCAACGAACGAATCACTTCCGCCCGTTTTTCGCTACCGGGCAGCCGGCCATAGCCCTGCAGGATCTCAACCGTTTGCTCGACCAGGATACGATCCATGTCATCAACGGCTTCCTCGCGGGCCTGGTCCAGCCAGAAGGTGGCAAATTGGCGTATGCCGCCAACAACTGCCTTATCCTTATACCCTTGTTGAATTTCCAGGCTTAATACCCGTTCTAGACGTTGAAAAGCTTTACTCATAATTGAATACAGGAGAAACCCACGGCGCCGGGGCCAATGTGGACGCCCAGACCGGGGGTAATTGAAACGATTGGTATGGATTGACCGGCCGGTACCAGCCCCGTCGCCTGCTCAGCTAACTGAGCGGCCAGCCCAGGCTCGTTGGCATGCAGCAGCGCCAGATGGGAAAACGGGGCCAGCTCTTGCATCATACTGACCGCCCGCGCCATCAGTTTGGTCCGCGTACGCACCCGTTCGATCAGGGTAATCTCGCCGCCGGCAATGCGCAAGATTGGCTTGACTTGCAATATCGATCCCAGACTGGCCTGCAACCGGCTGACGCGGCCACCCCGGCGCAAAAACTCCAGCGTATCCACAAAGCCGATGGTCTGGGTTCGCTTCAGCTTCTCTTCAAGAGCAGCCAGAATGTTACGGGCCGATTCACCAGCCGCAGCCATTTCCGCCGCAATCAGGGCCATAAAGCCGGCCCCCATCGTCAACTGGCCCGTGTCCAGCAGATGGACCCGAACCTGGCTGGCCGCTTCAGCACCGACGCGGGCAGCATTAAAAAAGTTCGAGACGGTCGAGGCGATATGAATGGACAGAATCTCCGTAGCGCCAGCCGCTGCCAGCGCCTCGTACGTGCTTGTGAAAACACCTGCTGCCGCCGCTGCGGTGGTCGGGTGCGTCGGGTAACTGGCCAGGTTGGCGTAAAATTGCTCTCGGGACAGATCAACACCATCAATAAAGCTACGCCCACCGATGTTGACATACGCCGGGACGACCGTGATACCATGTTCTGCCGCCATTGCTGGCGTGATATCCGTCACCCCATCGGTGACGATCTTAATGGTCATAGCGCCCTGAACTCAGTGTCACTCTGCGCCGAGGATGAAATCGTAATAGGCCTGACCACCGGCCAGCACTTCGACTTCAATGTCGGGATATTGCGCTGTGATTTGCGCCGCCACTGTTTCTGCTTCTGCGGCAGTGACAGCCGCGCCATAATACAGCGTAATCAGCTCCCGTTCTTCCAGGTCCAGGCCGGCCAGCAACGTCGCCAGGATGCCGTCCAGATCGGGACCGCTGGCGCAGAGCCGCCCGTCACAGAGGGCAATCAAATTACCTTCGGCCACTTCGACGCCATCGATGGTGACCGAGCGCACAGCCGTGGTGATCTCGCCCGTGGCTATCTCACCAGCGGCGGCGGTCATCGCCGCAACCATCTCGGCCAATTCGCCATCCGGGTTTAGCCCCATCATCGCGCCAATTCCCTGGGGAACGGTACGGGTGGGGACAACGGCCACCTGTTTGGGGCTGAGATCGCGGGCCGCCTCGGCTGCCAGGATGATGTTTTTATTATTGGGCAGGATGATGACCTTGTCGGTCGGCACATCCTGGATCGCCTGAAAGATCTCCTCTGTGCTGGGATTGTTGGTCTGGCCGCCGCTGATGATCTCGGCGACGCCGAGGCTGGTCAGGATGGCGGCAAACCCTTCGCTGGGTGCGACGGCGACGACGCCAATCTGGCCTGGCTCAATCTTCATTTCCGGCAGGATGTTGGTGACCGCGTCAGCGGGGGCGGCGAGACCGGCCGGTACCCCTTCAATGATCTCCTCCATCTGCATCTGCATATTTTCCACAACCACATCGGTGACGATGCCCAGGCTGGCGCCGTAGCTGATCGGTTCGCCCGGATCCTTGACGTGGATGTGGACCTTAATGGTCGTGTCGTCGCCGACGACAACCGTGGAATCACCCATCGCGTCGATGCGGTTCCGCACCTCGAGCACATCCAAATTCTTGCCCAGCAAGATGAACTGGACATCGTACGGGTTTTCGAGCTGACCATCTTCGGGCACAGCCAGCGCCTGAGCCGGCGCATTGGCGATAGCGGCGGTGGCTGTTGCTGCCGCTTCAGCCAGCGAGAGCCGGCCGTTCACGTAATCCAGCATCCCGCGGAAAATATAAACCAGCCCCTGGCCACCAGAGTCCACAACGCCGGCTTGCTTCAGGATGGGCAGCTGCTCCGGGGTTCGCTCCAGCGCCTGTTCGCAACGCTCCAGGACCCGTTCTAATAGGAAGCGCAGGTCGCCGCTCTTGCGGGCCGCATCGCCAGCTTCTTCAGCGCCAGCGCGGATCACGGTCAGGATCGTCCCTTCGACCGGCTTCATCACCCCTTTGTAGGCGGTGTCAGCCCCTTCTTTCAGGGCGGCGGCCATGTCGACGGCGCTAAAGCTGGCTTTGCCTTCCAGGCTGCGGGCCAGGCCGCGCCAGATCTGGCTCAGAATAACGCCCGAGTTGCCCCGCGCACCCATCAGCGCACCTTTGGACAGAGTCCGCGCCAGCGTCCCGACATGGTCGCTGGGATCATCTTGCGTCCGGTTGCAGGCCGCCCGCATGGTGAGCAGCATGTTGGTGCCGGTATCGCCGTCCGGAACGGGAAATACATTCAGGGAATTGACGTGTTGTACATTGCGTTCCAGCATCAGCATACCGGCCTGGGCCAGCTTGCTTAGTTGCCGCCCGTTGCAGGTCTGCCATTTGGTGCCGGGAATGTCTGCTAACCCAACCTCTGTCACTAATGTTCTCTCCAACGATCGATTTACGAATTACGATTTTTGATTTACGAAGGATCACGCGCGAACTGAACGATCTGTTGGTTCGCGATGTGTGTGGGCAATTGCCAGCGCCTCGTAAATCCCAAATCGTAAATCGTAAACCAACTAGTCTTGATCATCGTTGTTATGCCGCAGCCCGTGTACATAGACATTGACTGCCAGCACCGGCAAGCCGACCGCTTTTTCCACATGGAATTTGACGGTGTTCTGGATGCTTTCGGCGACGACCCGGATGCGAATGCCGTACTCGACAACCACATACGCGTCGATGATGATGCCCTCATCAGAGATCTGGACATCGATGCCGCGCCGGGAATCGCGGGTTAGCAATTGGGCCAACCCGTTGGCCAGATTTTTGCTGGCCATCCCTACCACACCGTAACATTGATGAATCGCCTGATTGGCAATTGTGGCGACTGCGGTGCGGGAAATATCTATCTGTCCGTATGATTCAGTCTCTGCAGACATGATTTTACCTTTGCAGCTCCCAGGAAACGTCCTGCGAAAACAATCTATGGTATCACAGCCGGGGTCTACCAGCCATTGACGCGTTGCGCCCCGGCTAGCCCAATTATAAAACTTTTCATGGTGGATTGAATTGGGTAAAGGCGGGCTGGCCACCGCCGCTGCTCCGGGCAAATGAACAGGCTTCACCTGATCGATGGATCGGTTTCGGGCCGCCCGGGTTGGGGTATGATGAGTTTATGATCGGCCGGTCCATTCAACCTAAGGAGAACCTCATGCATCTTTATGAAACCCATATCCCCGTGACCGATTTAGAGCGCTCCAAAAAGTTTTACACGGAGGTCGTCGGCCTGGAGCTGGCTTATGAGCAGCCTCAACGACAGGTGGCCTTCTTCTGGATTGGCGGGCCGGAGCAGGGGATGCTCGGCATCTGGGGTCCGGGCGCGCTCTACGGCTGGCAAGGCGACGAGCGCTTCAAGAGCCATTTCGCCATCGGCCTGTCCCTGGACGAGCTGCTGGCGGCGCCCGCCCGGCTGCAGGCGCAAGGTGTATCGGTACGCGGGTTCAATGGCGTTACGTCAGGCGAACCGTCTGTGATTGGCTGGATGCCCTCCGCCCAGATCTACTTCGAAGATCCGGATGGTCACTCTGTCGAATTTATCACGGTGCTAAACGATCCCCCTCAGGATGGCTTCCACGGCAGCTGGACCGAATGGCGCCGGCTTGTCGACGCCGGTTGACCATCAAGAGAATCAGCCGCTAATTACGCTAATTTTCGCCAAACGTTCGCGAAAATTGGCGTAATTAGCGGCTAATCTTCTTGTCCCACAATGGTGCTGATGACCCGGACGGCGCCGGCGGCGAGGAGCGCGGCGCGTACGGCCTCGCGGCTGGCGGGTGTGACCAGGGCGATCATGTTGCCGCCACGGCCGCCGCCGCTGAGCTTGGCGCCCAGGGCGCCCGCCCTGAGGGCTGCCTCAACCAGGCGATCGAGTTCGAGAGAGGAAACGGTCATCGTTTGCAACAGGGCGTGGTTTTCTCTCATGAGTGGCCCTAGCGCGGCCACATCCCCAGCCAGAATGGCCTGGCGGGCAGCGTTGGCGATGCGGCCGCAGCTGGCGAACAGCGCCTCGAATCCTTCCCGGTCGGCTTCCCAATGGCGGCGCACATCGGCGACGGCCAGCCGGGTGGGGCTGGCGATGCCGGTGTCGCCAATCAGCAGTTCAAAGGGGGCGGCGGCGCGAAAGGTTTCAATTTTGTTTTGCTCAGGCAGGCGGATGAAATAGACGGGCCGGGCAAAGCTGACGGCGGTGTTGTCGATGCCGCTGGGGGTGCCGTGATGGAGCCGTTCGACCTCAAAGGTCAGCCCGCTGACGACAAATGGCTCGGCCAGCTCCGGCCGGTCCAGGTAAAGGGCCAGCGCCTTAATCACAGCGGCGGCCGTAGCGGCGCCGGAGCCCATACCGCTGGCGATGGGGATGTCGCTGGCCACGGTGACCGTCGCGGCCAGCTCGGCCAGCCCCGCTTCTTGTAGCAGTAGGCGGGCGGCGACGATGAGGGGTTCGTCGGTATCCGCCAGGCTGAAGGCGCCGTCGATATCCGGGGCGAGGAGGCGGAAGGGGGTACCGGCCGGTGCCGGTGCTACCGTCGCCCTGGCCTGGACCGCCTTGACCGGCACGGCGATGGCCGGCTGGCCATAAACCACCGCATGTTCCCCAAACAGAATGACTTTACCCGGCGCCGTTGCACTAACCATGTGCCAATTGTAGGCGCGAATACCCCTTGTCGCCCAACCTCGTTTGGATGATAGTTGATCGACAACGGCGAGGGGTTCCCGAACCCGTCGGGTCGGCTAACCCGTCGGGTTGGCCAACCCCTCGCCCGACAACATCACCAACACGAGGAAGGAACAAACCCTAGATGAACGAATTCTGGTGGGAACGCGCTGATTTGCGTTATGTGGATGGGCGGCTGCAGCTGGCCGGTCAGGATCTGGCAATGCTGGCTGCCGAAGGGGGCACCCCGACATTTGTTTATGATGCGGCCCGGGTAAGGGCGAACCTGGCGCGGCTGCACGAGGCCCTGGACCGGCATGATGTGCCCCACGAGATTTATTACGCCATGAAAGCCAACCGCTCTTTGCCCATGCTGACCTGGCTGCGGCTGACCGGCCGGTGTGGTCTCGACGTCTGCTCGCCCAACGAACTACGCCTGGCCCGCCAGGTCGGCTTCCAACAGGAGGAGATCGTCTACACCAACACCTCGGTTTCCAACGAAGATATCGAATGGCTGGCGCGTCATCCGCGTGTCCACGTCAACTGTGATTCGCTCAGCAGCCTGCGCCGTCTGGCGGCCCGCTGCCCCGGCCGAAGCATTGGCTTGCGCGTTAATCCCCAGTTGGGCATGGCTTACAATGAACAGCTCGCCTATTCAGGCGCCAGGGCGACCAAATTTGGCATCTATGCCGAGCAGCTGGACGAGGCCCTGGCGCTGGCGGCGGGCGCTGATATGGCTGTCACCACCCTCCATTTTCATCTGGGTTCCGGCTACATGACGCCGGACCTGCCCCAACTGGACCGGATCCTGGCGCGCTTGGGCGAGTTCGCCCGGCGGATCCCTGGCCTGCAACGGCTGGATATCGGTGGCGGCCTGGGCGTGCGGATGCGGCCGGAGGAGCCGGGGCTTGACCTGGATGCCTGGGCCGCCCTGCTGGCCCAACACGCCCGAGCGCTGGGGGTGACCATGCTGTTGGAACCAGGTGATTATCTGGTCAAGGATGCTGGCCTGCTGCTGGTGGAGATCAACACGGTGGAAGAAAAAGGGGGGACACTTTTTGTTGGTGTCAATGCCGGCTTCAACCTGCAGAGCCTGTATGCGTACTACAAAATGCCGTTCGCTTTTGCGCCGGTTAACTGGCGGTCGCGACCCCTGGAGAAAATGACCATCGCCGGCCACATCAACGAGGCCATCGATCTGTTTGGCCAGGATGTGGTCCTGCCCCGGCCTGTCGAAGGCGATCTGCTGGCCATCCTCAACGCCGGCGGTTACGGCGCCGCCATGAGCTCCAACCATTGTATGCGCGGCCAATTCAACGAATACACTATCTTCCCGGCGCAACAGGTTGCCACGACCTGACAGGTTGCCACGACCTGACAGGTTGCCACGACCTGACAGGTTGCCACGACCTGACAGGTTGCCATGACCTGACAGGTTGCCAGGACCTGACAGGTTGCCACGACCTGACAGGTTGCCACGACCTGACAGGTTAGCGGACCTCGCGGATGGCGGCGGCGAGGCGGGTGAGGCCGCGGTCGATGGTGGCCGGGGGCAGATTGGCGAAGCCGAAGGCGATGCCTGACAGAGTAGGTGGCCCGTAGAAATGGCGGGAGAGTGGGCTGAAGCGGATGGCCCGGCGCCGGCCGGCCAGCCAGACAGCCTCGTCATCCAGCATTTCATGAAAAAGCCCGGTGATGTGCATGCCGGAGTCGCTCGGGCCAAGTGTGAGCCAGTCGCCGAGCTGGGCCTGCGCGGCAGCAACAAAATGGTCACGTCGTTCGCCATAAAGATTCAACATGCGCCGCAGATGGCGGGCAAAATGGCCTTCAGTGATAAATTGATGCATGACCGCCTGGGCCGGGGCCGGCGGGTGCAGGTCGATACAGGAGCGCATCGCCAGGAACGCTTCCACAATGTCCGGCGGCACGACGATGTAGCCGAGCCGCAGACCGGGGAACATCACCTTGCTGAAGGTACCGACGTACAGAACACGCTGGTTCGTATCCAGCCCTTGCAGGGCAGCCAGCGGCTGGCCTTCGTACCGGTAGAGACTGTCGTAATCATCTTCGACGATCCAGCCATCAGTTTGCTCGGCCCAGGTCAGGATCTCCAGGCGCCGGCGCAGACTCATCGTGATGCCAAGGGGAAACTGGTGCGATGGGGTCACAAAGGCCACCCGGGCGCCGGGCGCTTTTGGCCCGGCCAGCTGAATCGACATTCCCTCGTCGTCTACCGGTAGCGGGATAATGCGACCGCTGGAGGCGCGAATAGCCATGGTGGCGCCATTGTAGCCAGGCTCTTCTACCAGGGCCTCATCGCCGGGATCCAACAAGACCTGGGCCGCCAGGTAGAGCGCCTGTTGGCTGCCGTTGGTGATGATGATCTGCTCAGCGGCGCAGTCGATAGCCCGGCTGGCTTTGAGGAAAGTGGCAATACTTTCTCGCAGCGGCTGGTAGCCGGCCGGCGCCAGGTAGCTTTCGGGCAGACCGCCGGCGATATCCCGGCAAAAGCGGCGCTGGAGTCTGGCCCAGGTCGCAAAAGGGAAGGCGTCGGCGGCGGCGACGCCCGGGTCGAAGTGGATGGGCTCGGCAGTCGGAGCCGGGGGAACCGGCCGGAACCTCCGGGCCTGGTTGAGGCGCTGCCCGCGCTGCGACAGGGTCCTGGTGGGCAAGGCCGCCGGCGCGGCGTCTGGCACTGGCGCGTTGCGCGCCTCAAGGAGCTCCTCAGGCAACTGGCTGCTGACAAAGGTGCCGGCCCCGACCTTTGACTCCAGATAACCTTCGGCGTGGAGCTGATCGATGGCGTTCATGACCGTGTTGCGTGATACCCCCAACGTGGCCGCCAGACGCCGGGTCGCGGGCAATTGGCTGCCTGGTTCCAATCGTTGGGACAGAATCGCCGCCCGAATCTGGTCGTAGAGCTGCTGATGCAACGGTGCAGTGGCCGCCCGTTCCAGCTGAATATGGCCCATCGCCAGCGGAAAAGAACTCTGTATCCGGGCTGTGTTACTCATATGACACCTTAATTATCCCAAATTGGCACCGTCATAATACCAGGAATTGGCCCTTGTGGGCAGGCTGCTTTCGCGGCATCCTGTGGCCAGCTTGTGCAAAGCGACAGGTCACAGAGCATCTGCGAACATCCTCTGCTCTTGTCGTGAACGGGCAACCTGGTGCCGCTCTGGCCCGGTTGCCGGCAAGCCTGCCTGCCGGCAGGGCCTGTAGCGGCTGCCGCTTTTACCCTCCTCAGCGTCAGCCGCTACAAGCCACCTCTTGTCTACAACCTGCCGGGGTTTTGCCCCACCAAGAATGAGGAATCTGATGCGACGAGTAACTGGGCGCGCTGCGCTGCTGTTTCTTTTGTTATGCCTGGCTGCCTGCCAGTCAACCCCTGCGGAGGAGACTACGCCTGAACCCACAGCGGCGCCGCCGACCGCCACCACCGCACCAACCGCTACCGCGACGCTGCCGCCAACCGCCACGGCTACTGAGATGCCCACCGCGACCGCCACCGCCGCGCCCACCGAGACACCGGCGCCCACGGAGACAGCCGCGCCGCCGACGCTCATCTACCTGAATGGCCACGGCGGCGCCGGCCACCTCAACTGGACCCGCGACATGCTTTCGGAATACATGGCGCTGCACGCCGGGCTGGTGATTGACCATGTGGCTTCCAATTATTACAGCCGGCCGGTGCCGATTGGCTACTACAACCGGCTGGACAACAGCTCAACGCCGCCAGATGTCGGCAGTGGTTTCATCGTGGGGCAGATGCGCCAATATGTGGCGGCTGGCCGGATCGCCGATATCAGCCAGCTGTGGGTAGCCAACGGCTGGGCCGAGATGTACCCTGGCGCCCTGGCTGACCTGGCTACCATCGACGGCAAGCAATATTTTGTGCCCCAGGCCATTCAGTGGAACCCGGTTTTTTACCGGACCGATCTCTTTGCCGCCCAGGGATTGACGCCGCCCCAGACCTGGGATGAGCTCCTGGCGGCTTGCGATACGCTGGCGGCGGCGGACATCCTGCCGCTGGCGGTTAGCAGTTCCGGTTGGATAGCGCCGCTGGCCCGTTACTTCACCATCATCAATATGCGGCTCAATGGGCCGGAATTTCATGAGCAGTTGATGGCGGGGCAGGTCAGCTATCAAGATGAGCGGGTGCGGGCGGTGTTTGTGCAATGGGCGGAGCTGTTTGCCCATAACTGCTTTGACACCCGGCCAAGGGGCTACAATGAGGCGGCCAACATGCTCTTCAACGGTGACGCCGCGATGTATTTCCTGGGGGAATGGCTGTCCGAATCTTATACCAATGGCTTTCCGGAAACGTACGATTTTTTCAGCTTCCCGATCATTAATCCGGCTGTGCCGCGAGGCGAAATCGCCCACATCTATGGCGCTTACATGCTGGCAGACACGCCCAATCAGGCCCTGGCTGAAGAGTTCCTGACCTACCTGGGGAGCCCGGATGGGCAGACGAGCAATGTGCTGGGCACCGGCCGGTTAGTTGCCAACAACCAGGCAGACATCAGCTCCCTGTCAGATCTGTATGCCCGGGGCTACCAGTTTGTCGTCGAAGCGCCCCACCTGACCCAGCTCTTTGAGTTCAATACCGACCCGCAGGTCGCCGACGTCGGTCTGGCAGTGTTTGATGATTTCTTCTCGGATCAGGAGAATCTGGATTGGTACCTGGAACGGCTGGAGCGGATCCGCCAGACCGTGTACGGCGACATCGATTCGTAAAAAGAAAATTGGCCGCGAATTGCGCCAATTGACACGAATTTCCCTTCGCGATAATTGGCGCAATTCGCGGCCAACTCTAAGCCGCTATTTGGCGATGTAGAGAACGAATATCACCATCAGCACGAAGAGCAGCGAGGTGATTTGCAGGGGGCGATCTTCGAGGGCGAGATCCTCGGGGGCGCCCCCTTTGCCCTGAACGTACATGAGATAGAGCCAGCGGAACAGGGCGTAGGCGGCGAAGGGAATGGTCAGCATCATCAGATTGTCTTCCGGCAGCCCCTCTGCCAGGAAGGTGTAGAGGCTATAAGAGACAATGGCGCTGGTGGTGACGATCATGATGAGCTGATCAAGAAAACCAATGGTGTATTCCGCCAGGATAGAACGATGGCGGGCGGCGTCCTCGCCCAGGATGATCAGCTCGTGACGGCGCTTGCCCAGGACCAGGAAGAGGGAGAGCAAGGCAATACAGAGATAGAGCCAGGGGGAAAACCGGGTCTCGTCAAACATGGCGACGCCAGCAGCGACCCGCAGGACAAAGCCGGCGGCCACAGCGGACACATCCAGCAGAACAATCCGCTTCAGGTAGAGCGTGTAGGCAATCTGAAGCAGGGTATAGGTCAGCAGGATGATAAAGAGATTGGTGCCCCAGACCTGGTCGAGATAGAAGGAAAGCCCCAGGCTACCAAAGCCAAAAACAATCATGGCAATGCGGGCGACGGGGATGGGCAGATCACCGGCCGGTAACGGCCGAAACTTCTTCTTCGGATGCAGCCGATCTTCCTCAATATCGGCCAGATCGTTCATGATGTAGACGGCGCTGGAGATCAGGCAGAAAAGGACAAAGGCAGTGAAGACACGCTCAATGGTGCCAAGCGCTTGCAGCACCAATTTGCCATCAAACACCAGCGCCACAAAGACAAAAACATTCTTTGGCCACTGCCGCGGCCGCATCGTTTTAAGTAAGGCTAGTAACAACAGTCTGTTTCCCGTTTGTTTGGATGTTGAAGTTTACCGAGTAAACGGGCCAGGGGCTAGCTGTTACGCACCCCGTCCGGGCCGCCATGCACTCATTGCCTAAGTCGTTTTAAGCCAGGGAAATGTTATTGCCTGTTTCCGCGGCCTGGTAAAGCGCCAGCAAGGTTTTGACATGATCGCGGGTCTCCGCCAGGGTCAGATAAGGTGTGGCACCGTCCAGAATGGCCGCATTCATATCTTCAATCTCGCCCTGATACAGATATTCCGGTTCGACGGCTATCGGCTCGGTGCGGCCACTTTCATCCTCGAAAATGAGCTGCCGGTTCTGATCCAGGCTGACAAACGGCCGGTTCAGATAAAGCCGGCCGGCGCTGCCGATGACCTCGGCACTCGTCTGGAAAGGCATGTTGAAAGCGGAGACGATCTGGGCCTGGCCGCCGTTGGCGTATTTCATACTGCCGTTAAAGAAAACGTCCACGCCGCTCTTGCCGATCGTCTGGAAAGCGGAGACGTGGGTCGGGGCGCCGCCCATTACCGCCTGGGCGAAGCTGACCGGGTAGATGCCGACATCCCACAGGGAGCCGCCGGCCAGGTGGGGCTGCAAGCGGATGTTGGCCTCGCCGCTGATCATGAAACTGAAGAGGGCGCGCACCAGCTTGATCTCGCCCAGTTTGCCGCTGCGGACCCAATCCAGCACGGTTTTAGTCTGGGGATGGTGGCGGTACATGAACGCCTCGGCGAGGATCCGGCCGGTACGCCCCGCCGCCGCGATCATCGCATCGACCTCGTCCAGGTTGATGGCGAATGGCTTTTCGCACAACACATGTTTGCCCGCTTCCAGCGCTTTGATCGTCCACTCGGCGTGCATCGTGTTGGGCAGGCTGATGTAAACGGCATCGACATCCGGCGCGGCCAGCAACTCGTCGTAGCTCCCGTATGCCTGGGGAATGCCCCATTCCGCCGCATACGCTGCGGCACTCTCCGCCGCCCGGCTGCCCACCGCCACCAACTCAGCCCGCTTTGAGGCCCGGATGGCGGGAATGACCCGTCGGTTAATATTGGCTGTCGAAACTAGACCCCAACGAACTATAGACATCTTATACTCCATCTGTATGATCGGAAACCGTTATCGGTTTACGATTTACGAATTGGGATTTACGAGACGCTGAACGCGGTTGTTTTTATCTTCATCCTGACAGATCAACCGGGCTGAGTCAGGCAATCGTCGTTTCAGGCCTTCGTAAATCCCCAATCGTAAATCGTAAATCGTCAGGTCGTCACAGCGTCCTTACCATATTATAATGACCTGTGTGAGGTAAAATCGACCCCAAAACAGAGAGACGGATATGGGTTTAAGAAAATTCTTGCAACAAGCAGTGGAGGAGATCGCCGAGACGGCGGATGAGTTCCTGGAATCCCTGGAAGGGGATGTCGCTCCGTCCAAGGAGCCGCCGGAGCCAGTTCACAAGAAGGTCTTGTCGATCTGCTTTGATCCCCAGGTGCCTGCGCATGGCAACCGCAAGCTGTCCCGCGTTTTGCGCTGGAATGATGTCCATAAATTGATGGAGCAATATATCGAGGATGTGCGTGAAGTCAGCTATGGCTACGCCAATTACTCGATTGTTGAGCATCTTGAAGTGGATGGCTTCCCGGTCAAAATTGATGGCTTTGCCTACGATGCCAACTCATTTCTAAAGGCGTGGCAGGCCAAGAAAGGGTTCCATGACCCGGATGCTGTCGACTATCATCGCATCTTGCGTGACTACGACATCATTCCCCAGGTCAATGCTGGCCGTATCGACGAAGTCTGGCTTTGGGGCTTTCCCTATGCCGGCTATTATGAGTCGATTATGGCAGGACCAGGCGCGTTCTGGTGCAACGCCCCGGCGCTGGAAGGCACGGAAGCCGCCAAACGCCGCTTCATCATCATGGGCTATAACTACCAGCGTGGTGTTGGCGAGATGCTGGAGAATCTGGGCCATCGGGCCGAATCAATTCTGCGTCATGTCTATCGGGACAAGAAAGGCAAAGCCAATTTGTGGAAGCGTTTTGCCCAATATGACAAGACACACCCGGGCCAGGCTGAAGTTGGCTTGATGCATTTTGCCCCTAATAGCCTGAAAGATTATGACTGGGGCAATCAGACCAAGGTGAAGAGCCGGGCCGACGATTGGCTAAACTTCCCCAATCTGACTGGCAACTTCCGGGTGATGGATTGCAGCGACTGGGGTGATGGCGACACGCGCCTGCACCATAAATGGTGGTACGCGCGGCTGCCCCATGTCACCGGCACCACAGGCCATATTTCCAACAACTGGTGGGAATACATTATTGATCCAAACCGGGTAAGCTGACAGGGATTTACGATTTCAGAATTACGATTTGCGAAAGGATGGGCAGCGTCTGGCGTTCGTCATGCAGTTCCTCGTCAATCTAAATTCCCAAATCATAAATCCTGAGCGCAGCGAAGATGTCGGTTCGTCCTGACGGCATGAATTTGCTAAACTAGCGTGCCGTTATTTTCCTGGACAATTGCAGGGAAAATCCCATCCTTGCTGGGCTTCGTCGTTACAAATTTTAGCGCAAGCAGACCGCTCACCCTGAAAGGTGAGAATTTGATGTTGACTATTTTTGTAACCAGGGGCAGTCGAAAGGGTTTCCCCCTTTGGATAGAGGTGCCCCAAGCCAGCGAGCCCAGCTTGCCCGGCACAGAACACAACAAATTTCGTCTTGTAGGAGATGTGAATGAATAAAGAGACACTGCTCGAATGGTATCGACAGATGGTACTCATTCGTCGCTTTGAGCAAGCCTGTTCGGAACTATACCAGCAGGGCAAAATCGGTGGTTTTCTGCACCTTTATATTGGTCAGGAAGCGGTGGTTGTCGGTTCAGTCGGCGCCCGCATGGATCAGGATCATGTGATCACGGCTTATCGCGATCATGGTCATGGCATTGCTGTTGGCGCTGACACCGGTGAGTTGATGGCTGAACTGCTGGGTAAAGCGACGGGTGTGAGCAAGGGGCGTGGCGGCTCCATGCACCTGGTTGATGTGGAAAAGAATTTCTGGGGCGGTTACGGCATCGTCGGCGCGCATCTGTCGCTGGCGGCTGGCCTGGGGCTGTCCGAACAATACAAAGGCTCCGATGCGGCCGTCCTTTGTTACTTTGGCGATGGCGCCACCAACATCGGGTATTTCCATGAATCGCTGAATTTGTCTGGCGTGTGGAAGTTGCCGGTGCTTTGGATCTGTGAGAACAACGAGTACGGGATGGGGACAGCGGTTAATCGCGCCTCCGCCGTGCCGCGGATCATGGACAAGGCGAAAGGGTACGATATCCCGGCCAAGCGCGTTGACGGCAACAACGTGATTGAAGTCCACGAAGAGGTTGGCAAGGCGCTCAAGCGGATTCGTCAGGGCAAGGGGCCGCAATTCCTGGAGATCATGACCTACCGCTATGAAGGTCACAGCATGGGCGACCCGCTCCGTTACCGGACCCGGGAAGAGTTGGAAGAGCGCAAGCTGCGGGATCCGATCAGCTTCCTGGTTAGCCATATGCAGGAAAAGGGCATCGCGACCGAGGAAGAATTGGACGTGATTGACGCGCAGGTAGAGGAAGAGGTGGCCACCGCGGTCAAATTCGCTGAAGAGTCACCGTTCCCGTCATTTGACACGCTTTACGACCACATTTACGTGGAAGATTAGGGGTATAGAGACTCATGGCCAGAATTACAATGCGGCAGGCGATTACCGATGCCCTGCGTGAAGAAATGATCCGTGATGAAAATGTCTTCATCATGGGGGAAGAAGTTGGTGTTTGGGGTGGTACGTATGCGGTCACCCGCGGTTTTCATGACGAATTTGGCGAGCGCCGGGTGCGCGACACGCCGATTTCCGAGATGGTGATTGGCGGTGCTGCCACTGGTGCGGCGATGAATGGGCTCCGGCCGGTAGCCGAGTTTATGACCATCAACTTCGCTTTCGTTGCTTTTGACGCCATCGTCAACCATGCCGCCAAGGTTCATTACATGTTTGGCGGCAAGATTAAATGCCCGGTTGTTTTCCGGGCGCCGGGCGGCGGCGGCCGGCAGTTGGGCGCGACCCATAGCCACACGCCGGATGTCATTTTTGCCCATTTCCCCGGCCTGCGCGTTGTCTCACCGGCGACTCCCTATGATGCCAAGGGGATGCTCAAGGCCGCTATCCGTTCTGACGATCCGGTGATGTTCATCGAACATCACACCCTGTACCAGGTCCGTGGCGAAGTACCGGAAGAAGAATTTGTGCTGCCCCTGGATAAAGCCGACGTCAAACGTGAGGGTTCCGATGTGACCATCGTTTCCTACGCTCAGGGGCTACAGGTTTCCCTGGAGGCGGCGGCTGAGTTGGCCAAAGAGGGGATCGAGGCTGAAGTCATCGACCTCCGTGCCCTCCAGCCGTTGGACATGGGGCCGGCCATCGAATCATTCAAGAAGACTTACAAGGCGGTTATCGTCGAGGAAGGCTATGGCACTTACGGCATTGGCGCCGAAGTGGCGGCTCAGCTGCAGGAGCATGCCTTTGATTACATCGACGCGCCCATCAAGCGGGTCGCCCAGAAGCAGGCCCCCTTGCCCTATTCGCAACAGCTCGAGCAGTTTGCCCTGATCAACAAAGATCGGGTCATCGCTGCCGTGAAGGAGATTCTCTAATGGCTGAATTCGTCGTCATGCCCAAATTGGGCTTTGATATGCGCGAAGGTGAGCTTGTCAGTTGGGTCAAGCAGGTCGGCGACCAGGTCAACAAAGGGGACATCGTCGCCGAAATTGAGTCGGATAAAGCGACGCTGGAGCTGGAATCGCAGGTCAGCGGTGTGTTGCTGAAGACGTTGTATGAGCCAGGCGCCGTCGTGGCGGTTGGCGAAAACCTGGCCATCGTCGGCGAGGCTGGCGAGGATGTGGCCGGCCTGGCGGGCGGCGCGGCCCCGGCGGCGCCCAAAGCCGCCGCCCAAGAAGAGGCCCCGGCCGCTGCGGCCGACGAGCCGGTGGCTGCAGCTCCGGCGGCGGCCCCGGTGGCAGAGGCGAATGGTGAGTTTCCGGCCGGTGTCAAAGCCACCCCCGTAGCTCGCCGTATCGCCAGCGAAAATGATGTCAATCTGCTGCAGGTGAGCGGCAGTGGCCCCGGTGGGCGTGTCCGCAAGGCGGATGTTGAAGCGTTCCTGTCTGCCCCGCGTCCGGCGGCAGCGCCGGCTGCGGCCGCCGCTCCGGCTGTTGCTGTCAGCAGCACCCCGGTGACGATCCAGGCCCAGGACGAAGAGGTCAAGACCTCCCGCCTGCGCCAGGCGATCGCCCGCCGCATGACGGAAAGCAAAGTCACCGTCCCGCACTTTTACGTGACGACGGAAATCGACATGGCCGCCGCGATGGCGCTGCGCAAGCAGGTCAACGAGATGTTGCCGCCGGAAAAGAAGGTGTCGGTCAACGACATCATCGTCAAAGCGGCCGGCGTGGCGCTGCGCGAGTTCCCCAACCTGAACGCGTCCTTCAATGGCAGCACCATCGTGCGCCATGGCCGCATCAATGTTGGCTCCGCTGTCGCAGTTGAGGGCGGCTTGCTCACCGTGGTGCAGAAAGATACAGACGTGGCGCCGCTGTCCAAGGTGGCGGCGGATAACCGGGCCATGATCGCCCGGGCCCGCGACGGCAAGATTCACCCGGATGATGTCGACGGCGGCACCTTCACGGTCAGTAACCTGGGCATCTTTGATGTGGACCATTTCATCGCCATCATCAATCCGCCGGAAGCGGCTATCCTGGCCATCGGTTCGGTGCAGGAGAAGGCGGTGGTGGTGAATGGCGAGCTGACAATAGGGCTGCGCATGAAAGCGACCATCTCAGCCGACCATCGGGTTTCTGATGGGGCGGAGGCGGCCCAGTTTATGCAGCGGCTAAAAGGCTTGCTGGAGACCCCGCTGGGGATGCTGGTTTAGCAAATTGGAGGGCGGCCCACGGGTCGCCCTCTTTTTTTATTGCCGCGCGGCCAGCTCAGCTTTGTTGAGGTCGATGGTCATAGGGATGTCCGGCCCGCCGATGTCCAGGATGACATCCCGGTTGATCTGCTGCCGTTCCGCGACCGGTCCCTCAATCTGGATATGGCTCAGTTTCAGGCCGGTTATCTGGCTGTTGGGGCCGACAAAGACATCGCCCAATTCACCCACACGCGTGCCGCCGGGGGTGCTGATGTAGCGCCCCGTAATCTCGTCCCGCCGGATCCAGTGTTCGGCCTCGCGCACATCCTTGTCATTGCTGACGCTGTCGCTGATGTCGACCAGGACGACATCGTTGCCCATGATGATGACATGTTCCAGCTTAATCAGCTTTGCTTTACGGCTTAACAACCCCTCGCTCCCCAGGTACAGGGCCACGACCGAGTTCAGGCCGGCGTCAAAATAAAGGTCTTTGACACTGCCCAGGTGGTCGCCTTTATCGACGCTGTAAATCCGCTTGCCAATGATATCTTTACCTGGACGCATGCTCTCACTCCTGAGGGATCTGATTGGGTTCGATGGCTGGGCTCCCCGGCCACAGCTTTACGCAAGTATAACAGGCTTGCTGGCCGGGCAAACCATCATTGCGGCTGATACGGCTGCCAGGTCAATCGGTTGGCCATTTCCGGGGAATCGTCGCGAATGTAAACGCCGCCATAGGTCAGAAAAAAGTCCAAGGGGACCGGGTTGGGGCGGTAATGGTCGATAAACGTATCGTCACTGATCAAAGCGACTGCCCACCACCGGCCGGTTGCCGCCAACTGTTCCGCAATCCACTCGTCATCTCTTACCCATTCATCAGGTAATTGGGTTACGACGATATCCGGCGCCAGCGCCAGGCTGTGGTCGATATCAAACTTGTTATGGCCCAACCAACTCGGCCCTTCCCAGCGCGGCGCCGGCGCCAGGCGGGCCACATACGGGTCGGATTTGCCCAGTAGATCGATGGCCGGCCGCTCGCTGAAATAGGGGACCATGCCGGCCGCCAGGACCGCGACCGACGCTTCCGGCGCGGTGTGGGCGCGAATGCGTAGAGCGGTCGGGATGGTGAGTAGCGGCGAGCCGTTGAAGGAGACGTAATCGCGCCGGTAGAGGCTGGGTCCAGCGGCGCCCAGGCCAAAGAGCGCCAGGAAAAGTAGCTGTTGCCAACGCCCGCGTAACTGCTGCGCCGGCAGGATGGCCAGCACCAGCAGTAGCGGCAGCAGATGGGCCAAAAAGCGACCAAAGCGAAAGGTGTCGCCACCAACGCGAAGAATGTACAGGCCGCCCACGCCAAAGGCGACGGCCAGGAGCCAGTGGCGCCGCTCGCGGAACCAGAGCAAGCTGACGAGTGCCAGACCGGCCGGTACCCAGTTAAACGCCAGATTGCGCCCCAGGTAGGCCAGCCCTAACCGGGGTAGATCAGGGATGCCGGCCACTTTGAGGTAATACGTGTTGGGCAACCAGGCGCCGTAATAGCTGTAGCGCCACACAAAGTGACCCATGACCGGCAGTAGCGCCAACCCCAGCCAGGTTGCGACTTGCCGCCGCCGCTGCCAATCCGGCGCCAGCCCCAGCGCTACCAGCGCTGCCGCTCCCCAGACATGCAGGGCGTCGCTCCGCACCAATGGGATCAGAGCCAGCAAGGCATAGGTGAACGGCCTGGGCCCGTGGCCGGCCTCATCCAGCAGACGAACCAGCACGACGACAAACAGCAAGGCCAGGAGAGGCGTTTCAAAGCCGTTAGCGGCCCAGTAGACCAGGTCGACATGGGCGGCCAGGGCGAATAGCAGTGCGGGCTGGGCCAGCCCCGGCCGGGGCCAGAAGCGGCGTAGCAGCTGTTCAGCGGCCAGAATCAGGCCGCAGCCGGAGAGCCAGGCCAGGAATTTGATGGGTAGAGCGATCAGGTTGGCGGGCAGGGGCAGCCAGTGGACCAGCGCCATCAGCAGGGTCCAGAGCAGATTGGAATAGCCTTCGACCCGTTCGCCGGGATTCCAGACCAGCCCATGGCCGTGCGCCAGGTTGCGGGCGTAGCGCATGGAGATCATCTGGTCGTCGTCCAGCCAGAAGTAGCGAACGCCGTCCACAACCAGGCTGGCCCGCCAGGTGACGTAGAGGGTGAGCCCGGTGAACAGCGCCAGGGCGGCCAGCCGCCAGAGGAGGACCGGCCGGTTCGCCAGCCAATCCACCCATTTATCAATCCATCGCATGGCGGGGATGATACATCAATTCCCGGTTGGCCGGGATCTGGCCCAAATAGCTGTCGCGCAGCGTTTTGTCCTGGATGGCGGCGGCGTTGGTGGCCAGAAAAGCCTGGCCCGCCCGCAGCCATTGGCTGGCCGAGTCGTCGCCGGCGGCTTCCAGGACGGCGAAGCAGGTCAGGTAGAGTTGGGCGGGGTCTTTGGCGCCGATCGGGCTGCCGTCATGCAAAGCGGCCAGGACCGGCTCGATGGCCGTTCTGGCGCCGGCCATATCCCCTTGCGCCAGTGAGGCCCTGGCCGAACCAGCCTGGGCATCCAGATATCCTGGCCCATCGCCCAGTTGCTGCCAACCCTGGGCCGCCAGCGCAAAATGCTCTCCGGCCGCTACCCAGCGATTGAGGCCACTCAGGTTGTAGGCCAGAAAGGTGTGGGCCATTGTTTGCTCGCGCAGTGCCGTTGTCTGCTGGGCCAGTTGCAGCGCTTCTTCACTCAGCGCCTGGCCGCGGGCAAACTGTTTCTGCCAGAAGGCCAGTAGCCCGTTGTAAGCCAGGACATTGCTGATGGCCATCCGGTCGTTTATCTGCCGGAAAATCGCCAGGGCCCGGCTGTATAGCGCTTCGGCCTGGGCAAATTGCCCCAGCATCGCATAGAGATCACCCAGATTACCGGCGTTGGCGGCCACGCTCCATTGCCGGCCCATCTCTTCTTCAATTGGAAGTTCCTGGCTGTAATAGCGCACGGCCTCCTCGTAGCGACCGCCGTATCGGGCAATCTGGCCAAAAAGCCCGAAGGCAGCAGCCATGGCCGGCCGGTCGTTGAGCCGGGTGGCCGCCGCCAGCATCGGCCGGAGGTAGTCTTCGGCCTCAGCCAGCCGGTGCTGATTCTGAGCCAGGATGGCCAATAGATGCTGCCCGCGGTATATGTGACGCAGTTCCTGATTCTGTTCATGCAGGTGCAGCGAGCGCTCGCCATACCTCTGGGCCAGCGCCAGGTCGCCCAACCGCCAGGCGTTGACAGACAAGGTGCGGGCAATCTGCCCTTCGAGAGATGTCAGCCCTTCCCGTTGGGCGAGGGTTTCCGCTTGTAGGAGTTGTTCAGCGGCGTCTTCGTATTGGCCCTGGCGCCAGAAGCACTGACCGAGGCGCAACCGGCCGGTCGCCTCAGCTTCTCTCACTCCCGCTCTCTCACTCCAGCGAATGGCAGCCTCAGCCGCCAACTTCATCTCTGCCAACTCGCCTAATTCATAAAAGAAATGGGCGTGTTCGCCGTAGAGTGCCGCCAACGCTGCCATGACCTGGGGATCGGCCTGGTCTGCGGCCAGGGCCAGGTCGATGGCCCGGCCAAAGCTGGCGGCTGCCTCGCGAAACTGGCCCAGGAACTGCCAGACAGCCAACATGCCGCCAATGGCTGGCCGCAAAGCTGCCCATTGTTGCTTCGTCGTGGCCCATTGCCAGCATTGCTGGAGGTTAGGCAGATCGGTGCTGGCTTCGTGTAGCGCCGTCAACGGTTGGGGACCATTCAATTCCACAGCAAAATGCCGTAATCGGCCCAGGTAATAGTCGCTGTGACGCTGGGCCAGAGTTTGTGAATCCAGGCCAACTTCGGCGCCTTTGTCCGTGGCAAAGGCGCGTAACAGGTCGTGCAGTTGGTAGCGATCCGCGGCCAGGTGCTGTACCAGTGACTTGTTCAGGAGGCTGAACAAAAGCGCCGGTGAGCTTCCCGTCACCGGACCGACACTGGCAACGGAGAAGCTGCCACGGAATATGGTTAACTGCACCAGCAGAAGTTGCTCCTCTTTCGTCAACAGCTGCCAGGAATAGTCAAAAACGGCGCGCAGACTACGATGGCGGGGCGGGAGATCGCCTAAGGGCGCGTCCATGCTCAGCAGATAAGTCGGCAGGTCCGCCGCGATGAGATCCAGGGGTAGCCAGCGGCACCAGTGGGCCATCAACTCAATGCCCAATGGGAGACCGTTCACCAGGCGACAGAGTTGGCTAATAATCGGCAGCGTAGCCTCGGTGAGCAGATCCTGGCCCGCCGCCCGTTGGGCCCGCTCAGCAAACAATTGAACACTGGCTGCCGCCAGACCATCTGCCCAGGAATCGGAGGTAGGAAGCGGCAAGCCTTCCAGGCGGAAGATACGTTCTGCCTGCAGCTGCAGCGGTTCCCGCGAGGTCACCAGAATCGTCAACCGGGGCGCTGTCTGCAGCAACTGCCTGACGAAGCCGGCGGCCAGCCGCCAGGGTTCAAAGTTGTCCAGGACGAGCAGTAGCTCGCGTGACTGGAGGTAGTGGACGAGTTGGGTGGCCGGCGGGCTGGCCCCGGCGAAGGTCAAGTTCATGGCGGTGGCAATGGCTACGGCTACCCTGTTTTCCAGGAGGTCTGCCTGGCTAATCCCAGCCGGTTCCTGCTCGGCCAGGGGGATGAACCAGACGCCATCGGCGAAGCTGTCTACCATTTGCTCAGCAGTGGCCAGGGCCAGCCGGGTTTTACCCAGGCCGCCCTCGCCAAGGAGGGTGAGCAACCGCTCCGGGCCGGCCAGAAGCTGGCACAGGGCGGCTTGTTCTGTTTCGCGGCCGATGAAAGGGGTGAGCCAGGCCGGCAGATTGTGGCGGGCCGGGGGCAGAAGCAGTGGGGCTGGGGCTGGTGGGGGACCGGCCGGTGTCCAGGGTTGAAGGGCGCCATTCTGGATCTGCTCGTAGAGGGCGAGGGTGGCTTCGGTCGGTTCCACAGCCAGCTCTACCGCCAGCTGCTCTCGACAGCGCTCAAATTGGGCCAGAGCCGCGCTGCGTTGTCCACTGACCGCCAGCAGGTAAATGAGCTGGTATTGCCCTTCTTCATGCCAGGGCTCGAGCGCGACCAGTTTGCGGGCCAATAGCAAACCGGCTGCGGCTGCCTGCCGTTCAATCGCCAGCCGGGTTAAATCAAACAGAGATCTCAGCGCGTATTGCCTTTCTGCCTCCCGGCTGCTCAGCAGCCAGCTCTCAAATTCCGGTGCATTCAGCACGGTAAAGCCGGCAGCGCACTCGCCACGATAGAGGGCGAGCGTGTTGCTCAGCGCGTCTAGATCAATCGAGCCATCGGCCAGTTGTTTTTGGGCCTCTTGCAGGCCGGCGCGGAACGCCTGGCAATCCAGAGTCACGCCGGCGCTGTCCAGCGCCACTTCCGGCCGGCTGATCAGAAGCAACGCTTCCGGCACGTGGTTGCGCAACCGGCTCAGTGTGAGCCGCAAGTTGGCCCGGGCACTCTCCTCCGGCAGATCTCCCCAGAGCAAGCCAGCCAAAGCTGAGCGGGAATGATGCCCCGGATTGAGGGCCAGGAAAATGAGCAGTGCCTGCCCTTTTGCCGAGACCAGTTCAGCCGTTAGTTGTTTATTTTGAGACTGAATCTGGGGGGTACCCAGGATGGCCATCTGCAATGATCTGGACAATGGCTGCCTTTCCGGGCGCGAGCCGGCCTCGCGCCAAATTCGTGTTGGGCACAAACGGAAAAAATACGATGCAAATACGATGCCTTGCTAGGATGAAATTATAGCTTAAGTCAAACACGGTTTGAAAGGAGACAGGATCATGTACGACGCAATTGTAATCGGGGCGCGTTGCGCCGGGGCGGCGACGGCGATGCTGCTGGCCCGCCAGGGCCATAACGTTTTGCTGGTTGACCGGGCTGCCGTCGGCAGTGAGATACCACATGGTCACTTTATTCATCGGGGCGGCCCGCAGCGGCTGCAAAAATGGGGGCTGTGGGACAAGGTCGTGGCCACGGGTGCCCCCCCGGTTCACAAGGTCAACATGGTTATCGGCGGGGCGCCGCTGGCCACCGACGATCTCTACCTGGGCGGCATCCCCTTTGGCCTGGCGCCGCGCCGGGCGGCTATCGACCGGGTGCTGGCCGAGGCTGCGGTTGCCGCCGGCGTTGAGCTGCGCGACCGTTTCCTGGTCGAGACGATCCTGCGCGATGGCGAGCGGGTCACCGGCATCCGTGGCCGGGACCTGGCCACGGGGGAGACAGAGAGCTTCCGGGCGACGATTGTCATCGGCGCAGATGGGCGTAATTCCCGGCTGGCCCAGGCGGTTGAAGCGCCTGTCTATGAAGCTGTGCCCTCGGTCTCCTGCTATTACTTTTCTTACTGGCGGGGTATTCCCTTTGACAGGCTGGAAATGCATATTGGCATGGACCAGGTGATCTTTGCCTTTCCGACCAACGACGATCAATTAGCGCTGTTTATTGCCTGGCCGATCGAGAAGTTTCCGGAAGTACGGCAGGATATCGAAGGGCATTTTATGGCGGCGCTGGCCCAGGCACCTGAGTTAGCTACCCAGGTAGCGGCCGGTGAACGGGTAGAGAGGTTCTATGGTACGGCCGATCTGCCTAACTTTTTCCGCAAACCATTTGGTCCTGGCTGGGCGCTGGTGGGGGATGCTGGCCATCACAAAGATCCGTTTATGGCGCTGGGCATGGGGGATGCCTTGCGCGATGCTGAATTGG
Organism: Ardenticatenales bacterium; assembly: GCA_020634575.1. The sequence continues at coordinate 17,919 of JACKBM010000039.1, read as the reverse complement.
TGGCAGTGGCTGTCCATGCCGGTCTGATGGAGGAGAAGCCGTTGCTGGCGGCGTTGGCCGATTACGAAACGCAGCGCAATGAAGAGTCTATGCCGATCTATTACGAGAATCTGAATCGGGCCCGCTTTGTGCCGCCGCCGGCGGAGATGCGTCAGTTGCGGGCGGCGCTCATCGCCAATGGGGACCAGGCGGATATTGATATGTTTTACAAGGCGACCCTGGGCCTGCTGCCGCTGGCTGCCTTTTTTAATCCGGACAACATCGGCCGCATTATGGCTCGCCAGGCCGCTTCTATGGCTGCCTGAACTCGCGCTTTTCCGGATAAGTGCTGTCGTTCAGGCAACGTACGGGCAGCGGCAGTTGTCTCTCCTGGGGCAACTGCCGCAGTCTGGTGCATGAGGAGAAACCATGAGGAAAATTTTCCTGACAGGTGGTACGGGGTTTATTGGCCAGCCGTTGAGCAAGGCGCTACTTGACCGCGGCTGGCAGGTGACCGCTCTGGTTCGCCAGACATCGAGTCCAGCGGCCCAGGTTGTGTACCAACTGGGTGCTGCGCTGGCGCCTGGCGATGTGACGGACAGGGAATCGATGCGCAGCGCGATGGCCGGGGCCGACATCGTCATTCACAATGCTGGATTTTACGAATTCGGGCTGGCTGCACGCGGCCGGCAAAAGGCGCAGAAAATCAACGTGGATGGCACGGACAATGTTCTCAGCCTGGCGCTAGAGCTGGGTATCCCGCGAACCGTTTATGTCTCCACGACCTGGGCGTATGGTGAATCTGGCCCGGAACTGCGTGACGAGACATTTGTCCGGAATACGGGTTATCGTTCCTTCTATGAGCAATCGAAGAGCGAGGCTCATGAGCTTGCCCTGAGCTATCAACAGCGGGGTCTACCGCTGGTCATTGCCTCGCCCAACGGCGTGGCCGGCCCCAATGATCATGGGATCTGGGGCTATTTTATTCGGCTATACGTCAACAACTGGATGCCGCCGCTGACCTGGTCGCCGGACACATTACACAGTACGGTGGCGGTGCAGGATGTGGCGGAAGGGATTGCTCTGGTAGCGGAGAAAGGGCGGCTGGGCGAGAGTTATTTGCTTTGCGGCGAGCCGCGCACGTTGCGGGAGCATCTGGCCATCTGGAATGAGAAGCCGGGTGGCAGCAAGCAGCGCATCTGGTTGCCAACCGGGCTGGCCGCGTTTTCTTTCTGGCCCCTGGAACCGTTGTTACGACTGATTGGCTTACCTGCTTTCCTCTCCCGCGAAAGCGCGCGTGTCGGCGGCAGCAATCTCAACTATTCGAGCGCCAAGGCCCGGCGCGAGTTGGGTTGGCAATGCCGCGACAGCCGCTCCATGTGGCACGAGATCATCGACGCCGAGCGCGCGCTGCTGGCCGAGCGGCGCGGGCAGGGGATAGTCGCCCGATTGCGGCCGTTGCCGGCCCCCGCGACCATACCATCGCCGTGATACCCCGTAGAGACGCGCCGCGGCGCGTCTCGCGTTGGGCGTGTACGGTGCTGGCTGTGTGTGAGTAGCGACCGCACGGGGTGTGTTGGCGTGGTGGGAGCCGTGCTATCGGTTGGGTGTGCCAGCGGGGAGATGGCGTGTGTGGGTGCCGTGGGAGACGCGCCAGCGGCGCGTCTTTACGGGGGCTGGGGCAGGGTGATGACGGCGGTGTGGTGGGTGTGGTCGGGCATGGCAATGGTGACGGCGAGGTAGGCGCCATCGTGGGACCATTGGGGGGTGCTGAGGCGGGCGGCGCCGCTGGTGGCCAGGGGGAGGGACCGGCCGGTGGCCACCTCCAGCACGCTCAAGCCGGCAGCCGGGTCCTCGTAGACCAGGAAGCGGCTGTCCGGCGACCAGAGCGGTGCGGCGAAGACGGCCGACAGTGTGGCGCTGCTCGTTTGCTCGGCCAGGTTGTAGAGGACCAGGTTGCCGTCTGCGTCGAAGTAGGTGAGATATTGACTGTCAGGGCTAAATGTTGTCTCAGCGTGTACAGAAACAGCGTATTGCTCAAATGTTGCTTGCGATGGTCCCAATTGTGTCAAAATTCCACTGAGTCGGTTTAGTAGCAATAGCCTGGGAGCTTCTGCTCCCGGAACGAGATAGACCACAAACTGCCTCGAAGGGGAGACCCGCCCGTAAATAGCGCCGGGCACCAATACTGTCAGGCTGTTGCTCTCGACATTCCATAGTTGTAGAGAACTGATGGCCGATTCATGTAGGGCGTCGACTGGGAAGTCTGTGTAGGCAGGCCAGGTCAAGACTAACATGTCGGCTGAGCCGCTGAGCCAATCCTCATATCGTGAATTGAATTCCACGGCAACGGGCTGACTAGCATAATCAAATGAAAGTGCTCTTAAAAAGGGACCTGGACCTTCGTTAACGATGGCTGGATCGGAATCTGGATTGAGTGTGTGGGTGTAAATGACAACAGCAGATAGTTGCATTTCCGGCGGTCCGTCTGATGAAGCCAGATATTCGGCTTCTACGTGATTGACGCGATGCGCATACAATCTTGCCCAAACGGGGATCTCGTCGCGAGTCACATCTAGAACAGTGATGAGATGTAGGCCACCGCTGTATTGATCAGCAACGACGAGCCAATCTTCATTCATCCAGCCATGAATGCTCAATGATTTGCCATAGACTGATAGCTCCCGTAACTCTTGTCCGTCGCTCGTCAAGCTGTACATGGCAGAGTCAGGCCAAAAATTTTGCCAGGGATGATCGGCCGTCAAGTGATTGAAGATGACGGTTGAGCCGTTAGGCTGCCAGGCCAAGTTGATCAGGCCGCGGTCGGTGCAGTAGAACCTGTCAGGCGTGATGATGCGTGGCGTAAAGGAGGGGGCGCCGGCCATCAAGAATTCCAGCTCAGAAGCGCTTTCGTTGCAGCCAATCAGGAACAGGTCGTTGGCGACGGGGGACCAGGCGGCTTTACCGGCCGGTAACTCCCGCACTTCTCCCCAGCTCTCGTTCCAGACCAGCTCAGGCAGAGCCAGCGGCGTCCAGGTTGGGCTGGGACGGGGGGCGAGGGGGATTGGGGTGTTGCGCGGCGTGACGGCCTGGGTGGGCACCCAGGTGTTGGTGGGCCGGGGGGTGCGGCTGGCGGGACCGGCCGGTGGGGGCGTGCCAGTTGGGTTCGCCACGATGGTGTTCGTGGGGCTGTGGCTGGCCGTAGCCGTCGGGCTGGGCTGGATAGGTTCGGCCAGGGTGATGTCCGTGGGAGGCGGTTCGGTTGGCGCCATGGCACAGCTTGTGGCACTCAGCAACAGGAAAATGAGGGTGATCCGCTTAAGCCAGTTCATCACTCAGCCTCAACGACTTCTCCAGACAATAGCAATGAAAACAGTATAGCGGCCAGAGATAACGCGAACTACCGGATTTCTACCGACTGAGCGGGCAAGAATGCAGGAAACAAAAAGGGCGGCAGCGAGTATTCTCGCTGCCGCCCGGGAAATTCTAGAAGTGAAGCTGAGCTTTAGGCTGCTTCGTTCTTGCGCCGCATGGTGACGAAAGCGCCAGCCAGGACCAGCAGCAGGACCGGGGCGAAGTACAGCGCGTAGCTACCATTGCCGCTCTCGCCGAAGGAGGTCAGGGAGACGTCCGTCGGGATCGGGGCATAATCATTGTCGACACGCAAATTGTCAAAATCGCCATCATCGGTGACATGGAAATTATCTGAGAGGAGCACGACCTGCTCGATGATTGTACCGCCGACGATAGAACCAGTGTAAATCGAGGTGCCATCAATCGTGTAATCAATCATGTCGTTTTCGGGATCAACCGTGATACCAAGGGTGAACCAGGTATTAACTGGCCAGGTAGCACCTGTGTCCACAAATGCACCACCGTCCAGAACGCGGATGGGCCCGGTAAATCTGAAGTTGACACGCGCAGTCAGGAAACCCTGGGTCGGCGATTGCGGGGCGACATCGTAATCGGCCCCACCAGTACCGCTAATGTAGAGATCCACCAGAACCTGGCTCATTGGGATAGTTGGAGTGGTCACGGGGGCGGCCAGTAGCGGGCTGAAACAGCCAGTCAGGTTACCAGCGCCAATCGAGCTATCACCGGAGATACGCATATGTTGGGTGCCGGAAGCCGGATTCACAGTATCGATATGCCCTTCGGTTGAACTGACCAGGAATGCGGTCCAACCATTCTGAGCACAGTAGCCGGGGGAGAAACCTTCGGAAGGTTCAAAGCCAGTCACCAGAACCGAGCCGCCCAAATAGCTGGATTCGCCGCCTTCTGGCACCATAGCCTGGATAGAGACATCGTCGACTTTGTCAGGATCAGCGCTAACGCTAATCACTGTGCTGAGCATAAGCACCAGGGCCGCCAAAAGTACAAGTACATATTTGATCTGTTTCATTATCATGATCTCCTTTTACCCTCCTTAACGAGAGATGAAAAAGTTTATCCGTTTCTGAGGTCAGGGGCAAATATGAAAATCGAATTATTTAGAGGTCAGCGCTGGGTAACACGCAGCTACCGCTGGTATTGCGTAAACATAACAAAAACATATAATACACAGTCGGGGGGAAAGTGAAGGGATAGGGCCATCCTGGCTTTTCACCAGCAAGTGAGACATTCATCAGTTATTACCTCTGTTGAACTACAACCATCCACCTGTTTTGGAGCCATTTCCTACCTGACCAAAGTGGTCGGCCCGCATTATTGACCGTATTAGCTCAAAGGCAGTTGTACCTATGCCCTCCATTTTAGTAATTGACGACGACGACCTGGTTTTGCGAACCGTACAACGTGCGCTGAAAATTTATGGCCATCATGTGATGGTTGCCAGTGGCGGCGCTGAGGGAATTCAATTGGCGCGGCGGCACCGGCCGGATCTCATCATCCTTGACGTGGTCATGCCCGGTCTCAATGGTTATCAGGTGTGCCGCACCGTCCGCAGTGACCCTTTGATGGAGCATATCCCCATTCTTTTCCTGACGGCACGCTCCAAAATTGAAGACAAGATTGAAGGTTTTCGGGCTGGCGCTGATGACTATTTGACCAAACCTTTTAATATGGAAGAGTTGCGCTTGCGCGTGACCGCCATTACGCGCCGGACGGCAACTGAGCAACAGGTGCCGGAGCGGCGGGACAGAATCGAGGTTGGGGACGTAAGCCTGGATTGCCGGACATTTAAGGTGGACACACCGGAAGGGACTGCCTCCCTGACTAACGTCCAATTTGATTTGCTTTATCACCTGATGGTAAATGCGGGCCAGGCGTTTACCAGCCAACAGCTGCTTCAGGACGTGTGGGATTACCCGCCGGACACGGGCAGCCCGGAACTGGTGCGGGCCCATATCAAAAATCTGCGCGAGAAAATTGAACCGGTGCCGAACCGGCCGATTTATATCCGTACCCTGCAAGGCCACGGTTATACCTTCGCCAATTAACTTGCAGTCAACCGCGAACAGGGCGCTGCGCTCAGCAGCAGAAACGCGAACAATGATCCGATCAATTCGCGTTATTTGCGGTTTGTATTATGATTAAGTGGCGAGTACGGTTTTGGCGGCCATATACTGAGAGTGGTCATGGCGATTTCGCCAGAGTTATTTCCCCAAAATCCCAATGAGGCGGCTTCACCCCGAGCCGCCTACAACCAGCTAGCCCACATTCTGGTTGTAGATGACGATCCTGACATAGCTGAGCCGCTTATAGATTATTTGTCCCATTTTGGTGGGTATGTCACCTCGGTTGCTTACAGCGGCCAGGAGGCAATTGATATCCTGAGCCGGGCGCACAACACACCGGCCGGTCCCGTGGATATCGTCCTGCTGGACATGCGCATGCCGGATATTACCGGCCTGGATGTGCTGGCCTGGATTCGCAAGCAGCCGGATTTGCAGTTCACCCGGGTGCTGATGCTGACGGCCACCATCGGCAATACGGAAAAGATCCGCGCCCTGGAAGCGGGGGCGGATGATTACATCACCAAGCCCTACCAATATCAGGAGCTGGTGGCCCGGGTGCGCACAAATTTGCGCTCCCGTGAACTTGAAAAACAGTTGCAATGGCAGAGCCAGCAGCTTTCGCTGCTAAACCGGATTAGCCGGGATGTGGCCGCCAATCTGCATATACAGACGGTTCTGGTAACGGCCCTGGAAGGGGTTCAGGCGATGTTTGGCGTGGCGCTGGCAGCGGTTTATCTGCTGAACAACCCGCGTGACCTGTTGACCTGTTTCTCCTTACAGAGTGAGGATGAGGCGCTGTCGATTGATCACATGTCGCCGGTACCGGCCGGTGCCGGCATGATCGGCCTGGCCTGTGAGCACCATGCGGTCTTTTACGTCAATGAGAACGAAACCCACGGCGCTTTCTCGGCCAGCATCGATGCACCGCTGGACTATGATGTGCATAGCATGATGGTCGGTGGTCTCTTTGCCCAATCTCGGTCCCTGGGTACCCTGGTGGCCTGGAACAAGACCCACGGCAGCTTCACTGATTTTGAAGCCGATCTGTTCAAATCGCTGGCAAACTCCATTAGCCGGGCGATTGAAAACGCGATGCTGTTCCAGAAGCTGCAGGCGCGCCAACAGGAACTCATCGCCCGGCGTAATCGCTTGCAGGCGGTGATTGATGGCATTCTGCAGCCTATTTACACGGTAGACGAGAAGTGGCGTCTGCGGGCGGTTAATCAGAATCGGGCTGATGAGCTGAACGTGCAGCCCAGCGAGGTCGTCGGACAGGTCTGTTATCGGGCCTTTTTCCATCGGGATACACCCTGCGAACATTGCCGCGTGCGCCGGGTCATTGCCCATGATCGGCCGCAAAGCTGGTCGGTCCGCTGGTTGGGCGAGGATCATCTGCCGCAGGAATGGAATGTCAGCGCCTACGCGCTGCCCAAGACTAAGGCGGAAGGGTCGCAGTCAGTTGTGGTTTGGCAAAACCGGACTGAGGAGCGCCGGCTGGAGAGTTCGCTGATGCAGGCGGGCAAGCTGGCGGCCATTGGTCAACTGGCGGCCGGTGTGGCCCACGAGATTAACAACCCGCTAACGGTGATCAACGCCAATGCCGAGATGCTGAAGATGATTTTGCCTTCAGGATCCGATGAATTGGAGATGATTGATCTCATTCACCGAGCCGGCGACCGGGCAACCAAGGTTGTGCGCGGGCTGCTTAATTCGGCCCGGCAGGAAGAGTACGAATTCACCACGGTGGATGTAAACGAGTCGATTGAGGCTGCCATTGAATTGGTACGCTTCCAGTTGCAGGCGGCCGAGATCGAGCTGCAAATGGAGATGGACACGTCGCTGCCGCTGGTTTTAGCGAGCAATGAGCATCTCAAAAGCGTCTGGATCAATCTGCTGGTCAACGCTTCGGATGCTCTCAAAGAGATGGAAGGTGAGCGGCTTATTGAGCTGATTACCCGCCTCTCGCCGGATCAACGGTATATCCAGATTGTCGTTGTCGACAACGGCGTTGGTATGAACGCCGCTCAGCTGGGTCATATTTTTGAGCCGTTTTACACAACAAAAGATCCGGATAAAGGGACCGGACTAGGTTTAGCGACTTGCTATCGGATCATCGAGCAGCATGGCGGACAGATTGATGTTCTGAGCGATCCTGGCGAAGGAACGACATTCATTGTTGTTTTGCCTGTAGCAATAGAAGGTGATGAGGCCGCAACTGACGAAGACGGCGAACTGGAAACCGACGAGGCGCTTTACGAGTAGGTAAGATGTTGCAAGGATCAACGAATAATGTGAACCTGGGCGAGATCGTCAGACTATCTTTGCCCATGAATACAGAGGTTCACTCTGAAATCGATTTGAGCCAGCGGCTGGTGAACTGGTCCGTTGTGCTGACGGACCTGGCCGGCGCCGATCTGCTGGTAAAAATGGGTGATCTGGCGCTGCTGCCAGCTTCAGTGCAGCGGAAAGCGACGGAGCCTGAACTGAAAAAGGCAATTCGCAAGATCGCCAGCTCAGGTTCCGGCCTCGTGCTTTTTCAACCGGCGTCCAGTGCGCTTATTGAGGCGGCCCGGACGGCAAATTTGCCCCTGTTGATCGTCAATGAATCAGTCTCTGTGCGGGATGTGCATCAAAGCATTTCCTTGCAACTGGTGGATCATCAGACCCAGGTATCCGAGCGCGGCATGCAACTTTACCGGCGTCTCTCCGAGATGTCGCGTGAGGGGCAAGGGCTCACGGCAATGACAGAGATGATGTCCAAGTTAACGGGCAACATCGTCATCGTGCAGGATAAGCGGCTGGAAGTAAAAGCGATCAGCCGTCCGCTGGAGAGTCCGCTGTCTGTGGATGACATCCAGGATTGGCTGGCGCAGCGCGAGAATTTGCCGGCAGCGCTGCGTAATCGTAAGGCCGCGGCCAAAACACGCCAATCGAGCTGGCACCAGGTGTTGCCATTGGATAATGTGGCTCGCCTGATCAGCCCCATCGTTTCGGGGGACCGGGCGCGTGGCTATCTCTCCGTGGTCGGGCCGGCCAGCGATCTGGATCTGCTGGACACATTGACGGTGGAGCAGGGGGCGGCAGCCTGTGCGTTGGAAATGGCCAAGGCCAAGGCGATCAGCGAGGCGAAGAAGGCGCTGCGTGGTAACTTTTTGGAAGGGTTGCTGGCGGGGACTTTGCCGCAGAGCGAGATTGATCGGTTATCCGGCCGGTTAGACCATAACACCAGCCCGCCCCATGTGATTCTCACCTTTGCCTGGGCCGGTGACAAACGGCCCTCGCCGCGCCGCCTGGAGACCATCGTCAACTGGCTGGTAGAGAGCCACAGCCGCAGCGCCCTCGTACATGTCTTTGCTGACGAACATATCTGTATCTTTCACGCCATGCGTGAAAGCGATACCGACCTGAGCACAGCTCGAGATCTGGCACGCCGTATCAGCGAGCAAGTCGATACGGAATTTCCGCAGGCAAACCTGGTCAGCGGTATGAGCGGCCCAGCTATCTCCCTCAAAGAATGGCCGGCAACTTACCGCCAGGCGGTACAGGCCATGCAGCTCGGGCAACGCCTGAACCTGGGCAAACTGGTGGAGTACAACAGTCTGGGTATCTATCAGCTCCTGGCCCAGTTGGATAATGTTCCGGCTGTAGACAAGTTTGCCGAGCATATCATTCGGCCCCTGGCTGATTATGACGAACGCCACCGCAGCAACCTGGTGCAGACGATTGAGGCGTATTTCAACCACCATGGCAATATCAGCCAGACGGCGGAGTCGCTCTTTATTCATCGTAACACGCTGTTGTATCGGCTGGAGCGCATTCAGGAGCTGACGCAGCAGGATCTGGACAAAGCGGATACCCGTCTTTCGATGCATCTGGCGCTGAAATTGTGGCAGCTAAATCGGGGGCGGAGCGGCTAGTGGTCGATAGCTATCAGCTATGCGCTGTTGGTGGGAATTAGTTGTTAGTACAACTTTTACAAGCTGCTCGGAAGATATTCGTATAAGTTGTACGTAGATTGAAACGGGACTTTTCGCCTATACTTCTGATTGTACTTGCGCTAAAGTACGCGGCTCAATGGGAAATAGTGGGATGTAAGAGGCCAACGGAAACGTTGGCCTCTTACGCTTTCTATGCAGTTTGGGCAAATCCACTTGCCTACCGGCGACGGCCACCCCCCAGCAAGATCATCGCATAATAAAGAACCAGCGAAATGGATTGGGCAGCGGCAGCCACATAGGTCAGCGCGGCTGCGTCCAGGACTTTGTTTACGCCGGTCATCTCATTCTGATAAAGCACATTCTCAGAGACAAGAAGTTCTTTGGCGCGTTTGCTGGCGTTGAATTCAACGGGCAAGGTAATGATCGTGAAGACGGCTGCAATGGCAAACAGGATGAGCCCGGCCCAGGCGACAAGCAGCAGCGAACTGCTGAAGACGCTCAGGAACAGACCGCCCATAAAGAGCATGGGGCCAAGGCGGCTGCCAAACTGGGCGGCAGGCACCAGCCCGCTGCGCAGTTTGAGGGGGACGTAGTGAACCTGGTCTTGCAGGGCATGGCCCATCTCGTGGGCCGCAATGCCGGCCGCGGCCACGCTCTGGCCATTGTAGACATCCGGGCTCAAACGCAAGGTGCGGCTGCGCGGGTCATAATGATCAGATAGGAAACCATTGCTGGCTTCGATACCAACATCATAAAGCCCTCGTGCATCCAGCAGGGCGCGGGCAACCTGGGCGCCTGTCAGGCCACGGGTGGTGGCTACGCGGGAATACTTGTTGTAAGCACTGCGTACCCGACTCTGAGCGTAAAGCGCCAGAAGCAAGGGCGGCAGGGCAAAGATGAAGTAGAGTGGACTAAAATACATTTTTCAGGAGTTCCAATCGTCTCAGTTTAGGTTTCGTCTAAATTTGCTGCCTGACCGGTACTATATGCCTAGAGGCAGACATAAGATATTTTGTCATAATCAAAGAAGTGATGTCAACGCAACTGAAGGCGATCCAACAGTTTTTATACATATAGTGTGTGTAAAACATTTTATTTCCCCTCCTAGATTTATGTTTACTATTGGACGATGGGTCGAGGCGCGGCAATCGCGTGCAACGAATATTGACATAAATCCAAAATGGGACGCTGGTTCTACTGTACGGGCTTGCTATCGCTATTCGACTATGTTAACATATTGTCGATTTACTTTACATATGATGAGAGCTAATCACTCATATACGGCACTGGTTAAGTAGTTGCCTACCTTTCCAACCCTTCGCCGTAGCGGTAATGACAAGCCACATCTGCCATTGCCATGAGGCCAGTTTCAACGGATCTGCCGTGACAGCGGGTCTTGTTGGGAGAGTTACTCAGCAAAAATCTGACACTTAGGACAAACTGCTCCACATGCTAACCCAAGGCCACTGTTCTCAGTTGGCGGCTTATGGCATCTGAGTGCAGGCAGTTGATTCTTGAGGGAAACCTTATGAGAGGTCGTCGGGCAATCCCCATTGCCATCTTAATCTTTGGTGTTCTACTACTGGCCATTTTTGCGGTTGTGTATTTCCTACAGACTGGCAATGATGACACCGCCGATGCCCAGCCCAGCAGTACACCTGCCGCTGAGGCCGAAACTGGGGGTGAGGGCGAGATTGGTGAAGCAACACCAGACGAGCTTGCCATAGCCGGCACGCCTACTCCACAGCAGTTTGAGTTCTCAGACCCCAATGCTCCAGAAGCCCAATTGATCGAAGTGGTGGTTTCGTTACAGACCGTGCCGCGAGGCTGGCTGATGACCGAGGCCGAGCTGACCACCGAGATGCGCCTGGCTTCTGAGGTACCGCTGAATGTCATCACCGACATGAGTCGGGTCATCGGACGATACGCCCGTAATGACATTTTCCAGGGGGAAACGCTGACGACTGATGCGCTGGTCATCGATCCTACTTTGATTGGTGAAGAAGAGTTCGGACCGTCCTCACTCATCCCCTTTGGTTTTGTAGCACAATCCGTGCCGATGGAAGGGTACTCCGGTGGCGTTGCCTATGCGCTGCGCCCTGGTGATTCCGTGGACGTGATGATCTCCTTTATCTTCATCGGTATTGACGAGGACCTGGAAACGTTCCTGCCCAATGCTGCCACTATCTTACTGGTGGAAGAAGATGAAGAAGGCAATTCGTCGCTGCGCGAACTGACTATCGATCCGTACGGGCGTTTTGAGCAGCTGCCGACGGGCGCTATCGCCCATGTCGGGCCGCAGGAAGACCCCCGGCCGATTCTGGTGACCTTTGTTATCCAGAATGCGCGGGTCATTAACGTCGGTACCTGGGACCCGCCCGGCCCGGTGCAACCGCCGACGCCCACGCCCGATCCGGATGCCGCTGAGGAGCCGGAAGGGGCCACAGCCACACCAACACGTGAAATCCCCACATCCCTGGTGATTGCGCTGCCGCCACAGCAACAGCTGCTGGTTAAATATGCTCTGGAACGTGATGCCGCTATCGATTTTGCTCTGCGCTCGGCTAATGACGGGCAGCTCAACAACATCGAGAACATCACGCTTGAATACATCATCAACCGTTTTAATATCGAAATTCCGCCGAAATTTAACTATACGGCTATCGGCAAACAACTATTTGTGATTTTGGAAGGTGGTTGTAATAGTCTACCTGAGGGCACGATTGCTGATGGTAACCTGAGCCACTATTGCTATGGGACAGGTGACTAGCTGCAAGCTACTCTGGACAGAGATCAGAAGCGTACCGGTAATCCGGGAACGATAGTTGTGATTTTCAGCATCATGCTTATTCAGTCTGGCGTTTGTCGCATGATTAAGCTGCCAAGGAAGACATTATGCGTTTGAGAACAGCGCTTATCGGAGTCATCGTTTTTCTAGTGTTTGCCCTGGTTGGCCTGCTGGTGGTGCTGGGCATCAACGGCAGTGGTCCATTGGGCAGCTTGCTAAACAATGATGAACAGCCCAACATCGTACCAGCCACGGAAGATGTCACCACGGAGCCGGAAACCGAGACTGGGGACGTCGCCGAAGGTGGCACGGAAGATGAGGCGCCGCCAACGGCGACCGAGCCAGAGCAGACCCGCCTGGTTGAAGTGGTGGTCGCCAAAGTGCCGTTGCCCGTAGGAACCAGGCTGCGCGCCGACTTGCTGGATACGGAACTGCGGCCGGCGACTAATGTTGCGGTACGCGCTGGCTACGTCTTTAACACGATAGAGTCGCTGGAAGGGGCTATTGTGGGCACGCCCATCGCCGAGGGGCAGGAGATCCTGGAAGCGATGCTGGCCCTGAACCCGACCGATGTGTCGTCGCTGGGGTCTGACCTCTCTCTGTATATCGAACAGGGTGAAGTGGCTGTCGCCTTTCCGATTCTCAATGTGAATGCCGGTGTGGCTTATACGATGCGCCCGGGCGATCGGGTTGATGTGCTGATGACGATGCACATCATCGAAGTTGATCCGGAATTCCAGAGCCCCTTGCCGAACATTGTGCAAGAGGTCAACGAAGATGCCCTGCTCAATGGTTCGGAATTCTTGTTCCCGCCTGTACCGGCCGGTCGCCTGGAATTACTGCCTTTCATCAATCAGGTTGCCTATATCGGCCCGACTAACCCCCGCTCGGTTGAGCGGCCGGTGACACAGCTAACGCTGCAACAGGTCGAGGTCCTTTGGGTCGGCAGTTACTATCTGGACGATCCCACCTCGGCGCAGCTCATCAGCCCATTCCAGATTCGCCTCGAAGAGGAACCGGGCGTGGTGATTCTGGGTCTGCCCACGCAGGACGCCATGGTCCTGAAATGGGCCCTGGAAGCGGGTGTTGATATTGACCTGGTGCTGCGTTCACAGGGCGATACCACACTCTTCGTAACATCCAGCGTCAGCCTGCCGCAGATGGTTGAGCAAAGTGGCATTACGATTCCGGAGAATGGCCAATACCACCTGGATCCGTCTGTCTACGATGTGCCTTCCTACCTGGAGTTTATCGAAATACAGACCGTGACGGTTGAGCCGGAGCCACCGCCAACCACAACCGGTGACGATGAGGTTCCGGGTGAGGATCCAGTACCTGGAGAAGATCCGGTGCCTGGCGAGGATCCACCGGAAGGGTAGGGTCAGCCAGTTGAATTGAAAATGGACAATCCCCGACCCCGCGTCGGGGATTGTTTTTAGGTGACGATAGGGATGAGCAGCGTAGAAGCCTCACAGCAAACTGAATACGAAAACCCGGCCGTTTCTGTTGATGTGGTGATTTTCACCTTACGGGACGAGCATCTTCAGGTCTTGTTATGGAAACGGCCCCGTCCCCCTTACCAGGGGGTCTGGTCCATTCCAGGTGGTTTTGTGCCGCTGGATGAATCCCTGGAGGATACGGCTGGGCGCAAACTCGCTGAGAAAACTGGCGTTACAGATGTCTACCTGGAGCAGCTTTTTACCTTTGGCAATCTGGATCGGGATCCGCGAACGCGGGTAATCACAGTCGCTTATTTCGCTCTTGTACCCTATACAGCGGTAGAAAATGCGCGCGCCGATACGTTGGTGGCGGATGGGGAGACAGGCTGGTTTAAGGTGGATGCGTTACCCGAGCTGGCTTTTGATCATGCCGAGATCCTGGATTACGCCCTGACCCGATTGCGCTACAAGCTGGAATATAGCATGGTCGGCTTTGAACTATTGCCGGATGAATTTACGCTGACTGATCTGCAGCGAGCCTATGAGCTTATCTTGGGTGAGGAACTGGACAAGCGCAATTTCCGGCGCAAGATAAAAGAAGCGGATATTCTGGAGCCAACCGGCCGGAAACGGCGCGAAGGTGAAGGACGGCCAGCTGAGCTGTTTCGCTATCGAGAAGATGCCGAGGCCGAGATCAAGACGCGCCGTCTGTTTCCGTAGTAATCCAGAGCGATTTTGTCAATTCCACGCCGAGAACAACTTCATCCCGGTCAACCATCAGCCGCATTGGCCCGTTGAACGGGGCGCGGCCGACGATCTGGATGGGCGTGCCCGGCACCAGATTGAGTTCGCGGAAATAGCGCAGCCGCTCCGGATCATGGGTGCGGACCCGGCTGACTACCCCTTTCTGGCCCACACCGAGATTCATCAGGCAGATGTCATCAACCAGCGGCAGGGAGCCGTCCTGGGCGGGAATGGGTTCCCCATGCGGGCAGCGTGTGGGATTGCCGGTCATTTCGGCCATGCGCGCCGTCACTTCATCATTGAGCCCCTGGCCAAGATCATCTGAATGATCATGGGCCTCATCCCAGGTAAAGCCCATAATTTCGACCAGGAACACTTCCAGAATACGATGGCGCCGCAGCTCTTTGAGCGCTTCACGCTGGCCCAATTCTGTCAACGTGACACCCACATACGGTGTATGGTCGACCAGGCCGGCGTTTCTTAACCTTTTGAGCATGCGGGGAATGGCCGGGGCCGAGACGTTGAGCCGTTCAGCCAGACTGGTTGTGCTGACCGTTGGCTCGTCTTCCTGCAGCCGATAAATTTCGGCCAGATATTCGCGCATTGCGAAACTGAGGTCCACGCCCTTCTCCTGAAAATGTGGCTAAAAGTATCGTGACAACAGCTTAAATGTTAGCTGGTGTTGGGGGGCAAGGCAAGGTTACCAGCGGGCCAGCACCGGTTTTCCTAAAGAAGAAAATAAAAAAAGCTCTGCTATGGAGCAGAGCTTCGAAGAGGCGACGACCGGATTCGAACCGGTGATAAAGGTTTTGCAGACCTCTGCCTTACCACTTGGCGACGTCGCCAAAAAAAGAATGAGCAGGCCATGGCCTGCCATCCTGTAGGTAAAATCTAAAAAGGTGATGCGCACTTCTCTAGATTTCAGAGCGGGCAACGAGATTCGAACTCGTGGCCTTCTCCTTGGCAAGGAGACGTTCTACCGCTGAACTATGCCCGCATGGAAACATTTGCTAATCGACAAATGCCTCAACATTATAGCGACGTTTGTCGCGTTGTGCTACTCCCGATTTCCTGGAGTAGGAGTGCCAGGACCCAGACTTGAACTGGGGACAACCGCATTTTCAGTGCGATGCTCTACCAACTGAGCTATCCCGGCAAATATTCTTGAACTTCAAGAGCGACGGGAATTTTAGCGAAAGGGGGAGCAGGTGTCAAGGACAAATGAGGACGAGGCAGCTAGAATAAGGACAACTTGAGGAGTGACCAGATGACAGCAGGGTATTCAGGCAAGCCAGCTTATCAGAAATTGGGATTGAAGGACGGCTTGCGCTGCCTGGTGCTGGCTGAGCCAGGGCCGTATCTGCCGCTGGTGGGGGCGGTTGAGGCTGGGCTGGCGCTGCTGCCGGCTGAAGATGAACTGGACTTTGTGCACATCTTTGTAACCGAGGCAGAGCGGTTGGCAGCGGAACTGCCGCGGTTGAAGGGGCTGCTGCAACCGGCCGGTATGATCTGGGTCTCCTGGCCCAAGAAAGCCGCCAAAATGCCGACGGATGTCACCGAAGATGTGGTGCGCGACCTGGCGCTGTCCATAGGCCTGGTCGATGTGAAAGTGTGTGCCGTGGATCAGATCTGGTCCGGCCTCAAGCTGGTTATCCCCAGAAAGGACCGGCCCAGTCGCTAAAAGGTTTGTAGAGCGGCCCGCAGGCTGTAAAACGCTTGCCAAGGCTGCCCTCTGTTAACTGCTACAATTCTTTCCCAGGGGTCGCACGGAGGGGCCGGGTTTGTGCCATGGTCGCGGCCCTGACTGTTAATCACTAAACGTAGGAGGAAATTGCGATGAGACGACTATTGCTGGCCCTGTCAGGCCTGGCTCTGCTTCTGATGCTGGCTGCCTATGGCTGGACTGCTGCCGCGCAGCCAGAAGGCGCTGATGCCTTTGTCACGGCCAACCCCAACCTGACCTTTACCCCGCAAACGGTGTTGATCGAGACAGGGCAAACGGTTAACTGGACCAATGCCGGCGGTTTGCACAATGTGAAAGCCGATGATGACAGCTTTACGAGCGGCACTCCGTCCACAGATCCCTGGAGCTTTGACTTCCAATTTAACACGCCTGGGACCTACACTTATATTTGCGAGATTCATAGCGGTTCGGGGATGACCGGGACAATTATCGTTGTGGAGCCGGCGGCATTTTTGCCGATTGTGACAAAACCAGACTAAATCACTTGCCAATTTGGTCCGATTTTGCTAGCATCCTGAGTCGCTAAATCAGATGACGGAGTTATCAGCTATGAAAGTGCTGTTGAAGAAAGATGTCGATAGTCTGGGTTATGCCGGGGACGTATTTGAAGTTGCGCCCGGGTATGGCCGTAATTATTTGCTGCCGCGTGGGCTGGCCGTGATGGCTACCCCCAGCGTCATGAAGGCGGCTGATGCGTGGCGTGATCGGGCTTCAGCCCGGCGTGCTGAGCTGCGGGCGGAGTTTGAGGCGTTGGCCGAGCGGATCAACGCGCTGAGCCTGGAGTTTGAGCGCAAATCAGGCGAGACCGGCCGGTTGTACGGCTCGGTCACGACCAATGATGTGGCGGATGCCATGAACGAGGCGCTGGGCACTGAAATCGACCGGCGCAAGGTTTTGGGCGAATCGCTGCGTAGCCTGGGTGAGCACACCCTGGTTGTCCGTCTCAGCAATGATGTTGAGGCAAACTTGACCGTCACTGTCCTGCCGGAGGGCGGCGAGATGCCGGCCCCAGTTGTCGAAGTTGTTGACGACGAGGATGAGGACGAAGACGAGTTTGAGGACGATTACGACGACTACGACGATTACGACGCGTAGCTGGTCGTGGGCCGGTTGCTTACCGGCCGGTTAATAATTTGCCTTTCCAGGGCCACTGGCATTGTCGTCAGTGGCCTTTTCGCGTAATCTTGAGGCGGAGAGGATCTGGAATTGGATGAATTAGGCGAAATTTTACGTGAGGCACGCGAAGCCAAAGGATTGACGCTGGAACAGGCGTTTGCGGAAACGCGTATTTCCCAGCGCTTTTTGGCGGCGATGGAAGCCGGCGATTACGACGAGCTGCCTACACCAGTGCACGTGCGTGGGTATCTGCGTAACTACGCGCGGTTTTTGTCGTTGGATCCGGCCCCGTTGCTGGAACGGTACGAGAATTCAACACGCAAACGCCCCCCGCTACCGACGCCTAACCCGGAACGAACCCCCATTGAAGTGGCTGCCCCGCTGCCTGTGCGGGATGACCAGCCCTTTTTTGATCCGGTTAACGTCGAACTGGGCGCGCAGACGGTTAAGGATAGCAGTGCGACCATTCGGTTGGGCATTATTGCGGCGGCCATCATCACATTGACCCTGATCGCGGTCCGTTTTGTGCCCATTCTATTGGGTGGGGATGATGGCATGAGCGCGATTCAGGATGCTGTTGGCAATTTGCTTAGCACGGAAGAAACAGAACCCGAGGCGGTGCCTGATGGTGCCGTGTTAGCGGCGACCGGTGAGCCGGCTGTGGAAACCAGTCGCAACACCAGCGGTACGGTGGATGTTGACCCCGAGGCGGCGA
>JACKBM010000038.1 GCA_020634575.1 Ardenticatenales bacterium | reverse complement strand
CCAGCGCGGCCAGCTCCGTAGCCCGCCCGCTCAGGCCAAGCGCGCGCAACATCTCTCCGCCTTGCAGATGCAGCAACCATTGACCTTCCGTTGGGCCGCTGGCCTGAAAGAACAGACTCTCACCACTGACAAGCAGCGCATGGGGATCGTCGTAATCTCCCTGGGCCCAGAACAGTCTGGTACCGGCCGGTGTGCCATCCGTCTGCCAGATCTGGCGGCCAGCACCGTTTTCAGCCACAAACAGGATGCGGTCGCCGTAAACGACGAGATCGGCCGGTGCGGCGGAGAGGGGGCCGGTGTTCATGTCACCCAACATGAACGTGCCGCCAACGGTGCCGTCGGAGCGCCACAATTCCCAGCCGCTGTCCGCGGTTCGGCCGGCAAAATAGAGAATGCCGTCGTGCAACAGCGCCTGCTCATGCCAATCATGGGCAACAAAGAGGTTGGCAAAGCGTTCCGCGGTACGGCTGCCAGCGGCATAAAGGTGGAGCGCCTGCCAGCCCGTCGCCTCATCCGCCTGGCCGAAGAGATAATTGCTACCCACGCGTAATGGGGGCGTGGTGGCCAGACCAGGGATACTCAGAAGCTGGTCAGTGCCACCGGCGTAACCATTGCTTTGCCAGATTTCACTGTAGTAGGCGTTACGTGGTTGGACCAGGAATAGCTCCCCGGCCCAGGCAAACAGCTCAGACGCTTGCGGCTCCAGGGAAAACGAGAGCAAACCTTCTAATTCACTGGATTCCCTATGATGGCAATAGAGCTGGCTTTGCGAACGATCATCAGCCAGAACAAAGCAAAGCCCCTCCGGCAAAGCAGCCACCGCCGTGATAGCCGTGCCCTCCGCGGGCCCGGAAATAGCGATGGGCTGCGGCTGCTGAATCACAACGGGCTCGACCGTTGGCGCCACAATCCGCGTCACAATCAGGGGCCGCGCTGTCGGCGGCGGCAGGACGGCGACTATCTGGCTGTTCTTGTAAGCACCCCAGAGCAGCAGCGCCAGCAAAGCCAGCAGCCCGAGACCAATCTGGGCCTGATAATCACGCCAGCGGCGCGGCGTTCTGGCCGTGCGGTAATGTGTTTCCCGCGCCTTCAGCTCCTCTTCTGTCACCCTGGCGTAGGGGTCGATGGCGGCACGCAATTCCAGTGCCGCGCCGTGGGTGATGCCCGCCATATGCAGGGTGGCGACGGGCTTCAGCGGTTCCGGCGCGCCGGCACGGTACAGATCGTATTGCAGGGGGTTGCCGCCATCCGTTTCTGGCAGACGCAGGCGCCGGATCAGGACGGGCAGGATGCGGCCGATGGGCTCGGCGGCCGGCAGTTCCACCTGGTGGGCCTGCGCGGCGGGGTCGTAGAGAGTAACGCGTACAAACATGAGCAGCTTCTCCTGGTGCTGGTTGGTCTACACAGCGGGAGGCAGGCCGGGGGCGGTGTGCCTCACCAGTGAAACGCTCGGTTCGGTTAATTGGTTCCCGCGAGATTGGCCAGGAAATGTAGTTCGCCGTCTGCGTCGAGGCGCCAGAGGTAGGCTTGCTGGTCGACAAGTAGGCTGGTACCGGCCGGTTCCGGCACAACTGCCACTACGGCGCCCATCTCAACATCCAGACGTTCAAGGTTGCTTTCATTGGCCGCCAGCCGGTACCAAACACCGCGACTGTTTCTGGCCAACAAGTAATTGCCGGCGTCATGGATCGCCAGCAGTCGCTCCTGCTGGCGCCAGACGCGCCGGCTCTCACCCGCCAGCGGATCATAAAGTACGAGCAAGGTGCGGCTGGACTCCTCGACCAGAAAAGCGAGCTGGCCGGCAAAAGAGATGATCTGATCTTCCACCAGCGTGCCCCGGGCATCGTAACCGGCCGGTGTGACCGTCGGTTTTTCAGCCGTACCCTGCAAATGGAGCAATGAGCGGTCCAGCACCCCGGTCAGGGCACTGAAAAACAACTCACCATCGATAACCATAAGATGTTCCGGGTAAGCGCCCTGGGAGCCACGCAGATCCGTCACCTGTTCTGTTCCGCTGCTGGTCCCGTCGCTGCGCCAGAGTTCACGCTCGGCGCTGTCATTCAGGGCACTGAAATAGATGTATTCCGTCGCGGCGACTAGTCCCTGAGGCGTAGAGCCAGATAAGCCAAGATTGATGTCACGCACGAGGGATGTGCCGCTGACGGTCCCATCTGTTCGCCAGAGTTCCAGCCCTCCTTCAGCATCACGACCGGCAAAATAGAGGTTGCCGTCAAAAACAACCTGGTTCGCCTGCCAATCCCGGCTGACCAACACAGGCAGCGTGATGACTTCGGTTGAACGGATGGCCGCCGGGACAAATTGAGCCGGCGTCCCGGTGCCCAGGGTAATGGCCTGGGTCCGCGTGATCGCCTGGGCCGCGTATAATGGGACAATAGGAATACTCCCAGGACCACTAAAAAGGCGATGCTCGCCCAGGGCAAGGGGGGGATCATGCAAGTTATGGCCATCAAGGGTATAGGGCTGCAATGTTTGCGCACCGGCCGGTAAATGCCAGATCTCCCGTTCGCTGCCAACCAACACATACAGAACACCATCAATCACCGAAATGTGGCGGCTCTGCCCGCGGATGTTGAAAACCTGTGCCAGGCGCAGCGGCTGGCTAGCTTCATCGCTCAGGTCCAGCCGCCAGAGAGCATAACCTGCCTCGTCCTCATACAGGTAGTAAAGCATGTTGTCCAACAGAACCGGTGAATCCACCGGAATCGTCGGGAACGGACTGAGAGTGGGCAGCGTTTGGGCCGCCACAGTGGGCACAACAGTGGCCTGGCGCGTAACCACCGGCGCGCTGATCTGGTCCGCTGAATCCGAACCAGAATCTAAGACAAATCCAATCAGCCGAATGCCCAGGTAAATGAGGAACAGGATAAAGCCAAGCGCATTTCGTGCACTTGAATCTGCGTCATCAGAATCTGCCGCTGACTCATAGGTAACGTTTGGGCGGCGCGCGGGTTGATGCAGATGGGCATCCAGCGGGTTGATAGGCTGACCTGGGCGCGGTGGCGCGGCCAAGTGACCTGGTGTGGACGGTGGCGTCGCCTGAGCGGGGTTCTCCCAGGCCAGAGGCTGAGCCCGCAGGCGCAGCCGCGCTGCCGGCCCCAGCCCGATGTCAGCCAAAGTCTGCGCTGAGGCAAGTGGGGAGCCACCAGGCGGGAGCAGGTCATAGTGCAGAGACTGACCTGCCCCATCCACAAGTGGCAGACCCAGCTTTCCGACCAGCGCCGGCACCAGCCGGTCCATGCTCACATCGTCCGGGAGCTGGACAGTCTGGATTTCACCCGAAGGCAATTCGAGGGTAATTGCCACTCTCATTGGCCGGCTCCAGACTCACCCGGCATGAATACGAGGGTCGCCTGGGGGCTGCTCGCCGTTAGCCGCCAGATGCTATCGGTTTCAGTCACCATCAGGAAGCTGCCATCTGCTTCAGCATAGACCTGGGCGACCTGGCCGACGCCCACAACAGGCTGCGCCTGCCCCAGGCCGGGGAGCAGCTGATAGGGCGCGCCGCTGTTGTCCAGTAACAGCAGCTGGGTTGCGCTCGCATACATCTCACGCCAGACGACGCCACCAGGCGCCGAAGCTACCCAGGCAAAAGTGTCCGCCTCGGCCTGTCCCCAACCAACGACGCTGCCACCATCGCTTTCAGACCAGGCGAGAACATATACGGCTTCCGGCTCGGCTGCCAGCTGGATAATCTGTGTCCCCAGGGGACCAATGGGTTGAAACTCAGCCGCCGCTATATCGTAGACCCAGAGCCACTCGCTGCCATCTTCATGTTCCCCAATAAAGTAAAGCTGGACAGAGGTGGCCGCCAGCCAGCGGATTGCCGCCTGGCTTTGGGGCAGCGCCGTGACGATATCCGTGTCAGCATAGTTGCCCTGGCTGCGCCACAGCGCCAGGCCACCGGCGCCGTCGGCGGCAACGAAATGAATCCTGTCATCACTGCGGGTAATCACAGCGGGCCCCGAGCTGCGCGGGCCAGTCACCAAATCCCGAACCAGCCAGGTGCCGGCGATGGTGCCATCCGTCCGCCACAACTCGTAACCGGTTTCCGCGGAATACCCATTGAAATAAAGGATGCCATACAGCACCGTCTGGTTCTTGTACCAATCCTGATCGACCCTGACCGGTAGCTCAATGGCCTGTTGGCCGGGAAAGCGAACCATCAACAGGGGCTGAGGCTCGTCGGCATCGGCTTCGGTGTAAAGCGAAAAGCGGCCTATCTGGACCGGAATATGCGTTGTCGGTGGATTTGTGAAGCCAGCTAAAGAAAAGACCTCACTTTCTGGATTGTAGCGCCACAGGAGTGGTTCCTGGCCGGACCAGAAGTAAAGTTCATTCTCAATGACCAGGAGTTCGCGGCGCAGCCCTGTAGCTGATCCCTGCAGGCGCATCAGCTGCTGCTCGGCACCTCTCCCCTTGACCTCCCACAGGGTCAGACTGCCTGGCACTGCGCGCAGAAAATAGAGATTGTCCCCTAGCGTAACCATGGCAATGGCGTCTCTATCCCGGCCGGTTATGTCAGCTGATTGAGCCGCTGTCGTCGTGGCCGTGGCCCTGGCTGGGGCCGATGTCGGCGCCGGCAGTGTGACGACCGGAGTTGCCGTCACCCCCCTGGCAATCTGCTCGGACGTGGCGACGGCCTCGGTGACGGCGAGTCCAGCTATCATGTCGCCATCCTTCAAGCCAAGACTGCCCCAGCCGCCGAGAATGCGGGTAAAAATAATGAGAAATGTTGCCAGCCCCAGTCCAAGACCCACATTCCGGCGCCAGGCTCTATCAGGCCGGGCCTGACGCGCCTGTCCCTCCTGGCGGCGCGACCCAGAATCGGCAGGCCGGGGCGGCGACAGATCAGCCAGCCCAATTCGAATTTCGGGCACGGTGGGTTCTGGGGAGGACACTACCGGCCGGTGCCCCTGGAACCAGGTCTGGTGCCCTACCGCCAACATCAACTGCGCATCAGCCTTTACACCTGCTTCGGTCAGCGTCCGCTCCGGATCAATGGGGCCAGCCGCGCCAATCAGCTCATAACGCAAAGCGTGACCGGCCTCATCCACCAGGGGAAGTTCCAGCTTGCTGAGCAATGCCGGCAGCAGGCGACCGGCAATAACATCGGCGGGGAGCTTCACCAGCCGGGTTTCACCGGAAGGCAACTTGAGGGTGACGTCAAGCCTCATCCGTCGCCAGCCTCCAGCTCGTCCAGTTGAACGACTGATCTGACGACCGGACCAGGCGAAAGGCGCCAGATGCCTGTCTGTTCAGCGACAAGTAGGAAATCGCCGTCCGACAACGGCACAACGTCAGCCAGAGTATCAATGCCTGGCACGGCAACCGCGGCGGTTGCTCCTTGCAGATATTGGTAAAGCTGCCCCTGTGCATCCACCAACAGTAGCTGCGTCGGACTGACGTAGAGCTCTGTCCAGTGGATAGAATCAGCGCTTGCCAGGATCCAGCGGTAATGTTGATCTGGGAGGGCGAACTGACCCAGGTTGCCGCTATCAGCAGCCAGGAAATAAAACGCATTCTCGTTGGAACCGATCTGGTTTTCAGCCGAACTGATGTCATAAGCTGCTGAGTCAAACAGGCTTAAACGCTGCTCAACCAGATCATAACGCCAGAGCTGATGCGTTCGATCCCCGCGCGTGCCGGTGAAGAAGAGCCAGTTGCCGACGACGGTCAAGTGAGCCAGTTTTGCATTCTGGTAATCATGCAGGTCTGCCACCAGCTCGGTCGCTCCGGATGGGCCATGGGTGCGCCAGAGTTCCATCCCATGGGTAGCGTCAGTCGCGACGAAATAGATGTCGTCGCCGGCCACGACCAGTTGTTGGGGATGGGAGCTGGCGGGGCCGGCAAAAATATCGTGCACCAGCTTGGTACCGGCCGGTGTCCCATCCGTCCGCCACAATTCATACCCCGTCTCAGGCTCGAAACCGATAAAATACCGGTAACCACCACTTAAGACGCTGTCCTGGTACCAGGCCGAACTGACGCGAACCGGCAAGCGTTCTCCCGGCTGCAGCATGGTCTCTGAGGCGAACAACGGATGTGCTCCGGCGTGGCGACCACTATAAACATAGAACAGATTAGCCAGCAGCGGCACGTGCCCAGCTGCAGAACCCATCGAGCCAACCGGGCCAGACCGTTCCTGCACAGTAACAAAACGCCAGAGGGTCCGTTCCTCACCATCCCAGAAGTACACGATACCATTCCTGATAGTCAGGCTGTTTTGTTCCCTACTCCGATATTGCGTCAGGCGATGAAGGAGACGCGGGCTGGCATCCGGGGTTATTTGCCAGAGTAGATTTTCCCGGTCACCTTTCTGCAACAGGAACAACGACTCGCCAGTCTGACCCATAGCCAGAATATCTGGCCACAATGAGGTATCTGGCCAGATGTCATGAACAGATCCCAGGCCAGCAGCAAAACTAATGACCGGGTCGCGGACGGCAGTTACAGCTGGATCACCACCGTCATAAAATGCCCCACCCGGGGAAATTGCGGAAAAGCCAAGAAAGCCAATGATGACCATGAGGAAGACAGCGCCAGTAACCGTCAATGGGTTCCACCAACCGGCCGGTGCCGAAGGCTCCGTCACCAGAGAAGCATCAATATCAGCCTCGGTTAGCCGTATGACGGGCGGGCCAGATTTTGACCGGGGACGTGGCTCGGCTACCGGCAGCTCCCAGCGCTGAAGCGAAGAGACTAGCTGCAGCTCACTATCGGGCGCCACGGCGGCTGCGGCCAGTGTTTGCTCTGAATCCAACGGCCCCTCAGCAGTTACAAGCTTATAACGCAACGCCTGCCCGGACTCATCCACCAGGGGGAGCGCCAGCTTGCTGCACAACGCCGGCAGAAGCCGCCCGACGATGACATCAGCCGGAAGCTGGACCGAAATGACCTGGCCTGAGGGCAGTTCGAGGGTGACGTTTTGCTTCATCCGTCGCCAGCCTTCAATGCATAGGCATGTAAGATAAATTCAGCCTGCTGTTGGTCTGCTGCCAGACGCCATAACCTGTCGTTGCTGTCAAGAAGCAGGAAGTCGCCGCTGGCCGTTGTTAGTACATCAGCAACATCGTTAACATTCGTTACCCAGGTTGCCGCCTCAGCCCCCTCCAGATATTGATAGGTTCTGCCCTGCGTGTCCTGCAACAATAGCTGCGCTGAACTCACATAGAGCTCCGACCAGGGGGCAGGGCCCTCTTCGGTGAACAGCCAGCTGTAATCAGAGTCTGTAAGCGCCAGACGGCCCAGGCGGCTACTATCAGCAGCCAGGAAATAGAGCAGTTCCCCATTGTGACCAACCTGGTGAGTAGCCGGGCTGATGTCATAGTCAGTCGGCTCCAGGAGACTGAACTGGCCCTCGGCCAGGTCATAGCGCCAGAGCTGATGGGTCCGGTTGCTACTGGTGGCAGTGAAATAGAGTTGATCCGCTATGACGGTCAGATAGGCCAATTCAGCATCCTCGTACTCCTGCAGATCTGCCACCAGCTGAGTCGTCCCGGAAGGGGCGTAGGTGCGCCAAAGCTCCATCCCGTGGGTTGCATCGGTGGCGGCAAAGTAGATGTAGTTATCAACCAGGGTCAGCTGATGGGGAGCTGAGCTGGAGCGGCCGGTATGGATATCCTGTACCAGCTCTGTCCCGGCTGTTGTACCATCCGTCCGCCACAACTCGTAGCCCGTCTCTGGCTCGAAGCCGACAAAATAAAGGTACCCGCTGCTGATAACAGTGTCCAGGTGCCAGCCCGGATCCACCCTGACGGGCAGGGATTCTGCCTCCGCCTCGGGCGTGGCCGTCGTATACAGCGCTTGTCTATCGGCCCGGTTCCAGCGCCCATAGAGATAATGGTCATTGATAGGCAAAGGTAGATGGCCAGCCCCGGGACGCAAAAAGCCGACAGGTGCCATCACACCGGTGGCCGGCACATAGCGCCAGAGCTGCCGCTGGGGTCCATCCCAGAAGTAAAGGGTGTCGTCCACAACTGCCAGGCTGTTGTATCCCTTGCCGGGGTACAGCGTTAAGCGGCTCAGCAGCTGCTGCTCACCATTGAGCCTTATCTGCCACAAAAGGGTTTCTTGATCCCCTTTCTGCAGGAGGAATACCAGGTCGCCAATCTGGGCCAGGTCCAGAACTTCGGGCCAGGCAGTCGTATTTATCGACGAGACCCAGCCATTCACAGGCTCAACTGTTGCGGAGGCCGTTGTCACGACAATAGAAGTCATAGCGGGTTGCCCGGCGTCAGAGAAAAAGGCACCCGTGCCCAGGCCTGAAAAACCCAAAACGATGAAAATGCCAGCTAACAGGGCAATGCCGCTGGCCGCGAGGATGTTCCACCAACCAATCGGCTGCTCCGGCTCCGGCGCGGCCAGCATTGTGTCAATATCGGCCTGGGTGAGTCGAAGTACCGGTGGGCCGAAGCTGGCGGGGCGGGGCGGCTCAGCCACGGGCAAATCCCACTTCCGGACCGCAGCGACCAGGCGCAGTTCGCTGTCCGGCGCCACCCTGGCAGCGGCCAGTGTTTCCTCTGGGTCCAATGAACCCTTAACAGCCACCAGCTCATAACGCAACGCCTGTCCGGACTCATCCAAAAGGGGCAGTTCCAGCTTACTGACCAGAGCCGGCAACAGGCGGCCTACAATCACCTCGTCCGGAAGCTGGACCGAGCGGCGCGCCCCGCTGGGCAGAATGAGCTGAACCTGAAGACTCATAGCCTTGCTACTGGTTGAATGGCACGGATAAAAACTGACCTACAGTACGCAGCCGGTGACCGGGAGTCGCACCATTGTCAGCGAGATTATGGGCAATAGTTTAATCGGAAATTCAGGGTCATTTCAAGCAGGAGCCGCCGGCCTAACTGGGTTCTCATCTGCCTGACCGCCGGCGCCAGCGGTGTGCCAGGCGCCAGAACCAGAGGGGCGTGCGCAGGCGACGCCAGATCAGGAAGCCATCGAGGGTAGCGGGCGGCGGCGCCGGGCTGTACTGATTTAAGTTGTATTGGTTGACCAACTGGCGCAGGTAGAACCGTTCGGCCAACACGCGCCGCTGCCACCAACCGGCCGGTCGCAAACTCCCCGCCCTCAGCTCAACCATGGCCTCCTCCAGTAGGCCGCCAAACTCCAGCGGCGTCAGGCTCGGGTCCGCCTCGCCGGCCACCTGGCCCCAATGGCCGCGCAAACGGCCATAGGCATAGCTGTACCCATCAGCGCCAGCCGGCTGCCGCCCCCAGAGATACCAGCCAGCGCCAGCCAGCCCCAAAAGCAACAAGATCCCGCCCACAAACCACCAGCTGGAGAGCGCCGCCTCGGTATCGGTCGGGATAGGCGGCACGCTGCCCAAAAATTCATCGGGGAGGGCAAACGGATCGTCCAGCGGGTTGCTGGAGGCAGTCTGCTCACCGGCCGGCGGCAATTGGGCAAAACCCGACGTTGGCTCAAACTCTACCCAGCCGTAGCCGGCAAAGTAGATTTCCGCCCAGGAGTGGGCGTTGATCTGGTAAACAGTCTGGGTGCCGCTGGCGTCGGCCGGCTGGACGTTGTAGCCGGTGGCAAAACGGGCGGGCAGCCCGGCGGAACGGGCCAGCACCACCATCGCCGAGGCGTAATAGTCACAGTAGCCCTGCTTGAGGTCAAAGAGAAAATAGTCGACCGGGTCCCGACCGGCCGGTGGCAACGTCCCCGGCGCCAGCGAATAGGTGTATTGCCGCAAAAACGCTTCGATGGCGCCAGCCTGGGCATAGGGGTTGTTGTACCGGCCGGTGATCTCCTCGGCCAGCTCATGGACCCGGTCGGGCACAGTGGCGGGCAGCGTCGTGTAATGTTGCAGCAGGTCGGCCGGTACCTCGGCCAGCGTGGCCGCCCGCAGCCCGGCGGCGCTCAGACGGGGCAGCGCGCTGGTGACCTCATAGCGGCTGTCCACAGCGCCAATATAGGCCAGATCGTCCGGCCCGCGCCAATGGGCCGTCACCGGCTGGTCAAAGGTCAGCGGCCGGCCAATCGTCAGCGCCAGGCCGGGCGCGGCCTCCTCCGCCCAGATGACCGTCTGCCGCAGGCGCAGCGTATCCGCCACCGGTGTCCAGCCCAGCTCAGCCCCGGCCAGCACGGTCACATCTGCTTCGGCAGAACGGCTCCAGCCTGAGCCAGCGTAGATATCATAGCTCAGGCCGCGCCAATGGTAACCGGCCGGTATCGGAGCATCTGTCTGGGCGGCCAGCACAGCCGTTTCATGTAGTTCCGGCGCATTGCCGAGCAGAAAAGCACGGGGAAAGACACCTGGTTGGCTCCCACCGCCACTGCTTCCGCCAGCCGCGGGCTGCTCAACGCCGGCAAAGACCCGTCCCAACGTCTCTTCAGCCTGATTCACCGATTCTGACCGGCGAAAGGCGCGGGACAAATCCCGGTAAGGGATGGCCGGTAACAAAGCAGCCACCATGACCAGGACAACGGCGATGGCCGCCGCCAGGCCCAGCATCTCGATCCTGATCTCGTCTGAATAATCGACGCCGGCAGCCTGCCAGCGCAGCACCAGGGCATCGAAGTGGATCACGGTTGTGAGCAGGACCGTCACCAACACAAAGACCCCAGCCGCAACGTAGCTGACATCGCCATAATAGTTGTTGATGAGCAGCGCCAGGCCCAGCAGCGACAGGGCATGCAACGGTTTGTACCAACGGAGGCTGCTCCAGACGGCCAGACAGGTTAGCAGCCAGAGTAGCGCCAGAATAAGGGTGGCAAAAAAGATGGTTTCCCGTGTTGAGCGGCCGGCCTGGGCCGCTTCAATCCAGGTCTGTAACCGGGTCCAATAAAGGATGAGGTTGAGGCGAATGTGCACGGCGCTGGCCGGCCAACCGGACCAGATCTGGGCCGATGGCCAGGCCTTGCTCAAAACGATCGTAATCAGGACGATGCCATAACCGGCCAGCAAGGGGGCGGCGAACCAGCCCCGAACCCCGCGCTGAACCAGGACGAGCGTCAGAATCAGGGCCCAAAAGGCGATGGTGTAGGTCGAATCCAGCTCCCGAACCCAGGCAGCCGTTTGAATCGAGCCGGCCACTGTCATGACGGCAACCAGCAATAGCGCGAAGGTAATCCAGCCAGCGCGGGGCCGCAGGCGGCGCCAGAGCCAGGCCACAACCCGTTCGAACATCATGGCGCGCTCCGGGCCTCATCAACCGGCCGGTTCACCACAATCACCCGGCCGGTCGCCGTGGTGCGGAACTCCCAGAAACCGCGCCGCTCCCGCTCGGCCGGCGCCCGCTGCAACTCACCCTGCTGCACCAGATTGGCCTCAACGCCCAGCGCATAGAGGTGGTTAATCGCTGCCGTGGAATCACCGGCGCCGCCAAAACTGGGCCGGTCCAACAGGACCAGGTTACATTGCACACCGCTCTGTAGCAGGCGCAGCAAATCCGGCAACCAGACCAGATCGGTCTGGGCCGTGATGATGACGGCGGCGCTGCCCCGGCTGGCTTGCCGGGCCAGGTCGGCCAGGGCCCGGCTCAGGCTGATCTGGCCGTCGCCCTGCACCAGGGCCAGGGCGCGTAACAGACGCCATTGCTGCCCCATCCCGCGGGCGGGCGGCAAGAGCTGCGGTTCCGCACCAAAAGCAGCCAGGCCCACCGCCCTGTTGGCCCGCACCGCCCGCGCCGCCAGCGAGGCAGCCAACAACACACCGTACTCCACGGTGGATTCACTACCCAGGCCTAACTGAGCCGTCGCCTCCAGGTCCAGTAGCAGCCAGATGTCGCCGGACGCATCGAGGTCAAACTCGCGGACAAACAGCTTTTGCCGGCGGGCGCTGCTGGGCCAATGGATCCAGCGCAACGGATCGCCGCTTTGATAGTCACGGATGGCGGCAGCATTTATGGTGGCCTGGATGGCCCGTTCGGGGGCGCGGACTCGGCCGCTGCTGCGACCGGCCGGCAGAGGAATCGGCAGCGTGCTATCAATGGGTGGATGAATGATGATCTCATCAGCAACCGGGTACCAATGGCGTACTTCGAAGATGCCAAAGGGATCGGCGCTCACCAGCCCCCAGGGGCCGAGATGGAACTGACCCCGTTGCTGGCAAATCGCCTCCTGTTGCCAGCGGATCTGACCACTTGAGATGCTGCGCACGACGGCTGCCTGGTAACCGGGCACATTGGACTCATCCAGGATTTCCACCCAGATAGCCGGTAAATGACCATCGTTGTGTAGCTGAAACTCTTCCAGCAAACGATCACCCACACCGACCCACCCGTAACGTAGCCGTCGCTCTGCTGACAGATGGTTGGCCAGGCTGCGGGCCCAGATATAAGCAACAAGGAAGAGGCCGCCCAAACCTATCAACATCATATTCCAGAGGCGATGAGGCAACAGGATAGCGATAAGCAGCAACAGGCCGAGCCAGACCAGGGGGATTCTGGCCCGCAAGCGCAGGCGGACAGCGGCCGGGGCAGACGGACTCATGATGCGATTGTGCCATCTATGTCCCAGGGCGCAAGGGGGCAAATTAGCGATTTTCCGGTCAGGATACCGGAAAAAGCGGGCGCACTTCGTTTACTCTCATGAACCTACGCTCACGGATAAAGGCTAGGTTTGCCGGCTGGTTGTCTAACGGGGAAGATGACCGGCCGGTTTCTTTTTTTGGGGAGCGGAACCGTCAGCTAACGCGATGAAAACAAAATTGGGGTAAAATAGCGGCCAGTTGTCAGTACGCGCCTGTGGCACTTTCGGTACGCTACGCTTTTAGCCATCAGTAGGCAGCCCAAAGCCAGCAAACACCGCAAGGACCACTGAAAGCACAGCGTGCTGACAGCTGACAGGGGCGCAGCCCCGTACCGACAGCTATTACCCGGAGTACCCCATGCGCGACTATGACGACATACCGGAAGTTTTCCGGCGTGCCTTTGATGAATTTACCCAGCGAAATGAAGGGGGCGAAGACGAACCGCCCGGACGGCCACCCCGGCCGCGAGGCACCCCGTTTTGGCGCAACCGTTATTTTTGGGTGCTGGCCATTCTTTTCCTCCTGCTTCTCAGCTTTAACTGGATCATTCATACCTATACCGACTGGCTCTGGTTTCAGTCAATGAGCTATGAAGATGTCTGGTTGACTCAGTGGAGCTACCAGATCGTCAGTTTTCTGACTTTCTTTAGCCTGGCCCTGGTCATCATGCTGGGCAACTGGCTGGTCGCTAAGCGGCGTGTACTGCGCACCGGGCAGAGTCCGCAGCTCTTCAAGGTGCCGGGGATCAACTGGTTGATCATCGCGCCGGCGGTGTTCCTCGCCTATGTCTTTGGCCAGGCCGGCACGATGTATTGGGATGAATTCCTGCGCTTCGTTTTCCGCACCCCATTCAACGTGGCCGAGCCTATCTACAATCTTGACGTCAGTTTTTACCTGTTTGAATTGCCTATTTATGAATTTCTGCAGGGCTGGATCGTTTTCTTGCTCTTTCTGACGCTGGTCGGCACCGCGGTTATCTACTTCCTGGGGAATGCCCGGATGGTCGCCGGGGGGCGGTTACAGAACTTCCAGGCCGTGCCGGGGCTGCGACCTCATGCGGCGCTACTGGCGACCTTCATTGTGGCCGGCTGGGCAGTGGGCCTCTGGCTCTCCCGTTATGACCTGCTGTATTCACCGCGCGGCGTCGTCTTTGGCGCCAGCTACACAGACCTGGCGGCGGAACGGCCGGCTATCTACATCCAGACCGTGTTGATGGCGGTGCTGGCGGTGATGGTGGCCATCAATATCTTCCGCAGTAGTTTACGGCCAGCCCTGTTTGTGGCTGCGCTCTGGTTCCTGGCAACCATCGCCATCGGCGGCGTTTACCCGAGCCTGCTGCAACGTTATTCGGTCGAACCGAATGAAATCAGTCGTGAACGGCCCTATATTGAACACAACATCGAATTCACCCGTCTGGCCTTTGGTCTGGATAATGTCATCGAACGCCCCTTTGAGCTAGGCGAGGATCTGACGCCAGCCAACCTGGCTGAAGAGGTGTCGCTGAAAAACGTGCGCGTCTGGGATTACCGGCCGTTACAGAGCACTTACACGCAGCTCCAGGGCCTACGCCCCTATTATCAATTCAATGAGATTGATATCGACCGCTACAACATCGATGGCGAAGACCGTCAGGTGATGCTGGCTGTGCGTGAGCTCAATAAAGACAATCTGCCCTCCCAGACCTGGGTGAATGAGAAGCTGGTTTTCACACATGGCTACGGCGTGGTTATGAACCCGGTTGATTCCATAACTCGGGATGGCCA
Source organism: Ardenticatenales bacterium (assembly GCA_020634575.1). The sequence goes on along the minus strand of JACKBM010000038.1, from coordinate 49,797 downwards.
GCCTACCTTCTTCATCCAGGATTTGCCGCCGCAAAGCACCATCGACCTGACCATTGATCGGCCAGAGCTCTATTTCGGTGAGCTCACCAATGATGTCGTCTTTGCCGGCAGCCGGCAGCTCGAGTTCAGCTACCCGCAAGGTGAAAGCAATGTGTCGACCACCTACGAGGGTAGCGGCGGGATCCTGCTTTCCAATTACCTGCGCCGGCTGGCGTTCGCTTTCCGCTTTGCTGAAACCAATCTGCTGTTGAGCCAGGACATTACGCCGGAGACCCGGGTCCTGATGCATCGCTCGATCCGGGAACGGATTCTGACCATTACCCCCTTCTTGCAGCTAGATAGCGACCCATACATCGTCATCGCTGATGGTCGCCTCGTCTGGGTGGCTGATGCTTACACATTGAGTGGGGATTTCCCCTACGCCACCCGGGTCGACAATTCAATCAACTACATTCGCAACTCAGTCAAGATTACCGTAGATGCCTACGATGGCACGGTAACCTACTACCTGAACGACCCGAACGACCCGATCATCCAGGCTTATGCCCAGGCTTATCCGGGACTGTTCCAGCCGCTGGACACCATGCCTGAGTCCCTGCGGAGCCATCTGCGTTATCCTGAAGATCTGTTTGTCTACCAGACACGTCAATTCTTGAAATACCACATGGACAATGTCGATGTGTTCTACAATCAGGAAGACCTGTGGGACATCCCGACCGAGACGCTGGAAGAGGCGGAACAGGCGGTTGAGCCTTATTACGTCATCCTGACCTTACCGGGTGAAGCCGAGCCGGAGTTCTTGTTGATTCAGCCGTATACACCGGCCGGTAAAAGCAACATGATCGCCTGGATCGCCGCCCGTAACGACGGTGAAAATTATGGCCAGCTGGTGGCCTACGAACTGCCCAAGCAGGAACTCGTTTTCGGCCCCAGTCAGATCGAAGCGCGGATAAACCAGGACACTGAGATTTCCGGCCAGATTTCGCTCTGGGACCAGCAGGGTTCTCGAGTGATTCGCGGAAATTTGATCGTGATTCCCATCGCCAACAATTTCCTTTATGTGGAGCCACTATACCTGTTGTCGGAGTCCAGCGCGCTGCCGGAGCTGAAACGAGTCATCGTGGCCACGGGTGACCGGATTGCGATGGAGGACACCCTGGCCGGGGCCCTGGCCGCACTGCTGGAAGATGACACCTTTGTCACGAGCGGCGGCGCTTCCACCGGGAGCAGCAGCGGCGACACGACGGGTGCCGCCACTGGTGCGACGACAGGCGATACGGGCGAGGTCGCGGCCAGCGGCCGCACTTTTGACGAAATCATCGCCAGCGCCAACGCCCATTTTGTCGCCTCGGAAGAGGCACGGGCGGCCGGCGACTGGGCCACCTTCGGCGCCGAACTGGAGCTGCTCCAGGCCGACCTCGAAGAACTGGCGACACTTTCAGGCGAATAGATCTTGGCCGCAGATGGCGCAGATTAGGGGATTGGGGTGTTCGCAAGCAAGCTAGAACGCGAACATAACATCCAGAAAATCTGCGCCATCTGCGGCAAAAAAACTCCTTCTTATGGCGGCTAATCAAGTTAGTGGGGAGCGGGCGGGAACCGGCCGGTTCGGAACCTTCACCGGCGTCTTCACCCCCAACGTCCTCACCATTCTCGGCATCATTCTCTTTCTACGCATCGGCTGGGTTGTGGGCCAGGCGGGTCTGGTCAATGCCCTGTCGATTGTGCTGCTGGCTAACGCCATCTCGCTGCTGACCGGCTTCTCCGTCTCGGCCGTGGCCACCAGCATGGATGTCAAGGCGGGCGGTAACTATTTTCTGATCTCCCGCTCACTTGGCCTGGAAATTGGCGGCGCCATTGGCATCCCGCTATTCCTCTCCCAGGCGATCTCGGTCGCCTTTTACATCATCGGTCTGGTTGAAGCGCTGCGGCTGATCCCATTTGTCGACCAGTTTGATCCGCGCCTCGTTGCCACCATCTGCTGCCTCATCTTCATCGTGATCGCCTACGTCGGCGCTGATTTTGCTCTGCGCATTCAATATTTCATCCTGGCAGCACTGGTCCTGGCCCTGATCTCCTTTTTTGCCGGGGGCTGGGACAGCTTCATCCCGGTGACCACGGCGCCAGCGTACGACGAGGGGCTGAATTACTGGGCCGTCTTCGCCGTCTTTTTCCCGGCAGTTACTGGCATTGAAGTTGGCACCAGTCTTTCCGGCGACCTGAAGGACCCCAGCCGATCCATCCCACGCGGGACGCTGGCCTCCATTTTGGTGACGGCAACGGTCTACCTCGCGGTTGTAATCTGGTTCGCCACCCATCTACCGCCAACCACCTTGCGCGAGAATTTTCAGGCCATGAGCGAGGTAGCCCTGTGGCCAGCGCTCATCGGCATCGGTGTGGCGGCCGCGACTTTTAGTTCAGCACTTGGCAGCGTCCTGGCGGCGCCGCGCACCGTCGAGGCAATCGCCAATGATGGCGTATTGCCGCGCTGGGTCGCAGCCCGGCTCGGCAGCCCGACTGAACCGCGCATGGGCGTCCTCATCACCGGCCTCATTGCCCTGGTCGTCATCTGGTCGGGCGACCTCAACTTCGTGGCCACGATCATCTCTATGTTTTTCCTGAACACATACGGGATGATCAACCTGGCAGCCGGCATCGAGCGGCTGGTTGGGAACCCGAGTTATCGGCCCAGCTTCCGCATTCCCTGGTATTTGTCCATCCTGGGCGCTCTCGGCTGTTACGGGGCGATGTTCCTGATCAGCCCTGGGGCAACAATCATTGCGATTGTGATTAGCTATGGTTTCTTCTTTTTCCTGGAGCGGCGCCAGATTCAGCGGACCTGGGGGGATGTGCAGAGCGGTATCTGGTTTGCCGTGGCGCGCTATGCGCTGCTGCAGCTTGAGGAACAACGCTGGCATGCCAAAAACTGGCGGCCCAATCTGATCGTCTTCACCGGCCAGCCGCATAACCGGCAGCCGCTGGTCGAAGTGGCGCAATGGCTCAGTCAGGGCCGGGGGATCGTCACCTTTTTCCAGCTGATGGTGGGCGATATCGACCAGATGGCCAACGCCGGCTGGCGGGAGACAGCCCGCAAGAACATCCAGCGCTACATTCGCGAAGAAGAGCTGACCGCCTTTGCTGAGGCGGAGGTGGTGGCTGACTTCGTCTCCGGGGCGCTGACGGTGGTGCAGGCACACGGCATCAGCGGGCTGGAGGCCAATTCGACGTTGCTGGGTTGGAGTGGGACACCGGCCGGTCGCCAAACCCAGATGACCCTGCTGCGCAGCCTCGTCCACCTGAACAAAAACGTCCTGCTGCTCCACCATGATGATACCCGCGGCTTCGGCCAGCGCCGGGCTATCAACATCTGGTGGAAAGGACGCGGCGCCAACGCCGACCTGATGCTGTTGCTGGCCTACATCATCCGGCAGCATCCAGAATGGCGCCAGGCCGACATCCGCTTGCTACGCATCATCGACCACGAGCAAGGGCGTGACAGTACCCGCCAGCACATGGAAGGGCTGCTGCGCCAGGTACGCGTCCAGGCCGACCCGGTCATCCTCATTCGCAACAACCCGGACCAGAGCTGGCGCGACATCATCATCGCCAACAGCGCCACCGCTGACGTCACCCTGATGGGCCTTGAACTCCCGGAAGAAGCGGATGCTCTGACTTATGCCGAGGAATTGGATGCCCTGGTCAAGGCCATTGGCTCCGTCATCCTCGTCCGCAACGCCATGCCCAGCATCGATTTATTGCATCACGGGTAGAAAGGCGCCGTCCGCGGCGCCGTAGAGACGCGCCGCTGGCGCGTCTCCTACCCCGTCAGCATACACAGGTATTGGCCACGTCAGCCGATCCGCCCAGTAGGGAGACGTGCCGCTGGCACGTCTCCCACCCCGTCAACATACACAGGTATTGGCCACGTCAGCCACCGCGACGCTTTGCCGTGGCGCTTGCCACGTCAGCCGCTGAGAGACGCCCCAGCGGGGCGTCTTTACGTGTAGGGGTTGTCGATGGCGATGGCGGCGAGGCTTTGCTCCCAGTCTGTGGGGAGAGCCATGATGGCGCCGCAGTGGGTGCAGGTGCGTAGGGTCTCGGAGCTGTAGAACGCGTTCTGGACGATGGGGAGTTGTTTGACGATGTCCTTGAGCTCGAAGTAACTCTCGTACAGCTTGTGGCCGCACGCTTCGCAGTAGTAGAGGAAAGCGTCTTTCTGGTGCGGCTCGCGGTATTTTTCGATGATGAGACCGTAGGTATCAGCGAAACGGCGCGGTTGATGGGGGACCCGCGGCGGGCAAAGAAACATCTCCCCTTCGCGCACCGTGACGGTCCGATGCTCACCATCGACCACGAGCCCGATCTCAATTGCGCCCTTGAGCTGCAGGAACAGCTCTTCGGTCTCGTTGTAATGGTAATCCTTGCGCGTGTTGGGGCCGCCAGAGACCATGACGATGAAGTCGTCATTGCCTTTGTAGATGGTCTCATTGGTGATGGGCGGCCGCAGCCGATGTTTGTTGTCCTCGATCCAGCCCATCAGGCTGAAAACATCCAATGGTTTCATGATCTCCTCGCTTGACGGCTAGCGCAGCCGCCGGGCTTTGGTTTCCTTGCGCGCTTCGCTCAGGAAGGGGACAAAGCTGGTCCCACCCGTGCCCACAGCGCCGGCCTCCCCTTGCGGGCTCTGGTGCAGGATGTAGCGGACGGCGATCTCCATGTGAGCCTGGCGGAACTTCTCGAGCTGGTCGATACATTCGTTGAAGATGCGCTTCAGGGGCACTGAAGCGTCGCGCCGCTGGGCAAAATCGTGGAGCGATGGCCCTTCACCCAAAGCGGCGATGAAGCGACGGTGAGCAGGCGGCATGTAGTCACGCATCAGCCGCAGAAATGGCTGGGTCTCCGGGTGTAAATGTTCGATGCCCAGGGCCGCATCATACGCCTGGATGAGCGAGCTTTGCGCGGCGCTGCCGCCATGCAGCCGCAGCGGCGTCCGGCTAACCCCCTCAAAAAGGATGCCTTCCTTATCCCAGCCAGTCAGGAAGGGGCGGATGCGATGGTAGAAGATGTAAGGATCGCAGCGCTCGTAAATGCGAGCCAGGGCGTTGTTGACCTTGCCAAAAATGGCGGCAACCTGGGTCAGCAGCCGAGTGGCCGTGCCATCGTCGCCGGCTGCGGCCGCGGCCATGGCGTCCACGAGCGGGCGCAAGGCCGGTGCGCCAGTCGCCTCGAGTGCCGCCGTAGCCGTGAAAAACCATTGCTCATCCATGCCGCCCAGAAAATGCTGGCGGCAGGCCAGGTTGTCCGCGTCCAGGGGGCCGTTGGGATCGAGCCGGCGCCAGTTGTTGAGGACGATGGAGGCGTGGGTGATGATGGGCGGCCGGCCCAGCCGTTCGGCTACGCGAGCCCAGGGCACGGCCAGAGCAGCGGGCACCATACGAACCGGCTCCGGCTCGCCCCAGATATACGCCATGCCGAGGGCGGAGATGAGGAGCAGGGCACGTTCCAGTTCGGCCGGACTGGTGAGTTGGTCAAGTGGGAGATCGGGGAAGCGTTTGAGGGTGCGGCGACACCGGCCGGTCAACAACAACGCCGGCAACTCCGCCCCCAACGCATCCAGCTCAGCAAAAGCGGGCGGCAGCGCCGCCAGCGGATCAACCGCCGGCAAAAAGCCGCGCCCTTCGTCTACATCATAATCAGTCAGTTTCATAGGATTTCAGGAAAGCCACGGATTAGCACGGATTCAACACGGATTTCCTTATATGAAAAGAATCCGTGCCAAATCCGTGCTAATCCGTGGCAAAAATTCTCACGTGACCGTGGTTTTTTGGGTGGGGTATTTTTCGTAGAGACGGTCGCTCATGATTTTTTCGATGCGGGTGACCGCCCGGTGAATCTCATCGTAAGTGGTGTAGAGGGGCGTGATGCCGAGGCGGATGTTGTCCGGGGCACGGAAGTCGGGGATGATGTTCATCTCCTTGATCATACACTGGTTAATCCGCCAGCCCTCTGGATGCCCCAGAGAGACGTGGGAGCCACGCCATTCCGGGTCGCTCGGCGATTTCAGGGTGAAGCCATGCGGCTTGAGATACGTCTCCCAGAGGGCGATCAGATAACTCGTCTGCTGCACCGACTTGGCTCGCAGATTATCCATCCCAGCTTCCAGCAGGATGTCGACGCCAGCGCCAACCGGCAACATCGACAGCACCTGGGGTGTCCCGGTCAGGAATTGTTCGATACCCGGCAGCGGGTCATACTCCAGGTCAAAATCAAACTGTTGGCGTTGGCTCATCCAACCGGTAATTGGGTTTTTGAGTTTGTCCTGCAAGTCGCGCCTTACATAAAGGAAAGCGGGCGCGCCCGGGCCGCCGTTCACGTATTTGTAGCTGCAGCCAACGGCCATATCGGCGCCGCTGCCATTCAAATCGATGGGCACGGAACCGACGGAATGACTCAGGTCCCAAACCGTTAGCGCACCAGCATTGTGTGCGGCCCGATTAATCGCTTCCATATCGTAGGTATAAGCGCTTTTGAAGACGGTGTGGGTGAGCGTCACAAGGGCCGTGTCCTCATCCATCATCGCCGCAAGCTGATCAGCCGGGCCAAACACCTGGTCCGGTGAGGGCACCACCTGCAACCGATGCCGCTTACCGAGTAGTTCGATGATGCCGTCGATGATGTAGAGATCGGAAGGGAAATTCAGGTCATCGGTCAGGATGGTGCTGCGCCCCTGTTGCGCCTGCAAACCGGCAACCAGTAGTTTGAATAGATTTACCGAAGTCGACTCAGCGATGATCACCTCATCCGGCTGCGCGCCCAGCAGCTGAGCCACCTTGGCCCCAATTTCCTGGGCCACATAAAAGTAGCGGTCCGACCAGACCCGAATCAGCCGGTCGCCCCACTGGGCCATCATCTCTTCAATGAGCTGGATGGCCCGCTTTGGCTGCCGGCCGAGTGAGTTACCATCCATGTAAATCAGGTCGGGATCCGTGATCACAAACTCAGCCCGGAAGCGAGCCAGCGGATCTTTCTTATCCATTTCCTGAGCGTAAGCATAATCGGTGCGCATAGCAGGTCCTCATGGGTTGTTGGGTTGGGAGGTATTGTAGATGAGCTGATAGCTAATGGCTAATAGCTGTTAGCTGTTAGCTGTTAGCTGTTAGTACGCGCCTCTGGCGCTTTCGGTATGCTGCGCTTTCAGCGGTCAGTGGGTAGCTCGGAACAGTTGCCTACTGAAAGGGCCACCGGCCCGTACCGAAAGCGCAGCGTGCTGACAGCTGAAAGCACCGCAGGTGCGTACTGACAGCTTCCCGCTATTCAGCTACACTCCCGACCATGAACGCCGTGCTTCAGGTCATCTATCAGAACGTCTTGCCCATTTTTCTGGTCGCGTCGCTGGGTTTTTTCTTGCGGCGGCAGATGGGTGTGGATACGAAGATGGTGTCGCGGGTGGCCTTCTATGGCTTCAGCCCCTGCCTGGTCTTTTCCTCACTCGTTTCGGCGACAGTGACGCCGTCAATCCTGAATGAAATTGTCATCTTTGCGACGATCAATATTGTTTTGCTGGCTGCGATTGGCTGGCTGGGGAGCAAGCTGCTGCGGCTGAGCCGGGTGGATGGGGCGGCCGTGACACTGGCCTTGATGTTGATGAACGCCGGCAACTTCGGCATCACAATTAACGAGCTGCGCTATGGGGCCGATGGCGTGGCGCGGGCGGTTATCTTTTATGTGATGGCCAACCTGTTTGTGAATACGTTGGGGGTATTGGTGGCGACATCCGGCCGGTTAGACCTGCGCCGCGCCCTCGGCCAGCTGGCCCGGGTGCCCAGCGTCTACGCCGTCGTCCTGGCGGCCATCGTTTACGTTCTGAAAATTCAGCTGCCCGCGCCGTTGACCAGCAGCATCGACATCGCCGGCCGGGGCGCGATCCCGATCATGCTGGTGGTCCTGGGGATGCAATTGGCCGACCTCAAGGGGTTTGAAAGCCTGCCCCTGGCCTTCGGCACCTCCCTGGCCCGACTATTTCTGGGTGGCCTGCTCGGTTATGGGCTGGCCCTGCTCCTCGGCCTGGAAGGATTGACCCGCTCGGTCATGATCATCCAGACCAGCATGCCGACCGCGGTCATCGCCATCATCCTGGCCACCGAATTTGACGTCCGGCCGCGCTTGGTGACGACGATCGTGGCCATCTCGACGATTTTGAGCCCGCTGACGGTGGCGCTGGTGATCACGTTGCTGGGGTTGTGAGCCAGCCTAGCGCAGCGCCTGGGCGAGGTCCTCGATCAGGTCGTCCGGGTGCTCGAGGCCGACGGAGACGCGCAGGAGGTCGCGGGGCGTTTTGCTCTTTTCGTCCTCGACCAGGGCGCGGTGCTCGATCAGGCTTTCGACGCCGCCAAGGCTGGTCGCCTGGGCGAAGATTTTAGTGCTGCGAGCCACATGAGCCGCTTTTTCCTCGCCGCCATTGACCTGCACCGACAACATGCCGCCAAAATCACTCATCTGCTTTCGGGCCACGTCATGGCCGGGGTGGCTATCCAGCCCTGGGTAGTGGACGGTGTGGACGCCAGGATGGTCGGCCAGGAATTGGGCCACTTTCGTGGCGTTGGCGCAATGGGCGCGCATCCGGTAAGGCAACGTGCGAATACCGCGCAGCAGCAGCCAACAATCAAAGCCGCTGGGCACGCCACCGCCGATCCCCTGGACGGCCCGGATCAATTCGTACTGTTCATCCATCGCTTTGGCAACCACCACGCCGCCGAGCAAGTCGCTGTGGCCGCCCAGGTATTTGGTGGTCGAATGGACGACGTAATCCGCGCCGAGCGCCAGGGATTGCTGCAGGAGCGGGGTCGCCCAGGTGCCATCGACCCCCACGCGGGCGCCGGCCTCATGGGCGATGTCCGCCAGGGTGGCGATGTCGCTGATTTTGAGCATGGGGTTGGACGGGGTTTCGATCCAGACCAGGCGGGTATTGGGCTGGATAGCCGCTTTCACGGCAGCCAGATCGGTCATGTCGACCATTGAATAGGTCAGCCCCCAGCGGACCATTTGTTTGGTCACCAGCTCGCGGACGCCGAAGTAGGTATCGTCGGGCAAAATGACGTGATCGCCAGTTGCCAGCGCTTGAAAGACGCCCGCCACGGCCGCCATGCCGGAAGCAAAAGCAATGGCCGCAGCGCCGCCTTCCAACTGGGCCAACAGCGATTCCAGGGCATTCCGATTGGGGTTGCCGACGCGGGAGTAAACAAGCTCGTCCTCGTTGCCGCGAATGAAGGTGGTCGAAAGGTGAATAGGCGGCATCACGGCGCCGGTCTGGGCATCGGGATTGCGGCCCGCTTGAATGGCGATGGTTTCTAGTCTCATGGCGATCTCCGGAAAGATGACAGGGTTAATCAGGAAGCGGTGAGTTTATCACAACAGCGCGGGGATGCCGCCTGAAGAGACCCGATGGCTTCGGACGGCGTCAGCCATCAGCACCATTCGCAGCCATCGGGTCTCTGCGCCAGGCGCTGGCCGCAATATCGTGAAAGACGGCGCGGGCCGCTTGTGTTACATTGAGGGCATCATGATGCCGAGCTGTGATATGAGACCTTTAACCAATCAGAGCCGATTCTGGCGCTATGCTGAACTCGACCTGCGCCTTTTGCAGGCGTTTTACCTCGACTTTGCCTATCCACGGCACAGCCACGACCATTATGTGATCTGCGTGATCGAACATGGGGCGCAGTCGTTTACCTACCGGGGCAGCAAGCTATACACACCGCCCAATGGCCTGATTTTGCTAAACCCGGATGAGGTGCATACCGGTGAGCCGGCTAGCGAGTCTGGCTTTCAGCTGCGGGCGCTCTACCCAACCGTGGCGCAATTAAGCGCCGTGGCGGTGGAGTTGACCGGCCGGTCCAACGCCATCCCCTATTTCCGCCAGGCCCGCGTCGACGACCCGGTCGCCCGGCAGAGTTTGCTACGTCTACATGAATTACTCAAAAGCGAGGGTGATCCATTACAGGCCGAAAGCCAATTTCTCAGCACCATGTCCCTGCTCATTAGCCGTTATGCGGACATCCAGTTGGATGCGGGACCGGCCGGTCCAGAGCGACGGCTTATCCGACGCGCCCGTCATTTCCTGGAAGAGAATTACGCTGAGCCTATCCGTCTGGCTGACCTGGCCGAACAGGTCAACCTGAGCCCTTACCATTTATTACGGGTGTTTCAGCAGGAAATTGGCATGCCGCCCCACGCCTATCTGCAAAATGTGCGCGTGCACCGGGCCCAGCGTCTCATCGACGCCGGGCAGCCGCTGGCTGAGGTTGCTCTGGCCGTTGGTTTCAGCAGCCAAAGCCATCTGACGCGCCGCTTCAAGGAAACCATTGGGCTGACGCCTGGCCGTTACGCGGCCCAGGTCTGGGCCGCCCCCGAGGCCAACATATGAACGCACAGCTCGCCATTGCCTGGTTCCTGACCTTCTTTCCGATCACCATCAGCCCAGGGCCGGCCAACATCCTCGTCTCTTCCACGTCAGCGCAGTACGGGGTGCGGCGCACCTTGCCGGTTGTCTGGGGCATCTTTGTCGTCTTTGCCGTGCAGATCGCCGTAATGGCGTTCGGCATCGGTGAAATTCTGTTCCGCTACCCCCGGCTGTTCAGCGTCTTCAAGCTGGCCGGCGCCGCCTATCTTTTCTACCTGGCCTGGGTCTTGTTCCGCTCGTCAGGGCTAAAAGGGAACGGCGAAGCCAGGCTGGGCTTCCGCACGGGGGCGCTGCTGCAATTTTTCAACTTCAAGGCGCTGACCGTGCCGCTGATCATGTACACCCAGTTCCTGGACCCGACCAGCGCCAGTCGCAGCGAATTGATTGTCCTGACAATAGCGCTGTTCTGTCTGATCATTGGCAGCCTACTGACCTGGGTCATTGGGGGCAGCCTGCTGCAAACTCTGTTCCGCTCGGAGTTTGGCCAACGCTGGCAGGGCAAAATCTTCGGGGTGCTGCTGGCGGGTGTGGCCCTCTGGATCCTGTTGCGGAGCTAAGAGACCCGCTGGCTGGCGCCTGGCGCAGAGACCCGATGGCTTCGGTCGGCGCTAGCCATCAGCATCGTTCGCAGCCATCGGGTCTCTTAGAGCGGCCTCATCGAGTCTCTGCGTACCAGGGGGTTGCTCCAGCCAGATCTCGTGCTAAACTTGGGCCATCTTATTGACATAATAAGAGGTCACATGGCACCGCCTGTAAACGACGACAGCGAAACAAAAGAGGAACAACCGGCCGGTCGCCACGCCGCCGTCTGTTGCCCCCGCTGCGGCATCGGCACGCCCCTGGATATCCGGCGCAACTCTCTGGCCTGCCCCACCTGCTCCTACCGAAGCCCGCTCCCCGTTCATCTTATCCTCGAACGGCTGGGTGCGCCCCGCCTGCCATTATTGAGCTAAATCAGTTTTGCCAAATGTGAACAGAAGTTGTGCGCAATGGAAACATCATCTTTGCAGCGCCGCGCGAACAGATTCTGGGTCCCCACATTCACCCTTCCTTCCCTTCGATTAATTACTTTTATCCTATGTCTGTTTCCAAAATGCTTCTCTAAAATAAATTCAGGAAGTAAGGAAACCATCATCATAACAAACTTCTAACCCCACATTCTCGCCAATGTTTGAGAATAAGAAGCTGATGGTTGCTTGCACACTGTCGCCAGGGCGGCAGTAATGTAGCAGGTCTATTTGATTTGGGAAGAAATCTATGCAGCAGAAAAGGGTTCTCATTGTCGACGACGATATTGCTACGGTCGAGATTCTCTCAGAAGAACTCTCGATCGATGGCGATTTTATTGTTGATCGCGCCACCAAAGGCAAAGTGGCAGAAGAGCTCCTCCAGAAACACAAATACGATGTCGTCATCACCGACTACAAAATGCCCAACATGAGTGGTGTGGAACTGGGCCAGCTGATTCGGTCGCAATCGCCCAGCACCCAAATCATCCTCATGACGGCTTATGATGTCCGCTCAATTAGAAACGATCCGGACATGGTGACCTTTGACGAATATCTTGTCAAGCCGTTCCCCATTCGTAAAGTCCGCGAAATCGTGATGAGCGCTGTGGCCAAGATCCGCAGCAACGGCCACACCGGCCAGCTCATGCCGGGCCATGACGAGTTGCAAGAGCCGCTGGCAACCCTGCAGATGGATACCAATGCGCACTGCGTCCTGCTGCTGCGTACCGAGGGTTATCTGTTGGGTAAAGCTGGCACAAATACAAGCCTGGATGTCAGTGCCGTAAGCGCTCTCATCGCCGCGAACTACATGGCAGCTGTTGAACTGGCGCGCTTGCTCGGCAACGAATCAAAGTTCAAATCCAGCTACCACGAAGGACCCGATTACGACATTTACGCTCTGGCTGTCGACTCAGACCACCTGCTGGCAATCATTTTTGGCGCGAAGAGTAAGGCCGGTATGGTCCGCTATTACGCGCAAAAGACAGCCAGTCGGCTACACAAAATCATAGACGGCATCGCCCCGCAATCTCTGGGCGAAAACGACCTGGCCACTGAGGCGGTCGACGAAGCTCTGGATCTGCTCTTCGCAGAAACACCGGTCCGGTCGCCCAAGCGCGGCGGCAAGACCACGTAATCAGAGCCAGAACATCATCATTATCAGTCTGTAACGAGCAAGAAACCTGTCATGTTTATCAATTGGGCACAAAAAGAAATCCATCTGAAACTGGTCTATTGTGGTCCGCCGCTCAGTGGCAAGACGACAAATCTGGAGATGATTCACCAGCGTTTGCCGGCCAACCGGCGCAGTGACCTCGTCTCGGTCAAAACGCGCCAGGACCGAACCTTATTTTTTGACTTCATGCAGCTGGATCTCAACGAAATTAATGGCTTCAAGCCAAAATTCAAGCTGTATACCGTTCCCGGCCAATCGTATTACGAAGCGACACGCCGGCTGGTTATGAAGGATGTCGACGGTTGGGTTTTTGTGGCGGACTCTTCAGCGCAACGGCTAACGGCAAACCGCCGCGCCCTGGTTGATGTCTGGCAGCAGCTCAAGTCACTCGGTTATGATCCGCGGCAGATTCCCTTTGTGTTGCAATGCAACAAACAGGATTTGCCTGACGCAGTCGAGGCGACCTTGCTGGCGCGCTATCTGGCCCTGCCCTCTGCTCAGAACTTTCCCGCTATAGCCACTGACAACGTGGGGACCAGCGAAACCCTCAAAGCCATCATCAAGAAAGTTGTTGCCAATATTCATAAGTCAACCACCTCTGCGGTTGCCTCGTAAAGGAAGATTACCGAGTCTAGCGACCGGTCTCAGCAAAATATGACAACAAAAACACCTCATCAGTATCCACTGACGTTTTCAGAGCAGCAGAACAAACAGATCGAGCAAATTATATTGGCAATGGCCACCCGGATCGGTTCGCCGCTGGTGATGATCACTGATATCAGCGGCCGGCTGATTCTTTACCACGGCCGGCTCTCCCTGGCTCAAGGGACTGGGCTAGGCGCTTTGAGTGCCGGCGGTTTTGCGGCCGGGGTAGAGATTGGCAATTTCCTTGGCCTGCGCCGCGGGAAGCGGTTCAACCAGCTGCTTTTGGAAGGGGATGCCGCCAACCTTTACATCACCCGCGTTGGCGATGAGTTGTTGCTCATCACAGCGTTCACGCAGCAGACAACACTGGGCATGGTCCGCATCTTTGTCGATCAATCGCGCAAAGAATTGATGGTCCTCGTCGAGGAAGCCATTAAGGCGCGCGAACTGGCCGAGCATGACTCATCTTTGGCAGTCGGCGATGGCTTTTCGGCTGATGTAGGCCGCCAACTGGACGAACTGTTTTATAGCGGGTTGGAATAGACATGATACTCGAACAAGCCAAATCCAGCACAGCCGAAAAACTCACCGAAATCATTCTGGATCTGCAGCGCGACCCGGCTATTGAGATGGTTATCCTGTCTACTGAAGACGGCATCCCAATTAACACCATCAACGACAAAGACAACAAGGCGGCAGCAGTAGCCGGCTTTATGCTGGCGGCTGCCCGCCAGGGGTTCGCGATGCTCAATCTGGCCGGCAGCCGGGAAATCGTGATTCGCAACAAGCAAAACCAGCTATTTGTCAGCCGCATCTTCAGCACGTGCGAATCAAAATTGATTTTGATTTTGTTGCTGAACGAAGACATTCCCTACAAGCGACTGATGAATGGTGTCACCCGTCGGATCAAGATGACGGTGGAGAATTAAAAATGGACATTGCCGGAAACCTTGAGGCGATGGACCTGCCGACCCTGGTTCAATTTATCGTCCAGGATGGGCACCAGGCGGTCATCCGGATTGAGCAGGATAACCGCGTTGGCAAGTTGTACTTTGATGAAGGTCAACTGTGCCATGCTGTGCAAATGACGGGTGAAACGACGACGTTAAGCGGCGAAGAAGCCGTGTACGAATTATTGACCTGGCGAACCGGCCGGTTCCAGGTCGAGAAAGAGATCAAACCACCCACCACCACTATTCAACAAAACTGGGGCTTCCTGTTGATGGAAGGGCTACGTCGGCGGGATGAACGCTTTGGCGCCCAGTTGGATATGACCAGTGAATCGTCACTGGTTGACCTGTTTTCGGATATCACGGATTTTGAGACAGCTGACTTTGATGAGTTAGCGCTTGTAAACAAGGAGCAAGAGAAAATGGCAAACATCGAACAAACTTTGGAAGCGGTCATGAAGATTGAAGGCGCGATTGCCGCTGCCCTGGTGGACTGGGAAAGTGGTCTGACCCTGGGCACCATCGGCAGCGGTATGAACATCGACCTGGCCGCGGCCGGCAACACCAATGTTGTCCGCGCCAAAATGTCCGTCATGAAGGACCTTAAGCTCAAAGGCGGCATTGAGGACATTCTCATCACCCTGACCGAGCAGTATCATCTGATTCGGATGCTTCATGACAATCCCAGCCTCTTTCTTTATCTCGCCCTGGATCGTTCTTCCTCCAATCTGGGCCTGGCGCGTCATCGCCTGAACAGTGTAGAAAAAGAGCTGGTGGTATAGCCGCATGGTGCGAACCCACCTCCCATCCCGGTTGACACGATACCACTGGGAGGTGGGTGTTTCACCAACAACCAGGCGCCCCATCACTAATCTTAAGGATGCTCTCTGCCCAAAATGACCATTATCCTATATTTGCCCGGCACTGATTAACCTAGAATGATTGTGATCGCAGTTTGTCCGTGACAATGACAGTATAGGTAGATTTATGATGCTGGGTCACCATGTAAGAATGGAAACGACAGCTCCTCATCACTATCCCTTAACTTTTACAGCGGCCCAGAATGAACTTGCTGATCGGTGCCTTGCAGAACTATCGAACCGTATCGGTTCGCCGCTGGTCATGATCACCGATATAAGCGGGCGCCTGATGCTTTACCACGGACGCCTGTCACTGACCCAGGGCGATGGCCTGGGTGCCCTGAGTGCCGGCGGCTTTGCAGCGGGCGCCGAGATAGGTAATTTTCTGGGCCTACGGGCGACACATGGGTTTAAGCGGCTGCTGCTGGAAGGCAAAGCGGCCAACCTGTACATCACTTTAATTGATGAAGAATTGCTGCTGATAACGGCATTTACCCACCAGGTCACGCTCGGTATGGTTCGGCTCTATGCCGAACAAGCTCACCAGGAGCTGGGCCGCCTCATTCAGGAGGCGCGTCATAACCGGGAGCACGCTGGGAGCGCGGCCATGCCCGATACCGGCGACGATTTTGCGGACGAAGTTTTCCGCCAACTAGACGATTTATTAGACGGCGATCTGATATAGGCAGTCGCTCTGTAGCTGAAATGTCGGAGCTAAGAACGTGGCTTTAGTCGGAAATCTGCAAGATATTAACCTGGCTTCACTCGTGGGGACCATTATTCAAGACAACGCGACCGCTCGTATTGAGCTGTGGCGGGACTCCCGTCTAGCCGCTGTTTTCATTAAAGACGGCCGGCCCTATCATGCCGAGGTGGCCGAAATCAATGCCTCTGATAAGGCCAAATTATTTGGTGAAACCGTCATTTATGAGCTACTAACCTGGCCTGGCGGTGAATTCAAGGTGGATCGCGATATCACCTCCCCGCAGAAAAGCATTAGTGCGTCGTGGGATTTTCTATTAATGGAAGGCCTACGCAGCATGGATGAATCTCAGTTGCGCAACGGCAGCGCCCCGGAGGCAGAACTTGAAGAGTTCTTCGAAGGTGAACATGCCGATTTTTTCCAACAGCTTTCGCCGGCTGATCAAGCCGAGATTGACAGATTGACAAATCTATCTACAGGAGACAACGAAATGGCAAGTAAAAGTGAACAGTTAAATGCGATTTTGCAGGAAACGGTTCGGAATTCCAGCGACCTGACAGGTGTCGTGGTCGTGGACAATGACGGACTGATGCTGGCAAGCGTGCTGAATGGCAATGTCGACGGCGACCGGGTTGCGGCAGTGTCCGCCGGTTTGCTGAGTCTGGCGGGCCGTTCCGCCCAACAGCTCGGTCAGGGTGCTATCAGCCAGACGCTGATCAAGGCTGAGGGTGGCAACATCATCGCTCTGCGCGTTGGTGACAAAGCTTCCTTTGTGGCCCTGGCTAATCGTGATGCCAACCTCGGTATGGCGTTTCTGGAATGCCGCGACGCAGCCGACAATCTCGCCCGCGCCATCTAGTCAACCCAAAGTGGGCTGCCAAGGCAGCCCACTTCGCCCTAACAACTGCAAAAGAGGAACAGCATCAAAATGAACTTTGATATTAATGAAATGCGTCGCTTCGGCGGGTTAACCGATGAGCACAGCAAGTTGCTGGCCAGCATGAAGCCGATGCTTGAGAAACATGGTCCGGCATTGGTGGAAGCGTTTTACACCAATCTGGATCAGTATGACAAGCTGAAGAATCTGCTGGATGCCAAAGAAGGGCGCCGCGAGATTCTGGGTCAGCATCTGGCGGCCTGGCTGGTTAGCCTGGCGGGCGGTAGCTATGATGAAGCGTACCAGAAACGGCGTTACGTCATTGGTCAGCGCCACGTAGAAGTTGGCCTGGACCCGCGCTGGGTTATCGGCGCCATGTCCTTCTGCCGCGGCCACGTCAAGACCATGGTCGATACTGACTATGGCGACGCTGCGGACAAAATGGAGCGTTACCTGGCGCTGGACAAGATCATGGACATCGACCTGAACATCATGCTGCAATCTTATGATGACCGCCGCATGGACATGTTCCTTGAGACCACCGGTTTCAGCAAAGCGTTATTCGAATCGATGATCGCCTCTGCCGGCGATTAAAACCCACCTCCCTTGCCAATTCAACTGTTCTAAAATGCCATTTTTGCACGGGCAGGCTGCGGTGGCTGCAGTCTGCCTGTGCGGCATGTCATCCCAGCAGCTAGCAAATTGAATATTGGGGCGCGCCGGCCGGTCCGCCTAACGCAGCCGGCGCACCGTCGCTGTCAGCCCGGCACCAGGGTTAGGCAAAGGGGCGGCCCAGATGCGCAGCGGCTCATTCGCCGGCAGCGGCTCAAACTCAACCCGCCGCAACAGCGCCGCCATCGTCACCAGCATCTGCACTTCAGCCAGCCCCGCTCCCAGGCAAGTATGCGCACCAACGGTGAACGGAGTAAAAACATTGGTGATCCGGTTTTTGTTCCCATCCATAAAGCGATTGATATCGAAGCGATAGGGATCGGGGTAATACTCCGGCAGGAAATGGGTCACCGTCTGGGCAAACATCAGCTCGGCACCGGCCGGTATCTCATACCCAGCAAACTCAAAAGGCTCAGCCGCTACCCGCGGCGTAAACGGCGTCACCGGATAACGGCGCAGCGTCTCCACCGCCGCCGCATGCAGCCGTTCCAGGCTCCGCAGAGAATCCGCAGTGGCCGTTGTGGCCAACACCTCATCAACCTCCGCCTGAATATCGGCCAGGAGCGCTGGTTGCCGCAACAGGGCGGCCAGGTAGAAGGCCATCGTGCTGGCTAATGTGTCCACACCAGCGAAGTACGGCCCAATCGCCGTATGAATCAGGTTATTCCGGTTGAACGGCTGCCCGTCCGGGCGGGAACTAGACAGCAGATCATCAATCAGGTCGCGCGGTCGCCCGCTGCTCTCCGGCGGATATTCCCGATGCCAGGCCAGGACCTCTTCAGCCAGCTGCATCAGGCGCGCCTCCGCCCGGCGGAAGCGCGGCAACCGACGCCACCATTTCGGCAGCGTCAACAACACCTCCGTGCTCAGCATCACGTGGAGGTAGTAAACGATGTCGTCAAAATACCCTTCAGGCTTGAGACTGGTCGTCATAATCCCCAGCTGATCGACGATAAGCCGGCGCATCATCTCCAGAATAGGCAGCTTTTGCCCGGCCTGCCAATGGCTGGCGTGGTCGTCGACAACAGCAAACATGGCCGCCAGATGATCTGTAGCCCGGGAGCGGGCAAAGCCATAGCGCATCAACTTACGCAGGTAGCGATGTTCCGGCCCGTCAAGGGCTGTCAGCATCATATCGTTGTTGGTATAGCGGGCGAAGCCGCCAAACAAGGTGTAGCTTTCCAAAAGCTGACCATCAGCGCGGGCCAGCAGCCGGTTGGCGTCCAGGCCCGCCAGGACAAGGTAGCTTTTGAAGCCCATCTGCACGCGATACAGCGGGCCATGACGGTAATAGTTGTGGACCAGGTAATCCAACGGGTCCTGAACCAGATTCAAGGTTTGACCGAGAAATGGGAGACCGGCCGGTTGCGGGATCTCTTTTGACAGCAGCGCATTACGACTGGCAACACTCATTCTAAACTCCACACGACCATCAGTTAGAAAACAATTTCCTCCCCAGAACGGCTGCAAACCCCTCAGGCATGACCATTCTGAAATTGTCGGGGCAAACGGATCGTGATCTGAATACCCTGCCCCAAATCGCTCTGCATCTCCACTGTACCCTGATGGTTGTTCACAATCTGCTTCACAATGGACAGCCCCAGGCCAGGCCCGGCAGCAGAGCTTGTCCGGGCCTTGTCTACCTTATAAAAATAATCGAAAACAGATGCCAATTCCTCTCGTGGTATACCCTGACCGGTATCTGTTAATGTCAGGATAATCTCCCCCGCCCGAGCCGCCGTCATGATGGTGACCATAACCGTCGCACCGGCATGATGAAAAGAGTTGTCAATGAGGCTGCTGAGCGCCAGATGCAAAGCATCCGGGTTGCCCTTCAGATTCAGCGGCTCCCGGGCCAGAATCAGCTCGATAGCCTGGCGTTCCTGGGGGGCCCGCCTTTCCATAGCCTCACAGACCAGCTGATTCAGCTCCAAAGCCTGCAATGTCTCCTCGACCGGCGTTACCGCATCATCGAGCTGGCCCATTTTCTCCAGCGCTTCGGCTATCTTGGTCACGGCATTGTTAATTTTGCCAGCCCGCAGGGCCAGTTTCGGCTCAGCGGCAGATTGTTCAATCATCTCCGCCTGCAAATGGATAACGGATAGTGGCGTTTTGATATCGTGGCCCAGGTTGTTGACGACCCGTCGGAGGAAATCCATCTGCTGCCGCTGGCGAAACAGCTCATGCCGATTCTTCTCAAATTCCACCAGCTGGCGAGCTTGCTGCTCAATCAGGCGTAGATGGCCTGATCGATTGCGCACGACCAGCGCCAGGGCCACCGTGACAGCCACCCCCACAATAAGGTTTGCCGACACAAACAAAACCTGATCGGCCATCACGGGCAGGGCCAAAACCGCGGGAATCAGTAGTGTGATGATGCTGGCGGCTGTCAGCGCCCGCCTGGGAGGCAGTATGAAGTAGCTAAGCGCTATGGCGATGTGCACATAGGTTAATGTTTCAATGAAATGTTCCAACACCACGGCGGCCAGCGTTGGCAACATAATCGAGGACAGGATGAGCGATGCCGCCACCAGGTTATTTCGGCTCCAGCGACTCCAAAAATAAGCAGCAGCCGAGAAAAGAATGCCCATTAGCCGGGCCAGCTGGGTTAATGGGTTTTGGTTCGCAACGCCGTAGAAAATGGTCGAGAAAATGCCCCCAAACGAGGCCAACAGCGCCAACGTCGAGATCAGCTCGGCTGCCTTGGCCTGCTGCGCATCCAGGCCGGGCACCAGCGGCTCAAGCCAAAATCGCGACATTTTTTTAGATAAATCGGCCCAGCTTGGCACCATGAAAGAAACCCACCTGAAATACCTGGTGACTTGAGTTTAGTTTCTTTAGGCGGTTTATCGAATGGGACATTTGTCAGTCAGAACCAGAGCAGACCACGCAGTGAATAAGGCGTTAAGAGTTCCGGCCGGTACCGGAAATCAGGGATGACCGTCGTTTAGCCTGTATCGTATCAACCCGACCGGATCTCCCCGTTCCGGCCGCTGCCCAGCCGGGCAGCATGCTTACTGTCCTAAAGGAGTTCAAAATGGCCAGCAAAGGCAAAGAACAATACACGTTAACCGTGCCCCTGGACGCTTCGGGGGTGGAGGATTTCCAACCGGAGCAAGGGGTTAGAGTCGCTGCGATCAGCCGTGATGGCAGCGCATTAGTGCGTCAGGTCAAGTTTGACAAGTCAGGCCGTGGTCAGGCCAGCTTCACATTCCGTGAAAAACCAGGCCACCTCAAAATCGTCGTCGGCCCGGCGGAGGCCAGCACTGAGGATCTGCAGGGGATGCAGACAATCAGCCAGGAGCTGTCAGCCCGGCTGTGGCGCGATGATGTCGTGAACCTGCCCGCCATCGCCATTTCCAGCTACTACTGGCATTGGTGGCGCCGCTGGTGCCGCACCTTCACCGTCCGCGGCCGGGTTGTCTGCCCGGATGGCCGGCCGGTGCCCGGCGCCACCGTGCGCGCCTTTGACGTGGACCGCTGGTGGTGGTGGTGCAGCAAGCAGCAGGTAGGCACCGCGGTGACCGATGCTCACGGCATCTTTGAGATGAAATTCCGCTGGTGTTGCGGCTGGTGGCCCTGGTATTGGTGGCGGCTGCGTCACTGGCATCTTGAGCCGGAACTGGCAGAGCAGATCGTCCCTGAACTGCAAAAAGTATTCCCGCGGGAGCAGATTCCCCAACCGACGCCTCAGCCCGACTTCGCCCAGTTTGCCTCACTCCTGGCCGACGAAGGGACATTGGCGGACCGGCCGGTTGGCCCCATCGAACCCGCCCGCCTGGATAACATTCGCGACGCCCTCGTGACCAAATTGCCGCTCAACCCGGCCCTGGCCCAGCTCCGCCTCTGGCCCTGGTTCCCCTGGTACCCGTGGTGGGATTGCACCCCCGACCTCATCTTCCAGGTCACCCAGGTCTGCGGCGGCACGACCAAAGTCATCGTCGACGAAGGTTGTGGTGATACCCGCTTCAATGTGCCGACGGAGTCGACAGTCACCCTCGTCGCCCAAGACGCTTGCTGCATCGAGCCGGATAACACGCCGGACGGGAATTGCGTGGTGCTCAGCATGGTTTGCAGCACTGTCATGAACCAGATTCATGGCAATCCGGGGGCGCCGGCGGGACCGGCCGGTTATACCACCTTCAACCACCGCCCCTTCGGCGGCAACGTTCTCATCTCCGGCCAGTTCGGCAATCTGGCCCAGGCGGATTACTACAAGTTCCAATCCGCACCGGCCGGCAGCCCGGCATTCACAGACCTGCCAGCCGGCAGCATGCTGGGCATCTCCCGCCAATACTGGGGCCCCAAACTGGGCACCAGCGACCCGGCTGACGTTCACGCTGTCTCCTTCCTGCCGACACCGGTGGATGGTGAGCTGGTTATTGAAAGCCGCGAGCATTTCGAGGCCAATAACGATCCGGCCAGTTGGGGCATCACCCGCTTCTGGATCAGCGGCCGTGACCGGCTGGCTGTCTGGAGCACGGAGAACTTCTTCGCGGACGACACCTACCAGCTGCGCCTCGTCGCCTTCAACGAGACCGGTGGCAACCTGGACAACGGCACCGTCCTGCTCCTGTGTGATACCCAGGAGGAAAACCGCCTTGTCCTGACCATCGACAATCGGCTGGAAGGCGCCGGCAGCGGCCACCCGCTCAACGACCCGAACGACCCTTGCAGCCCCATCCATCTCTGTACGCTGGAGCCGCACACCGATATCCTGGCCGTCCGTATTAACGGCGTCCCGGTTGACCCGTGTGATGTCATCGATGCCTCCGCCGGCGGCACGCTGGAAATCGACTTTGAGGCGCATGATCCGGACGGGCATCTTTCTTACTATCAGCTGACGGCGCATTACGGTGAAAACCAGGTCCGCTATCTGCTGAACCTGCCGTCTGCGACCGTGACAGCGTTAACGGCAAGCCAGATCGGCCGGACCTACAGCCAGGCCCTGGCCCAGGGCGCCGTCGCCCCAATCTGGACCGGCGGCCGCTACCGGCTGACCATTACAAACCTGCAGCAGGCGTTTCCGCACACCTGTGCCTACCAGCTACGGCTGCATGCGCGTAAACGGACGATTGTCTCCTGCAACTACAGTGAACCGCACTGGAACACCAGTGAATATGCCTTCACGGTAACGGTATAGCTGACCTCCTTCCTCCCTTCCTCCCTTCGCTCGGGGCGGCCATTCAGGCGAATGGCCGCCCTCTCTTTTTATGAATAATTTGGTGCCTGACTTACCCGCTGGTTGTGACATATTTCATAGTGAGCCTCTTCCAAACGGTTTATAGTTTCATCGTACAACTCGAAGGCGGCGTTAAGGGTCTGGTAAACGGGTCCGGTAGTCGCTTTGAACGTGCTGTGACCCTGGCGGCTGGCTGGATAAACTCGATTCGCGATCCGGCCGGTTCCAGACCTCTTCAATAGAGATTGGTTTCACAATTGAATCTGCGCTGTACCGGCCGGTACCATAAACCCGCGGTCGATCTGTGCGGTTGGGCAGGTCTCGCCTGGACTCCTTCAGGCGAATGCCGGCAACCTGTCCGTCGCAACCGGCCGGTGGCAGCGCGCCTTTGAAGGAGACAGATCATGATTATCGCCATGTTCCTTGCCCACCTTGTCGGCGACTATATCCTGCAATGGGATGAACTCGCGCTCTGGAAAAGCCGCGAATATAAGGGGGTCTTTGTCCACAGCCTTATCGTCAGCCTGATAACCTTACTTTTTGCTCTGCCCTTTGATACTGGTTTCCTGCCCTGGGTCCTGTTTATCTGCGTGACCCACCTGCTGGTTGATGCGGCCCAGCTACCGCTCAATCGCCGGCTGGCGGGCGTGCAAAACGGCTATCTAAATCTGGGCCGCTTCCTGCTTGACCAGCTCATCCATTTCACGGTCATCATTGTCGCCCTGATCGGCGGCGGTTATTTGAACTGGGGCGCCGCCACCAGCACGGTCCTGGAAACATTCGCCGCCAACCGCATGCTGACCTATCTGCTGGCCTACGCCTTCATCAGCATGCCAACCTGGATCCTGGTTGAATTCCTGGTCTACGGCCTGATCAATGGCTCCGCGCCCGATTTCAGCCTGGCCACCAACAAATATGTTGGCATCCTGGAACGATGGCTGATCACGACCTTTGTCGTTCTCGGCCAGTTTCTGCTGGTGCCCCTGGTGGCCGCGCCACGCTTGTTCTTTGAACGGAGTGATATCCAGGGCCGGCGTCGTATGACGATTTATGTGGCCGAGCTTCTGGCCAGCATCGCCGTCGCCACCTTAATCGGCGTCGCCCTGCGCAATCTATAAATAATCCCGCCCACGCTGTCCCAACCGGCGGCGATGGTCGACGCCAACGACCATCGCCGCCCTATCCCGAGATTGAAATGAATACATCAGAGCTATCATTCACGCCGCCCAACGAAACCAATAATCAGGCTAACCGGCCAGGTCGCTGCGCCACCCAGCAGCTGAGCAACTTCCTGAGTGAGACAACCCTTTTCGCTAACCTCGATGCGGCCACCATCAGCGAGGTCGCTGCCGCACTCGTGCGCCGTCGCTACCAGGCCCGCGAAACCATCTTCTACCAGGGTGATCCAGGCACCGTCCTCTACATGATTTATAGCGGCCAGGTCCGCATCTTTGTCAGTGGGTTGGATGGCGCCGAGACATCGCTGGTGCTTTTAGGCCAGCCAGGGGAAATCTTTGGCGATTTTGCCGTCATCGATGGGCTGCCCCGCTCCGCTAGCGCGGTCGCCATGCTGGATACCGTCGTGTTTACCCTTTCGCGGGAGGCCTTCCAGCGAATTGTGCTGCGAGCGCCGCAGGTGGCCATCAATTTTATGGCCACATTGAGCCAGCGGTTGCGCTATAGCACCAGCCAGCTTGACAGCCTGGCCACCCTGGATATCTCCACCCGCCTGGCCGGCAAGCTGCTAGAGCTCGCGGGCAGCTACGGCGCACCAGTCCAGGACGGTCACCGCATCAACATGAGCATCAACCAGAGCGAAATTGCCAGCCTCATCGGCGCTACCCGCGAAAGCACGAACAAACTGCTACGCGTTTTCCGCCGCCAGGGCATCCTGCGACTCAAGGGCGGGCAGATCATTATCCTGGATATGGCGGCGCTACGCCGCGCCGCCCAGGGTTGATACCGCAGCGTCCTGGCTCGCCAGTCATAGTCCTGGTCCCTATTACCCATTCAACCGGCGCGTTATCCCCATAAAATGCAACTGTGGTTAGGGTATTCCCCTCTGGTTGAGTAACCGTCCTTACCCCGGGATTCCCCTGCTCATTTTAGCGGCAGGGGGGGTCCTATCAGGGTAAGATTGATTGTAAGTTTGCTCACCTAGACTCATGGTTGGTTAGGGTAGGTCAATGTGATCTGTTCTTGAGGCAGTTATTTGCTTTCAGGAATGACTCATGCTGACTAAAAGCATTCCAGCACGCAAATTGTGGCCGGCCTGTGCAGCTGCGCCTCCCCGTTTTGACAGCTGCCATCGGGCCCATGGTCTGTTTGTGCCATTTTTGTCATCGCTAAACCAACCTCCCTTAACCTGGCAGCTGACCTTGAGCTAATCATTTGTACTGGCTATGTTCGTCTTAAAAGTTTGAGAAGTGCATTGTGGTGGCGGCCGCCGGCAACCTTTCGTGGCCCCTGCCCATGCATAGCAATCATAGGAACCTACTATGCAGAATTCATCACCCTTCCGTTGCGTCGTCATGGGCAAAGAATCATTGCTCATTCAGTGTGTCGAGATCCTGCAGCAACGGGGCCACCAGGTAGAGGCCATCATTTCCAATGAGGCAACCATACGCCAATGGGCTGCGAGCCAGAACATCCCCTTACTGGCCAACAACAAGCAGTTGGCAGGCGAACTCCAGCCATTTTCCTTCGATTATTTCTTCAGCATCACCAACCTTTCGATCATCCCGGATGAGGTCCTGACTCAGGCCGGCAAGATGGCCATCAACTTCCACGACGGCCCGCTGCCCCGCTATGCCGGCCTGTATGCCACAACCTGGGCCTTGCTCCACGAAGAAAAGCAGCACGGCATCACCTGGCATACGATGGAAGCCGCCATCGACAAAGGCGACATTCTCAAACAGGTTTTGTTCGATGTTGCCGAAGGGGAAACCGCCTTTACCCTGAACGTCAAATGTTACGAAAATGCCATCAGCTCATTTGCCGAGCTGGTTGACGAATTGGGGAACGGTACGGTCCAGCGGCAGGCCCAGGATCTGGCCGGGTACAGTTATTTTGGCAAGTATGACCGGCCGGTCGCCGCCGCCACCATCGACTGGCGCCAGCCCGCCAGCCGTATCGACGCCCTGGTGCGCGCCCTGGACTTCGGCCGGACTGAAAACCCCATCGCCCGCGCCAAACTTCTTGTCGGCCAGGAAGCCTATATCATCCCGGCCGTCATCGTCAGCGATGTCGCCACGACAGCCGCCCCCGGCACCATCGTCGCCGCTGATGGCCCGACCCTCACCATCGCCACCGGTCAGGGCGCTATCAGCTTTGACAAGATCATCAGCTTCAACGGCAGCGAAAACGCCGCCTCCACCCTGCTCGACCAATATAATCTTCAGGTCGGCGCAGCCCTGCCGCTGCTGGATGAGGCCGCTGCCACTGAGCTCACCGAGCTGAACAAGCAGGCCAGCCGCAACGAGACGGCCTGGGTGCGGGCCCTGAGCGCCCTCAACGACGTCGAGATCCCCTACGCCAATCGGGGCCAGAGCGAAAGCGGCGTTGAATTCAGCGCCAGCCTGCAGCAGCTACCGGCGGACCTGGAAGCCCAGGTTCTCGCCCAGACCAGCCCGGCCGATTATCTGACGACGGCGCTGGCCGCTTTCCTTAGCCGGCTCAGCGGCCAGCCCGAATTTCAGTTAAGCTTCAGCGATGCCAGCCTGCACGGCCCATTTGCCGGCCTTTTCGCCACAGAATTGCCGCTCAATTGTCAATTCGATGGCGAGGCTACCCCAGCCACGAATCTGGCCAACCTGCAGGTCACACTCGACAAGCTCCGCCAGCGCCATGCTCTGGCTCGGGACGCGTTCCTGCGTTACCCCGAACTGGAAGGGCTGCGCGGCGCTGACAGCGAGTTGCCGCTGACCGTGGCCATCGCCCAGAGCGAGCCATCGGACGAAGCGATCACGCCTTCGCCAGGCACCGAGTTATCGCTGGTGCTGACACCGGGCGCGCAGATCAACTGGCTCTACGATAGCCAGGTTTACAGCGCCGAGGCCATCCAACAGCTACAGGCCCAGTTCACCAACTTCCTGGCTGGTTTACACACCGCCGACACGGCCCGCCTCGCCGACATTCAGCTTCTGAGCGCGGCCGAGTTGCAGCAGTTACTGGTTGATTGGAACAACAATAAGAAGGCCGTGAACCGGGCGGCCACCATGCACAGCCTCTTCATGGCCCAGGCTGCCCGCACGCCGGACGCCACGGCCATCGTTTTTGAGAACCAGAGCATGAGCTATGGTGAACTGGACCGCCGCACCAATCAGCTGGCCCACGAACTACAACGTCTGGGCATCGGTCCGGAAAAGCCGGTTGGCCTCTTCATCGAGCGGGGCCTGGACATGATCGTCGGCCTGCTCGGCATCCTCAAGGCGGGCGGCGCCTATCTGCCGCTGGACCCGACTTATCCGAGCGACCGGATCGCCTTTATGGTAGAAGATGCCGGTGTGCCGGTTTTGCTGACGTTGAACCATCTGGTGCCGCAGCTGCCGCCCCATTCGGCCCACGTCCTGCGCCTGGATACGGATTGGGCCCAGATTGACCGGAATAGTGACCGGCCGGTCGCCCAAACCTCTGGTCCAGACAACCTCAGCTATCTCATTTACACTTCCGGCTCCACCGGCAAACCCAAAGGGGTTATGGTGCAGCATCGCAACGTCGTCAACTTCCTGGCGGGCATGGATGACCATATCCCCTACGAAGCCGGCGATAGCTGGCTCACCGTCACCAGCCTCTCCTTTGATATTTCCGTCCTGGAGGTGTTCTGGTCGTTGAGCCGGGGCCTCAAGCTGGTCATCTATGCCGACAAATCGCGCGAGGAAGCGGATTTGCTCAGCAGCCCGATGGCCAACAAAGCGGTCGATTTCACCCTCTTCTACTTCTCCAGCGACGAAAGCGAAGAAGGGGTGCCCAACAAATATCACCTGCTCCTCGAAGGGGCCAAATATGGCGACCAGAATGGCTTCGGCGCCGTCTGGACCCCGGAGCGCCATTTCCATGCCTTTGGCGGTCTCTATCCCAACCCGGCCGTGACCGGCGCCGCCATTGCCGCCGTGACGCGCAACGTCCAGATTCGCTCCGGTAGTTGCGTGCTGCCGCTGCACAGCCCCATCCGCGTGGCCGAAGAATGGTCGGTGGTCGACAACATGTCCAACGGGCGGGTCGGCCTCTCCATTGCCGCCGGCTGGCAGCCCAATGACTTCGTCTTGCGCCCCGGTGCCTATGCCGACCGCAAGGAAATCATGTTCCGCGATATCGAAGTCGTCAAAGAGCTCTGGCGCGGTGGCTCCGTCACGATGACGAACGATCTGGGCAAAGAAGTCCAGGTCAAAACGCTGCCGCATCCGGTGCAGCGCGAACTGCCGATCTGGATCACCGCCGCCGGTAACCCGGAGACGTTCCGCGAGGCTGGCGAGAAGGGTTACAATCTGCTGACCCATCTGCTGGGCCAAAGCATCGAAGAGCTGGCCGACAAAATCAAGATTTATCGTGAAGCGCGGGTCAAAGCGGGCCATGAAGGCCAGGGCATCGTCTCGCTGATGTTGCACACCTTCATCAGCGACGACCTGGACAAGGTGCGCGAGATCGTGCGCGGGCCGATGAAGGGCTATCTGAGCAGCGCCATGAACCTGGTGCGCCAGGCGGCCTGGCACTTCCCGACTTTCAAGGAGAAGGCCGCCGCCACCGGCAAGAGCCCCTTTGAAGTTTTCGACGAAGAAGAACTCACGCCTGATGATATCGACGCCCTGCTCAACTTCGCCTTTGAGCGCTATTTCGAAACCAGCGGCCTCTTCGGCACGCCCCAGTCGACCCTGGGTATGGTTAACAAGATCAAGGCGATTGATGTCGACGATATCGCCTGTCTCATTGACTTCGGCATCCCGTCGGGGATCGTGCTGGAGAACCTGCCCTATCTGAACGAACTGCGCAAGCTGGCCTTGCCGCGCGACCCGGAGGCGGATTTCTCCATCCCGGCGTTGATCGAGCGGCACGAGATCAGCCATTTCCAATGCACCCCCTCGATGGGCAGCATGTTGACTGCCGATGAGCGTTTCAGCCAGGCAGCGGCCAGGTTGAAGGTTTGCTTGATGGGCGGCGAGGCATTCCCGCAGGTGCTGGCCAAAGAGATCACCAGCATTGTTAACGGCAAAGTCCTCAATGTCTACGGCCCGACGGAGACGACGATCTGGTCTTCCACCTGCGTGGTCGAGAATGGCGACCGGCCGGTCTCGATTGGTCGGCCGCTGGCTAACCAGCAGATGTACATCGTGGATCGGCAGTTGCAGCCGGTGCCGGTTGGTGTACCTGGTGAGCTGTTGATCGGCGGCGATGGCGTTGTGCGCGGTTACCTGGGTCGCGAGGAGCTGACGGCGGACCGGTTTGTGCCGGATCATTTCCGGCCGGATCAGCCCGAAGCCAAACTGTACCGCACCGGCGACCTGGTCCGCTACCGGCCGGATGGCAACATCGAATTCCTGGGCCGTCTGGACTTCCAGATCAAGATCCGCGGCTACCGCGTTGAGCTGGGCGAGATCGAGGCACTGCTGAACGAACATGAGTCCGTGCGCGAAGCCGTTGTCAGCGCCCGCGAAGATACGCCTGGCGACAAGCGCCTGGTCGCCTATCTCATCCCGCGCCCCGGCGCCGTCATTAACGCCAACGACCTGCGTGACCATCTCAAGCAGGATCTGCCGGACTTCATGGTGCCGTCTCATTATGTGACGATGGACAAGTTCCCGCTCACGCCGAACAAGAAGACGGATCGCAAGGCGCTGCCGGCGCCCGATCAGCAGCAGCTCAAGAGCAGCGCTGTTTACGCCGCGCCGGAAAACGACGCCGAACAGAAGATCGCCGCCATCTGGCAGGATCTCCTGGGCGTGGAGCAAATTGGCGTCAACGACAATTTCTTTGACCTGGGCGGCCACTCCCTGCTGGCCGTGCAGATGCACCGCATGGTGAAGGAAGCCGTGGAGGCTGAGTTGTCGATTACCGACATCTTCCGCTTCCCCACCATTCGTGCCCTGAGCAACTTCCTGGGCAACCAGGAAGCCGAGGCGGCTGCCGCCCAGCAGAAAGTCACTGACCGGGCCGCCGCCCGCCGTGAGGCAATGGCCAACCGGCGCAACCGGCGGCGCTAACCCTGCGCTGCGCCCAGGATGACAGGTCCTCGCGATGCTCGGACTGACAGAAGAGCGGCCGCGAATGAGCAGCAAACGGCTGGCCAGCGGCGGCGAACATGATGACAAATCTACTGCTTCCGGGGAATGTTGGCAGAGGACTATGAGCCAGAGGGGCTTTCCTCTACCTCTGCCAACACCGGAAACAGCGTTTTAGGAAACGTGCATGAGCAACGAAGAATTACTTGAAAATCTGGATGGCACGGAAATTGCCGTCATCGGCATGGCCCTGCGTGTGCCGGGCGCCCAAAACGTCAATGAGTATTGGGCCAACCTGCGCGACGGCGTCGAATCGGTGCGTGAGTTCAGCGAAGAAGAGCTGCGCGAGGCAGGTGTCAGCGACAGTTTGCTGAACAATCCGCATTACGTGCGCCTGGGGGCGCCACTTGAGGGCGCGAAAGAATTTGATGCCGCCTTCTTCGGCTTCAGCCCGCGCGATGCGGCCATCATGGATCCGCAGCATCGCCATTTCATCGAGATATCCTGGGAAGCGCTGGAACATGCCGGCTATGATCCGGCCAACTACAAGGGCGCCATCGGCATCTTCGGCGGCTCCGGCCACAACATCTACATGGCCTACAACCTGCTGACCAATCCGGCTTTGATGGAATCGGTCGGCTTTTTCCTCGTGCGCCACACCAGCAACGACAAGGATTTCCTCGTCACCCGCGTCTCCTATCTGTTTGACCTGAAAGGGCCGGCGGTGAACGTACAGACCGCCTGCTCCACCTCGCTCGTCGCCATCCACATGGGCGTGCAAAGCCTGCTCAATGGCGAATCCGACATGATCCTGGCCGGCGGCGTCACCTTCGACTTGCCGCTGGACACCGGCTACGTCTACGAAGAGGGCGAAATCCTCTCCCAGGATGGCCATTGCCGCGCGTTTGACGCTGATTCCACCGGCACCATTTTTGGCAGCGGCGGCGGAGTCGTGGTCCTGAAACGGCTGGAAGACGCCATCAAGGATGGCGACACCATCCACGCCATC
Source organism: Ardenticatenales bacterium (assembly GCA_020634575.1). Next base: position 19,042 of record JACKBM010000038.1, on the reverse strand, counting down.
ATTCGCGGCACCGCCATCAACAACGACGGCTCCGGCAAGGTCGGCTACCTGGCGCCCAGTGTGGACGGCCAGGCCGCCGCCGTCGGCGAAGCGATCGAGCTGGCCAACATCGACCCGGAGACGATTTCCTTCATCGAGTGCCACGGCACCGGCACCGCTATCGGCGACCCGATCGAGGTGGCGGCGTTGACGCAGGCGTTCCGCAACCACACCGACAAGAAGCAGTTCTGCGCCCTGGGCTCGGTCAAGACCAACATCGGCCACCTGGACACGGCCGCCGGCATTGCCGGTTTTATCAAGACGTGTCTGGCGCTGGAAAACCAGCAGCTGCCGCCCACACTCCATTATCAGAAACCCAACCCGCGCATCGATTTTGCCAACAGCCCCTTCTTTGTGAATGCGGCTTTGCGCGACTGGGAAAGCGATGGCGAACCGCGCCGGGCTGGTGTCAGCTCGCTGGGCGTCGGCGGCACCAACGCCCACATCATCCTGGAAGAGGCCCCCGAGCTGGACCCGTCTGGCCCCTCGCGCGCCTGGCAGCTTTTGCCCGTTTCGGCCAAAGGGCCGAAGGCGCTGGACCAGGCAACCGCCAATCTGGCGACCTTCCTGGCGCAGAACCCGGACGTCAATTTTGCTGATACCGCCTACACGCTTAAAGTTGGCCGGCAGCCGCTGGATGTGCGCCGTTTTGTCGTCGCGCAGGATGCTGCTGATGCGGCCGCCGTCCTGGGCGGCGCGGACCCGACCCGTTTGTTGACGGGGACGGCGAAGGTCCAGGACCGGCCGGTCGTCTTCATGTTCCCCGGCCAGGGCGCCCAATACGCCGACATGGGGCGCGGTCTCTACGAAAGCGAACCGGTCTTCCGCGAAACCGTCGACCAATGCGCGACGATCCTGCAACCGCTCCTCGGTCTGGATATTCGGACGCTCCTGTTCCCGGCCGCTGACGGTCTGGAGGCTGCCAACGAACAGCTCGCCCAAACCGCCATGACGCAGCCGGCGATTTTCACCATCGAATATGCCATGGCGCAGCTCTGGCTGAGCTGGGGCTTGCAGCCCAAGGCGCTCATTGGCCACAGCATCGGCGAATATACTGCCGCCTGCGTCGCCGGCGTCTTTTCGCTGGCCGATGCCCTCAAGGTGGTGGCGGCCCGCGGCAAGCTGATGGGCGATCTGCCCGGCGGCTCCATGCTGGTCATCCCCCAGAGTGAAGCCGAGGTCCGGCCCTATCTGACCGCAGAAATCTCGATGGCTGCCCTCAACGGCCCCGCCTTCTGTGTGGTGGCTGGTCCGCACGACGCCATCGACCAGTTGCAGGCCCAGCTCGAGGCCAAAGAGATCGCCGTGCGCCGCTTGCGCACCTCCCACGCCTTCCACTCAGCGATGATGGACCCGATGCTGGCGCCCTTCGCCGCCGTGGTTGGCCAGACAAAACGTAACGAGCCCACCATCCCTTACGTCTCCAACGTGAGCGGGGATTGGATCACGATGGATCAGATCAATGATCCGCAATATTGGGCCCAACATGTCCGCAGCGCCGTCAATTTTGTTGGCGGGCTGGGGACGATCCTGGCTACGGATGCCGAGGTTGCCCTCCTGGAAGTTGGTCCGGGGCGCACGCTGAGCACATTTGCCAAGCAAGTCGCCGGCCCCCACGGCAAGACAACCTACACCTCCTTACGGCATCCGCAAAAGGATATCCATGATCTCGCCTTTGCCCTAACCACCCTTGGCGAGATGTGGGCAGCGGGTGGGATAAACGACTGGAGCGGTTTTTACGCCGCTGAGTCGCGCCATCGCATCCCGCTGCCCACTTATCCCTTCCAACATCAGGAATATTGGGTGGAACCCGGCAAGCAAAGTTACACTGGCACGGCCGGGGAGATCTCCCTGGCCAAGAGGCCAAACATCGCCGACTGGTTTTATACGCCAACCTGGCAACAAGCGGCGCGCCCCACGCCGGTGGCGGACGCTGAACCCGTTAAACATTGGGTGTTCTTTTTGGATGAGGCCGGTATAGGCCAGCAGCTGGCGACAAAGTTGGCCGTTGGCGCTGCCGTCACCACCGTGCAGAAAGCTGACGGCTACGCGAAGATGGCGGACGGACAGTACACCATCAACCCGGAGGAGCCGGCCGATTATTTGCAGCTGATGCGTGACCTGAGCCAGGCCGGCACCCTGCCCGACGGCATTGCCTACCTCTGGCCGCTCAGCGACAACGGCCCCCTCGCCCCGGCCAGTGCTGCTTTGCAGTCGGCCCAAACAGATGCGTTCTACGGGCAGCTCTTCCTGGCCCAGGCGCTGGCTGACCAGGGCAGTAACACACCGCTGCAATGGTATGTCGTCAGCAATCATATGCAGCAGGTGGCCGGCGAGCCGGTCGTACACGCGGAGAAGGCGCTGGCGCTCGGACCAGTCAAGGTCATCGCCCAGGAATATCCCCATGTGTGCACCCACAGCGTCGACGTCGCCTGGCCTACCCGAACGGCGCGACAGACGAGCCAACTGGTTGACCAGCTGGCCGCGGAGTTGCAGGCCGGGTCCAGCGACGAGATCATCGCCTATCGCGGCCAAAGCCGTTGGCAACAAAGCTATGAAGCGCTGCCTCTGAGCGAGGAGCATGAAGCGCAGAGCCTGCTCAAAGTTGGCGGCGTTTACCTTATCACGGGCGGCACCGGCGGCCTCGGCCTCAAAGTGGCCGAGCATCTGGCCGAGACAGTCCAGGCCAAACTGGTCCTGACAGCGCGTACCGAACTACCGCCCCGCGCCGGCTGGGCCAACTGGCTGGAAGGCCACAAGGAAAACGACGGGATCAGCCGCCGCATCCGCCAGGTTCAGGCGCTGGAGGCGGCCGGCGCCGAAGTGCTGGTCCTGGCAGCCGACGTGACTGATCGGGAGCAAATGGCGACTGTGTTAACCCAGACAGTGGCCCAATTTGGCCGATTGGATGGCGTCTTCCATGCGGCCGGCGGCGTCAGCGACGCTCAGATTCAGCTCAAAGACCGCCAGGGGGCCGCCGATGTGCTGGCCGCCAAAGTCAGCGGCACCCTCGTACTGGCGGAGCTTCTGGCTGATATTGAGCTGGACTTCCTGGCCCTGTTCTCCTCGATCAGCGCTATCACCGGTATCTCCGGCCAGATCGACTATGCGGCGGCGAACGCCTTTCTCAACGCCTTTGCCCATCAGCAGATGGCCGAGGATGGTCGCCTGACCATAGCCATCGATTGGGGCGCCTGGCAGGAAGTAGGCATGGCGGTGCAGACAGCGGTCGAGCTCGGCCTCATCGAAGACGAGGCCAGCGCCATCGCGGTGGATTACCCCTTCATCGATCGCTGGTATGAGAAGGCGGATGAGGATCTTTTCGCGACCCGGTTCAGCAATGAAGCCCATTGGCTGCTGGACGAGCACCGCATCCGCGGCGGCAACGCGCTCATCCCGGGTACCGGTTACCTGGAGCTGGTCCGGGCCGCCAACAGCCAACGCAGCAACGGCAGCCCCATTGAGCTGTCCGATGTCTTTTTCATGGCCCCGTTCATGGTGGCCGATGGCGAAAGTCGTGAACTACGCATTTCGCTGAGCAAGGAGCAACACGCCTCCTTTGTCATCTCCAGCAAGCTGGGCAACGGCCAGCAGGAGCATGTCCGGGGCCAGCTGCGCAACCTGACAGAGCAGGCGCCGCAAACCATTGACATTCAAGCTATCCTGGCCCGCTGCCAGGAGCGCATTCGTGATTTTGAGCGGTATGAGCATGATCAACTGGCCTGGGGGGCGCGCTGGAACAACCTGCGCCGCCTGCAATACGGCCAGAATGAAGCAGTGGCCACCCTGGCCCTACCGGCCGAATACGCCGGTGACCTGGCCCAGCACAAACTCCATCCAGCCGTCCTGGACCTGGCTACGGCCGGCGCCCAGGATCTGATTAGCGGCTTTGACGCGGCGCGTGACTTCTACGTGCCCTTCTCGTACGGTCGTCTGCGCCTGCTCCAACCGCTGACTGAACGGGCTTACAGTCACATCCGCTACCGGCCAAGCGCCGACAGGGAAACAGCCATCTTCGACATCACCATCGTCGACGAAGCGGGTACGGTCCTGGTCGACATCAAAGGCTTTGTGATGCGCCGGGCGGTGGGCGAGATCGCGGCGGCGGCGGACGGAGGCAGCGAGGCCAAACAGGATCCATTCCTGGAAACGCTGGCTAACGGCATTGCGCCTGAGGAAGGCGTGCGCGCCCTGCGCCGGGCCTTAGCCGGCCGGATCCTGCCGCAGGTCATCATCAGCTCCCAGGATTTACACGGGCTGCTGCAGCGGGCCGCTAATCGAGAGCAGAGCAACGCCGCCGGCGGCGCCGGGGCGGGGATTGGCCATGACCGGCCGGATCTCTCCACCCCCTTCGTCGCCCCCAGTGACAAACTGGAAACCGATATCGCCGCCATCTGGGAAGAGATGCTGGGTATCAAGGGCGTCGGTGTCCATGATGATTTCTTTGAGCTGGGCGGCCATTCGCTGCTGCTCACCCAGGTTATCACCCGCGTCAAAAAACTGTCCCAGGCCGAGATTTCGCTGTTCAGCCTCTTTGAGGCCTCAACGATCAGCGAACTAGCGACGGAGATCCGCAAGGCGGAAGAAGAGCAGGGTGATGGCCCCGCCGTACAGGCGCCCACCCTGGCCCGGGTTTCGCGCGACCGCTACCGGACCAAAGTAACGAAACTTAAGAAGTAGGTAATAACACCGCCAACCGACCAGGTCACAGGGTGGCCTGGTCGGTTGAACGTAAGAAAAATTGTCACCTAAACCGTTTATCCTTTTAGGTGAAGCACAGCCATGAGAAAAACACGCCGCCGGCCCCAGCTGCCAGCTTTTCCCAAGCCTACGCGCCGCAGCGGCCACCGTGGCGCAGCGACGTAACAAGTTTGAGGTTGCATGAACGGCAAAGTCTGTATGATAACCGGTGGTAGCACCGGTATCGGCAAAGAAACCGCCCTCGGTCTGGCCCGGCAAGGGGCCACCATCATCATCGTTAATCGGGATCAGGCCCGCGGTGAAGCAGCCCTGGCTGAAATTAAAGCACTCTCAGGCAACGGCAATGTCGAGCTGATGCTGGCCGATCTGAGTGACATGGCCGCCGTCCGCGACCTGGCCGACCGGGTCAAGGCCCAGTACCATCGCCTGGACCTGCTCATCAACAATGCCGGCATTGTCGCGCGGCAACGGGAGCTGACGGTTGATGGTTATGAAAAGACGTTCGCCGTTAACCACCTGGCTCCGTTCCTGCTGACCAACCGCCTGCTTGACCTCCTGAAACAGACGCCCGGCGCACGCGTTATCAACCTGGCCTCCCAGGTGCACGCCCAGACCATCGACTTTGACAATTTGCAGGCTGAGAAAGGGTTTCACGGGCTGGCGCCCTATCGTCTATCCAAATTGGCCAACATCATGTTCACCTACGAGTTGGCCCGGCGCCTGGCCGGCAGCGACGTTACTGTCAACTGCCTGCACCCTGGCGTCATCGCCACCGACCTGCTTAGCAATTTCAACCAGCTCTGGGCCCAGGAACAGGGCCAGCCGGAACCTGCTGCGGCCAAACGGGGCGGTTTCCTGCGCCGCATCCGCAACGCCTTCCGCTCTGAGGAGAGCGGCGGCGAGACGGTGGCCGATGGGGCGCGTCAGGTACTGCACCTGGCAACCGCGCCGGAGCTGGCGGGCGTCAGTGGCAAATATTGGCGCTACGGCCAATTTGAACAAACCAATCCTATCTCCTACGATGAGGCGCTGGCCGCCAGACTGTGGGAGGTTAGCGCCGAACTCACCGGCATTAGCGAAGTAAGCCCCACGGGGCCCTGAACAACGAGAATATGAACATGGATCAGCACGAAGAAGAATGGACGGAGGATGAAGAAGTCCTCGCTTTCCCCGCCTCGTTTGCCCAGCAGCGGCTCTGGTTTGTCGACCAGCTGGAACCGGGCAAGGCGACCTACAACATTCCCTATCATCATTTTGTCCGCCTCACGGGGCCGCTGAATGTCGCTGCCCTGCAGGACGCCGTCACCGAACTGATTTACCGGCATGAGACCCTGCGCACCACATTTTTCTCGCAGGATGGTGAGCCGGTCCAGGTGATCCATGATGAAATTGACACGACCATGCCCGTCATTGATATCAGCCACCTGCCGGTTGATGAGCGAGAGGCAGAAGCACGCCGCCTGGTTGATGCCGAAGCGAAACACAGCTTTGACCTGGAAAATGGCCCCCTCTTCTACACCAAACTGATCAAACTTGGCCCCGAAGAGCACATTTTTATTCACATGATGAGCCATATCGTCGTGGACGGGATGTCGCTCGAGTACATTGCCGAGGAATTGGAAGCACTGTACGCCGCTTTCTGCCATGGGCAGCCGTCGCCGCTGGCCGAACTGCCGCTGCAATATCCGGATTTTGTCATCTGGCACCGCGAGTGGATGGAAGGGCCCGTGCCGCAGAAGCAGCTGGCCTACTGGAAAGATCAGCTTTCCGGCCGGTTGCCCGTCATCGAACTACCCACCGACCGGCCCCGACCCGCCGTTCAGCGCAACAATGGCTCCTGGGAATGGATCCATCTGCCACCCCAGCTGATCGATGGCCTCAAAGCGTTCAGCCGCCATGAAGGCGTCTCCCTCTTCATGACGATGCTGGCGGGCTTTAAGGTGCTGCTGCATCGCTACAGCCGCCAGGAAGATATCATTGTCGGCACGCCCACGGCCAACCGCAACCAACCTGAGCTGGAAAAGCTGATCGCCTTCTTCGTCAATCCCGTGGTGTTCCGCACCGACCTGTCCGGCGAGCCCGCCTTCAACGATCTGTTACAGACCGTGCGCAAGGTCGCCCTGGGCGCCTTTGCCCATCAGGACATCCCGTTTGAACGGCTGGTCGAAGAGCTGCGCCCAACCCGCGACCTCAGCTACAACCCGATTTTCCAGGTGAGCTTTACCTTGCAGATGCAACCAGCGCTGATGGAGCTGGAGGGCACCAAAGCGGAGCCGATGGAATTCGATAACGGCACAGCCCGTTTTGACCTGTTGGCCGAGCTCTGGGAAGCAAATGGCGGCGTCAGCGGCCGTTTTGAGTACGATACAGACCTGTTCGACCAGAGCACCATCCGCCGCATGATTGCCAATTATGAGGCGTTGCTGGAGAGCATTGTGGCGACACCGGCCGGTCCCATTTCCCGGCTCAACATCCTGCCGGCCAGCGAGCGCCAGCAGGTGCTCTACGCCTGGAATCAGACCGACACGCCCTTCCCACGCGACAAGAAACTGCACGAGCTTTTTGAAGCGACCGCGGCCAGCTACCCGGACAAAGTCGCCGTGCAGTATGACCAGACCCAACTGACCTACGCCCAGCTCAACAGCCGGGCCAACCAGCTCGCCCATCACCTGGCCGCCCTCGGCGTCAAACGAGGCGACCTGATCGGCCTGAGCATGGCCCGCTCGGCGGAGATGATGATTGGCCTGTTCGGCATCATGAAAGCGGGCGCCGCCTACCTGCCGCTGGACCCGGACTACCCGCTGGATCGCCTCCATTTCATCCTGGAGGATGCGGCCGCCCCCCTGCTGATTACCCAGGCCCATTTGCGCGACAAATGGGATGGCTTCGCCGGCCAGGTTGTTGCCCTGGACAGCGACTGGACCACCATTGCAACCCAACCGGTCCACAACCCGGCGGTCGCGATGAGCGCCGAAGATCTCGTCTACATCATCCATACCTCCGGCTCAACCGGCAAACCCAAAGGGGTTCAGCTGCGCCACCGCAATGTGGTCAATTTCCTGACCAGCATGCGCCAGAAACCGGGGCTGACCGCGGCTGATGTCCTGATGGCCGTCACCACCCTGTCGTTTGACATCGCCGTGCTGGAGCTGTATCTGCCGCTTGTCGTCGGTGGCAAGGTGATCATCGCCAGCCCGGAGATCAATGCCGATGGCGCCCTGATGGCCCAAACGCTTGTCGACGAAGGCGTAACCGTCATGCAGGCGACGCCGGCTTCCTGGAAGCTGATGCTGAACAACGGCTGGGCCGGCAAAGCGGATTTGAAGATGCTCTGCGGCGGTGAAGAGTTGCCCCGTGAGCTGGCTGAACAGCTCATCCCCCGCGGCGCTGAGCTGTGGAATATGTACGGCCCGACCGAAACCACGGTCTGGTCCGCCGCCAAAAAGATTGAGGCTGGCGACGGGCCGGTGCCGATTGGCGAACCCATCGCCAACACGCAACTGTACATCCTGGACCAACATCTGCAGCCGACGCCTATCGGCGTGCCGGGCGAGCTGTGCATCGGCGGCGACGGTGTGGCGGCTGGTTATCTGAACCGGCCGGAACTGACTGCTGACCGCTTCGTCAAAAATCCCTTCGTCGACGATCCAGATGCGATGCTTTATCGTGTGGGCGACCTGGCCCGTTACCGGCCGGATGGCACCATCGAATTCCTGGGCCGCATCGACTTCCAGGTGAAGGTGCGCGGCTTCCGCATTGAGCTGGGCGAGATTGAGACCATTCTGCGCCAGCATGAAGGCGTCAAGGAAGGGGTGGTGACCGCCCAGGACGACCCCAGCGGGGATAAGCGTCTGGTCGCTTACATCATCCCGCAGCCCGGCCAGGAGCCAACCACCGCCGCGCTGCGCGAATACCTGGCCGAATCATTGCCGGCCTACATGGTGCCCACTCTCTTTGTCTCCCTGACCGAATGGCCGCTGACACCCAACGGCAAGATCGACCGGCGCGCGCTGCCGGCGCCCAACGAAGCCGGCCTGGGCTCAGCCGAAAGCTATGTCGCCCCCCGCAACGAGATCGAGAGCGGCATCGTCGCCATCTGGTCCGAACTGCTGGGTCTGGATAAGATCGGTGTTGAGGATAACTTCTTTGAGTTGGGCGGTCATTCGCTGTTGGCCACCCAGATTATCGCCCGGGTAAACAAGCAATTCGCGGTCAACGTCCCGCTGCCGCTGATGTTTGCCAACCCCATTATCGCTAACCTGGCCGAACAGGTAGCCACCGCCCGCTTACTCAGCGACGACAACATCGACGAGGAAGATGAGGAACGCGAGGAATTTGTGCTATGACGACGCTGGAGTTTCTGTCGCAGCTCAGGGAACAGAACATCATCATTAAACTCACCCCTGAAGGTGATCAGCTCAAGATCAGCGCGCCCAAAGGGGCTCTGAGCGCTGAACTGCGCAGCGAATTGCAGGCACGCAAGGAAGAGATCCTGACCTTCCTGCAAGAGGCTGCCGCTAAACAGAGCGCCAATCTGCCGGAAATCGAACCGGTTGATCGGGATAACCCGCTGCGTCTCTCGTTTGCGCAGGAACGGATCTGGAAGCTGCACCAGCTCGCCCCGGATTCGGCCAACCTGAATGTCCCCGTCGCCTGGCGGCTGGCCGGCCGGCTGGATGCCACTCTGTTGGAACGGGCCCTGCAACGGCTCACGGAACGGCACGAGCCGCTGCGCTCCAGCTTTCCCGATGGGCCGGTTGTGGTCATTGCCGACCACATGCCGCTCAAGCTGAACATTATTGATCTGCAGGAATCGCCAGAGGAAGCGCGGGCCGCAGAGGCGATCCGTGTGGCCAACACGCTGGCCGCTGAACCGTTTGACATCGGCCAGGGCCCCATCATGCGGGCCTCGCTGATCCGCACTGCCCCGGAACGGCATATCCTGTTGCTGGTCTTCCACCAGATCGTTTTTGACTGGGGGGCGGCCAACCCGGTGATCCAGGATCTGGGCGACATCTACGCCGCCCTCAAGAAAGGCAATACGCCGGAGCTGGAACCATTGGCGGTCCAGTATGTGGATTATGCCCATTGGCAGCGCGATTGGCTGCAGGGCAATATCCTGGCGCAGCAGGAGCAGTATTGGCAGGAGCAGCTGGGCAAACCCTACCAGCCGCTGCCCTTGCCGCTGGACCATGAGCGGCCCGCTCTGGAGAGTTTCGAGAGCCGGCTGCAATATTTCCAGCTCACCCCGGAACTGACAAACGCGATCCGTCAGCTCAGCCAAAAATCGGGCGGCACGGTCTACATGACCCTGCTGGCGGCGCTGCAAGCGTTGCTGGCGGGCTACTCCGGCCACGACGAAGCGATGGTTTTCTCCTTGTTGGGGTTGAACCGGCCGGAACTCAAGAAGCTGATCGGCCTCTTTGCCAATCCGCTGCCGCTGCGCACAGACCTGAGCGGGGATCCCAGCTTCACAGAGCTGTTCCGCCGGGTACAGCAAGTGGCGCTCGGCGCTTATAGCCACCAGGATCTGCCCTTTGAGCAGGTCATTGAACGCATTTCCTCCGGCGGTCGCCGCACCGCCCAAAGCGCCTTTTTCCAGGTGCTGTTTATCTACCAGCATGAGCCCACCCCGCCGTTGCAATTGGCCGGCGTTGAAGCCAAGCTGCTGACCCTGGGCCAGCATGCCGCCGCCTTCGACCTGCGCTTTTTCGCTGAAGAAACGGATGCCGGCATCAAGGGTTGGCTGGAATACAAGACGGATCTGTTCGCGGCCGAAACCATCGAACGTTTCCTTGATTACTATGCGCAGTTCTTGCAGGCCATTGTGGACCGGCCGGATGCTCCCCTCTCCAGCCTGCTGCCGCTAAGCGACGCCGACAAACTAGCCGCCGCTGCCCTGACCGCCCAAACCGAAACGGAGGGCGAGAGCCAGTACGTCGCGCCACGCAACGAGCTGGAAGCGACCCTGGCCGACATCTGGGCCCGCGTCTTCGGCTTTGCCCAGGTTGGTATCCATGACAATTTCTTTGCCCTGGGTGGCCATTCCCTGATGGCGGTCGGCCTTTTCAACGATATCAAGCAGGCTTTGGGCCGGGAATTGCCGCTGGCCACCCTGTTTGAGGCGCCTACCATTGCCGGCCTGGCCGAAGTGCTCGACCAGAAAGATTGGTCGCTGCAATGGACCTCGCTGGTACCCATCCAGCCCAAAGGCAAAAAACAGCCGATCTTCTGCATCTCGGCGCTGGGTGACGAGATTATCCAGTTTGCCGAACTGGCCGCACTGCTGGGTGACGACCAGCCCTTCTACGGTTTGCAGCAAGGGCTGGAACGGACGGACAAGATTCGCACCACCATCCCGGATATCGCCGCTCATTATCTGAGCGAGATCCGCACCGTGCAGCCGCATGGCCCCTATCTCATCGCCGGTTATTGCTTTGGCGGTCTGGTCGCTTACGAGATGGCCCAGCAGTTGCAGGCAGCCGGCGAAACGGTTGAACCCCTGCTGATGATTGAAGCAGAGGCGCCCGGCGGCATCTATCCGATTAAGACCACATTTGGTTACAAGATCAAGCGTGCCTTCGCCAACCTGCGCCAAAATGGCATCGTGGCCGAGCTGCAATACGTGCAGAAACGGCTGTACAAAATCTGGCGCTGGCAAATCTGGACCCGGCTGCGCCACTACCTGCATCAGAGTTACGAAGCGGCCGGTCGTGAGCTGCCAGGCACCCTCAAGGATATCCTGCAGATCAACGCCCAGGCGGCCGATGATTACACCCCCATCATCAAGCCTTACAAAGGCGATATTCATCTGCTGCGCGCAGAGCTGATGGCGCCGGATTACTTCTACAAAGAGCGGCTGGGTTGGGACGAGCTTATCCAGGGCGAGATCACGACCTACTGGATTCCGGGCGACCACGAGGGCATCTGGAAAACACCGAATGTCCAGACCTATGCCCAACAGATGGAACAGATCCTGAACAGCGGCGACGCCGAAACCAGCCTACCAAAGGCGGCCGCCGCGCCGGTACGTTAAGCAGACACCTCCGGGAAGCCTTATGATTCGAACTGCCACTGTTGTCGACAGCTACCGTCTTTCCCCCATGCAGCAGGGGATGCTGTTCCATCATCTGTTTGCCCCGGATTCGGGCGCTGATATTGAGCAGATGATCATCGGGCTGCCGGAGCCGCTTGATATGGCTGCTTTCGAGACGGCGTGGCAGGCGACGCTGGCCCGGCACGAAGTGCTGCGCAGCGCCTTCCGCTGGGAAGGGCTGGCGGAACCGGTGCAGGACGTCTACGACGAAGTGCCGCTCCCGCTCACCGAGCATGATTGGCGGGCGCTGGATGAGAGCGAGCAAAACGAGCAGTTCAAAGCGTGGCTGGCCGCTGACCGGACAGCCGGCTTCGATGTGGCGCTCCCGCCGCTGGCCCGGCTCACGGTATTCCGGCTGGCTGACGACCAGACGCGTGTCGTCTGGACCTTCCACCATCTTTTCCTGGATGGCCGCTCTTTTCCCATCGTCCTGAAGGATGTTTTCGCCGTTTACGAGGCGGCCCGATCCGGCGACAAGCTGGAGCTGCCGCCGGCGACGCCCTACAAAGATTACATTGACTGGTTCCACAACCTGGACCTGAAGCCGGCTGAACGCTACTGGCGGGACACGCTGCCGGTTTTGCCGCGCCCACGCCGCTGGTGGTGGATACGTTGGGGACGGTACTGCCGGTACCGGCTACCCGCGTCGCCGAAAGCTGGCTCAGCCCGGCATAACAACAGCCCTCAACGAACTGGCCAGAAAGCGTGGCGCCTGCGAACACGTTTGTCCAGGGCGGCTGGTCGCTCTTAACTCGCCGCTACAGCCGCGAGTACGACGTTGTCTTTGGGGCCACCTGCGCCTGCCGGCCAACACCATCCCCGGCTCGCTGGAGATGGCGGGGCTGTTCATCAACACACTGCCCATGCGCGTGCCCGTCCCGCCGGACAGCGTGCTCATCCCCTGGCTGCAAAGCATCCGCGAGCAGCATGTTGCCCTGCGCGATTTTGAACATACGCCGCTGGTCAAGGTGCAGGAGTGGAGCGACGTGCCCCGCGGCATGCAGCTCTTTAACTCCATCCTGGTCTTTGAGAATTATCAGCTGGAACCAATCATGCAGCGGCAGACCGGCACCGGCACAGCGTCAGCTTCAAGCTCCTGGAACAGACCAACTATCCGCTGCTGTTAAGCGGCTACAATGGCGACCGGCTCAATTTCCACCTGGAATATGACCGCGCCAAATTTGACGCCGGCGCGGTCCGGCGGATGCTGGACCATCTGGAGACGCTCCTGGCCAGCATGGACGCCAACCCGGCGGCGACCTCGGGCCGAGCTAAACATCCTGCCAGCCGATGAGCGGGAGCAGGTCACCAGCGGCTGGAACCAGACCGCCGCCCTCATCCGGCTGACCAGTGCCCGGCTCATCGCGGCCATCGCGGCACAGGCAGCCGTCGGCCACAGCAGTGGTAGCTGGTGATAAGTCGCTGAGTTATGCCGAGCTAAATGAGCGCGCCAATCAACTGGCCCATTATTTGCAGGCGCAAGGGCTCCAGCCAGATCAGTTTGTCGGCATTTTTATGGACCGCTCCCTGGAAATGGTAGTAGCCCTGTTGGGCGTCCTCAAGGCCGGCGCGGCTTATCTGCCGCTGGATCCGAAATATCCGGAAGATCGGCTCACCTACATGCTGACCGACGCCCAGGTGCAGCTCGTTCTGACCGAAGCGGCGCTGATCGACAAGCTGCCGTTGGCGGAGCTGCCGGCGCTGGCCCTGGACCGGGATTGGGCTGAGGTGGCGGACCGGCCGGTCACCGACCCACCAAATCCGGCCACGCCGGAAAACCTGACCTACATCATTTACACCTCCGGCTCCACCGGCTTGCCCAAAGGGGTGGCTATCCGCCATCGCGGGCTGGTCAACCACGGCACCGGCGTCGGCCGCGTCTACGAGCTGTCGCCGGCCGACAACGTGCTCCAGTTTGCCGCCCTCAGCTTTGACGTGGCGGCCGAGGAGATTTTCGCCACCTGGCTGGCCGGCGCGACGGTTGTTTTCCGGGATGAGACCGTCCTGGCCAGCTTTACCGCCCTGCACGAGCTGATCGAGGCCCACGAGCTATCCGTGCTCAATCTGCCCGCCGCTTACTGGTCGGAATGGGTGGGCCACCTGTCGCGCAGCGAGGAACAGACATTGCCCGCGTCACTCCGGCTGGTCATCGCCGGCAGTGAGAAGGTGCCGGCTGACAAGCTGGCCCGCTGGCAGACGCTGGTCGGCGACCGCGTTCGCTGGCTCAACGGCTACGGCCCAACCGAAGTGACCATTACCAGTTCGCTCTACGAACCGCTCGGCGCGGAGCGGCTGCCGGGCGCCTCGGTGCCCATCGGCCGGCCGATTCAGAATCTGCAATTTTATATGCTGGACGAGCTGCTGGCGCCGGTACCGATCGGTATCCCCGGCGAGCTCCACATCGGCGGCGATGGGTTGGCTCGCGGCTACCTGGGCCGGCCGGAGCTGACGGCAGAGAAATTTATCCCGGACCCGTTCAGCGACCAGCCCGGCGCCCGCCTGTACAAGAGCGGCGACCTGGCCCGTTTCCTGCCGGATGGCAACATCGAGTTTATGGGCCGGATCGATTTCCAGGTGAAGGTGCGCGGTTTCCGCATCGAGCTGGGCGAAATTGAGGCGGCGCTGACGGCCCACGCGGCTATCGACGAGGCGGTGGTGCAGGTGTGGCCGGATCCGGCCGGTAACAACCAGCTGGTCGCTTACTACGTCACCAGCCCCGGCCAGCGCGACCCCGGCGCCGAGACGCTGCGCGGCAACCTGGCCGCCAGGCTGCCGGAATACATGGTGCCGGTCGCTTTCCAGAAGCTGGACACCTTGCCGATGACCCCCAGCGGCAAGATCAATCGGCGGGCCCTGCCCAAGGTTGACCTGAGCAGCGCCCAGCGCAAAACCGAGTATGTGGCGCCGCGCACGGCGTTGGAAAAGAAACTGGTGCAAAGTTGGGAGACGATCCTGGCGACCAGTCCTATCGGCATCAACGACAGCTTTTTTGATGTGGGCGGCAACTCGCTGCTCTCGATCCGGCTGTTTGCCGAGGTGGAGGCGTTAACCGGCCGGAAAATCCAGCTCGCCACCCTCTTCCAGGCACCGACCATCGCCCAGCTTTCCGCCCTGTTGGATGGGGCCACAGCGGACGATGCGCCGGTCGCGGGCCAGAACGCCATGAAAAGCTGGGTCATCCCGGTGAAACCAAGCGGCAGCAAAACCCCCTTCTTCCACATGGGCGGCGCCACGGTGCTGCGCAATCTGATCAATTACGTGGACCCGGAACAGCCAATTTACGGCATCCTGGAGCAGGATCTGAGCAGCGACAACCCGCTGTACACCGACGTGCCCAGCATCGTCGATCATTGCCTGGCGGGGATTCGTTCGGTGCAGCCGCAGGGGCCTTACATGATTGGCGGCCTCTGTTTTGGCGGTATTGTGGCCCTGGAGCTGGCGCGAAAGCTGCGCGCTGAGGGCGAAGAGGTCCAGCTGGTGTTGATGATCGACAGCTTCGCGCCCGGTAGCATCACACCCAAGGTGAGCGAGGCCGGAACGGACGTACAGCGGTCGATGAAGGTTCAGTATCACCTGCAGAATTTGCGCCAGTATGGACCCGGTTACCTCTGGGGCCGGGTGCGCAAGCAGCTCTGGCGGCGCAACTGGCAGCGGCTGCAAAATCTGTACGTCCGCCTCGGCCGCCCATTGCCGGAGCAGTTCCGCGATGTCGAGGAAGCCAATACCATCGCCTCAGACAGCTACCAGGCCAGGCCGTATGATGGTGACGTCACGTTGTTCATCGCCTCAGAAAAAGAGGCCTGGAACGATTATGCGCCGCTCAACGGCTGGGACCATTACATTCAGGGTGAGCTGGCGGTCGAAAATGTGGTTGGCGGCCATCTCAGCGTCTATGACGAACCGCACGTCCAGGACCTGGCCCGCAAGTTGAACCATTACCTGGAACTGGCGACCCCCGGTTAGGCGATGGCCGAATCCTGGCAGCCGGCCCGTGAGCCGCAGGCGCTCCCCCTGAATGAGGTCCATGTCTGGCGACTGGCCCTGGATCAGCCCGACGCTGTCTGGCAGCGCCTGGAACGGGTATTGACGCCGGACGAAGTGGCCCGAGCTGACCGCTTCTATTTTGCGCGGGATCGGCGGCGCTTCGTGGTCAGCCGGGCGGCCGTGCGGTTGCTGTTGGCGCATTACCTGGAGCTGCCGAGCAGCGCCATCCAATTTTACGCCGGCCCATATGGCAAGCCCTATGCCGGCCCCAAACTGGAGGCGACGCCGCTCCAGTTCAATGTTTCCCACTCTGAAGAAATGGCCCTTTTGGGTTTTGTACGCCAGCGGCAGCTGGGGATCGACATCGAATTCCGCAAACCCCTGGCGGAGATCCGCGAGATCGCCATTAATTTCTTCTCACCACATGAGGTGGCCACTTTAATGGGCTTACCCTCGACATTGCAGCCGTTGGGTTTCTTCAATTGCTGGTCACGCAAAGAGGCGTACATCAAGGCGATCGGCAAGGGGCTGTCCCAGCCGCTGGATTCATTTGATGTGACGTTGCGACCGGGCGAGCCGGCCCGGCTGCTGCGGGTGGCGGGCCAACCGGATGAACTGGCCCGCTGGCAGATGCAGATCCTGGAACCTCATGCCGGCTACGCCGCCGCCCTGGCAATTGAAGGCGACGGTTGGCAACTGCGCTGTATTGATTACACCCTGACATCGTAAACAATTTCGTTAGCTACGGCTGTTATCCTGACAGGCAGCTTAACTTATCAGAAGAGAAGATCCATGAGCCGACTCAAACACCTTTTTATGTCTTTCATCACGATCCACCCGGTCAACAAGGTGCTGCGGGTGCTGGTCCGGCCGGTGGCCGACAAGTTGCCCTTCAGTTTTCCCATCACAGGCACCATCGACTACCGGCTGCCCAATGGCAAGGTTGTCAAATTTGTCAACGATGGGCGCGACTCCCACGCGACGCGCCTGTACTGGGACAACGAGACCGGTTTTGAACCCGAAACCATCTCGGTTTACCTGGAGCTATTGCGGCATGCCAGAGTGGTGTTTGATGTGGGCGCCAACGTGGGCATTTATTCACTGATTGCGGCAGTTAACGACCCGCAATGCTCCGTGCATGGCTTTGAGCCCGTCCCCTTCATCTACGCCTACTATGCCCGCAACGTCCAGGCCAATAAGCTGCAAAACCTGCAGCCCAACCAGGCCGCCGTCACCACCAAGAGTGGCGAAATCACGCTTTATATCCCGGACTCGGTCCAATTGCCGTCCGATGCGTCGACGGTTGAGGGGTATCGCGAAGGGGTCGTGCCCACCCAGGTCAAGGCGGTCAGCCTCGATGAATACGCCGCCGAGCATAAACTGGCCCGGGTCGATCTCATGAAAGTGGATGCTGAAGGGGCGGAGCACCAGGTTTTTGCGGGGGCGCAAACGATCATGGAGCGGGACAAACCGGCCATCATTTGCGAGATTCTGCATGGCTTTGTCGACGAAAATGTCAAACAGTTTTTCGCCGACCACAACTATCGCTATTTCCTGGTGACCGACGATGGCCTGGTAGAGCACCAGGAAATCATCGGCGACAAAAGCTTCCGCTACAAGAATTACCTGTTCATCCCGGAAGAGCGCATCCCGACGATGCTGGCGAATATCCCGGTCCAGCGGATGGCTGAGTTTGTCTGAGGTTGACCTGAAGCGGACAGCAGCGGGCTGCTGTCCGCCTTTAAGTCTTAATCATCCCCACCCTGTTGCTGATCACGGTTATGATCCAGTTGCGGCAAGATGATTGCCGCTGCCAATAGCAGGAAGAAGAGGCCGAAGAATACCCAACCGACGATTTGCATATGATTCTGCTCCAGTGCCAAAATGATGCAGAATTATACCTCCGATTTTGGTGGATAATGCAGATTGCCTATAATATGGGAACGGAGTTATTCGGTCGGGAGCAACCAGGATAAGCAAATGGAGTCATCGGAGCAGCGGCAGCGGGTCGAATATCTACCCAACAATGCTCGCCTAGTCCAAACGAGAGCCGGCGCGGTCCTGGTTAATTCGCCTCCGGAAACGCTGAAACTGCTGCTGGCGTTGGGGCATGAGATCCCCCAGATTATCCTGCTGCCGCCGGATATACCGGCCGGTATTGAGCTCGGCTCCAGCGGTTTTGTCCGCCGCGGCATCAACTACGCCAGCGTCGAATTCCTGCTCTACAGCAACTTCTTCATCCACAACCAGCGCACCCGAATCATCACGCCGACCGCCGCTCAGCGCGAGCGCATGGCCATCATCATCAACGAAACGCTGGTCGGCCCGGCCAACGCGGCTGATTTTGAGCAATATCATTGGCTACGCGTCGAATGTATGGCGACCAGCTATTATGCACCGCTGAACCATGAGCCGCAGCTGGAAGACCTGACCGATCTACGCGCCCTGACAGACGGGGGCGGCGACCTTGGGCAGGGCGTGGCGATTCGCTGGCAGGATAATGAGTATGTTTTCCTGGAGGATGGCATCGAGGTGGCTCGGCTACCTACCGCAGTCCGGGAGCCCGCTTCGCCCTTGTTTCTGACGCCGCCCCGGCCGCTGCTGCGCCATGAGCTGACGCTGCAATTTATCGGCGGCAGCGACGGGTTTGATCCGGCCGGTATCACCACCTGTTTCCTGGCCTTCCTGGACCCCAAACAGCAGACACGGGTGACCCTGTTTGACGCCGCCGCCTACCTGCGCCAGCGCCTGGGTAATTTGGGCGTGGCGCCGCATCAGATTTCCGAGCTGGTGCTGTCCCATTTACATGAGGACCATCTGGCCGGGCTGCCGGAGCTGTTGCTACTGGGCAATCATCGTGTTCGGGTGCTGACCTCCACCATCATTTACCGGAGCCTGCTGCGGGTGCTGGCGGCGATGCTGGACCGACCGGCCGGTGACGTGGCCGCCCTCTTCGAACATATCCCGCTCGATCCGGGCCGGCCGGTGGACCTCGACGGCCGCCGTTTTGAGGCGATGTACGCCGTCCACACCATCCCCACCATCGCCGTGCGCGTTGGCGACCTCTACTACTCCGGCGACATGCGCTACGACGAAGCCTGGTTTGCCGAGCTGGTGGCGCAAGGGGTGCTGACAGCGGCCCGCCAGGCGGAGCTGACCAGCTTCGCCGAAAACGCCAAGGTGATCGTGCAGGACGCCGGCGGCGGGGCTATCCATACCACC
>JACKBM010000037.1 GCA_020634575.1 Ardenticatenales bacterium | reverse complement strand
GGCCGGTCGCCCTGGCTTTGTTTCTGCTTTGCAGCTTCTTCTCGTTCCAGGCCCTCCAGACGGCCATCCAGGACCCGCCCCAGATCCGCGACGACATGCGCGGCCTGGCCCATTACCTGGACCCCCTTCGCCAGCCAGGCGACGTGATCGTCTTTCACGATGCCGCCATGATGGCGATCTATGAGATTTACGCCCTGCCGGAGCTGCCCGCCCGCGCTATCCCGGCCATTTTTATGAGTGACGACACGCTCATACGGCAGTCTTTCTACGACTTCACGGCTGGTCATGACCGCGTCTGGGTTGTGACGGGTCTTATGGGGCCGACCGGGGTGATTGATATACTCCGGCATGAATGGGTCAAGCAGAACAGTGTCAGCTTCCCGGCCAGCTGGTCAGGGCTGCATCTGGCCCTGTATACGCGCCCCCTTGCTTCTACCGAATTACCACCGGTGGCGGAACCACTCGCTGAGAGCCTCTCGCTGAACAACATCGATATCGTCGGGATTGGCGCCATACCGGTGCGCGGCCAGGTGCCGGGCCAATGGTGGTCCGTTTACTGGACTGAGCCGGCTGGCGCTGCCGGGGCTGATAGCAACGTCTGCTTACGTCTGCGCGATCCTGAGGGAACAGTTTGGAGCGAAAGCTGCCAGCAATTGAGCGACGCACGTCCCTTCGAGACGCAGGCAATTTATGAGCGTGTCTTCTGGTTGCCCTATCCGACTGGTTTGCCGCCGTTAACATATAGTTTGGAACTGGGGGCCGGCGATCAGGTTGTCTTGCTGCTAAGCAAACAGATCGCTGCGACCCTGGCTCCCGGCGCTGAATCTCCGCTACTACAAGGAGAACAAACGGATCTGTGGACCTTTGAATGGGCCGCCCCCGATTTTCGGGCAGGCGCCTGGGCCCTGGGCAATTTCATCTGGCAAGCCGGCGCGAGCATCGACCAAGAACCAATGGTCCGTATCAGGCTAGTTGATTGGCTCGGACGATCCGTGGCAGAAACCATGCAGACGCTGGGTCCAGATAGCTATCCGCCAGCCGCCTGGTCACCCGGGCAACTTGTCCGTCAACCATTGGCGCTGTCCCTGCCTTTCACCCTGGCTGGCCGTTACAGACTGCAGGTCAACCTGCCGGGCACAGATGATTGGCAGACGGTGGCCAGCACAACCATCGTCGGTTGGCCCAAGCTGACCGAGCTGCCAGAGGGCATCGAGCCTGTGGCGGAGGCTTTCACCTTTGGCGACACGATCGAACTCCTGGCGTACACAAGCGAGCAGCAAGGTGACGATCTGCACCTTACGCTTTACTGGCGCAGCGCCAACCCACCGCCGGAAGATTACATTGTCTTCATTCATTTGGCTGAAGCGGGCCAGCCGCCTCTGGCCCAGACCAGCAGTGGCCCAGCCAACTGGACCCGGCCGGTTAGTAGCTGGCGGCCAGACGAAATCATTGTTGACCAGCACACCATTGTGCTGCCGTCGCCATTGCCCGCCAACGCGGCGCTCTGGGTTGGGCTCTACTCACCGGCAGATCCCAACAGCCGCCTGCCAGCGGCTCAGGCGGGTGTCCCCTTACCCAATCAGCTGGCGCCCTTGGGCCGGCCAGGCGAGTCAGGCCCATGAAACTGCGCAGCGGCTCGCCGCTACAGCCTCATCATTGGCGGCGAATCAGCTGGTTACTGATCGCCTGGTCGTTGCTGCTGATGGGCTACAACAGCATACAAAATCCCCTGTTTGAATCGCCTGATGAAGTTGAGCATCTCGGCTACATTCTTCATCTACGGCAGACAGGCAACCTGCCAATTCAGGAACTGGATGAGCCCCCCTCTCAGAGCCATCAGCCACCGCTTTATTACTTTTTGGGCTCACTGTTGACGCGCCGTATTGCCCCCAGCTTCAGCGAACCTGAGCGGAACCCATTCTGGACCTCTTACTATCGAGACAGGGTTCATCAGGATAACAAAAACCAGTTTCTGCCCAGTTCGGAAAACAGCTTTCCCTATGAGGGAACTGCGCTACTCCTGCATCTGCTGCGTATTTACTCCATTGGCCTGGCTGCGGCGACATTGCTCGTTGGCCGAGCCATTGGCCAGACGTTGTGGCCAAACCGGCCGGAACTGACGGCCCTGCTACTCGCCACGGCCGGTCTCAATCCGATGTTTGTTTACATCAGCAGCTCACTTAACAATGATAACCTGGTGAATCTGCTTGGCGCGCTGATGTTGCTCCTCTGTCTGCGCGCCTTCAAGGGCGGCTTTAGCTGGCCGGACACTCTTTTGATCGCCTTGTGCTGGGGCGGCGCCCTGCTCAGCAAGTTAACCGGCCTCTTTCTTATTGCTGTTTGGGGGAGCACGCTGTTCCTGGTCACCCTGCAACGAAAGGATTGGCGTTTCTTTCTCAATCGCTTTCTGGCGATCATCGCGATTTTCCTGGCAACCACAGGCTGGTGGTTTCTGCGTAACCTGAGTGTCTACGGTGAACCGTTGGCGCTAGACCGCACCATTGCCGTCTGGGGCGCGCGCCCGGATGAGCTCAGAACAGCCGCCATTTTCTTCCAGGAAGCGCTCTACAGTTGGACCAATTATTGGGGCCGGCTCGGCTATGGTCAGTTGGTCCTGCCATCCTGGCTTTACGCCTTCTATGCGCTGATAACAATTGTCGGTTTGTCCGGCATGATTCACTTACTGTGGAACCAGCGGCGCTCAATTCGGGGCTGGCCCCGCTCTCTACAGCTGCGCCAACAGCATTTCCTGGTGTTGACTGCGGCAGTCCTCATCTATGGGGCCGCGCTGGCCTATTACTCTTATCAGAATGCCACCGGCTCCAATGCCCGATACACATTTCCCGTCCTGTTTGCCGGCACGGCGCTCCTGGTTTTGGGCTGGCAGCAATGGCTACGCCGTTTTCATTTTGCTTTACCTTTGACCGTTCTGCTGTTAGCCTCAGCGACCTATGCAATTGGTTACCTGACGCCCTGGTCCTTTGCCCGCCCGGCCCTGGTCACCCTGGCGGAAGCCCAGGCCCAGGTTAATCCCAGCAAACGGGCCACCTGGGACGCAGGTATTGAGCTTCTGGGCACCGCCTTTGTGCCCATTTATCACAACGACGAAAGAGGCCTGGAAGTAGAGGCAACCTTCTGCTGGCAAACCCAGCAGCCGCTAGCCAACAATTATGTGTTTTTTGCCCATTTACTGGATTCTTCATTCAATCCTTTGGGGCAACGTGACAGCCATCCAGGCCAAGGGAACTACCCAACTTCCCTCTGGCAACCCTACCAGCCGTTCTGCGATCAATTAACCTTGCCCGTGATCGATAACATGGTGAACGAACCGCTCGTTGCCAACATCGAGATTGGTTTCTACGATCCTGCTACAAAAGAACGTCTGGTTGCCTCTTTTGAAGGGCTTAAGCTCGATTTGTTGCTGGTTGATCGAATCCGGTTGGCCCCGCCCCAGCGCCCCCCGCAACCTGGGCCTGAAGAACTGCTGGAGGCTGACTTCGCTCAGGGCGTCCGCCTGGGAGGTTATAGCTGGTCTGCCACCACAATCCAGCCTGGCGAACCCGTTGCCATCACCCTGTGGTGGGAAAGCAGTGGCCCGCTTGATGGTGATTACCAGGTTTTTGTGCACTTACTGGATAATGCCGGCAACCTGATTGCCCAGGGCGATGGGCCCCCTCAAGGCGGAAATTACCCGACCATGCTGTGGATTGCCGATGAAACCATCCTGGATACGCACAACCTGACTGTCCCGGTAGACGCAATGCCTTTGTCGGAGGAGACAACCTTGTTGGTCGGTTTTTATCGTTTACAGGATGGAGCCCGGCTACCGAGACAGCCGGAGGCGGAACTGGCTGATGCTGTCGCTATTCCTGGACCCTTGCTGCAGTTGCAGCCAGCCGGTGAATAACCCATGCCCATGACGTCTCAACCTTCCGAAAGTATGGCTCATAGTCAGGCCCAGAAGCGTCTGCTATTGCTCATCCTGGCGCTTTACCTCATCATCGGCGTCACCTATATCCTGGCAACACCACCCCTGGAATCGTCGGACGAATACAAACATTATCCGGTTGTCCAATACATCGAGAATGAAGGGCGTTTACCGGTTCTCGATCCGGAAAATCCAGGTCGCTGGCTACAATCCGCCGCCCAGCCGCCCGCCTATTATCTGTTGATGGCCCTGCTCACCTGGGGCATCGACACCACGGACCTGGCCGACATCCACCAGGTCAACCCCTATGCCTTTGTCGGTGACACGCGCCACGCCGTGAACAACAATCTCATCATCCACCAGCCCGCGCGCGAGGCGTTTCCCTGGCACGGGGCCATCCTGGCCGTCTACCTCATCCGTTTTGCGTCGCTGCTCCTGGGCCTGGGGACAATCATTTTTGCCTTTGCCCTGGGCCGGCGGCTGGCCTCGGCGCAAGTCGGGCTGCTGGCGGCGGCCCTGACGGCGGCCAACCCGATGTTTCTCTTCATCAGCAGCGCCGTCAACAATGATGCGCTCGCTGCCCTGGTAGGCGCTGCCGGCATCTACCTCCTTGTTTTTATCTGGCAGGAGCGCCCCGAGCCCTGGCGCCGGCCTGGCCTTTTCCTGTTAATCGGCATCGTCGTTGGCCTGGGCACCGTGACCAAGCTGAGCCTTGGTGGGCTGGGGTTGGTAGCCGCACTTCTTTTTGGCTCGCTAAGCTGGCAAAAGCGCTCCTGGCGCTGGCTACTGCTGGCCGGCCTCTTGAGTGGCGGGCCGGCCCTGCTCATCGCGCTGCCCATGTTCTGGCGCAACCTGACGTTGTACGGCGATCTCACCGGACTATCCGCCTTCCTCGCCGTGCAGGGGGTGCGTGCCAGGGCGATAACGTGGGCCGATTGGTGGTCGGAGTTTGGCACCTTTTACCGTACCTTTTGGGGTTTATTTGGCGGCCTCAACATCGCCGCACCGAACTGGTTTTACGGGGCGGCCAACGGGCTGGCGCTATTCGGCCTGGCCGGCCATCTGCGCAATGGGCGGGGCCCGCAGCGGGCGCTGGCCGGCTGGCGGCGGGGGGCCGGCGGCTGGTTGCTCTTGCTCTGGCTGCTCTCGCTGGTGATCCTGTTGCTGCGCTGGACGGTTATCTATCCCTCGTTTCAAGGGCGACTGCTGTTCCCCGGGCTGACCAGTTTCAACGTGCTCTGGGCCATCGGGCTGTGGCGCTGGCTGGGGAATTGGCGTTATGGCGCCAGAGCGTTGGGCACGGTGGCCGGGCTGGCCTTCTTAATGGCGGCGCTTCTTCCCTGGACCCATATTCGGCCGGCCTATGCCTATCCCGCACCGCTGACCGCCGTTCCATCAGAGGATCTGTTCGGCCCTTTCAGCTTTGCCGCCGCGCCCTCGCCCATCGAACTCGTCGGCGTGGCGCTGACAGCCCCGGCCGATCTGCGCCCGGACGATGAGCCTGTGCGGCTCGTCCTCTACTGGCGAGCAACAGGGCCAGTGGACGTGGATTATCTTGGTGCGGTTTCGCTCCTGGGCATCGACGAAGCCGTCGTCAGCCACACCAACCGCTACCCGGCGAACGGCGCCATCCCCACAAGCGCCTGGTCTCCCGGCCAGATCTGGCGCGATGAGTATGAGCTGTATGTCAGCCCTGAGGCGGCGGCGCCGGCGCAGTTGTCGGTGCGAGTAGCGCTTTATGAGCCCGCGCGGGATGCAGATTTACCAGTTAGCGACCCGGCCGGTAACCCGTTAACGTTGCTCCTCGTCGGCAACGCCGTCCTGCGCCCGGGCGAGCCGGCGGGGCTACCGGCCGGTCCCGCAGCCAGCTTCAACGGCCTCAACCTGTACCACGAGCCGTTGCCAGACGCAGCCGTGGCGGGCCAGCCCCTGCCGATTCAGCTCTACTGGGAAGCAGACGCGCCGCTGGCACCGAATCACACCGTGTTTCTGCATCTGCTAAATGAAGCGGGCGACCTGGCCCTGGCGGGTGATGGGCCACCGGCCGGTGGCTACTTCCCCACCAGCCTCTGGCAACCGGGCGACATCATCCCGGACCTGCATACGCTGCAACTGCCAGCTGATCTGCCGCCGGGCAATTACCAGCTGGCCATCGGCCTCTATGAGCCCATTAGCGGCAGCCGGCTGCTGCGGACCGACGGCAGTGACAGCCTGCGCCTGCCCCTGCGCGTGACAGCCCCTTAAACGTTTTAAGGCTTGTCCGGAGGTCATTTGTTATAAATTACCGACGTCACCCTGAAAATGACCACGCGAGGACCGCGTTCAAAAAGGCCAGAAACAGGGAGACTGCTAGCTTAGGTCGAAGGCAGACAGGGTATGGATTCCCGCCTGCGCGTGAGTGACGTCGAGAAGTAGGCGTTTCTCGAACTTGTATGAAGTTTCAAAACCTTTTTCTTGCGTCGTCATTCCTGCGAACGCAGGAATCCAGTGTGTTCATTTAGCCGAAAGCCAAGGATTGCCAAGCCAAATGCGCCCAGTTTCTTAGCAGCTTCATTCAAGGGGCATTACTCACATCAAGAGAGGACGAAGGGCCCATCGCCATGGTGTTGGCCATAACGGCTGGCGGGTGGTACAGGGGCCCAATTTTGCCTGGAGCCGGTCACCAGCCGGCATTTTCAGCGCTTCAGACCGAGATCCCTCACGCTCTCTTGATGATCGCTTTTCAAGACAGCCAAAGATCGGGATGACGTCGGGATGGTCATCGGGCGGTGCATCTTGCCTCCGGACATGCCTTTAAGCCTGATAGTGGCCGCAGCGCCAGGCTGAGGTCAACCGGCCGGTTGAATCGGGACAGCGGTACTACATACCAAAACGGTAGCCTTGCTAAAATGAAGCTGACATCAGCACATGACGGCGCAGGCAATAGCTCCACCAACCCGGGCTACCCGCCATCAGTTCCCACCAAAGCAGCATCGGGAGCTGCAGCGCCCTACCATTGAACAAAGCAACATGAACGGCAATACCTCAACCGAAACAATTCGGATTCTGTTGATCGATGATGACGAAGATGATTTCCTCCTGACACGGCGTCTCCTGCGAGCGATCGACAGCCACCAGTTCCAGCTGGACTGGGAAAGCAATTATCACAGCGCCCTCAATGCCATCCGCGCCGATCAGCACGATATCTACCTGATCGACTACAACCTGGGCCAGTGGGATGGGCTGAAGCTGATGGAAGAGGCCCTGGCAGGCGGTTGCCAGAAGCCGATGATTGTCCTGACCGGGCTGGGGGAACGGGAGATCGACCTGCGGGCGATGGCTCGAGGCGCGGCCGACTACCTGGTCAAGGGGGAGTTCACCCCGGCCATGTTTGAACGCTCCCTACGCTATGCCATCGAACGCTCGCGCAACCTGCGGGCCCTGCAGCAAAGCGAGATCCGTTACAAGGAGTTGTTTGAAGCGTTGCGCCAAAGCGAAATGCGCTATCGTGGCGTGGTCAACGCCCAGGTAGAGCTGGTCTGCCGCTACCGGCCGAATGGCACCCTCACCTTCGTCAACCCGGCTTTCTGCCGCTTCGTCGGCAAATCCCGGGAAGAGCTCATCGGCACCTCCGGCTTTGACCTGGCCCCAGCCGAAATTGCCCCAGTATTGAGCGAACATATCGAAACGCTGTGCGCTACCCGGCTGATGTCCACCCATGACTATTCCTTTATACGGGATGATGCGCCCTGCTGGCTCCATTTCACCCATCAGCCAATTCTTGATAATCAGACCACCGTCTACGAAATCCAATCGGTCGGCTGGGAAATCACCGAACTCAAGCAAACCCAACTGGAACTGCAACGAGCCCTGGCCAAGGAAAAGGAGTTGGGCGAACTCAAATCCCGCTTTGTCTCCATGGCCTCCCATGAGTTCCGCACGCCGCTGGCCACGATCATGTCGACCACCAGCTACCTGTTGCTGGCCGAACATGATTTAGAGGCGGCGGAACGCGCCGTCCGGCTGGAAAAAATCAAGAAGGCCGCCCACAACATGACGTTACTGCTGGACGACATCCTGACCTTTGGCCGCGGTGACGCTGTCACATTGGGTTACCAGCCGGAATCGCTGGAGGTGGTCGGTTACTGTCGTCGGCTGGCTGAAGATTTGGAGACCACCTACCCTTCGCACCGCATTGCCTTCAGCAGCGACCGGCCGGAATTTACGGCCCATGTTGATGACCGGCTGCTGCACCACGTCCTGACCAACCTGCTCATCAACGCCATCAAATATTCGCCCCAGCAGGATCACATTGAGTTCACTCTAGAGATTGAAGCCGATGCCCTGCGTTTCCGGGTGATTGATTTTGGTATCGGCATTGCCGAGGCGGACCAGGTACACCTGTTTGAGCCGTTCCATCGCGGCGACAACGTCAAAGGGATCAATGGCACCGGGCTGGGGCTGGCGATCTGTCGCCAGGCCGCCGAGGCCCACGGCGCCGACATCGACTGGCAGAGCCAGCCGGGTGAGGGCACCCGCTTTACAGTCACCATCCCGCTGGAGCAAGAGGCATGAAAAAGCTGTTATTAATTGAAGACGAAACAGAACTGCGCGACAGCGTGGTCGATATCGTGCGTTATTACAGCTTTGACTGCCTGGCGGTCGGCAGCGGCGAAGAGGCGCTGGCACAAGTGGGCGACTACCGGCCGGATCTTATCCTCTGCGATGTGATGCTGCCCGGCATCGACGGCTACGGCATTCTCCTGGAACTGCAACAGCAACCCGAGCTGGCGACCATCCCCTTCATATTCCTGACCGCCAAATCCACCTACGCGGATATTCGCAAAGGGATGGATCTGGGCGCGGATGACTACCTGACCAAACCGTTCACCGCCGAGCAACTCATGGAGGCGATCCGCAACCGGCTGGAGCGCTTCGACCAGATTCAGACCCAGGCCAACCAGCAAAACGAATATTTCCGCGATTACCTGAAAATGACGCTGCCGCATGAGCTGCGCACACCCATGTCCGGCATCATCGGCTACCTGGATTTGCTGACCGATGCCTACGACAGCTTCAGCCCGGAGCAGATCCGCCAGATGCTGGAGCGGATGAACAACGCCGCCCGGCGGCTTTCCCATGTCGTCGAGAATTACATCCTCTACGCCCAGCTCACTACCAGTCATGCCGACCCGGTCATGGCCCAAAAGATCCGAGATTACAGTTATTGTTTGGGCTGCGCCGATGTGATTAGCTACCAGGCGGAGCAGAAAGCGCTGGAACATCGCCGTGGTGACGACCTGGAGCTATCGGTGGATGACGCCCTGCTGGGAATCCTGCCCGAGTCGTTGCAGAAGTTAGTGGCCGAGCTGATCGACAATGCCTGCAAATTCTCCGAGCCAGGGCAGCCGATTGTGGTGACCGGCCGGTGCCACGGCGCCGACGAATACAGCCTCACCATCAGCGACCAGGGCCGCGGGCTGACGCCTGAGCAACTGCGCCAGATCGGCGCCCATCACCAGTTCGACCGGCACCGCTTTGAACAGCAAGGGCTGGGTTTAGGTCTGGCGATCTGCCAGAAAACAGTCGAACTGCTCGGCGGGACGCTGACCCTGGCAAGCACCATCGACCAGGGCACGACCGTGTCGCTGACCTTGCCCATCCTCGCCGCTATCCCCCATATGCCAGAGCACGCCTTCGCCATGCTCGATTAGCCTTAACGGCTGCCGGGCCCAAAATGGCAGTAGATGGCAGAAATTGGCACGTTCTACCTCTGGCCCATCCATTTGTGAATTATTGGACGAATGAAATAAACTGGGGTATGATGAAAAGACGTTGGTCTGCCAACGTCGATTCTGCATGGAATCGTTTTTAAAGCCCTTCTGGTCTTAACAAACGATTTTCCGAAATATTTTCCCAAATCGGGACGTTACGGTGTAAATAGAACCCAAGACTCTGCCCCTGACCAGCTGGAACTGTTTGTAGCAAGCGGCCAATGAAACAGGTTGGGTGGCGGCAAAAAAGATAGGAGATAGGTGCATGGCGACCCTAGACTTCAGCAATATTACTGATTCGCTGCTCGAGCAGATTAACAAGTTCGAGAGCAAAGTTTCCCCCAAGAGCGTGGGTACAGTAACCTACGTTGCTGATGGTGTGGCCCAGGCAAATGGCCTGGCCGATGTGAAGTTCAACGAGTTGGTTGAATTCAGCAACGGTGTTCAGGGTGTAGCCCTGAACCTGGACGAGTTTTCTGTCGGTATCGTGGTGATGGGAGACTACAGCGGTATTGAAGTTGGCGACGAAGTGCGCAGCACCGGCCGGATCGCTGCTGTACCCACTGGAGACGCCCTGATTGGCCGCGTCGTGAACCCGCTGGGCGTGCCGATTGACGGCAAAGGGCCCATTGCGGCGACCAGCACCCGTCCGCTGGAGCGGATTGCCCCCGGCGTTATCGCCCGTAAAGAGGTAGACACCCCGGTACAGACGGGTATCATCGCCATCGACGCGATGACGCCTGTCGGTCGCGGCCAGCGCGAGTTGGTCATCGGTGACCGCCAGACGGGTAAAACAGCCATCTGTCTTGACACCATCATTAATCAGAAGGGTCAGGACATGATCTGCATCTACGTGGCCATCGGTCAGCGTGTTGGCCAGGTTGCCCAGGTTGTGGCCACCCTGGAAGAGAACGGCGCCATGGATTACACCATCGTCGTCGTTGCCGGCGCCGCTGACCCTGCCCCCCTGCAATATTTCGCCCCCTACTCCGGCTGCGCCATTGGCGAACATTTTATGGATGAAGGCAAGGACGTCCTGGTGGTCTACGATGACCTTTCCAAACACGCCTGGGCTTACCGGCAGATGTCCCTGATTCTGCGCCGTCCGCCTGGCCGTGAGGCGTACCCCGGTGACATTTTCTCCCTGCACAGCACCCTGCTGGAACGAGCCGTCCGCCTGCGCGATGAATACGTCATCGTCGAGAAGGGCACGGAAGTCACCAAGGATTCCATGGGGGTAAATAACAAGCGCTATTTCGGAAACCTGGCCGAAGATCAGCTTGAAGCTGACCTCAAGGCGATGGATGATCCGAGCAAATACGAAATCAAGAAGATCCCTGGTACGGGTGGCTCGTTGACGGCATTGCCGATTATCGAGACGCTGCTGGGCGACGTGTCAGCTTATATCCCGACCAACGTCATTTCCATTACCGA
This sequence comes from Ardenticatenales bacterium, assembly GCA_020634575.1. The sequence goes on along the minus strand of JACKBM010000037.1, from coordinate 58,917 downwards.
CGGCCAGATCTTCCTGGAAACCGACCTGTTCAATGCTGGGCAGCGGCCGGCCATCAGCACTGGCCTTTCGGTCTCCCGCGTCGGCAGTTCGGCCCAGACCCGGGCGATGAAAGCGGTGGCCGGCGGTATCAAATCTGACCTGGCTCAGTTCCGCGAACTCGCCGCCTTCGCCCAGTTCGGTTCAGACCTGGACGCAGCGACCCAGCGCCAGCTTTCCCGTGGTGAGCGCCTGATGGAACTGCTCAAGCAGCCGCAGTACGCGCCCTACCCGCTGTCTCACCAGGTCATGCTGCTGTACGCCGGTACCCGCGGTTACCTTGACCAGGTCGATAAGGATCGCGTCAACGAATGGTCCCGGGCGTTCCTGCGCTACATGGACACGTCCCACGCCAACATCGGCCAAAACATCATGGAGACCAAGCGTCTGAACAACGAGGACGCGTTGCGTCAGGCGATCGTCGACTTCAACGCCAGCTGGAGTTAGGATGGCTACTGAAAGAGAACTAAGCAAGCGAATCCGCAGTGTTCGCAATATCTCTCAGGTCACCAGTGCCCTCTCGGCCGTGTCTGCCTCCAAGGCGCGCAAGGCCCAGCATCAGGTGATGTCGACCCGTGTTTACGCGGGCAAAGCCTTTGAGATCCTGCACAATGTGGCCTCACAGCCCGGTGGCGCAGCCCACCCGCTGCTGACCATCCGCCAGGAGATCAAACGCAGCTATCTGATCCTGATCACGGGGGACCGCGGTCTGGCCGGTGCCTACAACACCGCGATCGTGGCCCAAACCGAGAAGTTCATTAAGGCGCTGCCAGGTCCGTGCGATGTGGTGGCCGTCGGGCGTAAGGGCCGAGATCTGATGATCCGCCGGAAATATAATGTCATCGCTTCTTTCGACGGCCTACCAGACAGCCCCGCCATTACCGATATCACCCCGATCGCCCAGATCGTCGTGGATGATTACCTGGAAGGCAAAGTTGATCAGGTCTTTGTCGCCTACACAGACTTTGTCAACCTGGTCACCCGCATCCCGCGGGTGAAACAACTCCTGCCGCTCAAGCCCCTGGATTTTGAGGGGATGGCTGTGGCTGAGTATGTACAGACAGTTGACCTTTCCGGCGTCGCTGAACGAGCTTACACCTATGAGCCGTCAGTGGAAGGGTTGCTGGATGTCATTGTGCCGCGTTTCACCGACCTGCAGTTGTACCAGGCGGTGCTGGAAGCGCTGGCCAGTGAGCACAGCGCGCGCATGGTCGCCATGAACAACGCGACCGACAATGCGAATGTGCTAATCGACGAATTGACGTTGGCCCGCAACAAGGCGCGCCAGACAAATATCACCAATGAGATGCTCGACATCGCTGGTGGCGCTGAAGCGCTGGCTGGCTGATAGACGGAGGTTATGATGGCAACAGGAACGATTAAGGCCATTAAGGGTGTTGTAATCGACGTAGAGTTCCCCGAAGGTCACCTGCCGGAGATTTTCGAGGCGCTGGAATTACAGCATGAAGGCAAGCGTTTGGTCCTCGAGGTGCAGCAGCACCTGGGCGGCGGTATGGTTCGTACGGTAGCGATGGACACCACCGGTGGTTTGAGCCGGGGCACAGTAGTGGAAGCAACCGGCCGGCCAATTTCCGTACCGGTCGGGGAAGTGACCCTCGGCCGCGTTTTCAACGTTATCGGTGAGGCCATCGATGGCGGCGAAACCCCGAAGGCCAAGACCTATTATCCGATTCACCGGGATGCGCCTGATTTCCAGGACCAATCCACCAAGACCCAGGTATTTGAGACCGGCATGAAGGTCGTTGACCTCATCGCCCCCTTCATCACCGGTGGTAAGACCGGTATCTATGGCGGCGCCGGCGTCGGCAAGACGGTTACCATCGCCGAGCTGATTCGCTCGGTGGCTCGTGAGCACTCCGGTGTGTCCATTTTCGCCGGTGTGGGTGAGCGGACCCGTGAAGGGACCGACCTTTATTACGAAATGCAGGACTACGGCGTGCTCGACTCAGTCGCCATGGTCTTTGGTCAGATGAATGAAACCCCTGGCGTGCGCCTGCGGGTGGCGCTGACCGGTCTGGCGATGGCAGAATATTTCCGCGATCAGGGCCGTGACGTGCTCCTCTTCATCGACAACATCTTCCGCTACGTGCTGGCGGGTGCGGAAATGTCCGCGTTGTTGGGCCGGATGCCCAGCGCGGTCGGTTACCAGCCGACCCTGGCTTCCGAGATGGGCGCTTTGCAAGAGCGTATTACCTCGACGCTGAAAGGCTCCATCACCTCCATGCAGGCGGTTTACGTGCCGGCCGATGACTATTCGGACCCGGCGCCGGTCGCCACTTTCGCCCATCTTGACTCCAGCCTGACGCTGGACCGGAGCGTGTTCGCCAAAGGTCTGTTCCCGGCGGTCGACCCGCTTTCGTCCTCCAGCCGCGCGCTGCAGCCGGAAATCGTCGGCGAAGAGCATTACCGCACGGCCAGCGAAGTGAAGCAGATTCTGCAGCGCTACAAGGACTTGCAGGACATTATCGCCATCCTCGGTATTGACGAGTTGAGCGAGGATGACAAGCTGCTGGTGGCTCGGGCCCGCAAGATCGAGAAGTTCCTGGGCCAGCCGATGTTCGTGGCCGAAAAATTCCATGGTCTGAACGGCAAGTACGTGCCGATGGCCGACACCGTACGCGGTTTCCGTGAGATCCTCGACGGTCAGCATGACCACTTGCCTGAGCAGGCGTTCTACATGGTCGGCAACATCGAAGAGGTCAAGGAAAAAGCTGAGAAGATGCAGGCCGAGGCGTAAGTCTCGCCGCGCATTGTGCAAGGAAGGTAAGCCATGCCCATCCATTGTGACCTGGTCACCCAGGAGCGGCTTCTTTATTCTGGTGAAGTCAACTACGTGAGCCTGCCCGGCGTTGAGGGTGTGATGGGTATTTTGCCCAACCATGCCCCGCTGCTCACCGCCCTGAACTTTGGTGAAGTTGTCATTCGCCATAGCGAAGGTGAGGAGTTTTATGCCATCGGCGGCGGCTTCGTTGAGGTACAACCAGATAAAGTGGTTATTCTGGCGGATACAGCCGAACAGGCAGAAGATATCGACCTGGAGCGGGCCGAGCGGGCTCGCGAGCGAGCCGTGCAGCAGATGAGCGAAGGGGTCAAGGAAGATCCGATTCGTTACGCCCAGATTGAGGCGTCCCTGCGCCGGGCTCAAATCCGCATCGACGTCAGCCGCAAGCGCTCCATGCGCCAGGGCCGCCGTCTGCCGGACATGAGCAACGACAATCACTAGGTCTGGCCCAGGCTAGCTGAGTGAAAGTGAAGGGTTTCGTCGCCTGGCGGCAAGCCCTGACAAATTAGGGTAGAATAGACGTGATGCGCTGAAAAAGCGCATCACGTTTTTTTTCCCTCGGGACCATCGAGGGGCACAATAAAGTTTAGCTTTACCCAGGGTCCCTTCGGGATGACAGGAGCAATGCATGCCAATGAGCCTCCTGGAAAAGAACAGGTGACGTTATGCCGTTTATGCAACCTCACATCGCCATCGATCTCGGCACCGTTAGCGTCCTGGTGCATTCGCAGGGACGTGGTGTTGTCTTGCAGGAGCCTTCCGTTGTGGCCATCCTGGATCAGGATGGGCGTACGGTCATTGTGGAAGTGGGCCGGGCGGCGCGGGAAATGTATGGGCGCACGCCGGAAGAGATTGAAGTGATGCGGCCATTGCAGAATGGCGTGATCGCCGACTATTTTGTGACGGAGGGGATGCTGCGTTACTTCTTGGATAAGGTAACCGGCCGGTTCTCCTTCCGCCGCCCCATCGTCATGATCACCGTCCCCTACGGCGTCACCAGCGTGGAGCGGCGCGCCGTCCGCGAGGCCGCCCTGACCGCCGGCGCCCGTGAAGTCCACCTGATCGCCGAACCGCTGGCCGCCGCCATCGGCGCCGGCCTACCTGTCGGCACACCGACAGGTAACATGGTGGTCGACCTGGGCGGCGGCTCCACGGAAGCGGCCGTCGTGGCCATGAACGGCATCGTCTGCGCTGAATCGGTCCGCGTCGGCGGCATTCACCTCGATGAGGCGATCATCAGCTACATCCGCAAGCGCTACAACCTGATCATCGGCGAACCAACCGCCGAGGAAATCAAAATCAAGATCGGCGCCGCCATCGAGCCGGAAGAGCGGCTGGAGATGCAGGTGCAGGGTCGTGACCAGATTTCCGGCCTGCCCAAAACCATTACCGTCAGCTCCACCGAAGTCGTCGAAGCAATTAGCGAGTCGCTGACTGCCATCGCCACCGTGGTGCGCACCGTTCTCTCCAAAACCCCGCCCGAGCTGGCTTCGGACATCATTGACCGGGGCATGGCTCTCACCGGCGGCGGCGCTCTGCTGCGCGATATCGACACCTACATCACCCGCGCCACCGGCGTCCCCGCCTACATCGCCGACAACCCGATTGCCTGCACCGCCCTCGGCGCCGGCAAAGCGCTGGATGAGCTGCCCATTCTGCAGCGCAGCCTGAGCTTCTAGCACAGCCTGACAATTGAACTTGAGAGCCCGCCCCGTGCGGGCTTTTTTTGTGCCAACAGCCAGCGCCTCTAACCTCCGGGAGGACCTTCAGCTGTTGACTTACCAATGGGCTGCCAGGTCCTCCCGGAGGTAGATTTACTACACTCAACGCAGTTCGGGCCCTTTTTCCGCCACGAATCCCCCAAATTGACTAGGGGCAAGCGCCAACCAGTTAACAGTTGCTACCCACGACCACCCTATAATGCCGATATCAGACATGAATATGGCGATTTTGGGCAAAACCGTCACGTTTTGGCAACACCCTCGTCTTACCTGCCAACGAGAGGTTAGCAGCGCTGCATATGACCAATTTACACGAAGAGAAAGTGGCGAAGGCCATTCAAGGTGATAAAGAAGCATTTGGGGATCTCTATGAGATTTTCCTGGATGAGATCTATCACTACATCTTCTATCGCGTTGAACGGGCGGAAGAAGCAGAAGATCTGACAGAGATCGTTTTCTTGCGTGCCTGGCAGGCCCTGGGCCAGAACCCGCCGCGGGAAATCCCGTTCCGGCTCTGGCTGTACCGCATCGCCCACAACGCAGTCATCGATCATTACCGCACGCGCAAGAACAACCTGGCTCTGGATGAAGCGCCGCCGCTGGCCGCCCCAGATGACTCACTCGAGTATCTGGTGGGCCAGCGGGAACAGCAGGCGATGATAGACAGAACCATGTTGCAGCTAAAGGCTGATCATCAGCAAATCCTGACCTACCGCTTCTTTGCTGGCCTGAGTCACAGAGAAATCGCCCTGGTCATGGAGCGCGATGAACAGGCCGTCCGCGCCCTGCAATACCGCGCCATCAAAGCACTACGCAGCTTGCTTGTCTCTCAGGAAGGTTTTCATGTCTGATGAACTAGAGCAACGTTATCAGGAATCTATCGAGGCTATCGACGACGGGCGTTTGTCGGCCGAGGAATGCATTCAGCAGCAGCCGGATGACGGCTTAGAACTGGCTGAATTACTCAATCTGACCGCACACTTGGCCGATCGCCCGCGCGTTGAACCGTCCCTGGCTTTTCGGCAGCAGGCCAGACGTAATCTGCTGGCCCAACTGCCTGACCGGCCGGTCACCCCCGCAACCAGCCAGGCGCCGGCCAACGGCGGCTGGCTCGAAGCCTTGTGGGAACGATTGACAAAATCCAATGGCCGCCCGGCCCAGATTCTGGCTATCGGTGGTCTGGCTATGGCGGCTCTCGCTATCTTTTTTGTCGCTCTCATTGCCCTGAACGGTGGTGGACCCGATAAAGACGGGGGCATCAATGGTGTTCTAGAGAGCAAGCAGCCCAACCTGGAAGTCGTTGAAAGTCCTGAAGAAACCCCTGGAGAAGCTCCGGCAGCTCCTGTCGCCGAAGCTCAATTCGCAGTCTTCATTCCCTTTAGCGGCATTGGCCCCGACATCAATACGACCACAGCCGGCCTGCGCACTACCCAGGGCGTCGCTGAAATCTGGACTGAAAAAGAAGGCTGGCAGCCGCTTGGCAAGCTGGCCGAGCTGCGCGTCGGCGAACGCATCCGGACACTTGATTACTCCGAGGCCGTTGTTATGTTTAACGACGGCAGCCAGATGACACTCGCACCAGGCACCGAAATCGAAATCACGGAGATGATGGCCAACAAGCGGGGCGAGGGGCTGCGCACCATCGTCATCAATCAGCTCTCCGGCAGTACCAGCCACGAAGTCGACTTCCGCAACGACGGCGGCTCCCGCTACGAAGTTCTGACCCCCAGCGGCTCCGGCCGGGCGCGAGGCACTGAGTTTCAGGTAAACGTCAACCCGAACAGCCAGGAAAGTCAGTTCCTCGTGACCGAGGGGCGTGTCGAAGTCAATAACCCCCAGGGTACCCAATACGTGACCGGCGGACAGATGTCTGTCGTCCAGGGCGATGAACCGCCCGGGCAACCTTACTTTGTCATCATCGGCGAAGGCGAAGTGACCGCCACTGGCGATAGCTGGACCATCGGCGGGCAGACCTTTGCCACCAACGCCAGCACCGTCATCATCGGCAACCCGCAGGTGGGCGACATCGCCGCTGTCGTGGGTTACATGCTGCCGGATGGCACGCTGGTCGCCGCCGTCATCACGTTACTGCATGAGGCGCCGGCCAATCAGTTTAGCCTGTCTGGCGAAGTCGAAATGATCGACACCACCGCCTGGCAGGTTGCCGGCCAGAGCATCCAGGTCGATGCCAACACAGAGATCGCCCCGGGTATCGAAGTGGGTGATCGCGTGCATGTGCGTGGCCTGGTGCAAACCGATGGCTCCCTCCTGGCCACCGAGATCAGCCTGATCGATGAGGGCCAGCCCTTTGAATTTGTCGGCATCGTCACCGCCATCGCTCCAGGCACCTGGACGATAGCTGGGATCGACGTGACCGTGGACGAAAACACCGAGATCGATGACGACATCGAAATTGGCGACCTCGTCCGTGCCGAAGGCTACATCATTGATGGTAGCTGGCTGGCGACAGAAATCAGCCTGGTTGACGATGGTGAGAATCAGTTTGAGTTGACCGGCATCGTGGAAAACATGGACCCGTGGTATGTGGCCGGGGTTGGCCTGACCGTGGACGAGTTCACCCTTATCGATGATGGTATCGCAGTGGGCGATGAGGTTGTGGCGACCGGCCGGATCCTCGCGGACGGCAGCTGGCTGGCCAGCGAAATCCACCTGCGCGAGAGCAACGAACACACCTTCAGCTTCATCGGTGTGGTGGATAGCATCGACCCCTGGGTCGTCAGTGGGACAGAAATCCTGACCGACGAAGAGACTGAAATCGACGACGACATCGAAGTTGGTTCCCTGGTTCGCGTCAGCGGCATCATCCTGGACGATGGCGCGCTACTGGCCCGCGAGATTGAAGACCTGGAAGCCACCAGCGGTACCAGTGGCTGCTTCACCCTGACAACGGTTGTCGTGAGTGTGAGCGGTAACCAGCTCAACGTAGCCGGCCTGCCACCGCTGACGTTAGGTGATGATGACGGCTTCCCAACCGGTATCACCAGCAACACGACCATCACGATCACGATTTGCATGAATGAAGACGGCTCCATCACCGTCATCACAATTATCATCATCATCGTACCGCCCCCGCCCGGCTCCGAGCCGCCTCCCGGCAACGGCGGTGGCGACGATGACGACGACGATGATGACGACCATGGCGGCGGCCGTGTTACCATCTGCCACAAGGGCAGAAACACCATCACAGTCTCCGCCAACGCCGTCCCGGCTCACCAGGCTCATGGCGACACCATTGGCGCCTGTGGCAGTGGCGGCGACGATGATGACGACCACGGAGATGACGATTAATCGCTAAATTGCTTACCCAGTGTGCGGGCGGCGGTTGCCCGGGTAGAGCACCGTCCCTGCGCTTTCTCAACCCCCGGAAGCTCTGGCAACACATTCTCCCCCTTGTGTGCTGCGACAGCTTCCGGGGGCTCTTCTAACCTCCGGGAGGTCCTTTATGCGCTACCTCTCTCCGAGATCGGTCGGGCCTCCCGGAGGTTATACATCCAACGTTTTTCAGGCTTTTTTGCCGACACGAAAATAAAAAGAGGATACCGGCCGGTATCCCCTTCAGCTCAAAACCAGCTCAATTTGACGGCCAACTACCGCATGGAATCAGCTATTGCTAGCAGGTCTGAATCAGCCTGGCCTGAACTGGACAACACGTAAACGTTGCCGTTCTTTTGCCAGACGAGGCCACTCATCTGGCCATCCAGACTGCTGATGAGCAGACCCGGACCGCCGGCGACCACCACTTCCTCGTAGGTCGCCACCCCGGTCGGGATGGGCAAAACGAAGGTGCTGGTCCAATCAATCGTGGCCGCCAGGTTCGCCGCTTCTGCGGCAGACATGCCCAAAAATTGCAGCGCCGCTTCACCCATCACTTGCAGATCGACACCCGGCGGATAGGTTACCTGCGGCGAGGTTGTCTGGAATAGCACGACACCATCAGGCCAGCTTGCCGTCACACCGGGGCTGGTCACGACTTCCACAGCCTGCCCATCCACCGCATCCGGCAAGATGAGCGGATCAAGACCGGCCGCTGCCAACAGGGCGCGGGCACCGACCAGGTCGATGGTCAGGCGCATGTCTGGCGCCTCAGTGACCTGGAAATCGGCCGGCGCGGGCAAGGCTGCCGGGAATTGTAGCGTCATCCCAACCAGCTCTGCTGCCTCGGCCGCATCATCAGCGGCAATGGCACTCCCAGGCGAAATCTGCTCAATCTTTCCAGGCACAAAACCCTGCTCCGCCAACTCAGACAGGGCCGCGATTTGCTCCGGCGAAATGGCGATGGGCGCGAAGCGCTGCACACGGAACGTACCCAGGAATTCGCTGGCTGCGGTGCGCACGGCCGGAAAGCTAAAGGTAAACATCAGCAGCAAGAGCAACGCCAGGGCAAACCCAAAGCGGCGCCCGCCAGTTGGCCGCGTCAACCAGCGCCAGCCGGCAACCCAGCGCGGCTGTTTTAGCGGCCGGGTCTGCAGCTGGGCCAGCGCCACGGCTGCGGGGGTCGGGGCTTCCTCTGCCCGCGGCGCCAGGACCTCGAGCCTGGCCAATACATCGTCGATTTGCTCAGGTTCCCGCTTCATAATCCTCTCCCAGACGCGCATAAGCCTCACGAAAAGCATCCGCCGCCCGCTGCAGCAGCTTGCCGACCGAGCCGGGCGCCACATCGCACAGGTCCGCCAGATCGGCATAGCTGAACCCCATCTGCCTTAGCAGTAACAGCTGAACCTGGCGTGGCTTCAAATCTGCCAGCGCACGTTGTACGCGTTCGCGGGCCTCACGCCGCTCGGTTGCCTGTTGCGGCCCTTCGGCGCCATCCGGCCGGTCCGCGATCAGCAGAAGTTCTCGCTCTTGCCTTCGGTTGCGATCGCGAATGGCGTTGTAGCCGAGGTTGGTGGCCACGCGATACAGCCAGCCACCCACGTTATCATCCGGCCGGCCCAACAAGGGCTGCCGGTACAACTTCAAAAATACTTCCTGGGTCAGATCCTCGGCCTCGGCTCGATTGCCGACAAGGCGAAAGAGTAGCCCATAGACACGCTCATAGTGCCGCTGAAACAGCAGAGCAAAACTGGCCTCATCGCCGGCGTGAAGCTGTTGCAAAAGGAAGTTGTCAGACAGGGTTGTCACGCTGCGTTTATCCTGAAGCCAATAGTTGGCGCGTCTCTATTCCCTAAAACACCGCAGCGGCCCGCTTTGTGACATCGGCGATACCCGCCTATTCGACCTGCAAATTTGTCGCCAGAAATTCCAGCGTCTGCTGCCAGGCGTCACCAGCACTGCCCGGCTGGTCAAAATTGTCCTCGTTCAAAAAGGCGTGCCCCACCCCTTCATAAATCGTCACTTCATTGGCGATCTCGAGGCTGTTCAAAGCCGTCTCAAACTCCAGCACATCCTCGACAAAAATCTGCTGGTCTTCCTCGCCAAAAATGCCCAGCACCCCTTGCTGATCGCGCAGCGGTCGCAGCGCCTCAATATCCGTCACAACCGAGCCGTAGTACAGGACCGTCACCGCCAGCCGCTCCGACTGCCGCAAACCCAACTGCAACGACTCACCGCCACCAAAGCAGAAACCCATGGTCGCCACCCGTTCCGGATCAACTTCGTCCTGAGCCAGCAGATAATCCAGGGCATCATCCAGGTCAGCGCGCACCTGTTCCTCTGGGATGGTCAGGCGCAGCCAGAGGGCTCGCGGCACCTGGGCTGTCAGGGCGCCCCGGTAAGCATCCGCAGCCAACACAACATACCCTTCAGCTGCCAGCGCATCAGCCAGCACGGGCATCCCCTCATTCAGCCCCCACCACTCATGGATGAGGAGAACGGCTGGATGGGGGCCGGGGCCATCCGGCAGCGCCAGGTAGCCATAGAGTGTGGCGCCATCCTGCCCGGGAAACGACACATTGGTGAACTCAGTTGAACTGCGGCCAAACCAGGCGTCGAAGGCAATGGAGCCGGCCAGGAGCGCAATCATCAGGACAAAGAGGCCCAGCAATGCCCACAGGGCACGTTTGAGCCAGCGTAACCGGTCGCTTGGCGAAGTAGCCATCAAAATTCTCCTTACGGGCGTCCCGCATTGTACCTAAAGCAGCGCAAATGCCCACGCACCGGCCGGTGAGGGGTAGTGGACCCGTCGGGTGGCGGACCCGTCGGGTAGTGGACCCGTCGGGTGGGCTACCCCTCGCCGGCGTTGTACGCTTTGATGGTCGCCAGGGAGAGGCGGTAATGGTAGTTGATCTGGTCGGGGGTATAGCGGTGCTGCGCCCCAACGGGGCAGGCCTGGCGGGCCAGGCACTGGGCGGCACAGCTTGAGCCTGCGCTCACACGATAGTCAGAACAAGCATAGACATCGAAGCCGGCAGTGGGGCTGAGGGCACCGGCCGGACAGGCGGCCAGGCAAGGCTGGCCCACACAGCTGTCACACGGATGCGGCGTGGCGACAGGCACCGTCACAGGCAGCGGCAATTGGCTGAGAAAAACAGTCCGATAGGCCCACCAAAGGCCATACTCGGGGTGCATCCCCAGGCCCAATGGCGACGGCCGGCCCCACCCCACCAACTCGCCCAACAGGCTAAGCGGAAAGAAAACCTCGCTCGGGTACAGCAGCCGCCAGCCGGTGTCGCCCAGATATTGCTGAGCAAAATGGGCGGTATGCTGCCGGCTGTAATCATCGACCGGATCTGGGGAATTGAACGGCGTCCGGTTTAACTCTGCCCAGAGGCGCCGGCCGGCATGGCCAATGACCACCAGACACGGGTACCCGGCCAGCTCCAGGCCGGCCGCTGCCAGGGGCTCGCGAACGGCGGCGGGCAAAGCCGCCACATCGAGAACCCCCAGCAGGTTAAGGCCACGGTCACGCAGATAGGCCGCACCTTCGTCGCAGCGAACCGTCAGCGCACTCATGCGGGCGTGTCGATACGCCAGTAGTAACCGCCGGCGCGAGCCATCAGATGTTCGTCGATCAGATAACGGCGCCAGCTGGCTGAATCCGGGTGATGGCGCTTGATGATCTCGTTCACCTCGCGCTCCTCATACTGCCGGTCGTGCTCAAACTTCTCCACCAACCAGCGCAGGACCACTTGCTGCTTGCTCCGCTTCGAGGGAATCGCGGTGATCTGTTCACCATCCAGAAAAGCACGCAGGACTTTTTCGTCCGGCGTCGGCGCCTTGGCCACCATATTGGCCACGTTTTCCGCCGTGAACATCTCCTTGTTCATCTGCTCCAGCATTTTGGCGTTCAGATTGTAAATTCGATTGTTACCCTCAGCCCGGACAGAAACTAAGCCCAGCATCTTCAACTGGCTGAGATGATGGGAAACCGTCGGCTCCTTGACACCCAGCGCCGCCGCCAGCTCACCGACGTTCTGCGGTTCGTTGGCCAGGAGACCGACCAACCGCAGCCGGCTTTCGTTGCCCATCACTTTGAAAAAATTGAGCAGGGTTTCAAATTGTTCTTCGCTCATCGTCTAATTTGACCTCCATCTATTTTGAAATATATCGAAGTAGATTATTTTCGAAATAGATGATAATGTCAAGAGGCAGTTTTTTGCTACGGCAACTCCGGCCGGATTTGGGGCACCTTCCCCCGGTTGAGGCCCCACCAGACGACAAGCGCCTCAACACAGAAGCCGGCGAACAGGGCCAGAAGCGCCTTGGTGGCGCCGGGCCAGGCGATGTTCAGGAGCAAGACCATCACCCCCAGGTGCGCCAAAAAGCGGGCCGGTGCACTGAGGGCCAGCGCGCTGGTGCGCCGTTCAGCCATGCCGATCCCATGCAAATGGGCGCGCGGCGTCACTGCCAACGGAAAGAAGCTGAAAATGATGAGCGGGATACGGCTCAGCTCGGCCAATTCACTGTCGACGCCAATCCAGTTGAGCAGGATAAAATCGCGCAGCGGCGTCCAGAATAAAATGACCATACTGGCAAATGAAAAGAGGCCACAGGCCAGGGCAAAGCGGCGCACCGGCCGGTCCATCCCCTCTTCGCCCATAAATGCCGGCGGGATATTCTTCAACTCATTTAGCCAGCCATACGGCATCAGCCCCAGCGCATAAACCACGGTCAACACCGCCAGCGCCATCTCCCCGTCCGGCCCTCGGGCGACAAACAGGTTGATCACCGGCCGGCTGGCGCCCTGTACCAGCAGAATAAAGGCCAGCGGCCAGAAAAAGCGGGTGATCTCAGCGAAAGTCGGCGCCTCAGTCTCAGCCTCGGCCAGTTGGCCGGGCCGCACATAGCGCCAGTAACCGTAGCCGACAATCGCCATCTCTGTCACCATGCGCACGTAGGTGGCCAGCACCGGCAACAGCAGGGGCGTCGCCTGCACAAACGGCAGCGGCAGCAGGAGAAACACGGTGACCGTGCTGGTAACGATGCCCGCCAGCGTCGAGTAGCCATTGATCGCCGTGCGGCGCACACGCAGGAGCAAGCCGGAGTAAAAATGGGTCAGCCCGTAAAGGATGGGGGCGCCCATCAGCCAGAGCAGGGCACGGCGCACCAGCAAGCTGAATGGCGGCGCGATCCCGTGCGCCCGCTCGATGACCAGGTCGCCCAGCGGCGTAAAGTCAAGGCTGGCCAGCAACACTGTGATCAATAGACAGAGCAGCCAGACGTAGTTGCGTACGGCCCGGTAGGAGGACCGGCCGGTCACCAGCACCAAACTGGTCGACGTCAGCTGGGAGAGCGGTGCCGCCACCAGAAAGAACAGCCCAAAAGCAAGACCAAAGCTGGCCAGCGTCGCCGTCGCCTCCGGCAGGCGCGCCATCCCACCATTGAGGACCTGGTTGCTGAGATCGCGAATCAGGATGACCAGCGCCAGCGGCACCAGAAAGCGAAGCAGCGAGCGATACATCTAGTAAAACGTGTCCGCCAGATGGCCGATGCGGGTGCCGACATGCTCACCGCGGCAGAGTTGCTCCATGGCACCCGGCTCGTCAAAATCAAAGATATGGATGGGTAAATCGTGGTCGCGGGCCAACAGCACGGCTGCCTGGTCCAACGCCCCCAGGTTCTTCTGCAAAACCGTGTCGTAGTCGACGTCCCGGTAGCGGCGCACAGCGCTGTTCTGATTGGGATCGCCCGTGTAGACACCGTCCGTGCCGTTCTTAGCCGCCAGCAACGCGTCGCAGCGCAATTCCAGGGCGCGCAGCACCGAAGGATAATCGGTCGTCACATAGGGATTACCGCTGCCGGCAGCCAGCAAAATGATGTAACCCAGTTCCATGTGGCGGATGGCGCGCAGGCGGATGAACGGTTCAGCCACGGTATTGATGGGAATAGCGGTCATGACGCGAACTTCCGCATCCCCGCGCGCCTTGAGCACCCCCCGGAGCATCAGGCTGTTGGTGACGGTCGCCATCATGCCGATGTTATCTGCCTCAGCCCGCTCGATCCCCCATTGGGTCCCCAGCTCGCCGCGAAAAATATTGCCACCGCCAACGGTCACAGCCACCTCAACACCTTTCTCGTGGAGCTTCAACACCTCATCAGCGATATGGTTTAGAGAATCCGGATCAAAGCCCCAACCTTTGTTACCAGCCATTGCCCCGCCGCTTAATTTCACCATGATTCGTTTGTAATTCATCCTCTCCCCCCCTTCACTTCGTTCAGGGTGACAAGTGTGTGGCGCTATATTGCTTTAGTTGGCTTGTACCCAGAAAAGCATCAAGCCGCAGGCGACCAGCCAGAGCAACAGACGATACCAGCCGCAGCGCTGCACAGCGGCGCCGAAGCGGTATTGTTCGCGCGTACCGGCCGGTTGCCCACTGCCGCGAACGACCCGGTACGTCAGGCCAAACCCAATTTCCATCACAATGGCGACCAACAACCAGAGCAGCACCAACCCCAGCAACGCCCGCACCGTACCGGTGGTATCCAGCATTCGGTTGACCCGAGCCAGCATCACCACCAGGCCCAGGCCCAGAATGGCACGGGGCCAATAACGCAAAAACTGCCCGGGCAGTTGCATAGCTGGTTGTTGTCGGGCCAATTCGCCGGCCGCCAGCAGAGGCAAATGGCGCGTCTGGAACGATTGCAGCAACTCAGCCGCGGCCGCCAGCAGCAGCACCAGAACTGGCGTCGCCGTCAGCAGCCAGGCGCTCATTGGCCAACCTCAAACAGGTTGGACTGGCCCTGTTTGCCGGCCAGCTGCAGTAGCCCCATGGCGCGCAGCGTGTAGGTCATACGCCCGGCCACGCGGGTCTGGCAGCCAAGTGCTTTGGCCAGGGTTTTGTTACTGAAAGGTTGGGGGAGACCGGCCGGTAACAGCGCCAGGTAATCCGCCGCCGTGGTCAGCACCGTCTCCTCGGCCACATCCAGCAACAGCCGGTCATGGCTGCTCCAGCCGCGCCGGCGCCAGCTTCCCTGACCATCATCACGCAGGATCGCCTCTTCTTCGGTAAGCAAAACATGCAGGATCAAATTAGGTTCGAGTAGCAGACCAGGGATGCGCACCAACTCATTAAAAATGTCGTGCAGCCGCCCCTTCTTGGGCGATTTGCGCCGGCTGACCAGCTCACCCTCGGCCGTCTGCCGCACAATCCATTTTTGTCTGGCGATAGGATGATAGAGGTGGATGGTGTGGTCGGGGAGCAAGCGACTGAGCTTGCGTTTCATGGCGTAGAGGTGCCGGGTCTGGATCTCAATGAGGGTATCGCCCCGCATAATGTCAATGACAAAGCGACCGCTCTTTACCTCAAATTGATCCCCCGGCTGCGCGATCCACTGCTTCAGCGCCGCATGGAGCGACTTTTCCGACAGAGTGCCGATACCGGGGCTTTCTGCCTGCGTCGTCTCACTCATCAACGTGGGACTGTACCGGATGATCCCCAAAATGCCAACGCATCTGTAACATTTCCCCGTCAGCCCCGTTAAGCCTTGTAGTTACGTACAACCTTTACCCTCTGCGGGCTTCGCGCGGGCGTCTCTCGCGAATCGACCCCCTTCAGGAGCGTCTGGCGTCGCCCAGTACGTAACCCTCCTACCTGAATATCCCCCTGGCCGCAACGGGAGGCGCGCCAGGGGGATTGTTCTTTTTAAGAGTAGCCACGGATTAACAGGATTTAACACGGATTCTCTTTTTTTTTAAAATCCGTGTTAAATCCGTGTTAATCCGTGGCTACTCTTCTTTCTCCTCAAACGCGGTTCAGGACGAAGACGGGGATGGTGCGGCCCGCCTTTTTCTCGTATTCGGCGAAGGCGGGGAACTGGGCGGCGACCTGTTGGTAGAGCAGGGTCCGCTCCGGCTCTTCTGCCAGCCGCGCCCGTACCGGGAAGCGTTCTGCCCCGACCTCAATCTCTGCTTCGGGGTGGGCCACGAGGTTGTAATACCAGTCCGGGTTGGTGGGCGCCCCGCCTTTGGAAGCGATGATCACATAATCGTCGCCAACCGGCATCGTTACCAGCGGGTTCAGCCGGGGCTGGCCACTTTTAGCGCCAGTTGAATGCAACAGCAGCAGCGTGGAATTGGCAAAATAGCCCCCCACCTGCCCCTCATTGGCCCGAAACTCATCGATCACCTGCTGATTAAAATCATTCGGATTACTCATGCCTTTCTCCTGCTGGCTCAGACCAGCTTGCGCGCGTGAATCGTGATATGGTTCGATTGTTCCCCGGGATGAATAACGCTTTGCTCGATACCAAAGCCAGCCGCTTTAAGCTCCGCCAGCAGATGGGCCGGTGCCATAATCTGCCGGTACGGCTGATCATCCCGGTATGTCAGCCGATCCTGTTCGCTTTGACTGCACAGGCTGCTGACAAAAAAGAGCCCGGCCGGCCGCAGCGCTGCCCACACATTGGCCAGGAACGGCTGCCGATCCCCGCCAATGATACAGTGTAAACAGTTGCCATCCACAACCAGATCAAATTGTCCTTCCGCCAGAGTCCATGGTCGGCTCAAATCCGCCTGCAAAAACTGGATCGCATAACCCAGCGCCGCTGCCTTCTCCTGCGCCCAGGCAATGGCTGTCGGCGCGACATCAACGCCAGTCACCTGGTAACCACGTTCATGCAGCAACCGGGCATAGTTGCCCTCACCACAACCCAGCTCCAGCAAAGCGCCCTCAACCGGCACCGCCGGCAGCGAAAACAGACGTTCCAGCAGGATGGGCGCCCGCTCAAGCCGCGCCGCCCCGCCCCAACCCTGGCCACCTTCAGCCCGGATTGTCTGGTAGATCCGCTCATGAATCTCGTAATTCGCCATCCGGGGCACACCTCCGCCTGACATCACGGCGGCAGCAAAAAAGCCTGCCGTCCCTCTAGCATACCGCGATGCAGTTGGGATGGCAGGCTTTAACTGTGAGACTTAATCTTTAGGGCAGCGGCGCTTGCAACAGATAGATATCGGTTCGATTGCGACTGCCCCGAAATTGTTCGCTGTAAAGCCAGAGCTGTCCGTCGTGCGCCAACAGGGACAGGCTGCCAATGGCGCTGCTCCCGGGCAGGAGATCCGCCGCGAACAGGGGGGCTTCAGCCTTCTGCCAGTGGACGCCGTCCGGACTGCTGGCAAAGCCTACCGGTGTCGGTGTGCCCAATGTTTTGTAGAGCATCAGGAATCCGGCCGGTCCCGCCACCACATGGGCATGAAACGCAGCCGCACTATCCCAGGCGCCAGTGCTACCGTTGGCCACCACCGGGTCACTGTCGGCATACGGCGCTGCCGTTGTGGCGGGGTCATCATATTTGGTCCAGGTACGGCCATCACTGCTGGTGGCCAGGCCGATCTGCATCAGGCCCGCCGGCGAGGCCCCCGTGTAATACAGCAGATAACCATCTGCCGTGCGAACAACATCGGCAATAGAAACCTGGCCACCATCCCAGGCAGCCGGATCCGCCGCCATCGTCAGCAGTGGCTCCGGGTCCACAGTCCACGGGCCCTGCGGCCCGGGCGCCGTGGCCCGGCCGATCACGCCGGCCCCATTCACCAGGCTGTAGGTCTGCCAGGTATGAAAATAGAGCACCCAGGTACCATCGGGTTCGACCAACACATCGGCTGCTACGGCCGCCACCTCGGCAAACGGAACAGCCGCCGTCGTCAGGATCGGCTCACCGGCCGCCTCGGACCAGTTATGGCCATCAGTCGAGGTGGCATAATGGACCGTGACTGCGCCGGGAAAGCTGTCAAAGCGATTGAGAAAGAGGTGGAATTGGCCCTCATGGTAAAGGGCTGCCCCGGGCGCCACACGCTGGCCGAGCGTGTCGATCGCTGCCACAACTGGCTCCTCCTGGGCCACGGCGAAGGTCGGGGGAGACTGAGTGGAACCGGCCGGTTCGATGGGTCCATACGCGGCCAGCCGCTCGGCCTCAACGTCAGCGAGCAGCTCACCAATATTCTCCGGTTCGCGCCAGAACTGGGTAATCGCCGCCAAGAACGCGGTTGCCACATCCGGATTTGTGTTGGCGCCCAGCAATTGCGTCAACGTCTCCGCCTCGGAAACCAGCGTCAGCCCCTTCTCGTACACCGGCAGCAGCCCGCTCCGATCCACCAGCAAGTTGCTGGGCAGCCGGCGCAACTGTTCCATGTTGCTCTGCTGCGAGGCAACGCCGCCCACAAAGGCCAGAAATTCCCGCGCCGCTTCCGGATAGGGCGTGTCCGCCAGCATAAACGCCCCATACATCGGCACAAGCTCGCCAACAGGCACGCTCTCGTCGATGATCGGGAAGCGAATAAGGTCGGTCACCGCCTTGGTCTCATCGTCGATAAACTCATACAGCCATTCGCCATGCGCATACATTGCGGCCCGGCCGGACTCAAAGGTGCTGACCGCGCCGCCATACGTCTGCCGCCGCGCCGCGTCGTCAAAACAGCCCCGCTCGATGAGCTGGCCGTAATAGTCAAAGACCGCCAGCACTCGCGGATCGCTGTAACTAATTTCGCCGCGCATCAACTGCTCGTGAAAGGCCGGCCCATTGAGCCGCTGGTTGATATGGGTAAACCAGAAGCCCATCGGCGGCGGCCAGTTGCCGGTGGCGGTCATGGCAAAGGGGATGTAGCCGGCCGCATTCAGGGCATCACAGGCGGCCAGCAACTCCGCCCAGGTGGTCGGTGGCGCCACCCCGGCCGCAGCCATGACGTCTGTCCGATAGAAGATGCCGTTCCATTGGATGGCCTGCGGCACAAAATATTGCCGGCCGTTGACAGTCGCCATCGCCATAACGCTGGCTGGAAACTGTTCAGCCCAGCCCTGCTCGGCCCACAGATCGCTGATGTCGGCGATGACGCCCTGCGCCGCGTATTCGTACAGCACCCCGCCCAGGGCGGCGCTGACAACATCCGGCGGATCATCACTCATCAACTGGCGGTGGATCGTGCGGTTGACAAAGGCATTGTAATAGTCGCTGGGCCGCAGTTCCCCATGCAGTTCCGGGTGCTGGCTCAGAAACTGGTCAAAGTTGGCCCGGTCCCATTGACCGGCCGGTCCGCCACCATAAAAAGAGCTAAAAACAAACGCAGGCACCTCCGTGGCCGTCGCCGTGGGCGGCGCCACAGTCGGCTCGCTTGTGGCCGTTGGCACGCTGGTGGGCGCGTTCGTCGCGGGCGGCGGGACGGTCGCCGTCGCGGCCGGCGCCGTGTTGGTGGGCTGCGGTGTGTTGCTGGGCGCCGGCGTTGCGGCCGGTGGCCTGGCGCAGGCAACGAGCCAGAGCAACAGAAGGAAACATCCCCATCGTTTCATGATAGTCTCCATCCACTCCGCCTTAATCTTCAGCCAGCAGGGCGCCATTTAGCCGGTACAGGAAGATATCCGTTCCGACCGGCCCATTGCCCGCTTCGATGAGGTAAAAGTAGGTATCATCCTGGTGGAAAAAGGCGCCCTGAAAAAAGGTGTAGCCGGCCACCATGTTGTCGCGGGTCAGAATCGGGTTCCCTTCATAGCGAATGAAGTTGATGCCATCCTGGCTCACCGCCAGCCCGGTTCGGCTGCCGCTGCGGCCGCCCTCGTAGAGCAACACCCAGCCGTCTGCCGTCTGCACCACCTCCGGCCGGCCCAACCAGCCGTTTTCCCACTCCAGCGCCGGCTCCAGAATTGGATCGCTCTCGGCATAGGGCGCCGTCGTCGTGGCCGGATCATCATATTTCTGCCAGCTGATACCGTCCGCCGAATAGGCCAGGCCAATGCGCGACTCCTGCTGCCGGTTGACGCCGGCGTAATACATCACGTAACCGTCAGCCGCCGGCAAGACGTTGACGCGCATCACCTGCAGTTCGTCCCAGGCACCTTCGCCGCCGGGGCTCAGGGCCGGTTCGGGGTCGAAGGTCCAGGGACCGGCCGGATCCGGCGCCGTCGCCCGTCCAATCTGGCCTGGAGCCGAGCTGGCCGTAAAGGTATGGTAATAAAGAACCCATTGGCCTTCAGCCGTCACCAGACCGCTCAGCACCAGCGCCCCGCGCCCCTCGAGCGGCACATCGGCTATCGTAAACAGCGGCTCCGGTTGCACCCGCGTCCAGGTCTGCCCGTCCGGCGAGCTGTAGTAATAGGTCACGGTCTCACCTGGCCAGCTGTTGAAGAAGTTGGCAAAGCTGTGATACATCCCATCGTGATAGATAACGGCCCCGGCGTTCAGATATCGTTTGCCCGGTTCCCGTTCGATCACCGGTAGCTCGCTCGCCAAGAGCAACCTCTCCTGGATGGGGAGCGTCGTTGTGAAGGTGTCTAGCGGCACGGGCGTAGCGGTCGGGGCCAGCGTCGCCGTCGCGGTTGCCGTTGGGTTTGGGGTTATGGTGGGCGTGAGCGTGGCGGTCGGGGCCACGGTGGCTTGCTCGGTTGCTGTGGCCGTTGGCGGCTGTTGGGTCGCGGTTGGGGCGGCGGTAACGATTGCTACAGATGTGGTCTCAACGGCGGCCGGCGAGCAGGCAGCCGTCAAGAACAGGAGCAGCAACAGGCTCCATTTCCTCATACATTTCTCCTGTGACTTCGGGATTGTCACTGGCCAGGTTGTTGGCCAGTTCAGACAGGGTAGCGGATGGTTCGGGTCATCACAAGACCCATTTCAGCGCGGGTTGATGGGGCCAATTGCGGGACCGGCCGGTTAACCCAACCGCGCCGCCAGCCGGACAATGTACCCCTCAATCGCTTCCGGCCGCACATTGGTAAAGCCCAGAATCAGCCCGGCGCGGGCCTCGCTGCCGTGATAAAAGCTGGAAAGCGGCATCAGCGCCATTCCCACCTCACGAGCCGCCTTCAGGACCATCGCCTCATCCAGCTCCGGCGCCAGATAAGCCACCAGGTGCATCCCGCCCCTGGCCTCCCCCACGGTCACAGCGCCCGCCAGGTGTTGCTGCAGGGCTGCCGCCAGGGCATCCCGCCGCGCCCGGTACTCGTCACGCATCCGCCGCACATGGCGGACAAAATGGCCGGTCAGCATAAACTCGGCCACCGCCGCCTGCATGAGCATGGGGCTATACAGCGACAGGGGCATCTTCACACCTGTGTAGGCCGCCATCAGCTCCGGCGGCAACACCACATAACCGAGGCGGAGCTCGGGAAACATCACTTTGCTGAAGGTACCGCAGTAGACAACCCGTTGCGCCCGGTCCAACCCCTGCAGCGCTGTAATCGGTGGACCGTCATAGCGAAACTCGCTGTCATAATCATCTTCGATGATCCAGGCGTCCTGCTGCTCAGCCCAGGCCAACAGTTGCTGGCGGCGCGCCAGGCTCATCGTGACGCCAAGCGGGTGCTGGTGGGATGGCGTCACATAGGCCAGCCGGGCGGTGGGCGCCAGCGCCAGGCCGGCAGCCACATTCAACCCCTCGTCGTCAACAGGCACCGGCACTGTAGCCGCGCCCCGGTAGCGAATGACGCCCAGGGCGTTGCTATAACCCGGCTCCTCCATCCAGGCCTGGTCGTCCGCACCCAGCAGAGTCAATGCCGTCACCATGATGCCGGCCACCGAACCGGGCACGATGTCAACCTGTTCCGGCGTACAGTGCAACCCGCGCGCCGAGACAAGATAGCTGGCTACCGCTTCACGCAACGTCTGAATCCCATTGATGCGAATGCGCGGATCCCGGCCCGCACTCAAGCGGCGCTGGCAACGATTGATAATCCGATTCCAGATATCGTGGGGAAAAAGCTCCAGGTCAGGGACACCCAGGGCAAAGGCGGCACTGCCCGGCTGCCTGCCGGTAAACGATTGCCCCAGCGGCTCGAGGTGGCGGCCGATCGGTGAGAGATGCCGGCGCCGTTCGCCTGGGGCCGGTTCGCTGGCTCTTGTCCCCTGAAGCCGGGCTGAGGTCGCCGTCACAAAGGTCCCCCGGCCAACCACGGCATCCAGGTAACCCTCAGCAATCAGCTGGTCAAACGCGTTGCGCAATGTGTTACGGGAGACGCCCCAGATGGTGACCAGGTCGCGGGTCGAGGGCAGCCGGGTGCCGGCAGCCAACCGGCCGGTCAGAATCGCCTCGCGCATCCCCTGATAAATTTGCCGGTACAGCGGCAGTTCCGCCGCCGGATCAACCGTCACCAGCGAAAGGTAAAAAGTGTTGGGCAGGTTACGCGGCGCCTGGGTCATGTAGGTGGCTCAAATATAACGAGGGATTCAGGCAGGCGGACGGGCAGCTTTGGGCCAACCAATGAAGCGGGGCACACGCGCCTTGTACTGGCGGTAATCCGCGCCATACTGCGCTTCCAGCCAGGGCTCTTCAAGAAATGGCGCCACCAGATAAAGCGCCGCCCACAAAAACAATAACAGATAAGCGTAAACCGAGTGGACGACCAGGCCAACGCCCAGCAAGCCAACCAAGGTCACCACGTAAATGGGGTTGCGGCTGAAACGGTACCAGCCCCCGGTTTTGAGCCCTTGCGCTTCACCATGGGCATCTCGCCAGCCCAGCTGAAAAGTGATGGCAAAGGCCAGGCCAATGCCGAGCAGGGCCAGGGGGACGCCCAGCCAGTAGGTCCAGGAACCGGCCGGTCCCGCCCCGCGAAAATCCAGCACGCTCACCACCACCAGCCCCAGAAGCAGAAGCCGGAATGCCCACCAGAAGTAGCGCGCCTGCCAGCTAGCCGGCGCCGGCGGCGGCCAAAACTGCAGCCCCGGTCGCCACAGCGAAGCCAGTGATAGCCCAACAAGGGTCAGCCCGGATCCAAAGCCCAGCCCAAAGAAGAAATTTACCATCCAAACTTCTCGTAGAATGCCGTGAGCACAGTCTGCAATTCAGCCGGCAAAATCTCGACCGCCTGGCTCCAGATCGATGCCGGGACCTCGCCATAAAACGCCTCAGCGACAGCGCCGGCGATGCAGGCCAGCGTGTCGCTATCGCCACCCAGCGAAATCGCATTACGCACCGCATCCTCGTAGGAATCGCTGTCGAGAAAGGCGATCAGAGCGGCCGGCACCGTGCCCTGGCAGGAGACATCAAAGCGATACGCCGGCCGGATCTCGTCCACCGTCTGGCTCAGGTCATAGCCAAAGCGCTCAGCGATTTCTGTCCGGATGGCCGCCTTGCCCTCACCTCGCCGCGCCAGAAAAACTGCCAGCGCTGCGGCCTGGGCCCCTTTAACGCCCTCCGGGTGGTCGTGGGAGATGATGGCGCTCTGCGCCGCCTCATGCAGCACCTGCTCAGCCGTCGGGAAAGCGACGCCGATGGGGCTAACCCGCATCGCCGACCCATTCCCCCAACTGTTGTAGGGCTGCGGATCGGTCTGCTGCAGCCAGCCAATGAAGGTGCCGCCGTAGCCGGCCAATGGGTAGCGCCGGCCAAATGCCAACACGGCGTCGCGATACGACCGGCCGGTCAGGATCGCCTCGGCAATCGCCACCGTCAGGACAGTGTCGTCCGTGTAGGTGCAACGCCGGTCAAACAAGGGAAATTCTTTTGTCTTGATGGGTACTCGCTCGTAAATGGAACCGATAATGTCACCGGCAACAGCACCTTTCATGTGCCTTCACCTCCGCGCGTGCTGTCCGTCTCGTAAGCGACGGCTATGGTGTGGCCCGGCTCAAAATTGGAGCGCAGGTAGTACAGCGATTGCTCCCGATCCGCGCCGCCCGCTTCGCTGAGCAGCAGTTCACGGCCGTAAGCGGCGATATCGGCCACGATCCGCTCGTAACGGTAGTAGGCTCGGGCAGCGGCGTGAATTGTTGTGGCGCCGTAGCCCGGATAAAACAACGCTTCCTCGTCGGCCGGCGTCAGGCCCGAGGCCAGCAGGGCGCCGCCGACGTACATCAGGTCGCGCTCCTTGGGCGCCAGCAGCGGCTCATCCCAGTCCACCAGGTACAAGAGACCGTGCTCGTCGATGAGCAGGTTGCCGGCGTGCAGATCGCTATGGCACAGGACGAAGGGAGGCGGCGCCAGCTGCAGGGCGTGAGCCAGCGTTTCAGCCCGCTCCACCAGGGCGAGAATGGCGCCGGCCTTCTCCCGAAATAGCTGGCGCACGGCCCGGGCGACCCTATCGTCTGCCGGGGTGTCGTCACCCATCTGCAAAAAGCGGCGCACGGCCTGGCGTTCGGTCGGGGCAAATTCCTCCTGGCGCAGCTGATCATGCATTTCATCCGGGATTTGCAGGGCGTGGATCTGGCGCAGGGCCCGGGCAAACGCCTGCCATTGGGCCGCATTCAGGCGGGTCTCGTAGCCGTTGCGCCCGTTGACGAAGGGGGCGAGGATGGCCCGGAAGGGGGGGAGTTCGGCCCATAACCGGCCGGTCAGCGTCGGCAACGGCGGAATCACGGCCTTTACCCCCTGTTGGCTGAGAAAATGAGGCAGGCGCACCGCCATCTCATCAAACGGCCCCTGGCGCAGCTTCAGGAAATAGCCGGTACCATCCGTAGCGACGACGCGATACACCGCCGTGTTGACATCCGCGCCCAGGGGCAGAAAGCTAATTTCAGTCACCTGTAGGCCATAAGCCGTCTCTAGACAGGCACGGATGCGCTCATCCGCCAGGGCCGGTTTTTCGAGCATTAAGCTACCTCCAAGGGTGTTGGCCAATGACCAAGCCAGGGATTGACCGCTTCCAGCTGGGCAGCCAGCCGAATAAGCAGATCTTCCCGATGCATATCCGCCACGAGCTGAACCGCAACCGGCAAATTATCCTCATTCCAGAAGATGGGCAATGTCAGGGCCGGTTGTCCTGTAATGCTGAAAGCCATGGCGAATATCCCAAATGCTGCCTGCCTCACAGCCGGATCTTTCTCACCAACGAGGATACCTGGCTGGGCCATCAAGGGCGAAACCAACAGATCGTACCCTTCCTGCCACCAGGCGAGCAGGGCAGCGGCGCCGCGAGCCAGTCGGTCATATGCCTGGTGTATCTGGACCGCCGTGTACTTTCGACCCTCTTCTGCCCAGGTCCACGTCCCTGATTCCACATCCGCCGGTCCAATCGGCCGACCAATTTGCTCACTCAGGCGATCCAGCGTTGCGGCTGCACCGCTCGTACTGACCATGCGAAGTGCCAGACCAAGACCAGTCGCGCCACCCAATATGGCTGGATATGCATATTCAACCTCATGACCCAGGGCCGCCAAAAATCGACCGGTCTGCTCCACCGCTTCAAGAATATCTGGATGCAGCTCAAGGGGGAAATAGGGGTGCTCGACCAGCAAACCAACGCGCAGAGGTGCCTGGGGCGCCCCCACCTCTTCTTGATAAGGCCGTTCCGGCGGCGGCGCGAAAAAACG
This sequence comes from Ardenticatenales bacterium, assembly GCA_020634575.1. Next base: position 33,728 of record JACKBM010000037.1, on the reverse strand, counting down.
ATCACCGGGCATACGACCGGCGACGGCATCCAGCACCGCTGCCGTATCGCGCACCGTACGGCTGACCACAAACTCGACGATATTTTCTAACAGACCGGCCGGCCGGCCCGGTCCAGTCGACACCCGGCCCCGCGACGGTTTTAGCCCCACCAGACCACAGCAACCCGCTGGAATACGAATAGAACCCAGCCCATCGTTGGCATGGGCCACAGCGGTCATACGGGCGGCTACGGCGGCGGCGGAACCACCACTGGAACCGGCCGGTGAGAATCGCAAATTCCAAGGATTCCGCGTGGGGCCAAAAGCCTCTGGCTCTGTCACCGCACCGCCAGCCAGCTCCGGTAGGTTCGTCTTACCCAGGAAGATGAACCCGGCCTCACGGAACTTTGCGGCCAAATAGGTATCCTGCTGCGCCCGCCAGGCCAGATCCCGCAGCAGCCCCATGCCCATAAAATAGGGGTCGTCAGCGGTCTCGCAGAAAAAATCTTTCAACAAGAGCGGCACGCCGCGAAAAGGGCCATCAGGCAGTGCTGGATCCAGCGCCTTTGCCCGGGCGCCGGCATACAGAGGCGTGATGACTGCATTCAGTTGCGGATTTAGCCGTTCAATTTGGGCAATCGCAGCATCAACCAGCTCAACGGGGCTGATCTCACCTCGCCGCACCAGCGCAGCCTGACCAACGGCGTCCAGGGTTAACAGTTCAGACATCAAATTGCAGCACTCCGTCTTCCAGAGGCTCCTGGATCAGCAGCTTTTTGTCAAGCTCGTATTCCTGCACATTGAGCCAGGGCTCGTGTGTACCCTGTTTGGGCAGCTGATCCAGACTGCGCGCGATGTACCCGGGCGTAAATTCCTCACTCCAGGGGCGCGGCGTCATCGCCGCCTCTTCCGGCCGCAGCCGGGGCGTGACCTGGCGGTAACCTTGGCGGCGCATGTGATTCAGCAGGCGACAGCTATAGTCAGCAATCAGATCCGCCCGCAACGTCCAGGATGCATTGACATAGCCAAACGTGTTGATGAGATTGGGTACACCGGAATTCATGATCCCTTTGTAGATGAAGGTCCGGGCAAAATCGACCGGCTCGCCATCCACAGTAAAGGCGATGCCGCCCTGCACTTCCAGATTCAGCCCGGTGGCCGTGACGATGATGTCCGCCGCCAGCTCAGCACCGGATTGCAGGCGAATACCATCAGAGGTGAAACGCTCGATCTCAGCTGTCACAACCTCCGCCTTGCCCGCCTTGATGGCCTTGAACAAATCGCCATCCGGCACCAGGCACAGCCGCTCATCCCACGGGTTGTAGCTGGGGCTAAAATGGGTCTCGACATCAAAATCTGGCCCCAGCTTTTCGCGCACCTTTTTTAACAGACGTTTTTTCAACTGTGCCGGCTTTGCCCGGGAATAACGGTATACAAACTGCTGAAAATGAATATTCTTCCAACGGATCAACCGATATAGCCAGGTCGGCGGCAGCAGATAACGGAGCCATCTGGCCCATTTGTCCTCAGCCGGCCGGGCGGCCATATAGGTGGGCGAGCGCTGTAACATCACCACGTGCTCCGCCGTCTCGGCCAGCGCCGGCACCAGCGTGACCGCCGTCGCCCCGGAGCCAATCACGATGATCCGCTTGCCCCGACAATCCAGATCCTCGGGCCATTCCTGCGGATGCACGACCTGACCTTGAAATGTCGCAGCGCCGGGGAACTCAGGCTTGTAGCCGCTTTTGTAGCTGTAATAACCGGCACAGAGCAGCAGGAAATTAGCGCGCAATATCGCCGGTTCTCCGTCAGCCTGACAACGCACCAGCCAACAGGCATCTTTGCTGGACCAGGCCGCCGCCTCTACCTGATGGTTGTAGCGAATATGCGCCTCAATGCCATTTTCAACTGCGGTTTCCGCAATATACGCCAGGATCGAGGGCCCATCGGCAATTGATTTGGCCTCAAGCCACGGCTTAAAGCTGTACCCGAGGGTATGCATGTCGCTGTCCGAGCGCACGCCGGGGTAGCGAAACAGATCCCAGGTCCCGCCCAGCCGCTCGCGCCCCTCGAGGATCGTAAAATTCAGCTCGGGACAGTCCCGCTGGAGGTGGTAAGCCATGCCAATGCCGGACAGCCCGGCCCCGACGATGATGACGTCAAACTCGGTCTCATTCATGGGTATATTCTACCGGCGTTGGCGGCAGCGCAGAAGGTTCCCGGCCCATCCTCAGGGGCTGGTTACGCCGGGAGTTGTCAGGTTTACAGATGTTCCAGCCGAAATTCATTGAGGGAGTGTAGTTTGAGGTTGGCGCTGGCAAATTCCGGCCGGTCAAACCCCGCTGGTTCCGGCACCGCAATGACCCGCATCCCGGCAGCCACCGCCGCCTGCACACCCAGGGGTGAATCCTCGATGGCCAGACAGCTGGCCGGCGGCACGCCCAACTGCCGCGCCGCCGTCAGGTAAACGGCCGGGTCCGGCTTGCCAAGACGTTCGTCAAAGGCAGTACAAAGGACGTCGAAATAATCCCGGATCGCCAACTTATCAACGACAATCTCAATCAACCGCATGGGCGACGATGAGGCCAACCCCAAAGCCATCCCGGCGCCCTTCAGCAGATCCAGCGTGGTCAGGACCCCCGCCATGGGTTCGCCATGAGCGCCGATTAGTTCGCACGCCTTATCGAGCAACTGCTCCTGGACCACACCGGGGGTGGGCGCGGCCCAGGGATAACGCTCGTACCAATGGGCAACTGAGGCGTCCAGCCGCATACCCAGCGTTTCTGCACACATCTCGGCCGTCAGCGGCACGCCCACAGCGCGGAAAACGGCGACCTCTGCCTGAAACCACCAGGGCTCGGAATCGATCAGAATCCCATCCATGTCAAAAATCACAGCCTGTGTCGGCATCAACTCAGCTCCTGGCCAATCATGATCCGGTGGCCATCCAAAGTCCGCACGGCACACTCGCGCATGCCCCAGGGCTCGGTCCGGGGCGCTTTGATAATCTGGCCGCCGTTCGCCGCGACCTGTGCATGATAGGTATCAACATCACTAACCGTGAAGTAGGCAAAATAGGCATGGTCGCCGAGCTGACCGGCCGGTGTCGCATCGGCGCAATGGCCGGCCATGATCCGGCAGTTATCCCGCTCCAGAATCCGCCAACCCGGGTCGCCGATCTCACGCACGGTAAAGCCCAGCACATCCCGGTACCAGGCCGCCGAAGCGGCCAGATCTTGCACAGCTATCACATACATCGTCTTTTGGATCATTATTCACGCTCCAGGCGTTGGACCACCGCCATACAATATTGGAACTGGGAACGAAAGCCGCTCGTTTGCTCCTCGTAAACATAGTCAATATACCGCTGCTCAATGAGCTGGTAAGGCGCCGGAAGTTCAGCCAGCCATCCCTGCAAAATCGCCTCCTGGCGCTTCGTTCGGTGGACAAAGAGAAAGAGCAGGCCCCCCGGCTTGAGATGACGCTTGGCCTGGTCCAGCAGAGCCAGCTCACGTGCCTGATCCTGCTTTTCAAAATGAAGGATCGAATCCATGACGATGGCGTCAAAATCGCCAGGAAAGTCATAGGCGTGCATATCGGCGACCACGCCCGTAACCGCCAGCCCCCTGGCGGCGGCCCTCGCCTCCATCTGGGCAATCCCGACACGAGAAGCATCAACGCCAATCACGTCATAGCCATATTCAGCCAGCAACAGGGCATCCCGCCCCTGGCCGCAGCCCAGGTCCAGCGCTGTGCCGCCGGTAGGGCCAAACTCGTCAAGAAAGGCACGCAATTCGGGATAGGGGGCACCGAACAGAGCCGGTTCCTGATCATATTGCTCGTCGTAATGAGTCATAACAAATCCGGTCGTAACACATAAAATGGGCCAAAACCACTCTTGTGGGCAGCCGGGTGGCGCAGGTGGAGCAGGCTTTCCGGCTGCTGATGGTACAGAAAAGCCAGCGTCGCGCAGACCAGCGCATCCAGCCCGCCATCCGATGTCGGCGCCGCGCCCTGAATAGCGAAGCGTTCGGCCCAGCCGGCCCACAGCGTCGCGATGTGGGCCGGGGCGTCTGGATGTTTTTTGTAGTGGCGGACGGCAACCGGCCGGTCCGCCCCCAGCGCAAACCAGAGCGACGCTCGCGGGTGCACCTCCAGCAACGTCCCCACATCCGGCGCCAGCCGCTCCGCCAGCAACATACTCCGCATCGGCACCGCCATCAACGAATTAAACGAGGCCACCCAGTTCCGATTCGGCGCCGGCAGCAATGCCCGCAGCTCAAAATCAGGGTCGCGGAAGCCCCGCTCGTCGCTGGTTGCCATACTCAGCTGCCCGTCAATACCAACCGCCAGCACCTGCTCCCGCTGGCAAAAAGCGACGATCTCCTCCAGCGTCATCTGCCCCGGCGGCAGGGCCATCATCAGCCCCATGTCCGTCCGGGCCAGGCCCGCCACCCAGGTATTATCCGCGCCGGCAATATCAACACCTAAATAGACAAAGGGATTACTCATACTTCGGCAGCCTGATAAACAGTTTTCAACATCATGCGAGTATAGCAATGTTCAATGAGAGCGGAACGGGCGAAGCGGAACGGGCGCAACCCGACAGGCATGCCCCGAGGCCGCCGAGGGGTAGGAATTCTCCTGTTGGGTTGCCGCCCCCGCGTCGCGCCCGCAGGGCGCCCTATGTCCACCCAGAAATTCCGTTGGCCATTCTGATGGGGGCGCGCAGAGCGCGCCAGCGGGGCGGGCGGCGACCTGTCGGGAGAGACACCCTACAGGTTGCGCCCGCCCCGCTACCCTAACAAAGCGCCTTTCTCAGCAATAGGATCAGTGTGAGCCAACTTTGGCAAGGCTGGCTATAATTGATCCGGTTCTTTGTCACGGCTTACCGCCTCAGGAGGAGTTATGAGTCAAACGGGTGATCAGCGGCCAGTTCAGAAGCAGGATCTGTTTCAGATGGGTTTTCTGCAGGGAGCTTCCCTGTCGCCGGACGGCAATTTCCTTGTCTACGCCGTCAGCCGGTATGACGAGGCGGACGACAAGGACCGGACGCAGCTCTGGCTGCGCGACATGGCCAGTGGCGCCAGCCGGCCATTAACCCACGGGCCAGACAGCAGCCATAGTCCCGCCTTTGCCCCGGATAGCCGGCAAATCGCCTTCCTTTCCCAGCGCGGTGAGAGAACCCAGATTTATCGCCTGGATTTGGCCGGCGGCGACGCCGAAGCCTTAACCGATCTGCCCCAGGGCGTCATGGGCGCACCGGTCTGGTCAGCGGATGGGGGCCAGATCGCCTTCAGCACGATTCCAGAGCGAGCAGAACGCAAACCGGAAACACCCTACCGGGTCACTCGCCATGTCTATCGCTTTGACGCTATTGGTTACCTCGACCCCCTCATCCAGGATCTGTTCATCCTCAACCTGACTGATGGCGCCGTCCGCCAGCTAACAGCAGACGCGACGATGAATGTAAACCCACAATGGTCGCCGGATGGGCGCGAAATCCTCTACAACGCCTCGATGCAGCCCGATAATCACCGCGGCCATTACCCGCAGGTCCGGATTATGGACCTGGACGGCAACAGCCGGGCCGTGTTCACGAAAGCCTGGGGCTATACGCAGGGGTCGGCGGCCTGGCATCCGGATGGGCAGCAGGTGTTGTTTGCCGGTACGCCGCAGGGCTCGCCCATCGGCACCAAGGCGGATCTTTACCTGATTTCCGCTGACGGCAAGGGCAAGCCGCAGAACCGGACGGCAACGCTGCCTTATGGCATTGGCGGTGGGCTGCAGGGAGATCAACCGGCCGGTATCACCCGCCTCCTGCCTGTCATCAGCCCGCTCAGCGATGGTTCGGCCGCCTTTGTGCGCGTTCAGCAAGGCGGCGAGGTCCAGATTTACCGCGTCGAATTGAGCGGGCCGGAAGAGTGGGCCCCGGTCATTAGCGGCGAACGCTGCAACTACCTGCTGGGTCTCTCTGGGGACAATCGCTCCCTGCTCTTCGTCTCCTCCAGTTTCAACCAACCAACCGACCTGTACCTGGCCGATAGCGAAGGCGGCAATGAGCAGCAACTGACGGCCCTGAATGACGATTTCCTGGCCGGTTTGGCCCAGGCGCGCGTCGAGCAGATGTTGTTCCCCGGCGTAGATGGCGTCGGTGTTGAGGGCTGGACGATCATGCCGGACACCGGCGCTGGCCCCTTCCCCGCTGTGCTCTACATCCACGGTGGCCCGCATGGCGCCTTCGGCCATGTCTACCATTTTGATACGCAGATGCTGGTGGGCGCCGGCTACGCCGTCATCATGGTCAACCATCGCGCCTCGACCGGCTATGGCAACGGCTTCAGCACCGCCATCAAGGGTGACTGGGGCAACCTCGATTACCAGGACCTGATGTCCGGCGTCGACGAAGCCATCCGGCAAGGTTGGGTTGATGCTGACCGAATCGGCATTTGTGGCCTCTCCGGTGGCGGCAATCTCAGTACCTGGACGGTGGGCCAGACCAATCGCTTCAAGGCGGCTGTGCCGGAGAACCCGGTCACCAACTGGGTCAGCTTTTATGGCGTCAGCGATATTGGCCCCTGGTTTGCCGTCGAACAGCTTGGCGGCCGGCCGCACGAGATCCCGGACATTTACCGGCGCTGCTCGCCCATCACCTATGCCCACCGCTGCCAGACGCCAACGCTGCTGATCCAGGGCGAAAGCGATTACCGTTGTCCGGCCGAGCAGTCGGAACAGTTTTACGCGGTCCTGAAGGATAATGATTGCCCGGTGGAGATGGTTCGCCTGCCCGGCAGCTTCCACGCCGACTCCATCGTCGGCGCCCCCCGGCTGCGCCGCGCCCAAAACGACGCCTTGCTGGACTGGATGAACCGCTACGTCCTCGGCCTGCCCGCCGACGACAAGATAATATAAGAGAACAGCCGCAGATGGCGCAGATTTAGGAACATTTTTGCCACGGATTAACACGGATTGGCCACGGATTTTTTTCTTTTTCTAGAATCCGTGCAAAATCCGTGTCAATCCGTGGCCAATATCCAGGCAAGCCTTGTGCGGCATTGGCTTGTCAGCAGAATTGTTCAACATCGCCACAGTCCGTCGCAGGGCGGCCCGGCCGAAACATGAGAATGGAGTGTCCCATGATTACCGTTGAGAGAGCAGAACTTCACCATATTCACCTGGATTACGTCAATCCATTTGAGACCAGTTTCGCCCGGGAGTACGGGCGCAGCACCTTCCTGCTGGCCCTGCATGGCAACGGCCATACCGGCTGGGCGGAGTGCGTCGCGTCGCCCGCGCCAGGCTACTCGGCGGAGACGCTGACGTCTTGCCAGTACATCGTCGAGGAATATTTGCTGCCGCAGATCCTGGGCAAGCCGATCAGCAGTACCGACGAAATCCCGGAACGGTTCAAGATGATCCGCGGCAACACCATGGCCAAGGCCACCGTCGAAAACGCCGTCTGGGATCTGATGGCCCGCGTCAAAGGCATCAGCCTGCAGGAGATGCTGGGCGGTGAGATGAAAGAGATCGCCGTCGGCGTCAGCGTCGGCATTGAGCCGACGATGGAAAAGCAGCTGGCCATGGTCGAGAGCTACCTGGCTGATGGCTACGGCCGGGTCAAACTCAAGATCAAACCGGGCTGGAACGTCGAGCCGGTCCGCGCCATCCGCGAGCGCTGGCCCGATATCCTGCTCCAGGTCGACGCCAACTCAGCCTTCACCCTGGACGATGTTGCCATTTTCAAGGAACTGGACAAATACAACCTGCTCCTCATCGAGCAGCCGTTCCATTACGAAGACATGGTGGATCATGCCCGCTTGCAGGCCCAGATTGAGACCCCGGTCTGCCTGGATGAGACCATCCACTCCTTTAACCATGCCCGCTGGGCGCTGGACATTAATGCCTGCAAGATCATCAACATCAAGGTCGGCCGGGTCGGCGGCTTTACGGCGGCCAAGGCGATTCATGATCTCTGCCAGGCCAACGGCATCCCGGTCTGGTGCGGCGGCATGTTGGAGACAAATATTGGCCGGGCCGGCAACGTCGCCCTCTCCTCGCTGCCAAACTTCACCCTGCCCGGTGACGTCTCCGCCTCGGCCCGCTACTTCCACCGCGATGTGGCCACGCCCAACTTCGTCCTGAACGACAACTCCACCCTCACCGTACCGACCGGGTTGGGCACCGGTGTTGAGGTTGACCTGGACTTTGTCGAATCGATCCGTTCTGCCCACCAGGTTCATCACGCTGGCTAGAGGTACATCATGTCTGCTGTAGATTTCCCGCTGATTTTTGACGGTCACAATGACACAGTTTTGCGCCACCATGTGGCCGCCACTTTCGGTGAAGCCGATGATTTCTTTGCCGAAAACGAGGGTGGCCACATCGATCTGCCCCGCGCCCGTAAAGGTGGGCTGGGCGGCGGCTTCTTCGCCATTTTCATCCCCAACGAGGTCAAACCGCCGCAGAAACGGGATGCCTTTCCCGGCGAAAAACAGGACGAAGACGAAGGGCCGGCCAACTACCAGCACCCCCTGCCGGCGCCCCTGGACGAGAGCTACGCCCTGCGCCACACCATGGCCATGGCGGCGCGATTGGGCCAGTGGGAGGCGGCGTCTGACGGCCAGGTGAAGATCGTCACCACGGCTGCGGAGCTATCGAACTGTCTGGCCAACGGCACCTTCGCCATGATCCTCCATTTTGAAGGGGCGGATTGCCTGGACACGAACCTGGATGCACTGCATGTGTTTTACCGGGCCGGGCTGCGTTCGCTGGGGCTTTGCTGGAGCCGGCCGAACGCGTTCTCTCACGGCGTCCCCTTCAACTTCCCGGCCACGCCGGACATCGGCCCCGGGCTGACGGATGCGGGTAAAGCGCTCGTGCGCAAGTGCAATGAGCTGGGCATCATGATTGATATGTCCCATCTGAACGAAAAAGGGTTCTGGGACGTGGCCGAGATTTCCAATGCGCCGTTGATCTGCACCCATTCCGGCGCCCATGCGATGGCCCATTCGCCACGCAACCTGCTGGACAGCCAGCTCGACGCCATCGCCCAGACCAATGGGCTGACCGGTATCAATTACCACACCGGTTTCCTGCGGGCTGATGGCCGTTCCAACAAGCCCACCTCTGTCACCGAGATCGTGCGCCACATGGCCTACGTTGCTGACCGGGTCGGCGTCGACCATGTCGCCCTCGGCTCCGACTTCGACGGCGCCACCATGCCCGGCGACCTGCCGGACGCCGCCGCCCTGCCCAACCTCGTCGCCGCCATGCGCGCCCACGGCTTCAGCGAAGACGAGATCCTGAAGATCAATCACGGGAACTGGGTGCGGGTGCTAAGGGAGACGTGGGGGGAGTAGCGTTTAGCTGTCAGCACGGGCCTTTGGCCCTTTCAGCTGTCAGTATGGGCCTGCGGCCCTTTCAGTGATTCTTCACTGACGGCTGAAAGGGCTGCAAGCCCGTACTGATTACCGAAAGGGCCAAAGGCCCGTACTATTAAACTATGACAACCAACCAGAAATTCAACGAGTTAACCAGCTTCCTTGAAGAGCAGATGCTGGTGCTGGGGGTCCCGGGGGTAGCGTTCGGGATTCTGCAAAATGGTGAGACGCAGATCCGGGGGTTGGGGGTGACAAATGTGAATCACCCGCTGCCGGTGACGGCGGAGACGCTGTTCCAGATTGGCTCTAATACCAAGACGTTTACGGGCACATTGATCATGATGCTGGCCCAGGATGGGTTGGTGGAGTTGGACCGGCCGGTCTCCCATTACCTGCCCGAATTCCGCGTCCAGGACGAAGCGGCCACCAGGGGCGCCACCGTGCGCCACCTGCTTAACCACACTGCCGGCTGGGTCGGCGACCTGTTTGAAGACACCGGCATGGGTGACGACGCCAAAGCGCGCTACGTCGCCCTGATGGCGGATCTGGAGCAATTGGCCCCGTTCGGCCACCATTTCTCCTACAACAACGCTGCCTTTGGCGTCGCCGGCCGGATCATTGAGAAAGTGACCGGCAAGCTGTACGAGCAGGTCATCCAGGAACGTATTTTCGACCCGCTGGGCATGACACATAGCTACTTCGATCCCGGCGATGTGATGATCCACCGCTTCGCCGTCGGCCATCGCAAGGGTGAGGCTGGCCCGGAAGTCGGCTTCCCCTGGCCGCTGCCTCGCTACGCCTATTCAGTCGGGGCGATCACCTGTACGGTCGCCGACCTGCTGCGCTACGCCCAGTTCTACCTGGCTGGCGGCAAGAGCGCGAACGGCGAGCAGCTGCTCACGGCCGAGTCGATCGCCCAGCTCTGGTCCGATGGTGTAGAGATCGACCCGGGCGCCGGCCGGATGGGCGTGAGCTGGTTCCGCCGCGACATCGCTGGTGTGCGCACCCATCGCCACGGCGGCGCTACCGTTGGCCAGATCTCAGAATTTGTCATTCTGCCAGAACAACAAGCCGCCTACGCCATCTTCACCAACGCCGACAGCGGTCGCCAGCTTAACAGCGCCGCTTCCAAGTGGATCATGGCAAACTACTTCGACGCCTCTGAGCCCGATCCACAGCAAGACGACACCGCCGACCTGGCGCCCTATGCCGGCAAATACAGCCGGCCGATGATCGACATCGATCTCAGCTACGCTGACGGCGAATTGACGGGTATCGTCACCGCCAAGCGGGGTTTCCCCAGCCGGAATTCACCGGTGCAGCCGCCCTCGCCGCCGTTCCAACTGGTGGCCTTGCAGGATGGCGACCTCTGGGTGCCTGACGGCCCATTTAAGGGAACCCGTGGGCATATCATCCGGACGGAGAATGGGGCGATAGATTATTTGCGTTTTGGCTTGCGGCTGCATAAGAGACAATGAACATTGAGATTCGCGACATCACGGAAATTGCCGATGTAAAAGCGGTAGAACAGCTACAGATGGATGTTTGGGGCGGTGATCCCGGCATGATCGTGCCCGATCACCTTCTCGTCACCATCCAGAAAAACGGCGGCCTGTTGCTGGGCGCCTTCGACGAGAGCGGCGAGGTCGTCGGTTTTGTCCTGGGCTTTCTGGGGCTGACCAAAGAGGGCGCCCTGAAACATTGCTCCCATATGGCGGGCGTGCATCCCAAGGTTCGTGATGCCAACCTCGGCTACCGGCTCAAGCTGGCCCAGCGTGAGGCGGTGCTGGCCCAGGGCTACGACCATATTACCTGGACGTTTGATCCGCTGGAAAGCCGCAACGCCAACCTCAACTTCCGCAAACTGGGCGCCATCTGTCACACCTACTATCGCAACGTGTACGGCGAGATGAGCGACGAAGTCAATGCCGGCATGCCATCGGACCGCTTCGAAGTGGATTGGTGGTTAAAGGATGAGCCGGTGCTGGCCCGTCTGGAAGAGCGCTGGCAGCCGCCGCAGTTCGCCGAGCTGGAGGATGCGGGGGTGCAGGTGATCAACCCATCCATTCGCGGCGACCTGCCCCGGCCGACGGACCGGCCGCATAAACCGGCCGGTCGCCGCTACCTGATCGAGATCCCACGCCACATCCACCAGATCAAACGGTGGGATATGGCCCTGGCCCATGCCTGGCGGCTCCAGAATCGGGCGCTGCTGGAAGAGGCCTTCGCCAATGGCTATCAGGTGACCGACTTCATCCATGATCAGGGACACAGCTACTACCTGTTAGCAGCTCCGGGGTAAGGCCCCGCTAGTCGCGGGACCCATAGATCCGTTCAATTGGGTACCAGAAAAGGTGCAGCAACATGTGCGCCGTGATTGCTGCCGTCAGCCCATATTGCCAAAAGAGGTAGCCAAAAATGATGGCTGCCCAGCCATTTAGGGTCAGGACAGCGGTTGTCAAAAGGGGCGATTTGCGCGCGCCGGCTGCGTAGCTGCCCGGAAGGTGACCGGCAGCAAACAGGAGCCCGGCCAGGAAAATAGCCAGCCAGACGATGACGGCATTGACCGACCCGTTCAGGAGCGTCCCCAGCCAGACAAGCAAGCCCATCACGCCCCACCGAAACAGAACCTCTTCAAATACGCCACCATGTAAGAGTCGCCCGGCCAGGCCCAGGCGGGCACGTAGCGCCTCTGTCACTTGCACCGTGTGAGCATCCAGTCGAGGGCGAAAGACGCCATAGTAGAGGCCCAGGAAGGGGACCAGACAAATGAGAGCGCCCACAAACCCGGCTAGAAGTTGTCCGCCCAAAGCGGCCCCATCAAACCGGCCGGTAGCCACACCCTGCCAGAATGGCGCCTCAAAACCTGTCTGCGTCATGGTGGCCACCCCTACAGCCGCTGCCGCCGCGGCTACCACCAATGCTTGCAGGGCAGACACAAGCACCAGGACTGGAAACGATGGCATGGCCTGTCCTGGCCGCAAGTTGGCTTCGATCTGTCCCCGTAAGGCACCCAGGGATCGTGGAATTGAAAGGGCAATCCCAGGCAAACAGATTACAATAAGCAAGAAGAACAGGTACCACGCAAACATCTGAGGTCTCTCCATGAATTCAGCTGAGCCGATTTTACAGCCTTCGTCTGAGGAAAATTGGCCTGAAGGTATCCGGGCGGCGCTACAGGGCCCGGTTTTAAATATCCATCGTATGATGGCTCACAGTCCCGAACTACTCCGCCAATCAGCCCCATTACGCAATTATCTGGTCGCTGGTAGCACATTAACAGGCCGGCAGCGCGAGCTACTCATCCTGCGCACGGCCCATCTCATCGGCTCTGAATACGAATGGTCCCATCATGTGGTGCGCGGCCAGGCAGCAGGGTTGACGCCCGAAGAAATTGAGCGCGTCAAAGAAGGCGCCCGGGCAGCCGGCTGGAACATGACGGAGAAGGCGTTATTGCGCCTGGCTGACGAGATGCGGGCAGCCCAGGAGATCACCACATCAACTGCTGCACAGCTTCACGAGGATATGGGACCGGCCGCTCTTATCGACGCCATCTTCACCGTCGGCTTCTACCTCACCCTGGGCACCATCCTCAAAAGCTTCAACGTCCCCATCGACGAAACAACCTGACAGGTTGGCTAACCCGACGGGTTGGCCAACCCCTCCCCATTATGAAACTTCAATCGCTTCCCTTTATCATCATCACCGCGTTTTGTTTTGGCTCCAGTCTCATCGCTTCCCGCTTCGGCATTGGTCAGATAAGCTCAGTGGAATTTGTGGCTCTGCGCATCAGCTTTGCTTCCGTAGCCTTTGCCCTTTTGTTGCTGGCCCGGCCAGGTCTGCGCTGGCAGCTGGACAGAAAGCTCCTCCAGCATGGTCTCATCCTGGGCCTGCTGGCCACCGCCATCCCGATGTTTGCCTTCGTGGGCTCGCTGGTCTACCTGTCCAGCGGTATGACCTCGATCATCAACGCCACCGGGCCGGCCTTTACAGTTACGCTGGCCCATTTCTTTCTGATCGATGAGTCGCTGACCTGGCGCAAAGTTGTTGGGGTATTGCTCTCGCTGTCAGGGGCGATCATGCTGGCCAGCCAGGGCGAGAGTGGCCTGGTTGATGTGGCCCAGGCTGATCCGCGTGGCTACATCCTGGTGTTTGTGGGTCTGATCAGCGTCAGCATTGGCACGATCTACACGCGCCGCTACGCCGGCGGCATTCCGGCCACGACCTTGACGAGCGTGCAATTATTCGCTGCGACCTTCATTGTTCTGCCCGTTGTGGGGCTGGTCTACGGCTTTGATCTGGCTGCGTTGGATGGTCAGGGCTGGTTTGCAGTGCTTTATGGCAGTCTCATCGGCACCGTGGCTGCCTTCCTGCTTTTCTTTTACACGATCCAGCGCTTTGGCGCGACCGATGTGGCCCTGGTGACCTATGTCGTGCCGGTGGTGGCGACCATCGGCGGCCTGTTGGTGCTGGGGGAAACAATAACCGGCCGGATGATTATCGGTATGATCATCATCCTGGCCGGCATTGCCGTAATTAACTTAAGACGAAAGCCTGACTAAACCACCCGTTTCTTGCGCCGCCACTTAGAATTGACGGCCCTACAAAAGAAACAGGAGGTGGCGGGTAACCTCGCTAATCCACACCCTCGTAGATCGACTCGATCGTGTCCCAATATTTTTTGTAGACGATGCGCCGCTTGAGCTTCAAGGTTGGTGTGAGCTCGCCGCCCTCGACGGAGAAGGGCGCCGGCAGCAGCCGGAAGCGCCGGATATTCTCCACGCGGGCAAAGTTCTTGTTCACTTCTTCAACCATCGCCTCGACCGCCTTAACGACCGCCGGATTTTCGTGCAGATCATCCATCTCCAGACCATTGGCGGCGGCAAAACGGGCCAGCGCCTCCGGCTCCAGGGTAATCAGGGCGGAGAGGAACTTGCGCTGATCGCCGATGATGATGGCGTCATTGACCAGTTCCATATCCTTGAGCGCCGCCTCGATGTTGGCCGGCGCAATATTCTTGCCGCCGGAGGTGATGATGATCTCCTTTTTCCGGCCGGTAATCCATAGATAACCGTCCTCATCAAACTGCCCCAGATCGCCGGAATAAAGATAATCCCCAATTAGGGTGCTCTCTGTGGCGGCCTCGTTCTTAAAATAACCCAGGAAGACATGCGGCCCCTTCACCAAAACCTCGCCATCCTCTGCGATCTTGACCTCAGTACCCGGAATCGTCTTGCCGACAGAGCCAAAGCGGGTGTTTTTCGGGTAATTGATGGTGGACGGGCCGGAGCCTTCAGACTGGCCGTAAATCTCATAGATCACGATGCCCAGGCTGCCGAAAAACTCGACGATCTCTTTGGAAATCGGCGCCGCCCCAGAGGCGCAGACCTTCATATTGGACAGACCCAGCGCCTGACGCAGGTTGGCAAAAACCAGTTTGTCGGCCAGGTTGTATTGCATCGTGAGAATAGCCGAGGGCTGGCGGCCTTCGTTGCGCAGATGAATCATCTGCCGCCCAACGCTGCGCGCCCAGGTGATCAGCTTCGCCTTTACACCCGTCGCTTCGCCCAGTTTGGCCGAGACGCCGTTGTAGAAGCGCTCCCAAACCCGCGGCACACCAAAGACAATGCTCGGCGTCACTTCCTTCAGGTTGTCCGCCACCGATGTCGGCGACTCAGCATAATAAACGCGCCAGCCAACATTGATGGGGCCATGGATGGTGAACATCTGCTCAGCAATATGCGACAGAGGCAGATAAGAAAGACTGGAATCAGATGGGGTGATGCCAAACAAATTGGTGGCCGTTACGGAGGTCCAAAACAGGTTCTCGTGGGAGAGCATCACGCCCTTGGGCGGCCCCGTCGTCCCGGACGTGTAAATCAAGGTGGCCAGACCCTTTTCTGTGAGGCTGTTAAACCGCTCGTCCAGCTCACCATCAGGCACATCAGCGCCAAGTTTGTTGAACGCTTCCCAGCTCAGGACCAGTTCGTGATCTATCGCCGGGGCGCCGGGCATCATGATCACCTTGCGCAGCGATGGCAGCTTGTCCAGCTCCTGTTCCACCTTGGCCCACTGCTTCTCATCCTCCAGCAGCAGGTAGGGAGAATCGCAATGATCGACGATGTATTGCACTTCCTGCGGGCTGTTGGTTGCATAGATACCAGCAGCGGCGCCACCGGCCATCATCCCGGCCAGGTCAAAAACAACCCATTCCGGCGTATTGAAACCCAGGATAGTGACCACTTCACCAGAGTTGTAGCCTAACGCCAGCAATGCTTTGGCAGCTGACCGGACCTGGTCATAGTAACTCTTCCAGTTTGTGCCGACCCATTGACCACCTGTCTTTCTATAGTAGGCGGGCTCAGTCGGCCTTTCAGCGGCCTGAGCCTTTAATCGGTGAAGGATAGTGTTTACCATTGGGGATTCCTCCTCAGCTAATGGAGCCTGGCCATAGCGCATTTGTTTCTTGCACTGGATCAGCGTCGGCGCAACCACATGGGGATCAAGGTGCTGGACGACATACAAGATTATACGCAGGAGGCCAAAAACACTCAACAAGAACTGAATTGCCCAAAATTCGTGTCGGAAAAACGTCGCAACTCCGTTGAGTGTAATAAGCAGACGCCTAACCTCCGGGAGGCCCAGTAGGCGCCAGCCTTGCCAACTGCTGAAGGGCCTCCCGGAGGCTAGCGCTGGGGGCCACTACCCGAAGTTTGCGCGGCATGCTACCATATAGCACGTTTCAGTAGGAGGAGTGACATGGCGGACTATACGCTGGCCAATCTTGACAAATTTGTCGGTCAGGAGCTGGGCGTTTCCAACTGGATTCTGATTGATCAGGACCGGGTAAACCAATTTGCCGACTGTACCGGCGACCACCAATGGATCCATGTTGATCTGGAACGGGCCGCCCGGGAAAGTCCGCTGGGCGGGACCATCGTCCACGGCTTTCTGACGTTGTCGCTCCTGCCGATGTTATCTGGCGAGGTGGGTATGGTACCGGCCGGTGTCGCCCATGTCCTCAACTACGGCGCTGACAAGGTCCGTTTCCTCAACCCGGTCCGGGTGGGTTCCCGTGTTCGCCTCCGCATGGAGCTTATCGAAGCTGGCGAAAAGCGGCCCGGTCAACACCTCATCAAGACGCGCAACACCATCGAAATTGAAGGCCAAGACAAACCAGCCATGGTAGCGGAAACTTTATCGCTGCTCTTCCAGGCTTAGGCCGCTTATCCCGGCGATCCACAGGAGTGCCTCATGCTTCCCTCTCTCTCCGGCAACGAATCCATGTCCAATGTCGATGCAGCCTGGCTGCAGATGGAAGAGCCAACCAATCTGATGATGGTCAGCGGCGTTATGACCTTCAAGGAGCCGGTCGTTTATGATGATTTGAAACGAATCATTGAGCACCGGCTGGTCAAAAAATATGATCGCTTTCGCCAGCGGGTCGTCAAATCACGCGTGCCCCTGGTCGCTTCCGCCTGGGAATATGACCCCAATTTTGATCTGCGCTCGCATCTGAGCCGCATCGCCCTGCCCTCGCCGGGTGACGAAGCCACCCTCAAGCAACTCACCAGTGAAATTGCTTCCACCCCGCTGGATTTCAGCAAGCCGCTCTGGCACGTTTATCTGATTGAGAATTACGGGCCGGGCAGCGCCGTCATCGTGCGGCTGCATCATTGCATCGCTGATGGCATTGCCCTGGTGATGGTCTTGCTCTCGCTGACCGATCTGTCGGCCAAACGCTCGCTGGTTGTGGATGAGGCGGAAGAAACGGTGCAGAAGGAACCGGCCGGTTTTGTCAGCAACCTCATTAAACAGGCGTTCTCCGCCGTCGGCACCGCCCAAAAATTGGCCGGGCGGGCGCTCAATGAGAGTTGGGAGACCTTTCAGAATCCGGAAAACATCTTCGACGTGGCCCGCCTCGGTGCCGACAGCCTCAGCAGCCTCAGCAACATCGCCCTGCGCCCCAACGATCCACCGACTATCCTGCGCGGCAAGTTAGGCACACGCAAATCAACCACCTGGGCCGAACCCATCGATCTGGAAGAGGTCAAGTTGATCCGCCGCCAGTTCGGCGCCACGGTAAACGATGTGCTGCTAACGGCCATGACCGGCGCGCTGCGCCGCTACCTTGAAGAACATGAGCAAACCACAGAGGGCATCGAGTTCCACGCCGCCATCCCCTTCAACATCCGCAAACAGGAGGAGATGGGTCAGCTCGGCAACAAATTTGGCCTCGTATTCCTGAAACTGCCCGTCGGCACCGCCGATCTGGCCACCCGGTTGCGCAAGCTGAAGGAGCGAATGGACCAGCTCAAAAACTCGCCCGAGGCGGTCATCGCCTTTGGCATTTTGGGTGCGCTGGGCGCCTCGCCTACCGAGATCCAACGGCTGGTCGTCAACACACTCGGCCAGAAGGTCACCGCCGTCATTACCAATGTGCCAGGGCCGCCGGTGCCGCTTTACCTGGCCGGCCAGAAAATCGACGACATTATGTTTTGGGTGCCCCAATCCGGCCACGTCGGCCTGGGCATTTCCATCTTGAGTTATGCCGGTCGCGTCCACCTGGGCATCATCAGCGACGAAGGGTTGATCCCGGATCCGGACGCCATTCTGGCCGCATTCAAGCGTGAATTTACCGAGATGTTGACGCTGGCCCGGTTCAAAGCATCCCTGCAAGAGTCGGCCGCCGACGGCCGCTGTCAGGCGCTGACCAAATCGGGCCAACGCTGCAAAATCAAGGCAATGCCTGGTCAGAAGGTCTGTCATTTCCACAAAGATGTCGTCATTCCTGACATCCCGCTAATCGATGAGTCAGATGAGATCCCGCCAACCCAGTTTGAGGCGTTCATGAGCAGCCTGAACCGGCTGGCGGATACACTCAGCAGTCAGACACCTACCTTCACAGCACCGCCTTTCTCGCGCCAGGAGATGCTCGACTTCCTGCGCGAAAATCGGGAACGGTTTACGCCGGAAAGCCTGGGCGTGATCGATGAGCTGCGCGCCAGCCTGGAAGGTTCCAAACCGGAAGACTTTCTAGATCCAGACACCTGGCGCGGCATGTGGTTCATCATCAACTATTCGCTGCAGAATGAGACCGAACCGCTGCGACAGGGGCTGGCCGAGCGGCTGGCCAAGATACCTGGCGCCAGCGTCCTGGTCGGGGTCCGCGAATCGCTCGCTGATGCCAGCCCGCGCGATTTCCTGGACATCGACACCTGGAAAGGGCTTGGCTTCATCATCCAATATTCGCTGCAGCAGGAACTGGAAGAGTTGCGCGAGCGGGTTCAGCCATCTGAGAAAAGCGAGGATTAAGGTCAACCGGCCGGTAAACCGCTGACGTTTATGCTTCCCTTAGGCAAACTCCCACCCGATCTGCTAGCCCGGCTTCTGGCCGCGGCGCCGGTCAGCGATCCCCGGGTCATCATCCGCCCCGGCATTGGCCTGGACTGTGCCGTCGTCGATGTGGGTGATCGCTACCTGGTTTTCAAATCAGACCCCATCACCTTCGCCACGGACAACATCGGCTGGTATGTCGTGCAGGTTAATGGCAACGATATCGCGACGACGGGTGGCACACCGCGCTGGCTCCTTGTCACCATGCTGCTGCCGGAGGGGCAGACCAATGAGCAGTCGGTCACAGAGATCAGTGAGCAGCTTTTTGCCGCCTGCCAGGAATATGGCATCTCCCTTATCGGCGGTCACACCGAGATCACCCATGGGCTGGACCGGCCGATCCTCAGCGCCACCCTCATCGGCGAAGTAGCCAAAGAGAAATTGATCACGCCCCAGGGGATCCGGCCAGGCGACCGCATCCTGCTTACCAAGGGTGTTCCCATCGAAGCCACCGCCATTCTGGCCCGGGAATTCCCGGACAAACTCCAGGATTATCTCAGTGACGCCGAGCTGGCGGCCGCCCGCAACTTCCTCTTTGAGCCAGGCATTTCTGTCCTGCGCGATGCCCAGATTGCCACCAGTAGCGGTCAGGTCACAGCGATGCACGATCCCACGGAAGGCGGTCTGGCAGGCGCGCTATGGGAGCTGGCCGAAGCGGCGGGCCTCACGCTCATCGTGAATCCGGCGGCAGTACCCGTGCCTGAATTAGCGAATCGGGTGTGCCAGCTCTTTGGCCTCGACCCGATGGCCACCATCGCCTCCGGCGCCCTGCTGCTGACGGCGACCGCCGCGGACACGCCGGCAATTATGAATGCGCTGACTGATGCAGGAATTCGGGTGGCTGAGATTGGTGAAGTGGTTGCTGGCGAGATGGCGGTGATCCGGCCGGATGGCGCCCTCCTCCCGCGCCCTGCTCGCGACGAAATCGCCCGCCTCTACGAATCATTGGCGTAACAAGAAAGTCAGCTCAACTGAGCTGTGCCCAGTTTGCGGCAAAGCCGGCTCAGCTCGGCTATCTCCTCGGCTGTGAGGGCGCTAAAAGCCCGGACAACACCGGCCACATGAGCTGGTAGCACTGCCGCCACCAGCGCCTCCCCCTTTTCAGTCAGGTGGACGTCGATGCGACGCCGGTCGTCCTCGCGCCGGGCCCGCCGCACCAGCCCATGCCGCTCCAGGTTGTCGATCACCAGGGTCATATTGCCGCTGCTCTTGAGGATCTTGCCCCCCAGCTCGCCCACCTGCATTGGCCCCAGGTGAAATAACGCCTCCAGGACGCCAAACTGGCTGATGGTCAGCTCATGCTCCCGCAAATGGTCATTAATCCGAAAACTAACCGATTCCGCTGCCCTGGCCAGCTTGATGTAACCGTCCAGCGCTAACCGTTCCTGCTCCGTCCCCTGAAAATGCGTACCCATTTAGCCTCATCCCATTTATCTTGATGTCAAGAGGGTAACATTGCGGACAATGGCTGTCAACGGGCCGGCCTGCGGCCAATTTTATGCCGCCTGTCGCGCCACCCACTGGGCAATATCCTGCCCGCGCAGCACGGCCGACATCAATTCCGGGAACTGGTCTGGCGTACAGGCAAAACTGGGCACCCCCATCTCGGCCAGCTCTGCCGCCAGCTTGCGGTTATAGCGCGGCGTCCCCTTGTCATTCAGGGCCAGAAGGGCGATGAGCTGCACCCCGGAGTTCACGATCTGGCGCGCCTGGGCGGCGGCCAGGCCTTCCCGGTGGCCATCAAACAGGTCGCTGATCAACACCATCACCGTGTCATCCGGCCGGTGTACCAGCTGCTGACAGTAGCCCAACGCCTTGGAAATATCCGTGCCGCCGCGCAACTGCGTCCCAAACAGGAGCTCCACAGGATCCTGGAGCTGATCACTCAAATCAGCCACACTGGTAGAAAAGGCCACCAACTTCGTCGACAACGCCGGCAGCGAAGCCAACACCGAGGCAAAAATGCTGGCGTAAACGACCGAGCTGGCCATGGAGCCGCTCTGATCGACGCAGAGGATGACATCTTTCAACGATTGCCGCCGCTGCCCATGCCCAATCAGCTGCTCCGGCACGATGGTGCGGTAGTCGGGCTGATAATGTTTGAGATTCTGGCGGATCGTCAAGCCCCAATTGATGTCTTTGGGGCGGGGGCGCCGGTTGCGGACCGGCCGGTAGGTGCTCCCCTTCACCGCCTGCTCCAGCTGCGGCGCCAGCTGCGCCGTCAGCTTCTCCACCACCTCGCGCACCACCTGCTTGGCCGTCTCCTTTGTCTTGGCTGGCATCAGCCGGCTCAGCGACAGGATGTTGGCCACCAGCTTCACATCGGGCTCGATGGCCGCCAGCAACTCTGGATGGTGCATAATTTTGCGGATACCCAGCGTATCCAACGCGTCCTGCTGCATAATGCGGACCACCGGCTCGGGGAAATAGGTGCGGATATCTTCCAGCCAGCGGGCAATGTCCGGATTAGGATCACCCAGTCCACCGTCACGATCATCGTCATAGAGCATCGACAGTGCCTCGTCCATCGCCTGCATCTGGTTGGCCTCGCCACCACCGCCGCCGCCATCCTGAGGCGGTTCGCTGCCCAGAATCAAGCGCCAGCGCGCCATCCGGTCCGCCAGGGTCCCCCGTTCCTCTTCACTCATCAACTCGCCTCCGGCAAGGCCGATAGCGGCCCCAACAAGCGACTGACCATAGCGCTCATCTGCGCTGCCACCGCTTCGTTCAGATCTTCGTCGGCAGGCCGCTGCGCCGTCGCCAGCCCGCTACGCAGCCGCTTTACCAATCGATCACGTACATTCTCACTGAAGTCGCTAAACGTCCGGCGCAGCAGCGGCAACACCGTGACAAACGCCTCGGTGTCCAGTGCCGTTATCCATTCATCCAATAGCGCCAGCAGCAGATCGTCGTGCAGGACCAGCAATCCTGAGCCCTTCAAGAAGCCATCGATCCAGAAAGCCGCCTGCAACAGCGGGTAGGCCGGCTCACGTTCCAAGCCGGTCAGCGCCAGCACCAGGTGACGGCTCGCCTCCCGGGCGCTCATCTGGCGGGCGTCAAAGAGCAGCCGGCAGACGCGGCCGGCCAGCAGGCCAT
Source organism: Ardenticatenales bacterium (assembly GCA_020634575.1). The sequence continues at coordinate 11,877 of JACKBM010000037.1, read as the reverse complement.
GTAACCCGATCTGACTTTCCAGGCGCCACAACATGGCAAACCATTCCATCAGATACGCTTCATCCTGCAGCGTTTGCAAAGTCGCATGGACCTGGATGATCCGGTCGAAAAATTCCTGGGCGGCCTCATCGTCCAGCCGCCGGCAGGCAACCGGCAAGCCAACACAGATGCGAGTCACCAAACCGTCCACCACCCGTTTGACCATCGCCTGGTTTGTCTGACGTACGTTGCCGTAGCGCAGCACCTGGGCCAGCGGCAACAGGGCATCCATCATGTGCAGAACATCGTGGCTAAGCGCGGCGGATTCGTCCAGCCGGGCCATGACTTGCTCTACCGCTTCCGGTAGATCGGCCAGGATCACCTGGTCCAACAGGCCAGTCAGCTCCGGTAGCTCTTTGGCGCGCCTGGCCCGCTCAACCGCAAAGTTGGTCGCCGCCGGCAAAATCTGGTTGCCGTACAGGCTGGCTTCAATCACCTTGACGATCATGTCCGGCACCCACTTTAGCCGCCATTGTTCGCTGTAGTTGCCGCGCTGGCGCCGCGTTGGGATATGTTTGCCCCAGGGTACACCCAGCAGATTCAGCCGGTGCAGCAGCTGGCTGCGGGCCAGGTCGGTTGGTTGGCGCAGGTCCAGTTCCAACTGCTGGCTTTCCGCCGTTGGGAAGAGCGCCAGCTCTGCCTGTTGCGCTTCCAGATCGCGTTGCAGCGGCACTTTGGGCGCCGTCGCCGGCACCTGCCCCATCCGATCGCCCACGATCAGCTTCTGATTGATCAGCCCCAGGGGGCCCGCCTCGCCAAAACAGTAGGTGGCCTGGATGGCTTCGTTGAACTCCGCCAGACCCGGTAGCGCCCGGCCGCGCAGCGCGGCCAGAGCCTCCGAAAGGCGCACCGCCTCGATGACATGGGCCGCCGAGGCGTCCATGCCTTCGTCGCGCAATAGCCGGGCCACTCGGGCCAACCATTGCACGCCGATCTCCCGCGCTGAGGCGCCCTGTTCCCCCATCACCCAGAGATGATGGTACCAGCCGGGCGACTTGACGCCGGCGCCATAGCCGGTCAGGTACCAGAGCCGGCTGTAGGTCCAGGGCACCCAGGTCGCCCAGACCTCGACTTCTTCCGCCACGGCCAGCAGGGCAGCATCTTCGCGGGCGGGCACCGGCCGGATCAACGCCGGCGCATGCCACGCCCCACACACCACCGCGATCCGCTCGTAGCCCTCCGCCCGCGCCGCCCGAATGGTCTGGCGCATGTGGGCCTCGCGCTGCGCCTCGAACTGCTGCCAGGCGTCAAGGGGCTGGCCTGCGCTGGCCCGCTCCGCATCCTCGCGCACCGCCGTCATTACAGCCAGGATAGCGCCGAAGATATCTCTATCATCCTGGCGTTCCTCGATCATGGCATTCCACCAGGTCTCGTGGCTGTCGTAACCGGCCAGCGCCGCCAACGCCTGGAAGGGGTCTTCGCGCACGCTGCCGGGCTCCGGCCGCGGCAGCTCGCCGACCGGCCGGTATTTCTGCGGCAAATCCATAAAACGGGCTGGAATCCCCGCCGTCAACGCGTAGCGGATCGCCTGCCATTCCGGTGAGAAAGTGGCAAACGGGTATTGCGCTGATTGCCGGGGGTTGTCCGGCCGGTAAATGAGCAGCGAAACGGGCGGCGCCATTGCCTCGTCGATCAGCAGCGGCAGCACCGCATTCCCTTCGGGCGGCCCCTCAACCAGCACGATGTCCGGCTCGAGCGCCGCCAGCGCCTTAAGCAGGCTGAGCGCCGAACCGGGCCCGTGGTGACGAATGCCAAACAGGTGCAGATCGCCAACCTGGTTGTCAGCAGACATCGACACGTCTCCTAAGCGGCGATGGCGTGGCACGCTTCATAGAGATCGCCCCAGCCCTCGCGCTCTTTCATAACCGTCTCCAGGTACTCTTCCCAGACCACCTGATCGCGCAGCGGATCTTTCACCACTGCGCCGACGATGCCTGACGCCACATCTTCGGCCTGCATCCGGCCGCTGCCAAAATGGGCCGCCAGGGCAAGACCGCTGTTGACGACGGAGATGACTTCGGCGGTGCTGAGCGTGCTGGTGGGTGACTTGAGCTTGGCGTCGCCGTTTTCGGTCCGGCCGGTGCGCAGCTCGCGGAAGATGGTAACGATGCGTTGAATCGCTTCCAGCGCCGGCGCCTCCACAGGCAATGCCAACCCCCGCCCCAGGCTCTCCACCCGCTGACGCACAATCTCGATCTCTTCCTCCGCTGTCGCCGGCAGCGGCAGCACAACCGTGTTAAAGCGCCGTTTCAGAGCGCTGGATAGATCGTTCACACCCCGATCGCGGTCATTCGAGGTGGCAATCACGTTAAAGCCGTGTACCGCCTGAACCTCGCGGCCCAGTTCCGCGATCGGCAGCACCTTTTCTGACAGGATGGTGATGAGCGCGTCCTGGACATCAGCCGGCACCCGCGTCAGCTCCTCAACCCGCGCAATTTTGCCGTCACGCATCGCATTCATCACCGGGCTGGCGACCAGCGCCTCCTCGGTTGGCCCTTTGGTCAACAGGCTGGCGTAATTCCAGCCGTAGCGCAACGCTTCCTCGCTGGTGCCGGCCGTTCCCTGGACCAACAATTTGGAATCGCCGCTGATCGCTGCCGCCAGATGTTCAGACAACCAGGTTTTGCCGGTGCCAGGCACGCCTAGAAGGAGCAAGGCCCGGTCCGTGGTCAGGGTCGCGATGGCCACCTCAACCAGCCGGCGCTGCCCGATATATTTTGGCGTGATGACGGTGCCATCGGCCAATTCCCCGCCCAGGATGTATTGGGAAACAGCCCAGGGCGATAAGCGCCAGTTATCCGGCCGGGGGCGCTCATCGGTCGCCGCCAGGGCAGCCAGTTCGTGGGCAAACTGCTCTTCGGCATGCAGTCGCAAAACGGTACTCATATCAATCAGTTCTCCTTCAAAAAAGCATCATACAGGGATGCTCTCGTCTCCAAAATCCGCAGGAACCCATTCACAGGGCCCTGCCAGCGTTTCTGCCCCGCCACCAGAGGTTGCAGCTGTTGCTGACATTCTGGCAGCAACGCCGGCGGGAAATAATAGGCCATCTGCCGCAGCGTCCGCTGCAAATTCAACTGTGGTAACCCATCCTGTTGGCTGTCGGACAGGTAGGTGCCGAAGCGCTCCAGGATGCGCCGGGCAAATGGCTCGCTCCAGGAATGTTTACATTCGCGCAGTGCCGTCGTCTCACGGCCATAACGCTTGATTGCCGGCCCATCATCCGGTTGTCCCACATAAAACAGGGTCAGTTGCTCCCGTCCGGCGGGCGACAAAATCTGCAGGAGCGAGGCTGAGGCATAGCGACCTTCGACAATTTCGGGGCAGCCAAACAGAAGCGCCTCCGCCCAGGCCAGATTCTCCTGCCGTTCCGCCGCCGTGGCCCAGCCCCGAATGAGGGAAACATCCAGCTCACTGGCCAGCCCCGCCGCTATGATCTCTTCCAGCGGATAGGGAAAATGCTCGGTCCAGACCCAGAGCGGCGTGGCGCGCAGAAAATTAAGCAGCTGCCAGCCCTGGCGGTTCAACTGTCCCTGGCGCACTGGCTCAGCCAGCCCATCGCGCAGTTCGGACTCCGAAAGTTGGGCCGGCGGCTGCAGGGCAATCGTGGCCGGGGTGCGACCCTGGGCCGGCACCCAGCGCAGATAGCGCCGCGCCCGCGCCGCCATACGGCCCGCCAGCCGCGACTCCGGCAAACGCGACAACAGGTCGGCCACACGGCGGCGCACCCCCAGGCTCTCCTCATCGAGCAAGCCCTCCAGAAAAGGCTCATCGCTCATGCTTAGGCCGGGTCCCATCAGATCGAGCATCAGCATCCGCAGCCGGCTATTGGCGTCGGGCCAGATCCGCTCGATCCACCCGCGGGCCCGGTCGGGATCATGCAGCCGCAGCTGTTGGACCACAAATTGCTGCTCAGCCGCCAGACCTGAGTCCAGAATGGCCTGCACTGAGCGATCATCCGTCACATCCAGGGTGGCATACAGCCACTCAGATCGCTGCGGCGCCAGCCAGCGGCCCCGCGCATCCAGGGTGGCAAACACGAGCTGCCGAAGCGCCCGGGAGCGGCGCCCCATCTCCAGAAGCTCGGGCAACTGGTCGGCAGCCGGGCGCACACCCCGCTGCCGGGCCAGCTCCAGCCATTCCTGTATTAACCAGGTTTTGGAACTGCTCAAGTTGGCGCCCAGAAGGGCGGCGGCTTCAGGCGTGCAGGGTGGCCGCTTATCGGCCGGGGCCGGGCTATCCCAGCCGCCCAGACGCAGATCTGGCCGGGCGCCGGCGCGACGCCGATACGCCTGGTGGGTGATGTCAGCCAGCAACGCTTGCTCCGCACCAGCGGTGACTTCCGGCTGCCGTTCTGTGCCCAGCAGCGCTTTCTGTACGAGATCATGCCAGGAATTCATTAGCGCACCTTCAGCGGTCTCAACTCAACCCAGCGGTCGTCCACACAAGCTGATAGCGGCCAGAGCAGTTCCCCGTTCCATTCAGCCGCCAGGGTCAGCGGCCGGCCGCCGCTGTAGGCCAGCAATGTCCATGGCTCGGGGCAACCCGGATCGATGGCCAGCCATTCGCCGCGCTGATCGGCGACATACCAGGCATTTTGACGCTGTAACGGGGTGACCTCGCGCAGGATGAGCGGGTATTGGCGCTGCCAGGGGTTCTGACTGAGGATGGCGCCAAACGCAGCCAGGGCGGCCCGCAAATCGGGCTGGCTCCAGGCGGGATTGAAGGTACCGGCCGGTTCCGGCTCACCCGCTGTCATCACTGCCGCCCGCAGCGGCGCGTTGCTGGGGTAATAGACAAGCGTCGCGGGCAGCACCAGCCCCACAGGAAAATCGGTCTCGTAGCCGGTGCGGGCTTGCTTTTGCTCGGTGATTTGGGCCAGCCGCCCGGTCGCCATCTCCAGCAAGTAACTGCGCCGCAAATGCTGCCCCACTTCCTTGCTCTCGCGACTACCCAGCACCAGCCAGCGCCCTGCAACCTGCGGCTGATGGCGCAAAGCGGCGTCACTCGGCACCCAGCCGATGGCCCAATGGATGTCCGCCTGGAGACCCGGTTCGAGCTGGTCAAACTGTTTGTAGGCCTGAATTAGCAGGTGGATTTCACTCAGCTCGAGGAGGAGCCGTTCCGGCCAATCAGCCGAGCGGCCGGGCAGTTGAGCCAGGTTGCGCACCTGGCGGGCCAGGCTGACGGCCTGAGCATCGACCAGCCGACCGGCCGGTCCCTGCCAATATTCGGCTGGCTGATGTTGTACCTGGGCAATGCCGCCACGAAGCAAATCGTGCAGCCAGAGCTCCAGTTCCTGGAGCCCGGCGGCGACGTCCTGTCGCCGTCTTGGGGATGTAGTTTGTGAAGAAATGATCCAATCTCTCTGGCCGGGGCCGCTCAACACAACGCCGGCACACTGCAAACCTGGTTTCTGCCACAGGGCGGCAGAAGGTCCCAAACAAGGTATCTGGAAGGATACCGCAGCAAAACAGACCCCAATACGCGGCGGGGGTCACAAAGTTTCAGGCGGATTGAAAACAGTGGGCGTCGAGGATGATTTCCAGCCGGGTCAGCATGAGGAACTGGATGGGCAGATCTGACTCACGGCAGCGGCGTATTGTTTCACGCCAGCGGGGGACCTGGGCACCGGCCGGTGTCAACACCATGAAGTGGCCGTCCGATGATTCCAGCTCAATCTGCGCCCGCAGTCCCAGCTGCCAGCCAAAGCTGTCATGCAGGTAATTGGTCTCCGGCACATAAGCGGCCACCGTCCCCTCAACCGGCTGCGGCCCCTGAACCGCATCCAGCAAGGCGTTCATGGAGATGACCGCCCCAAACAGCAAAAAAACCAGGGCGATCTGCCAGCGTCCCAGCTCCATCATGTCGGCCAGGGCATATCCAAACCAGAGCCCGCCGCCAATCTGCACCAGCAGGCGCAGGCCAACCCAGAAGAACCAGTTGTGACTGTGGAGGGCGGGCAGAGAAGTCAGCAGCGAGCCCAGAAAAATCGCACCGACGAAGAAGAACAGGGCAAATACAAAGCCCCGATCGGCCGGGCGTCTGACATAGGTAGATGCGGCGTCACCTTCGGGGTCCGCATCAAGATCCGCCACCACGGTGCTGACGTGTACGCTCACCTGTTCAAGGCCAACCGATTCGTCAACACTTGCAGGGCCAGGCTGGCCATCTGGCGCAGTAAACTCAACGGGTTCAGCCGCAGGCATGGGTTCTTTCGGCTCCTCACCGGGGACAATCTCAGGCTCCTGCGCACACATCACCTCGATTATACCCGACCTGTCAGGTTGGGGGGACCCGTCGGGTTGGTGGGGACCTGTCGGGCTGGTGGGGACCCGTCGGGTTGGTGGGGACCCGTCGGTGGTGGGGACCGAATCAGCGCCCGGGCGCTGATTCGGTCCCCACCATTTCTCACGAACGGCTACTGTAATGCCAGTTGAGCGAACCACCGTACACGTCAATCACCAGAGCCACCCCGTTTGGCAGGGTGATCAGGTATTCCTGGTCCCACTGGTTCAGCGGCACGACCTGGAACGACATCGTGTACCCCGCTTCAGGCGCTGTCGCCCAGCCAAGTTGCTCGCGAATCCACGGATTCTCCAGCCAGACCTTGCCGAAGCCGTGCTCTGGCTTGTACAACCCCGCCGGCGGCTCCTCATTGAAGGGCGGCAGCACGCCGGTAAAGCCATCATAAAAGGCGGTGCCATAACCCTGTTCGTTAAATACCCAGATCACGCCCGGTTTCCAGACCATAAAGCCGCGCTCAAATGGTTGGTACGCCGCCTCGCTGTCACTCACCGGCCCGGTCGCGCACCCCTGCGCCGTGGTCAGGACAAAGGGCTCGTACAGGCAATTGATATCGACACGGAGCTGAGTGATCAGGAAGTAGTTGTCGACGATGCCGTAATCAACGTGCCTTACCGTTGCCGGCGTCGTCACTTCAAGGGTACCGGCCGGTGGCAACGGCCCGGCAATAATCTCCTGGGAATACTGGTTCAATGGATGTGACTGGAAGATAGAGATGTCATTAGCCCCACGTACTTCCCAGCTAATCGTGACCGACTCACCCTCATCTACTTGCCGGGCAGAGACAGTGAAACTGACAATCTCGGGCGCCGGCTGCCATTGCAGGTAATCGTGATATTCCTCCAGCCAGCCTTTCTGATTGCTGGTCTCGGACTCCACATACCAGCGCCGGATCGGCAGCTGGGCGTAGCCGGCGTTGTAGAAGCAGAAGGGACCGGATTTGACGGTGAACGGCTCATTGGCCAGCATGTGACCGGCCGGTGTCAAATCATCCATCTGCGCAAAGACCGGCGCGGACGGCACACCATAGTCAACACGCCACAGCTCGCCAATAGCCACCCCATTATTGCCCCAGAATGGGTAGCTGTAACAGGCGCTGATGTCATAAACGGTTGTCGAGTTGCCGGGTGGCAGCGTCGCGGGCGGCGGCGTGGGCAACGGATCTGGCTGGCGCGGCACCCGCAGCTTCAAGCCAACAGTTATTCGATTGGGGTTGTCCAGACAGTTGGCTTCGCTCAACGCCGCCACGCTGCTGCCAGTACGCCGGGCCAGTTCGGCCAGGGTGTCGCCAAAGACAACGTTGTACTCAATCCAATCCGCCGGCGGCTGGCAGTCCGGCGCCTGGGCGACAGTTGTAGCGGCTGTTGCTGCTACCGTCGGCTCCGTAGCGGGCTCATTGGTCACTGTCGGTTCAGCCGTCGCCGCCTCTGTGGGCGTGACCGTTGGCTCAGCCGTGGCCGTGGCTGGCAATGGGTCCGGCACTTCCAGGACGATGGTGGGCTGTGGATCGGGTTCATCCTGGCAGGCGAACAGAAACAGGGCCAGGCTCAATAGCCAGACCAGGGTCATTTTTCTCTTATGGTGTCTCATGTGTTCCTCCACGCAAGGCTGCTGGCAGGACCGCTTCCGTTACGGTCATTTTCTGCCCGGTGGTTTCAGCAAGATAACGAGGAGAATGCCGCAGCGATACGGCCAGCCTTCGCAAACGACAAAAGCGAAGTAAAATGGCGGCGTGAAACCGTTAACCGTACTCCCCCTTCCCGGCATCCCACTCGTCCAGGCGGGTGATGATTTAGCCGCCTTTATCTGCGACGCTTGCGCCCGCGCCGGCATCACATTGCAGGCGGATGACATCCTCGTCCTCGCTCAGAAAATTGTGTCCAAAGCCGAAAACTGCTTTGTACGCCTGGCAGAAGTGACGCCATCGGCCCAGGCTGAAGCTCTGGCTGAACAGGTGAATAAGGACCCTCGCCTGGTCGAAGTCATCCTGGGCGACAGTGCCGAAGTTATCCGCGCCCGGCCCGGCGTCCTGATCGTGCAGCACCGGCTCGGCTTCATCAGCGCCAACGCCGGTATCGACCATTCCAATGTGTCGCAAAAGGATGGTGAGGTTGTGCTGCGCCTGCCCCTGGACCCGGACAGCAGCGCCCGCCGCATTCGGCAGCAGCTTGGCGAACGGCTCGGTGTACAGCCGCCGGTGCTGATCATCGACAGCCACGGCCGCCCCTGGCGCGTGGGGACTTATGGGGTGGTCATTGGCCTGGCCGGCCTCCACCCCGTCCAGGATCTGCGCGGCGAACCGGACCTGTTTGATGTTCCCCTGCAATACACCGACGTGGGTTTTGCCGATCAGATCGCGGCGGCGGCGAGCCTGGTGATGGGTCAGGCGGCGGAGGGTTGCCCGGCAGTCGTTCTGCGGGGCCTCGAGTTTGCCGTTGACGAAACAGCGTCTGTCGCTGACGGGCTGCGCGAGAAGAGCAAGGATCTATTCCGCTGATGCCTTCGATCCACGAGATGATTCGGGAACGGCGGGCGATTCGGCGCTATGAGGACCGGCCGGTTCCCACGCCACTCCTACACCGCCTCCTGGAAAGCGCCACCTGGGCGCCCAGCGCCCACAACCGCCAGCCCTGGCGCTTCGCCGTCATCACGGCATTCGCCGCCAAGGAACGGCTGGCCCAGGCCATGGGCGCCCGCCTGCGCCAGGACCGGATCGCCGACGGCGATCCGCCTGAAGCCATCGAGCAAGATGTGGCCCGCTCTTACAACCGTATCACCGGCGCCCCAGTTCTCATCATCGTCTGCCTGTCCATGGCCGACATGGACCAATATCCTGACGAACGCCGCCGCCACAACGAATGGGTGATGGCGACGCAAAGCACAGCCATGGCCGCCCAGAACCTGTGGCTGGCGGCCCATGCCGAAGGGCTAGGCGCCTGCTGGCTTTGCGCCCCCCTGTTTGTGCCCGATCTGGTGCGAGCGACGATGGGCTTGCCCGATGATTGGGAGCCACAGGGGCTGCTCACCCTGGGTTATCCAGCTGAAACACGAACAAAAAGTAGGGCCCCCTGGCAGGAGAAAGTCCTCTTTCTTTAGGCCAGCCGTTTGCTTTCTACTTTGATCTGCACGCCATCCTGTGGTTTCAGGGTGATGAGCTGGGCCGGCCCAAATTGTTGGCCTGGCAGCAAGGCAAGCTGCAACTGCTGCACCATCGTCGCCAGCACCATCTGCATCTCCAGCGTGGCAAACGCATTGCCGACACAGATCCGCGAGCCGGCGCCAAAAGGCATGTAGGTGTAGCGGCCCGGCTGGGCCTGCTCTGGCCCAAAGCGGTCCGGGTTAAATTGGTCAGGCTCAGGGAAAAAGTCAGCCTGATGGTGCAGCGTATCGATGCTGACAATCAGCGTCTCTTTTGCCTTGAACTGGAAGCCACCAGCCTCAAAGGGCTGCATGACCTCACGGGCAATGGCTGCTGCGGGTGGATAGAGCCGTAAGGTTTCCTTGATCACCTGGCTCAAATACGGCAGTTGCGCCAGATCGTCGTAGCGAACCGGCCGGTCGCCCAACACGCCACTCACCTCCGCCGTCAACCGGGCCAGGATCGCCGGGTGTTGTAGCAGCAGCGTCCAGCACCAGGTCAGGCTCACCGCCGTGGTCTCATGGCCGGCGAAAAAGATGGTCAGGCATTCATGTAACACCTGCTCCTCGGCCATGGGCTGACCATCCTCATAACGAGCGGTAAGCAGCATGGTGAGCAGATCAGCCGGCACCTCACGGCCCTGGGCTAACTGGGCCTGACGCTTCTGAATGATTTGCCGCAACAGGTCGCTGATACCGGCAATAGCCTTGTTTTGCCGCCGGTAAGTCGGCAGCGGCAGCCAGCTGGGGATGCGCAAGCCAAAATCCAGTTGCTTCTGCGCCTCAGCGACGATGACTTCCAAATGCTTTTCCAGTTGCTCGATCTGGCCGGCGATCTCCTCGCTGAACATGGTGCGGCAGATGATGCGCAGGGTCAGGGCCATCATCTCCTTTTCCAGCTGGAGCGTCGCCCCAACCGGCCAGCGCTCACACATTTCGCCGGCCAGAGCGGTAAAGGTGTCGGCAAAATCCTGGATATGGCCCGCGTGGAAGATCGGCTGGATCAGCTTGCGTTGCCTGGACCATTTTGCATCCTCGGCCGTCAAAAGGCCGTCACCCAGCATGCGCCGAAACACATGAGCCGTAAAACGATCCTTGTGCAGCTCATCCGGGTGGCGCACCAGGAGCTCGCGAATGATCTCGGGTTCGCTGATAAGGTAAAGCGGGATACCCACCATCGTCACCGGCACCACCCGGCCAAACCGCGCCGTTAGTTCGCGAATCTTGCCGGCCTGGTCCTGCCGATATTCGCCCAGCTCCTGCCAGCTCAGCTTATGCGGTTGGCTCAACTTTTCGGACATTGTTCTCCTACTCCCAGAGACTTGGCCGCGAATAGCGCAAATTTTCGCCAAATTCTGTTCGCGAAAATTTGCGCCTTTCGCCGCTGATCTCTTATTTTCAACGTGGCTGCAGTCGGACCGGCAGGCCGTATTTCGTTTTCAGGACAAAGTCGATCGCCGTCTCCACCTGGTGCCCCGGTTTCAGCGTTGGCGTGTAGCGCTGCAGGATGGTGGCCAGGACGAGCTGCGCCTCAAGCTGGGCAAACTCGTCGCCGATACATTTGCGCGGACCGGTGAGAAAGGGCAGAAAGGCCAGTTTGGGCCGCTCGGCGCTATTTTCCGGCAGGAAACGATCAGGATCAAAGCGGTCCGGCTCCGGCCAGAAATCCGGCCGGTAATGGATGCCATAAATATTCACCGTCAATCGCGCCCCGGCCGGTATCGCGTAACCCGCAATCACATCCGCCTCCACCCCATCTCGTGAGGAGGCCCAGGCTGCCGGGTACATCCGCAACGTTTCCAACATCACCCGGCGGGTCAGATCCAGGGCCGGCAAGTCCGCCAGGGTAGGCGGCCGGTCACCCAGGGCCTCGTCCAACTCACTCTGAACGGCGGCCAGGATCTCCGGATGGGCCATCAGCAAATGAAAGGCAAAGGTCAACGTGGTTGCCGTCGTTTCGTGGCCGGCAAAGACGATCGAGTTGAGCTCGGCAATAAGCTGGTCGCCTGTCAGGCCGGCGCCCGTCTCTTCGTCGCGGGCGGCGAGGAGCATGTCGAGGAGATCACCGGCCGGTTCCTCGTCCTCGGCCAGCGCCTGCCGTTCCGCCAGGATCTTGCCCAGGGCGCCCCGGATTGTCAGCACCGCCTGCCGGAAGCTGCGGTTTTTCGCCGTGGGCAGCAGTAGCGGCGGCGTCAAAAGATTCATAATCCGATCAATGGAGTAGCGACTGACCACGTCAAAAGATTCACGCAAATCGCCGGCATCCCGTTCCAGATTGACGCTCAGCATCGCCCGGCCAATCACCTGTGAGGTGAGCCTGGTCATCGCCTGCTCCAGATCGACGTACTCGCCTCGAGCCATCCGATCCGGCCAGTCGGCCATCAAGGCCTCCGC
>JACKBM010000036.1 GCA_020634575.1 Ardenticatenales bacterium | reverse complement strand
TACAGGAGGCGCTGTTGGCGGGAGGGGACGGTGGGGACGGTGGGCAGGCCGACCAGGGATTTGAAGCGGTTGCAGGTGGTGGGGGAGTGGCCGGAATAATCGTTGTTGAAGAAGGTGTAGACGGTGTTGATGCCTTCAGCGCGCTGCTGGATGTCAATCCACCAGGCTTCTAGCCGGTCGCCACGGTCGATTTGCTCGTGGGTCTTGTGCTCAAAGGTGCCGTGGCGGCCGAGGAAGCGGACGTAGAAGAAATCTGTGGTCTTGTAGATCCGTTGGGGCATGTAGAGATATTCAGCGGAGACCCAACAGATGTTGTGCGCCTGGAGCATCTCGCCGGTGACGGCAGCATGCCAGGAACGGTGGCGGAATTCGACGGCGTAGCGCAGATCCGTGGGCAATTTGGCGAGGAAGCCGGCGACGTCGTCAATGTTGATGCGCGTGAAGTCTGGCGGAAACTGGATCAGGATGATGCCGAGTTTGTCCTCGAAATGGCGCATGGCGCTGAGAAACGCCGCCATCAGCTCGTCGCTTTGGGCCAGGCGGCCTTCGTGGGTGATATCGCGCGGGGTTTTGGGGCAGAATTGAAAACCGGCCGGTACCTGCGCCCCCCAGCGTTTCACCTGGTCGACGGCGGGGATGGCGTAAAACGTATTGTCCATCTCCACCGCATTAAACACTTCGCTATAGCGGCTTAACTGCCGGTTCTTGGCCAATCCATCGGGGTAAAAAATGCCATTCTGCCAGTCGCGATAGCCATAACCCATCGTGCCCAGATACCAGGTCAGATCATGCGAACGCAGCGGTTCCCAGACGTCAGGCATGGCAGCCTCCCGGCTGGTTGACCGCCGCTGCGGCGTAGCTACGCGCGCGGCCCCATCGAACCTGAGAAGTGGTCTGATAGCGCGATACGCCAGGGTACGCTAACGCACCTGTGTGCTGTAAGGGAACTGTCAACGCCAGCATGATTGCTATGGTAGGGCATCTACCGGCCGGTGTAAAGCGCCGTGCTCATATGCCCCGAATGGCCAACGCCGCCAACGCCTCATAAAAAGGGCGGCATTCGGCCAGCAGCGGACGCAGGTGATCGGGAAACGGGTCTGCTTTCGGCTGGTAAGGCTGGAAGCCGGTTGAGCGATGGACGCTGGCATACCAGTAGGGTGCCCAGGCGCCATCAAACGGGCGCGGACCGGCCGGCCAGCCCAGCATCGCCTCGTCAAAGGGGATGCCGATCTGCGCGCAAAGCTGGCTGAGGACGCCGCGCGGGTTCAACAGCGTCAGGCGCGAGTCCAGGACCGGCGGCTCCTGGCCCAACGAGCGTAGATAAGCTAACAGCTCGATATGCTGCGCATAGCCAACATCGTAGAGCGTAGGCTGCTCCACATTTTTGGCATAGGATGGCAGCATCTCCAGCGGGTCCCGCGTCAGGATGACGTTGACGGTCTGGGCCATAAACGCCTGGTCCAACTCGTACAGATGATGGGTCATCTGCTTGAAAAAGGCGACTGGCGTGGGCTGGGGACCAAGAATGAGGTCGCGCACCACGCTGGCGCCGTCGTTTTCCATCGTGGCCAGCACCTCGGCGGCGCCGGGATGGTATTCGCGGGCGGGGGAGCGGGCCAGGTAATGGGCGTAAAGCGGCTCATCGTAGACGGTCGTGTCAGCTCGCTGGGCAAACGAGTACATGAGCGCGGTCGAGATATTGCGCGGCCCGCTCCAGACGCAAATGCGCGTGACCTCAGCCATCGTCACGCCTGGGTGCCTTTGGCGGCGCGGACGGCGCGATGGATCTCGTCGCGGTACAGCGCCTCAAGCCGGAGTGTTAGCGGGCCAGCGCCACCGTCGCCGATCGTCCGGCCGTCGACGTCATAAACCGGCGTCAGGCCACCGAAGGTGCCGGTGACGAACGCTTCGTCCGCGCCGTAAACGTCAAAGAGCGAGAAGTTTTTCTCGTAACATGGGATGCCGGCTTGGCGGGCCACCTTGATCACCTTGCCCCGCGTGATCCCGTTCATGCAATATTGCCCGGTTGAGGTCCAGAGTTCGCCGTCCTTGATCATGAAGAAGTTGGTGGCGTTGCAGGTGGCGACGAAGCCATGAATATCCAGCATCAACGCCTCATCGGCGCCCGCCTCGATCGCCTGGACGAGGGCCATCACCTCATGCAGCTTGCTGTGGCAGTTGAGGCGCGGGTCCAGGTAGTCCGGTGAGCCGCGGCGAATGGTGGAGGTGAACAGCTTCACTCCCTTGTTCCGGCTTTCGCCGGACGCCTGCTTGTGTTCGGCGATGATCACCAGATTGGGGCCGGAAATCGTTAGCCGCGGGTCTTGTGAGGGCGTCTTTTTGATACCGCGGGTGAGCATAAAGCGGACATGGACGCCATCCTCCATCTGGTTAGCCTTCAGGACGCGCCAGATCTCCGCCACCAGCTCCTCCCGGCTCATGCCGATGTCCATGCCGATGGTGGCCGCGCCCTGGTAAAGCCGATTGAGATGCTCGTCGAGAAAGACCAGCACCCCTTCGTGCAGCCGCAGCGCCTCCCAAACGCCGTCGCCGACCAGGTAACCGCTGTCGAAAACGGAGATTTTGGCTTCGTTGCGAGGGAAGAGCTCCCCATTCACATAAATCAGGACATTCTCGTTGCGCTCGTCGGCGACGGCATTATGCGTTCCGTGAACCATTCTTCCTCCAAGGGGGACTTGGCCACGGATTAACACGGATTTTTCTTTTGCCGCAGATTGCGCGGATTAGGGGATTTTTTGGTCTCGCGATTCTAAAAATAGCAGGCTAGAGCGAGACTAACCACCAAAAAATCTTCTGCGAAATCTGCGCAATCTGCGGCAAAGAAAAAAAGAAATCCGTGCCTAATCCGTGTTAATCCGTGGCAAAAAATTCCTATTCATCCAGCCGGATATCAAGGCTGTAGAGCAGGCCCAGCGCCTCCGGCAGGGCGAAGCGGGCTTTGCTAATGTTGTTTTCGCCGGGGTTGATACGATAGTTGCGCGCGCTGCGCAGGTCGGCCTGGCTCAGGTCGGTCTCGTGGAAGATCGCTTCTGCCAGATCGCTGCCGCTAAAGTTTGCCTTGCTCAATTTGGCCTGGCGGAAGTCGACGTCATGGGCCTGGCAGTCGGTGAGATTGAGGCCGGCCAGTTCCAGGCCGATAAACGTGCTGTGGTTAAGCAGGCAGCCCTTAAAAAAGAGCGGTTTGCCGAAGCGGCAGTTTTCCCAGGCGGCGGCGGCCCAATTCAGCCCCAGGAGGCGGCAATCGAAGAAGCTGGATTGGCAGAAGCTGCTAAAGCTGATGTCGCTGAGGCTGAGATCGCAATTTTCAAAGCGGCAGCGCAGGAAGCGGCAATGCTGCAGGTTGGCGTTGTTGAGTTTGCAGTTGCTGAAGGTGCAATCTTCGAAGGACCGGCCGGTCAACACCGCTTCTGCCAGGTCCAGGTCGGTAAATATTTCGTCGTAGCCATCGTCCGGCAGCATAAAAACCTCCAGGTCCGTGTTCAGGCTACTACTATAACGCCATCTCCATCGTCAGGCAGTACGGTTCCAGCCCGATTGAGCGCCAGAACGCAATGCCGCTCTCGTTCCCGACCAGCACCTCCAGCCGCAACCGTGTCTGGCCGGGCCAGGCGTCCTGCCGCAATAGCGCAATAGCCTGACGGCCGAAGCCGCGGCGGCGATATTTGGGGGCGATGAAGAACTGGCGCAGGTAGACATGGTCTGGTTCAGGGCGCCAGAGGGCGTAACCGGCCGGTCTTTCAGCCACAAAAATGGCGGCCTGGTAGGCGCCGGCCAGGAAGCCGGCCATTCGCTCTTCCAATTGGGCCAGCGTCATCGGGTTACGATGGCCTTCAGCGCGCGGATGAGCTGCTTGTTCATGGCCGCCAGCAGAGGAGATGTCAGCAGGGTATTGGTGAGCTGCCAATTCGGTCATCGTTGTCCGGGTTGGTGTCAGGCATAGCTGGCGAATTGTAATTCCCAAAGGTTGGCTGCGTCGCGTGAGCGGCGCGCCAACCTGACAGGTACCCCAACCTGACGGGTTCTCCTAACCTGACGGTATTGCCAACCTGACGTCTAACCTGACGGGTACGGACAACCGGCGCCTAACCCGACAGGTACTGACCAACCCCTCAGCAGCGTAAAACAGTTAATACCGCGAAACGAGCCAATCCCCCATAATGCAACCGTCAGTTTCTTGTACTGGTTTATGGCTGGCAACCTGTTTAGGAGGGCCCGGGCCCATGGTATTGGTATTTTTACGTCGTATAGCCTCAATTTCGCAGCGTGGCCTGGTTGCCGGGTCGCTGTTTTTGCTGGGCCTGTTCGCCATCCTGCTGGCACTCCGGCCGGTGGCCCGCGCCGCCACGGAGGCGGTCCCCCCGATCGTCTTTGTCGCCCGCAGTCATCTGGCGACGCCGGATGTGATTTTCCAGGATGAGGTGGGACCGGCCGGTCAGTTTGGTACCGGTATCCCCAAATTTGCCCCTGGCTCAAAGCTGGTGCGGCGCAATGCCGATGGCTCGCTCCTCGTCTATAACACGCCCGGCCTGGTTGACGTCCAATCTCCCGATGTCTCTTTCGACGGTCAGAAGATCGTCTTTGCCGGAGCCACTACCCTCGATGAAGAATCGACAAGTTACGGCTGGCGCCTTTATGAAATCAACGTCGATGGTAGTGGCTTCCACCAACTTACCTTTTCCGACCGGGATATCACCATCCCCAATGGCGAGGATTTCCTGACGGAGGAGGAGTATCGCACCTACGACGATCTGTTCCCGGCCTACATGGCCGATGGGCGCATCGTCTTCAACTCTTCCCGCTACCCAACCCGCGCTCACTACGATTCCCGCCGCACCTTCAACATCTACATTATGAATGGCGATGGCTCCGGGCTGCGCCGGGTGACCACGGAAAGGGCCAGCGTCCTGCACCCGACGCCGCTGCCGGATGGCCGCATCCTGGCCTCGCGCTGGTGGAACCAGTTTAACCAGCCCAGCAACGAGGGCATCTTTAACCGGATCGACAACTCGGATACAACCTACACGTTGCCGGATGGCACCATCATCCTGGCCAATCCGAATGCCACATTTAACCCACCCAACGGCATCCTGCCCGGCGGCCAGGAGATTCGCAATGCGCCCAACACCTGGCATCTGATGACGGTCAACCCGGATGGCACCAGCTTTCAGCGTCATGTCTGGACGCCGCGCTATATCTGGGCTATCGACGATGACAGCGGCAGTTCCGACACGTATGCGGCTACCCAGCCCGCCGTCGTTCAGGTGAACGGCCAGACCCACATCGCCTACACAATGCAGGCGGACAATACGATGGTGCATAGCACCCAGTTCACCGGCATTCGCGTCGGCTTGCCGGGCATCGACTACATCTATGCCAACACGCAGCCGGCCATTGCCGGACTGGATTATGATCAGGCGTGGAATGGCAATACCGACCCGCCCTATGCGCTGCATCCGGCCGGTTTGCCCGACGGTCGTATCCTCTACTCGCAATCCCACACCAATGGCAGCCTGCCCACCAGCGGCAATTACAGCCAGGGCGGCCAGAATTACGCTTTGCAAGGCTCGGATCAGCAGTACACGCTTTATGTGATGGCCATCGACGGTAGCGGCAAGGCGCAGTTGGCAGTCAACCTGGGCAGCATTGGCTTGCCAACGGCGGACATCATGGACGCCAAACCAATCGCGGTTCGGAGTGGCTGGCAGAGCTTGCCAGACCAGTTTACCGATGTACCGGCCGATGATCCGCTGGCCTGGAATGTGCCCAACGATTTCCCCGAATACGCCTGGGCCAGCCAGCCGGCGGGCAGCTTGCCGATGACGACGCTGCATAATCCGAATGTGTACGCTAATGCTTCGCTGTACCGGCCGTTTGTCAACAACTCACCCCCGCCTGGCAGCATCGCCACCGTCGAGGTCTGGATCGATGCCAACCAGTTCACCGGCGCCCGCTGTTACAACGGCTGGCCGCAACCGTGTGATGATTTCCGGCCGGATAACCAGGTCCGCGCCGTGCTCTGGGGCACGGCGCCGGTCAGCCTGGCCGGTGAATTCACCATCCAGGTGCCGGCCGATCTGATGGGTTTCATCGTTTTGCGTGATGCGCAGGGGCAGGTGGTCCGCAGCTGGACGCGGGGTTATATCTCCATCGCGCAGGGCAGCGCCTGGGGCCGGCCGGGCGAGACGGTCACCTGTGTCGGCTGTCACATGGGCCACGTCAGCGACACATTGGATGATGTGATGCTGACCTCGCTCCAGGGGCTGACCAATGTCGCGCCTTACGCCTCGGTGATTGCCAGCAGCCACCACGAAGAGGGCAATCAATACAACCCGTTTGTGCCGTGGCGATTGAACGACCGCCGGGGTTGGGTGCCGGTACCGGCCGGTGGCCCTGAGCCGGATGGCCCCTACCAGGATGATACGACGGGCTGGATGTCCGCCCTGGATTCGGATGTGGGCGAATGGTTTGAGCTGAGCTGGCCCAATGAGATGACGGTCGAGTCGATCCGCCTGGTCGGGCCGCCGCCGCTGGGCGGCGACTGGGACGGTTTTGGCGAGCCGGCCCAATTTGGCGATTATTACGTCGAAGGCGGCACGCTGGAGCTTTTCCGTGATGGCAATCTGGTTGAAACGATCGCGGTGGGCCGGATCGAGCCGCTGGCGAATGGTGGCGGCACGCTCATCACGCTGAGCGCGCCCACCACCATCGACCAGTTACGGTTTACCGTGACGGCGACGACCGGCCGGTGGTATTGGAGCCGCGTCGCCGCCATCAACGAGATCGAAGTCCTGGGCTACGCCAACGGCGTCACCCCACCCTTCGAGATCCGCAGCCTCTTCCTGCCAATCGCACCAAGAGACTAACAGCTAACAGCTATTCGCTAACAGCTGTTAGTAACCAACCGCTGAGCCATCATTCCGCGGCTCGCTGCCGCCGACGAGGACGCCGGTGGCCGGGTCGCGGACGATGGCCTGGCCGCCGCCGTAATGCATCCGATAGCCCTTGGGGAGCAGATTGTGACCGCGGCCGATCAGCTCGTCGCGGACGTAGTCAGCCGCCCAATCCTCCAGGCCGATCTCCTTATCACGCACCCACTGGAAGCGCGGCGCATCCAGGGCAGCTTGCGGGTCCATGCCGAAGTCGATCATGTTTACGCCGACCTGTAGATGCCCCTGGGGCTGCATAAAGCCGCCCATGACGCCGAAGCTGGAAAAAGCCTCGCCGTTGCGGGTGATGAAGCCAGGGATAATTGTATGGTACGGCCGCCGGCCGGGCGCCGCTTCGTTGGGATGGCCGGGTTCCAGCGAGAAGTTGGCGCCGCGATTCTGCAGTTGAATCCCGGTTGTCCCCGCCGTCAGACCGCTGCCAAAGCCCATATAGAGACTTTGAATCCAGCTCACCATGTTGCCTTCGCCATCGGCGACGGTCAGATACACCGTGTCGCCGATGCGAGACGGGTCGCCAGCAGTGGGATCGAGGGCAGTGTCACGGTTGATTAGGGCCAGCCGGCTCTGGGTGTAGGCATCACTCAGCAGCGTCTCGACGGGCACATCCACCTTGCGCGGGTCACCGATGAAGGCGTGAGCGTCGGCAAAGGCCAGCTTGATTGCTTCCATCTGTGTGTGGTAGGCGCCGGCTGAGCCAAAGCCCATACTCTTCAGGTCAAAATGCTTGACGATGTTGAGGGCGAGCAGGGCCGTCAGACCCTGGCCATTCGGTGGGATTTCGTGGAAGGCGTAGCCATCGCGGTAATCGACCTGGATAGGCTCCACCCATTCCGCCATGTAATTTACCAGGTCCTCTTGCGTCAACACACCGCCGGCGTCCTGCACGCATTGGGCGATCTGGCGGCCAATGTCGCCATGGTAGAACGCATCATAACCATCTTCGGCCAGGGTTTGCAGCGTCCGGGCAAATTCGGGATTGCGGAAGATGGTGCCAGGCGCGGGCGCTTTGCCGCCGGGCAGCCAGACCCGTTTTGAGTCAGGATGGGCGCTCATCTTTTCTATTGAGCGCTCCCAGGCAAAGCCAATGCGCTGGCTGACCCCATAGCCGTCGCGGGCATAATGGATCGGCCGGCTGAGCAGCGTATCCAGCCCCATCGAGCCAAATCGCTCCAGGGCCAATTGCCAGCCGCGTACGGCGCCGGGCACAGTCACCGGGATGGGCCCAAGCGCGGGCACTTCGTCATGGCCCTGGCCCCGGATCCAGTCCGAAGTGAGCGCGGCTGGCGCCGGTCCACTGGCGTTGAGACCGTATAGTTTTTTGTCCTTCGCGGACCAGATCAGGGCGAACGCATCGCCGCCGACACCGGTGGAGCAGGGCTCCACGACACAGAGGGTGGCGACTGTGGCGATGGCAGCATCCACGGCATTGCCGCCGGCCTGCAAAATCGCGAGGCCGGCCTGGGCCGCCAGGGGCTGGCTGGTCGCTACCAACCCGTTGCGGGCCACCACATTTGAACGCCGGCTAGGAAAGCTGTACTTCTCGAACTGCATGAACCACTCCTTGACACAGAACAATTGTTCGTGTATGATTCTTCCAGAACATTTGAGCGAGACTCATCTGTTCTGGTTTATTATATCTGTGAGGTACCAATATATGGCCAAAAAGAACATGACCAAGCGCCAAAATGAAATTTTGGCCTACATATGGTCCTACGTTGATAGGAAAGGACGCCCGCCGACGATAAGAGAGATCGGTGAGAAATGCAACATCAGTTCCACCTCCGTGGTGAACTACAATCTCAACCGCTTATCGGAGCAGGGCTACCTGGAACGTGAAAAAGATGTTTCGCGTGGTCTGCGCCTCACGGAAAAGGCGTTTGTCAAGTTTGGCGAACTCGGCGAAACACTCAAGGATACGATCAACACGGTTGCGGAAACTATTTCCGAGACCCTTGAGAACATGGTTCGTATTCCGTTGATGGGCGATATCGTGGCCAGCAAGCCGTTGGAAATGGGCCATGATGACTTTGATGCCTACGATTCGGAGGACGCGCTGGAACTGAGCGCTTCTCTGTTCAAGGGTGATCCCAAGCAGATGTTTGCCCTGCGTGTTCGCGGTGATTCCATGATTGACGCGATGATCGCTGACGGCGACATCGTCATCATGCAGCAGGACAGCAACATCCGTGACGGTGATATGGTGGCGGTCTGGTTGCGTGACAGTGGCACGACAACCCTGAAGAAAATCTACCGTGAAGGGCCGCAGGTGCGCTTACAGCCGGCCAACAAAGAAATGGAGCCGATCTACGTCGGCGCCAAAGAAGTGGATGTTCAGGGTAAAGTGATGATGGTGCTGCGCCAATCACCCTAAGCGCGCTTACGTTGAAGATAAGAGGCGGCGTCTGCCGTCTCTTTTTTTACCCTGAATTAGAACATCTGTGCGTTTTGGTCGCGCAATGTTTCTAGTTTTCGCTGGTAGGACGTGGTAATGGAACAGGAAATCGAAGAAACAACTGAGGTAGACCCTTTTGACGTGAACGATTTTTTCAGGCTTTCGATCTGGCAGAATAAGTTTGCCAGGGGCCGGGTTCATTATCAGACGGTCAAGCATGGTATGCAGAACCTGCTAGGCTCGGCAATGGTAAAATTGACCGGCAATGAGGATTTCCTGGAGTATTACTTGGCCCGTGAAGACGATGTACCGGTAAGTTTGTTACAGCTTCTCCGCGATATGCCAGCATTGCCGGAAATGTCGGCGATCCTGGGCGTAGATGAGGACGGCGCTCCGCTGCTGGTGGATCTGCGTGCACCCGAATCGGCGCACATCTTGATCGCCGGTGAAGCCGGGGCTGGCAAGACGATGTTGCTGCGGTCGTTGCTGCTTTCTTTGGCCATCCGGCAGCGGCAGGCCCTGGTCCAGATGGTGCTGCTGGACGGCAGCCAACGTCCGGAGCTGGCGTCGTTGGCTGAATTGCCTCACGCATTAGGGCCCGTTGTAAGCGAGCTTGACGATGTCGCCGAGACGCTGAATTTTCTGGTCAATGAAATGGGCTACCGCCAGGAGCAAGGCGTCAAGACGCCGGCGCTGGTTGTCGCCATTGATGAAATTGAGAATCTGCTGGAGGCAGGCGGTCAGCCGATTGTGGCTGCGCTCATGCGTTTGTTGCAGAAAGGGGCACCGGCCGGTATCCATCTCCTTCTCACCAGCGCCGCGCCAGCCGCTCCCTTGCTGGATAACGTTCTCAAAGCGGCCATTCCTTTGCGGATCGTGGGTCACCTGCCTGATGCTGGCGCCGCGCGGGCCGCGGCTGGCATTGGTCACAGCCAGGCCGAATATCTACAGGGGCAGGGGGATTTTGTCGCTATCGCCGGGGACATGATGACTGCCTTCCAGGGAGCGTACGTTGGTGAACGCGCCGCCAAACGCATGGTCCAACAGTTGCGGCGTGACTCTGGGGGCAAGTTGCTGGCTTTCCCAATTGACCCCGTGACCGGCCAACTGCTTGAGGCTGAGGCACCGGAAGAACCGCCGGCTGCGGTTGTGCCATCCTCCGAGGCAGTCGTCGAAGAGGAGCCTATTGTTGAGGCGGAGCCGCTTCTTCACCTGGCGGACTCACCCTGGGCTGATGCCTTAAGCGATGATGCCCTCTGGGATGATGAGGAAGAGGCTGACGCGCAGCCAGAAATGGCCGAATGGGAAAGTGATGAAGACGAGGCGGAAGAGGATAGCGAGCCTGAGTTGCCGCGCCCAATCTTGCCTCCTCGCGTGATATCTCGTCCCAATTGGTCGGCGCTGACCAAACCTCAAAATCCGTTGCCCATCAACCCATTTAGTGGGCTGGATGATGATGCCGAAGCTGAGGAAGATGAAGAGATTATGGAGCAAGCTGAAGCGGAGCTGGACACCAGCGCAGTTGAGCTTGAATACGAAGATGACGAAGAATATGGGACAGAAGTCGTCGACGAAGACGATGAGATCCCATTTGAGTAGCTTCAGGGAGTAAGACGATGCAAATTGGTATGTTGTGGCTGGATGATGATCAGAAGCGCCCGCTGGAAGAAAAAGTGGAGCGGGCTGCAGCGTATTACCAGGACAAATATGGTCAGACGCCAACCCTTTGCTTTGTGAATGCCAAAGCAGTGGCAGAGCGCACGACGATTGGACGGATTGACGTTCGGCCGGCCAAACATGTCATGCCCAGCCATTTCTGGTTGGGGGTGGATGCTGTTTAGCTTCTACTTAATTCAGACCGTGTTCTTCCCACCATTTAACTGACCAGGCAACGCTCTTGGCGATACCCTCGCGCAAGGGCGTTTTTGGTTGATAGCCCAGTAAAGCATGAGCCTTGCCGATGTTGGCGACATAGTGGGTGACCTCACCTACCTGGGAAGGCTCAATCGTCATGTTAGGCTCTACCCCAAGCTCTTCCCCAATGAATTTCGCCATATTAACCAGACTGTTGCCGTGACCGTAGGCCAGGTTAATCGTATGGTTTTTGATTTCGCCAGAGACCAGCTTCTCGATACCGGCTGTGACCCCGGCCACACAATCATCCACATAGGTGAAATCGAGTACTTTTTTCTCGCCAAAGACAGTAATTGGCTCACCCTGGCTGATCCGACGAATAAAGAGTGGAATGACGCGCTCCATCCGCTGGATGTCGTTGTCATAGCGGCCGTAGACATTGCTGAAACGAAAGACCAGGTAGGGGATGTCATAACATTGCGCATATGAGTACACAAGCGCTTCGCCCGAGATTTTGCTGGCCGAGTAGGGGCTCTCTGTAAAGGCAAAGTCTGCGTGCGATTCTTCGGTGATGTAGCGGTGGATGTCGCCGTATACCTCGCGAGAGCTGCTAAAGATGATGGGCAGATTGTTCTGGCGGCAGAACTCCAGAACATTGAAGGTCATGGTGATGTTTTCCAGGGCCCGATGGGGCTGTTTGACTAACTCATGCACCTTGGCATGAGCGGCAAAGTGGACAACCGCATCCAGATCCTCAGGGTATTCGATATTGCCGATACCGCCGGCGAAGTCCCGGTAAGGCATGCTGAGATCCTGGTAAAGGGTTTCTATATCGGTGGTCCAGGTGTTGCGGCGTTTATCTATGCCAAAAACATAATGACCCTGATTTTGCAGGTGAAGACCCAGATTGGTCCCGATCTGTCCGCTTGATCCCGTAATTAAAATGCGCATCGTAGCTCCAATTTGGCTGTTTTGTTTTGTTGGTGCCGGCGAGATCGTATGCGCCGTGCACCTGCTCTGACGTCCCCACGCTCATGAGCATTGTACAGGATAGCAGGCGTTTGGGAATGGGCTGCTATGGGACTTTCCGACCAGTAAGCAATATCTGCCAGGCAAAGCGGGGCAGAGCAAGCATACGCCGCCAGCGCCAGGGTTCGCGGAGCAGGCGGTAGAGCCACTCCAGGCCGAGGCGCTGGAGCCATTTGGGGGCGCGCTGAGACCGGCCGGTAATAAAATCCAGTGACCCACCGACGCCCATGGCTAGCCTCACGGTTGTTAGGGCAGATTTGTTCCGGGCAATCCAGAGGTCCTGTTTGGGCGCACCATAGGCGACATACAGAATGTCGGCGCCAGAGCCATTGACCATGTCGACAATGGCCTCGTTCATCGCCGGATCTGGTGATCCAGCGTAAGTGCCGGCTATCACTAGACCCGGGAATTTGTCTTGCAGGATGGCAGCCGCTTCTTCAGCCACCCCTGGCGCAGCCCCCAGCAAAAATAGCCGCCACTGTTTTTGGGCGGCCAGAGCAGCAATGTGGTAGATCAATTCTGAGCCGGGTACGCGTTCCGGTAATGGTCGTTTCAGCCAACGTGAGGCCCAGACCAGCCCAATCCCATCCGGGATACATAGATCAGATTCCTGCAGCGTCTGGCGAAACGGCTCATTACCCTGAGCCTGCATAACAAATTCCGGGTTTA
The DNA here is from genome assembly GCA_020634575.1 of Ardenticatenales bacterium. The sequence continues at coordinate 57,460 of JACKBM010000036.1, read as the reverse complement.
CTGTGGCGATTTGGTGCAGGTGCGGTGCCGCCATAAATTCATGGACCCGCAACAACGTCTCTGCCATTGTGACCGGATGAACGGGGATGCCAAGGATAGGAACAGGCTTGGGAATCAAGAGCTATGCTTCCCCCCGCGACGCCTGCTCCAATAGCTCCAGGACCTGGGCGGCCGCTGTCTGCCAGGAGAAACGTTTGCTGTTCTCCCGTCCGCTGGCGCTGAGCCGGTCCCGTAGCTCTGGTTCACGCATGAGCCTTAACATGCCCGCATGAATGGCATCCAGATCTTCCGGGTCGATATAGAGCGCGCCGTCCGGGCCGCAGATTTCCGGCAGTGAGCTGCTATTTGCCGTCAGGACCGGTGTGCCGCAATGCTGCGCTTCTAGCGCCGGAAAGCCAAAACCCTCGTAAAGCGATGGGAAGAGCAAGGCCGTGGCGCCGGATATCAGGGCACTTTTATCAGCTTCGTCGATGAAGCCTGGAGTGATAATGCCCGTGTAGTTGGGAAACTTGAGGCTGGTGAGAGCCTTGACGATGCCTTCTGAGCGCCAGCCAAGTTTGCCCGCCAGCACCAGTTTGTGGACCTGCCCGTCGTTGCTTTCAAAATAACGATCGTAGGCAGCGATCAACCGGGCCAGATTTTTGCGCGGCTGTAGAGTGCCAATAAACAGCAGATAATCGCCGCGAATCTTGTATTTGCGCGCGACAGCCCGCAAGACTGCCTGATCAGTTACCGGTGCCAGCCCTGGGGTCAGGCCAGGATAAACCACAACGATTTTTTCGCCAGGGACGCCATACAATTGTTGCAGATCTTGTCTGGTTGCTTCAGAGTCCACGATGACCAGCCGGCTGACTTGAGCGTTGTGGCGGGTGCTCCAGCGCAGGTAACGCAGTTGGTTGGGGGGATGGGCGTCAGGAAAATGATGGTAGCCGAGGTCGTGGACGGTGGCGACGCTGGGGCCGTGATAACCGGCCGGTATCACATGCGCCGGCGTAAAAAACAGATCAGGCGGCGACTGGCGCAGCTCCCAACCTAAACGGACATGGGTCCAGAGCCGGCGCAAGGGTACGTTCACGATCGTGACATGATCGCCCGGGTAGCGCGCCTGCAGCGAGGCAGCGACGGTTTCATCAGCTACATTGAAGTAAAGACGGATTTGATGGCCAGCACTCGCCGCAAGAGGGAGCAGATGCTGGATGAGATGGTGCGCGTACGCTTCTGTGCCTGTTTTCTGCTCGGTAAGCGCCCGACTGGCATCGATGCCGATAATCATGACGGCTGCCGGGTTCCTGTTAGCGGTCGCGCGTGACCAGATATTGTTGCGCGACCCAGCCCTCTTCATTGGTGATCGTCCGGACCTTAATCCAGACGATGCCGTTGGTATCAACGGGCTCATCTTCGAGAATAGTCACGATTTCACCATCTGCCAGGACTCTTATCTGTTCACCATCGACATCCGGTTGATCACGCAAGGTCAGGCCGGAGCCGGCGGTTCCCTCAACCATGCCTCGGATAACGACGGGCGTGGTCGTCGCCGTTGGGAACGGGGATGGCGTGACTTCGGAGGTAGGCGGGAAGCTGTTGACCTCGACAGGAGCCGCTGTAGCCTCCAGTTCGGTTGCCACATCGCCCTCTGTGGCTGCCTCTTCAAGCGTCGGGCTGGTAAGCTGGTTCAGTCCGGTAACCAGCAAAGCCACCGAGGCGGTAAACGCCAGGGCCGAGACCATCAGTGTAAACATCGCCCGGCGCAAAACGGCTTCCCGTTCCAGGGTATAGTGCCGCGCGCCGCCACGCCGAATGCTGGTGTAGGTATTGAGGGCGAAAAACAGGCCGATGATGGCCAGGATAGTAGGTATTACCGGACTTGTCATCTGAGCGTAGCCAAATCTTTGAGTTGCAGTGCCAGCGGTCCTTGCCGGACCAGGACAGGTTCGGCTGCACGACAATCCACAATTGTCGAGGGTTCGCCCAACTCCACCTCGCCGCCATCCAGAATCGCGGCAACCAGGCCACCCAAACTGGCATCAGCTTCATCGGCGGAGCGGGCCGGGGGCTCAGCAGCAATGTTAGCGCTGCTGCTGGCAATAGCGCCACCGGCCAGCCTGATAAACGCGCGTGTGCCATCATGATCAGGGACGCGTACAGCCACGCCATCATTTGGCGAGAGGTTGGCTGGCAGATCAGTGCGCTTACTGACGATAAGCGTTAACGGTCCGGGCCAATATTGCTCAGCTAACTGCTGGGCCAGTGGACTCATTCCGGCGGCGATTTGCCACACATCGCTGGCATCGGCAAGCAGCACGGGTAGCCCCTTATCGAGCGGCCGCTGTTTGGCGGCATAGAGCGCGGCGATGGCCGCCTCAGAATGAACTTCAGCGCCAATGCCGTAGACTGTGTCTGTAGGGAAGACGACAAGCTCTTTAGCCTGAATCAGTTCCGCTGCGTGCCGGCGATCTTCAGATGTGTGAATGGATAAACGATTGCTCATTGCCAATAAAACGGGCTCTCCGGGAGCCAATTAAGCCTACTTTTTGCCGGGTATGAAAGCTGTCAGGTAGCGATCCTGTCCGCCATAATCCTGGCTCAGGTTTGCTTCAGCCAGCGGCAGGTATCCCTGCAGAAGATCCAGACCGGCCGGTCCCTGTTGATAGCCAATTTCCAAAAAAAGAGCACCCGGGAACTTCGCGTGCTCTGCCATGGTAGCGACCTGCGCCAGCAACTGCTCAATTAGAACAAAACCATCTGGCCCACCCTTGAGCGCCAGAGCAGGTTCATACGATTTTACCCCAACGGCCAACTCCGTCCACTCGAGGTCAGTGATGTAGGGCAGGTTGGCGGTGATCAGCCAGGGGCCTTGTGATGTCAACTGCGCTGAAAAAGGGGCCAACAGATCGGCGTTGACCAGTTGGACCTGACCCTCAACCATTAGCCGCCGGCAATTTTGCCAGGCAATGTTTAGGGCAGCCTGAGAAATGTCCACCGCCCAGATATTAGCTGGCGGAGCATGTCGGGCCAAGGTGATGGGAATGCAACCGCTGCCTGTGCCCACGTCGAAGATGTGGACCGGCCGGTTAACCCTGGCCCAGTTCAGAGCTAGCTCTACCAGCCCCTCTGTTTCCGGCCGGGGAATAAGCACTGCCGGCGAGACAATAAAGTCCGCGTCGTAAAAAGGCGCCCGGCCAATGATGTAGGGGATGGGTTCGCCAGCGCCGGCCCGCTTGACCCAGGCCTGCATCTTGTTGACGATATCGGTCGTGAGTCGTTCATCATCATGGGCGATGAGGTAGCTGGCCGGCCGATCCAGCAGCGCTTGCAGCAGGAGACGGGCTGACAGTTCGGCTTCAGCCTGGTTTGCCAGCGCCTTTCCAGCCCAGGCCAATAGCTGGCGGATGGTCACCTACAACTCCACAAGCGGGATCAAGCCGCTGTCTTCAATGGCGCCCAGGATGCGGCCGGCGCTTTCCAGGGGCGTTTGCAGGTCTGTACGCAGGTGAATATCGGGTCTTGCGGGCGGTTCGTACGCCTGGTCAAGCGCTATCTGTGCTGCGGTATCGCCTGAAGCGGCCTGTTTATACCAACCGCGCACGTCACGACGGCGCAACTCACGTTCGGGCGCCTCGAGGTACACCAGCACAAATTTGCCGGTTGCGTCGCGCCACATCTCGCGGCTTGCTTCTGTCGGCGAAACGTAGGCGCAAATATGGATGGTTGCTTGCGGGTCGAATTTGGGTTCGGGCCAGCCGTTCTCATCCAGACAGCGGACGGAAAGCCCGCGGTCTGCCAGCTCTGTACAGAGTAGGGAGGCGATTGTGGATTTGCCGCTGCCGGAGCGCCCGGTCAGCCAGAGGGTGAACTGTTCGCTCATCGGGGCTGGTGCTGGATGACTCTGCCCTGCATGTCTGGGGGGACTGGCAGGCCAAACAAGTTAAGCACGGTAGGCGCAAAATCCATGAGCTGGGCGTCCGGCAGGTGACGTCCGCCGAGATTACCGGCCGGTGGATGATAGATATAGACGCCGTACTCAGCATGATTGGCATCATCAGGCCCGGTGTCGTTCTCAAACGTGTAGATGTCGTCATGCCCCAGGCTACCTACCGAACGCCATTCAAGGTTGCCCAGGTAAACGATCAGATCAGGAGGCACATTGCGCACCTCATGATAGATCTCCTCGGGCCGGAAAACGACGGTGTTGATGGGCTGGCCGGCTGGGTCAGGCAGGGCCTTGAGGTGCGCGACGAACTTCTCACGGAAGGCCGGCAGCTCATCGGAGGCGATCACCCCCTGGGGCTCGCGCCCGGCAACGTTGAAGAAGATGCGCGCGTAATAGCCGCCATCGCCCCAGACGGTCGTCTTATCCCAGTCAACAACGGCTTTTTCCAGGTTGGTGAGCTGACCGGCCGGTGGCTCTTCCTTCAGCACCAGGTAACCTTCCCGACGTAACCATTCGTTGATGCAAATGCCCCCATGCATCTTCTTCACCCCATGATCAGAGACGACAATGGTGTGCGTGTTTTCCGGCAGCAACTCTAGCAGGGTGCCAATCTCACCATCCAGATAGCGATAGTAGTCGCGGATGGCGTGGCGGAGCGGGCTCTCCGGTTCATGTTTGGGATGGGTCTCATCATGATAGGCCCAGAGCGCATGGTGGATGCGATCTACCCCCATTTCCACAAACATGAAGAAGTCCCACGGTTTTTCCGCCAACAGATAGCGCAGCACCTTGAAGCGTTTTCGGGTCATGTCGTGGATTTGCTGCAGAATGTGATTTTTGTCATCAGTGCGGAATTCGCGCACATCGACGTCATACACTTCAGGCGCCAGCACCTGTTCAATTTCCGGCCGGAGCGAGGCCGGATAGGTCCACTTAATCTTGGGATTGACGGTGTCAGGCGTCAGGAAACTGGAGATCAGATGGCCATTGACAGGCTTGACCGGATAAGTCTGTGGCACCCCGACAACAATGCTCTGCTTGCCATGTTCCCCCAGGATGTCCCAAACCCGCTTTTCCTTAACGGCCAATCCCGTGGCGATGTAACGGCCATCATAACTGTAGTCTTGCCGATTGCGGAAGCCGTAGAACCCCAGCGTACCTGGATCCTTGCTGCTGGTCATGCTGCTCCAGGCGGGCACAGTGATCGCTGGCGTCGAGCTTTGCAGCTTGCCGTAAGCGCCACCATCCATAAGCCGGCCTAAATGGGGCAATTCATGTCGCCAGCGATCAAACAGCAGCTCGGGTGGCGCACAATCCAACCCGATGACAAAAACGCGCTCAGGTTCTTTTTTCTTGAAGAGTCGCTTTAGCAATGAAAAAACCTAACCGAAACTAACGAAGATATGACCGAGATCCAGGATCTGCCCCGCTTCTACGTCGAAGAGCAATGTTTCGCCGTTTTCATCCAGAGCGAGAAGCTGCGTGAAGCCCATGTCAATGACGAGTCCATATTGACCAGGTGGAACGTTGTTGAAGATAAAAATACCTGTTCCCGGTAGATCGGCCTTTAGGGACTCGTCACTATGGGCCAGGTAGCCGGGCTCGCCTGTGTCCAGAAATTTGACTTCTGCGAGGGCAACTTCAATTGGAGTCAAGGGAATGAAGCCTTCACCAGAAATCTCGCGAACCATGATACCACCGACTGAACCAAAGTCTGCACCGGGACTTGGAATATCGACGTCAATATCCGGAGGCGTTTCAGAAAGTTGGGAGTTCTGGGAGCCGGGGTAGCTTGCGACAGCATTTTGCGCGGGCGCCGGATACCCAGAACCGTCAGCAGCGGGGGTTATTGGCCCAGGTGTGTTGATAATAACCTCAATGGTTGCTGGTTCGTCTTGCGACGAGCCACATCCGGCGACTAACAACAGGGCAGAGAGAGTGATGACAAGCATCACGATAATGGCATAACTAGACTTCTTCATGAGCACCTTTTCTGATCTTTTGACAGAAAAACAAATGGAGAGCAGCTAATACAAGCGGCCCTCCATCTGCTTAATAATTTAGTTGACGCTGATACTTACCGAGACTTACCGATTTACCGCATTGTAAGTAAACAGGAGGTCGGCGTTATTCGTAAAGGTGAACTCGTTCACAACAGCGACGATAATACCGGCGCCGTCAGCAGTACAGGTCGCACTACCAACGTAGGTACCACCGAAGAGGTTGTTGTGGTCAAGCGTCCACGCTTCACCAGCACCCAGGGTCTGGTTTGAGGTCACTGCCGAGTTGCTGTAGGTACAGCTCACGTTGGTTGAGCTACCACCAACATTGGCGAGGTTCCAGGTGGTGAAGAAACCACTGTTCTGGCCCATGATGAGCGGCATAACCACAGTGTTCGTCGCAGCAGCCGGGTCAATAGCATTGTAGGCGCTACCGAAGTAGGCGAAGTTGATCTGGTTGACGATACCAACCAGGTCCTGGCTGGCGCTGTTGGTCGTAACTTCGGCGGAGCCGATGAAACGCTCACCGCGCGTACAGGTTGTGTTATTGGAACCGGTCAGGGTGAAGGCGAACAGACCAAAGGTCTGCGAGCTACCCGGAGCAATCGAGATTGTCTCGGTGCAGGCGGTGCCAGGGTTACCAGCGCCGGGGGTAAACGACACAGTGACGTTGGTGGCGGTACCACCAGCATTCTGAATCGAGAAACCGGAGGTGAAACCACTGTTGTTGAACTGAACCAGCGGAGCAACCAGTTCGGTCGAGCCGGTGGTGAAGCCATTGTAGGAAAGCAGGTTCAGCAGGGGGGCCTGGGAACCAGCTTCCATGACGGTGGCAACCAACTGAGAACCGGAGTTGCCGGTTACGGTCGCGGCACCAACGTAGGTGGTGCCCAGACAGGAGAAGGTCGCTTGATCAAACGTGTGAGCAGCGCCCGGCTGAATGGTGATCGGGCCTTCAGCACAAGCTGAGTCAGCATAATCAACATTAATGGTAGCCGCAGTGCCGCCAGCATTCTGAACGTTGAACCAGGTGTTGAAACCTGAGTTCCCGCGCATGATCAGAGGCAGGCTGATGACTTCAGCGCCGCCATCGAAACCACCGTAGCTGGAACCAAAGGCAAAATTGTCAGCGATGACGTTGACAATGGCCGCAACTTCACGGTCAGAAGAGACAACCACCGAGCCATCAAAGCCGGCCGCTACAGAAAGCGGGAAGTAGGTGTTGGAACCAGAAGCAGACACAGTGTCGCTGAAGCTGTGAGCAATGGTACCATCCTGGTTGTAAAACTCGACCACGATATTGGCGGTGTTCGCAGCATCCAGGTTCTGAACCTGAATACTGGAGTCATAGACAGATGGCCCCTGCGCGCCCACCATTGGCACCATCATGGCCATGGCTGCTATGACAATCAATAGCATAACTAATTTCTTCATCAAGATACCTCCAAGGTAAGTAGATCAGGCGGAATTTTGTTTATCCGACTCAGATTATAGGCCATAAGCATGACTTATTTCAATAACCCGGATGGATTATTTTCAGGAGTATTTTGGCCCTCATTCGTGGTAATCGGGGATTAATCATGGCAAGACCCGTTTACAACAGCAAAGACACCAGCGCGCCCAGGAGTTCCGCCGCCAACCAGATCACGCGCATCAGCAAACTAATCACAAGCGCCACGGGCGCGGGGACTATCTGGCTAAGTAAAACTGTCAGCGAGATTTCCCGCAAGCCAAAACCGCCAATGGTGAGCGCCCCTGCCACAGATACGGTGTTGGCCACTACCCAAATGCCTAATATCGGTATGAATTCGGAAATAGGCAGGGAATGGACAAAGTTGATTGTACTGAACAGGGTTAGCCCACCAGTAACCCAGGCCACGACAAATAGACCAACCCAAAGCGAGATATCGCGCCACGTGGGCTGTTCCTGCAAATCACTCTGCCCTAGCCGGCCCCAAAGTTTGCCCAACACCCTGGGGTGCAGCAATAAGCCAACCAGGACAAAGATGGGAATGAGAAGCCAGGATCCCTTAAGTGTTTCCTGAAACGCCGGTGTTAATATGAGTATGGGTAGCGCCACCAGACCGGTCAGTAAACCCGCACCCAGTATCAACGCCAGTTCAATACCACTCAAAATTGAGACGCGGAGCTTGCTAACACCAATCTTCTCGTATTGCATAGCGCGGCCGGCCACAAACCAAACGGTCCCCGGGATGCGGCGCAAGAGATTCGCATAACACCACACTTTGATGTTAAAGCGCGCGTTATGGCTAGCCACCAATTTATCCGACAGAAGATGCCAAACCCAGGCGTTCAGGGCGAAGTTTACGAGCAAGAGTAGCAGGCCGATTAGCAGCCAAATTGGGGTGATTTGCCAGTCAAACGCCACCAATGTCTCCCAATTGCCCATCAATATTCCGGCAATGATCAGGACCGACATCAGGACAAGGCCTGCAGTAAAGAGATGCCGCCAGCGGCTTTCCGTTATGAATTTGGAGACAGATGATACAAAGTGATTTGCTCTGGCCAGCAGTTTCATCAACGCTTTACTCTGCCTTACGGGCAAACATGGTCATGACAGAGAGACGATTCAGGGCACCGGCCAAACGGAAAGCCGGTAATGACAGCAGCCGTAGCGGCCAGTTGTAGGCAAGCCGAATCCAGGGCCGCCACCGTGATTCAGACCAGCCACGTGCCTTCACGGCAAACTCCAGACTGAGTAGCGTGACCGCCAGGTGTCCACTAAAGCTTTTGAGGGCAATTGGCTTCAGACCGGCGCGCTCCAGATAATTTTCCAGAACCCTGGGCGTGAAAAGATGCAGATGACGGGGCCTATCCCAGCCAACCCAACTCGAGCCGAACAGGCTCGCTTCAAAAGCGGTGGGATTGGGCAGACTGGCGACATAAAGGCCACCTGGCTTCAGCAGCCGGCTGATTATGGCCAGGGTCTCCTTCGGATCGATGACATGCTCCAGTACATCCCACTGGGTGATGACGTCGAAGCTGGCGTCGGCAAACTCCGCGCTTTCGAGGGTGCCTTGATGCACAGTCAGATTGAAGGTTTTACGCGCATAGTCAGCCGCAAAGGCGCTGAGCTCAACGCCAGTTGCTTGCCAGCCGTGGTCAGCCATGGTGGCCAGGAATTGCCCCGTGGCACAACCGATGTCCAATACATGACCTGTGGAGGGCGCGAACTCGCTGACATGTTTGTAGCGCCGCTCCATATCATTATTCCTATCCTGTTTCTGTGACCAGGACAGTTGCTCTACCAGCCCGCGCTGATATGGTTCATATTGATCAGGGTAATGGAGCGGGAGTTCCTCCAGCGTCAAGCGGGGATTCTGGTAAATCAGATCGCAGTTACGACAACGGACCAGGCGGAAGCTGCCAGGCCGGTTTAGCAGAAGGTCAGGACCCTCATTGAGCAGGACAGCATTATCCTGACCACAATTGTTGCAATTAACGTATTCCATAGCGCGGAATCCTATCTGGACTGTCTGAATCTTGCCAGCCCAGCGCCAATTAGCCTGGCGGCGAGCTCACCCATCCGGGTGGGGGGGTGTCGGCCCTGCCTGTAAGCCAGCCACGTGCCAAACCCAGCCAGTAGGCACCGAGGGTGCGCATTTTTCGCTGCCAAAGCATCTTCAGGGAGAATTTCATGGCACTTGCCAGACGGTAGGGCACAATCAACAGGAGATGCCAGCCCCCATGTTTACGGAAATAACGGCCACTTGCCTGAGCGAACCAGTAGCGGGCAAAAGGGGTGTTTTTGCCGCCGCTACTGGTTGAAACCTCGTGCCAGGCATGAGCCGCAGGCGCCAGCTGGCAGCGCCATTGTGTTCTTTTTAATCGTTGGCAATAATCCAGATCCTCGTAGTAGACAAAGAACCCTTCGTCCAATAAGCCGACCTCTTCCAGGACCGCCCGCTTTAGCAAAACAACGCAGAAAGGAAAGAAATCCTTGTCGATTTTCTCGTCCGCCCATTTGCCCTTTTTGGCTGTGTCATTCCCTTTTAACTCCAACAACCATGGGTCCAGGGTCGCCCCCACAGACCAGATAATGTCGGGTTCAGCAGCCAGATAGATTTTGGCTGATACCAGTCCGACATGGGGTGGTTGGGCTGCCTGCACCAGCTCTGTCAGGCAGTCTGGCGCGATGACGACATCATTATTGAGGAGACAGATGTATTCAAACCCTTGCTGCAGGGCATAGCGCAGGCCCGGGTTATAGCCACCGGCGAAGCCACGATTCTCGACATTTCTGAGCAACGTGGTTTCACTCGGGAAATCCAGAAGCTGTTCCAATGAAGGCTGACTACCATTGTCGACCAGAATGACGGCTGGGCACACGCCCGATTGCCTGGCAATGCTATCCAGGCATTTTTGTGTTACCTCAGCCTGGTTCCAGCCGGCAATAACGACGGCAACTTTGGCGCCGCTCTTGTGATCTGGTGTTGAGTTCAGTGTGGCATTGCTCATGGTGTTTACAGTTGCCGTCAGAAGCGCCTACCAGACAGGACTCTGTTAGATAATGCTGTCGCCATGACCCTCACAACCTGCCAATTATAACATTCTTTTCAGACCGCTCCTGGGTAAGTTGTGGAAGCGATTGAAGGCGTTATAATCGCTTGAATTTCCCATGGATTTGAAGGCGTAGATTAGGTCATGGTGTTTCTTGTTATTGGGTTGCTGACTCTGCTGAATCTGGGCACAGGATTTGGGCTGTTAGCGCTCCTGGCGCCCCTGAAATTTCGGCAGAAACTGGACCCGCTGGAACGGCTGCTGAGCATGTTGGGGGCCGGGGTGCTGGCGAACAGCCTCCTGGGTCTCCTGCTGGCTGATGCTGGCGTCTATGCTTCATGGCTTCTGCTAGTTGGCGCCCTCGTTTTGGCTGCTGCTGGCTTTTTTCGTCAAAGCCGGCGAAAGGAGCAGGGCGGGTCGACAGCGCTGTCGAGCCTGGCTGTTCCGTTTACGCAATGGACCTTGCCAGGACGCGTGGAGTACCTTCTGGTGGCGCTTTGGCTAGCTGGGTCCACCCTTATTTACTTCCGGCCCCATGAGATTATGTGGGGCGGTGCGGATGCCGGCGTCTACATCAATCTTGGCGCCTATCTGGAGCAGCAGGGTACGCTGGTGGTCAAAGATGAGCTGCTGGCTGAACTGCCCCCTGAGCTATACCCTACCTTTCTGCGTACAATGCCGGATGGGACCTTTTTCTGGTCGTCCGGCTTTCTGGTTACGGACCAAACCGGCCGGATCTGGCCCCCCTTCTACCACCTACACGTGGTCTGGCTGGCCGCCGGCTTCGCCCTGGGCGGTGTCGCTGGCGCCCTGCAACTGACCCCATACTGGGCTCTGCTCGCTACCTTTGCCATCTACCTGGTGGCCCGGCGCCTTCTGAAAGGCTCCCCGCATGGCTGGTGGCTGGCCCTGGGCGCCGTTGGCAGCCTGGCCATCACAGCGATTCAGGTCTGGTTTGCTCGTTACCCTACCTCGGAGATGCTGACGCAATTTCTCTTCTGGTTTGGGCTCTGGGCGTTTATCGTTTGGGGTGAAGACGAGTATGAGGATGGCACTCTGGCCTATCTGGCCGGTGGCGCCTGGGGAACGACGTTTCTGGTCCGTATCGACACCTTTTTTGTCTGGATTATTCCTGCGGTGTTGGCCGTTTACCTTATTGGCGAAAAGCGCTGGCAGCGCTCGCAGCTCTGGTTTTTTGCTCCCCTTGTCATTTTGCCCATCTATGCGACCTGGCATGCGCTGGTCTTTGCCAGACCCTATTTTGACAATATTTATGGTTATGCCCTGGCTGTGGCCTGGCAGCAATTCTGGTGGCTGTTGCCCATCATGGGGCTGGCTGGTTTGCTGGTCCTGGTGTTGTTGCGACGGGGAGGTTTGTTTACTCTGCTGACCCGGTTTTGGGGAACCGGCCGGTATCTGATCCTGATTGGCGGTGTGGCGCTGGCGCTATATGCCTGGTTTCTCCGCCCGCGGCTCGGTTCAGCGCTGGAATATGTGAACCCGTGGGACAATGTGACCGTCCAACAATGGAATCATATGAACCTGCGCCATCTCGGCTGGTACATGTCCGCCCCGGCCGTTTTTCTGGCCATTGCCGGGGCGCTACGTCTCTGGTGGGATCTGCAGCGACGCACCTGGGCCATGGTGTTTCTTGGGACAATCTTTGCGCTGTTTTATCTGTGGAATATCCGCTCCAACGGGATCCACATGTATGCTTTGCGGCGTTATGTCCCGATCGTCATTCCGTTTTTTGTCCTCTCAGCCATCCTCCTCTTTGATTGGCTGCTACAACGTTCGCAGACCCTCTACCGGCTGGCTGGCTGGCTATTGCTCATGGTTTGGCTGGCCGGCATAGCCTGGACGTCCAGGGGCTTTTTGTCGCAGACCAACTACCAGACGATGCCGGCCCAATTTGAGTCACTGGTGGCCCAGTTCCCTGAGAACGCCATCTTCCTCTTTAATCAGGCCCGGCCGGTGGATCTGGGTGATCATCTCAGTGTCCCCCTAAACCTGATCTACGGGAAACATGCCTTTACGGTACAGAACCTGACCGGGCCACAGGCCGATCTCCTGATGCAGACGCTGGCACGCTGGCAGGAAGAGGGCTGGGAAATTTATTGGGTTGAGTTGTCCGAGCCCAATCCGTCACCACTCGCCCCGGAGAACCTGAGCTTTGAATCAACGTTTGAACTCAGGTTTACGGTGCTGGAGAGCACCTATGATCGCAAGCCGGTGAACATTCAGTCCATTCTGTGGACAGCCGATATTTATCGTCTGTTACCCCTGTCGCAACCATAGATGAAGCGGCGTAAGATTCTCCTGCTTTCTCCGTTTGAGCAATGGCCGCTTTACCATGGCACAATTGTTCGCACCCATCATCTGGCCCGTTATCTGGCGAGCCGGCATCAGCTCTGGTTTGCCTTCCGGGGCAGTGAGGCGGCCGCTGTGCAGCCGTTCACCTATCATGCGGTTGTGGGGCCGGTCAGTCGCTGGCGCAATTTGTTTGATCCTCTTTACCTATTCCGGCTATTACGACTCGTTTGGCGTGAGAAGATAGATACGGTTGTTGTGAGCCAGCTCTGGAGTGGCTGCTTTGGCATCGCGCTGAAGTTATTGAGCCGTTGTTCGCTCATTTTTGATAATCACAACGTCGAATATCTACGTCTACGTCGGATGGGCCAGCCGCTTTGGCCGCTAGTTGCGCTGCTGGAATGGCTTGTTTGCACAGTGGCCGATCAAGTTCTGGTTGTTTCTGAAGTCGACAAGCGCGGGTTGGCCAAAAATCTACACGTCAGTCTGGCTAAAATCACCGTGGTGGCCAACGGGGCTGATGTGCCCACCCTGCAAGCCCAGACGGTTGATCGCGCCGCTGCCCGCGCCGAACTGGGCATCGCCGCGACCACAGCACTGCTGCTCTTCTTCGGTTCTCTGTCCCACGGCCCCAATCTTGAAGCCGTGACGCTCCTGCTCGATGAAATTGTGCCCAGGTTGAATAGATTGCATCGGGATTGGAAGCTGCTCATTGTCGGGCGCGGACAGGAGGCGTTCCTGGCCAATCGTGGGGAGCTGCCGGCAAATGTTATCTTTGCTGGTTTTGCTGACGATATTGTGCCGCTGATCAAAAGCAGCGACCTGGTGTTGGTCCCTTTGCTGGCCGGCAGCGGCACCCGCTATAAGATCCTGGAGAGCATCGCCTGTGGTCGCCGGGTTGTGAGCACGACGATCGGGGCCGAGGGGCTTGACCAGGATGTGGTGGGTCCAGCGCTAAAAGTGGTTGACGGTTGGGATGCCTTTGCCGCCACGATTGCGGCTGAACTGGGCCAGCCCCCGGAAATTGCGCTGACCCCCGAATTTATCAGTGCCTACGATTGGGATCACATCTGGGCCAAAACCAATCTTCTTAACTAGTGGAGGCCGGCGGGAGCAGCAAAAACTCGTTAAGTTCAGCTCTTGCCAAATCTGGCTGGTATCGTCATCTGCATTAACCGGTGATCCAAACACCGTCATTCCGACCTCTGCAAACCCCGATAAGCGCCTACTCACGCCGAGGGGAGGAATCTCTACACCAAATTATGCCTTCTCTGTGTCCCGTGCCGTAGCCGCCCGCTGCAGAGATTCCTCGCTGTGCCAGGTTGAACCCATTGGCTAAGATGTGACACGCTCGGAATGACGGTGACCAGGGGGTAAGGCAGACCCGGGCTTGCAGACGTTAGCGGGCGTTTTCTTCGTGGCTCAAGGCGACGATGACATCAAGCAGGCGTTGCCAGGAGAACTGCGCCTGGCGAGCCTGGATTTCGGCGGCAAACCGTGGCCCCATCCCCTCGTCAAAAAAACGCAGAATGGCAGCAGCTAACGCGCCCGGGTTGTTGGGTGGTACGGTGAGACCGGTCTGGCCATCCGCCACTGCTTCCGGCAGGCCGCCTACATTCGTGGTAATGACCGGTGTGCCCTGGCCAAAAGCAAGCTGGATCACCGCGCTCTGGGTGGCGCTGCGATAGGGCAGCACCACGACGTCCGCCCGCCGCACATAAGCGGTTAGAAGCTCATCCGCCACATACTCGTCGCGCAGGGTGACGGCTGCTGCGATGCCCAGCTCCGCAATTTGCGCCTCATAGGTAGGCTTGCTGTTGCCCCAGAATTCGCCCACGATGGCCAGGTGGACCGGCCGCTCTCGCAAGACCTTTGGTAGCGCTTCCAGCAAGACTGAAAGCCCCTTGTATTCGCGAATGAGGCCGCAGAAGAGGAGGACCGGCCGGTCCTCCGGCAGCCCCAGCGTTTCCTCAGCCGCCGGCGCCGCCAGCGAGGCATAGGTGGGGATTGGGGCCGTCGCCCAGCGGCGTTCAGGCAGGACCTTGCTCAGCACCCGACCGTCCGCTTCGCTATGCACAATAAACCCGTCGGAGCGCCCCACGGCCAGGTTCAGGGCGACATCGTCATACCAATGGCTCTCGTGAGGCAAAACGTTGTGGCAGATGCAGATCTGCCGGGCTGATGGGCACCATCTGCGCACGAGGCTGCTAATTGTTGCCCAGACGGGGGTCCAATAAGGCGTCCACCATTGCAATATCACCATATCCGGCTGCCAGCGGGCAATGCGCCGGGCCGTGCGCCACCAACTCAGGGGGTTGAGCGAGTCAAGGAGATATTCGGCCGGGGTCGTTAGCGGTGTGGCCGATGGGTCCTGGTCGCTTTCACCCTTGTAAAGAAAGCGGGGGTATTGCCGGCTAAAGGAGATCAAAAGCGCTTCATGCGCCGTTTCTGTCTGAATGTGGCGGCTGAGCAGCGTGGTGTAATGGGCAATGCCCCCCCGAAACGGGTAAGTTGGACCAATAAGACAGATTCGCATGCGTTCGTGGCTCAGAATTTCCCCAGCGGAGCCTCCGCTGTCAAGTTGGTATAATTCTAGCTTATGATCTTGGTTACGGGAGCAACTGGTTTTGTAGGCCGCTCACTGATGCGGGCGTTGGCGACGCATGGGGTGGAGGCGCGGCCGTTTACCGGCCGGATCACCAACAGCCTGCGCCTGCGCGAACAGCTCAACGGTGTGGACACGGTGATTCACCTGGCCACCGGTGAAGCCCACAACCGCATCCGGCGTCTGCAGACAGTTGACGTGCA
This sequence comes from Ardenticatenales bacterium, assembly GCA_020634575.1. The sequence continues at coordinate 41,890 of JACKBM010000036.1, read as the reverse complement.
GGGCACCGAAACGCTCATCCGCGCCTGTGAGCTCCTGCGGGTACGTCGCCTCATCTACCTGAGCCGCCTCGGAGCTGATGCGGACGCGCTCTATCCGCTGCTGCGCGCCAAGGGCGAGGCTGAGCGCTACATCCGCCGGGCTGAGTTGGACTACACGATCGTCCGGTCGGCGACGCTTTTTGGCCGCGAAGACCATTTCATTAATGCGATCGCCGGCGCCGCTGCCTGGAGCTGGCCCTTTGCCTGGCTGCCCGACCGAGGCCGTCTGCCCCTGCAACCGCTCTGGGTGGAGGACGCTGTCCGGGTGCTGCTGCGGGTTGCGGCGGAAGATCGCTTCATTGGCCAAACGATTCAGGTCGCCGGCGATGAACGGCTTCATTATCGTGAGATCGTCAAGCGCACATTGGCCGCCGCTGGCATGCGCCGCATTCCGCTGCCGCTGCCGATCCTGCTGGCCCGGCTGATCGTCTCCCAGGGTTGGCCCTGGCGGCGCAAACCCGCCCTTTCCCGCTTTTTTATGGACCGCTTTTCCGTGCCAGAAGTGACCGATCTGGACCTAGTTTATCGTCAATTTGGCTTCCAGCCGGCGCGCCTGGCGGATCAGCTGGCCTTTCTCCGCCGCGGCGCTCATTGGCGACGCGTCTTTGTCAGTTAATGGCTTGATTTCCGGCGGGAACGATTTGGCTACGCTAGAGCGCTAAAGTACGCTCAGGTCATCCAAAAGAAAAAGAGATGAAGCGGGGAGCGAAGACATGGATTTGCTGAGCAAATAGCCGTGCCCGCTTGTTCTTTGCCGTCTCTTGAGTGGATGGACCAGGGAGTAACCATGTTGATTAAGTTCTGTATCACTCGTATTCGGTTTGTTTTGCCAATATTGCTGTTGGCGATGGCAGCCTGCGCGGCTGAGGTGCGTGAGGAACCGGCCGGTTCCTTAGCGCCAACAGAGGCAGCACCAACCCTGCCCGGAACGCAGCCTGCCCAACCAACCACTATCGCCACGGCAAGCCCGGTGACGCCAGCCACAGCGCTGCCCAGCCCTACTATGACTGAGCCCACCTTGCCGGCGCCAACGCTGACGGCTGTGCCAACCCTTGCCGACCCGACGGCCACGCCAACCGAAGCCTTCACATCGGTCCAGCGACTGGAGCCATCTGTGACCGGACAGGTTAGCTGGCAGGATACGCTGCTCGTCGATATCCCGGCTGAACTGCCTGCCTGTTATCCCGACATCCCGGTCACGCTTATCTGGTCACCAACCGCTGTCCACTTCCTGCTCATTGTTTACTGCATCGAAGGGGACAATCAGCTATTTCTTTTTCAAGCTGATGGCAGCGAAAAACTGCTGATTACCGCTGCCTGGGATTATCTCAATGGTGACAATGTGAGTTGGGCCGATGATGGCCAATCCTTTCTTTATGAGCGTATCAACTCCTGCTGTCTGGAACTTTCACAAATTCCGCCGGATGCGCCGCCCAGAGGGCAGGTGCGCTATGACATCGCCAGCGGAAGCAAGACCGTGGAGGTCCTCTGGACTCCGGATGGTTAGGATTCGCCAAAATCGCCCTGACCGCTACAATATCTGCAGAAAATCCCACAACAAGGAATGAACATGGCTACAACCATTCGTATTCAGGATATCGCCGACTATGTCGGTCAGGATGTGACCCTGGAAGGCTGGGTCTACGCTCGCACAGGTAAGGGCAAGCTGCAATTTATCCGCTTCCGTGACGGCACGGGTGTCGTACAATGTGTGGCTTTCCGGCCGGATCTGGGCGATGAGCCGTTTGCCGAACTAAAATCGGCCGGCCAGGAGTCAGCGCTGCGCGTGACCGGCACTGTCCGCGCTGATGAACGCGCTCCCGGTATTCCCGGCGGCTTCGAGGTCGGCATCAAATCTTTTGAGATCTTGCAGAACACCGCTGAGTATCCGATCACGCCGAAGGAGCATGGCATCGAGTTCCTCATGGACAACCGCCATCTCTGGATTCGCTCCCAGCGCCAATGGGCCATCATGCGCGTTCGCACCGTCGTCAAGCGGGCCATCATCGATTACCTGGACGACAATGGCTTCCTTAACATCGATACCCCAATCATCACGCCCTCGGCGGCTGAGGGGACTTCGACATTGTTTGCCCTCGAATATCACGGTGAACCGGCCTACCTGGCCCAGACGGGGCAGCTCTACAATGAGGCCAATATCTTCGCCTTTGGCAAAGTGTATTGCTTTGGCCCGACGTTCCGGGCGGAGAAATCCAAGACCCGGCGCCATCTCTCTGAATTCTGGATGGTGGAGCCGGAACTGGCGTTTTGCGACCTGGACCAGTTGATGGAGTTGGAAGAGAACTTTGTCAGCTACATTGTCCAGACCGTTCTGGCCAAATGCCGTCACGAGTTGGAGGTGCTGGAGCGGGACATCAGCCACCTCGAACGGGTGACACCACCTTTCCCACGCATCAGCTATGACGACGCCGTGGCGAAAATTAAGGAGCTCCAGGCGGCCGAAACTGATCCTGAGCGCAAAGCGGAATTGGCCATTGAGTGGGGCGATGATTTTGGTTCGCCGCATGAGACTGAGCTGACCAAGCTGTATGACAAACCGGTCTTTGTTTATGGCTATCCTTCAGCAGTAAAGGCGTTCTACATGGAGCCTTGGCCGGACCGGCCGGAAGTCTGCAAGAGCGTGGACCTGCTGGCCCCCGAGGGGTATGGCGAGATCATCGGCGGCAGCGAGCGCATGAGCGATCCGGACTTGCTGGTGGCGGCTATCAAGAAACATGGTTTACCGCTTGAGCCGTACCAGTGGTACATTGATTTGCGCAAATACGGCAGCGTACCGCACAGCGGCTTCGGCCTGGGGCTGGAGCGCACCGTGGCCTGGGTATGCGGTATCAACCACCTGCGCGAAACTGGCGCCTTTGTGCGCACGCTTAACCGGATGTATCCATAACGAGTTAACTGGCGTGGCTCCGAAAACTAATCGGGGCCACGCCACTTTTGTGCCGGCTAGCCATTTCGTCCCATTGGCGCAACCCCATTACCCTAAAATCGTATAATGCTGGGCAGAAGCAATCACCAGACGAGAGGCTTGTTATGCATGGACCGCACCCCACCCAGATTGAGCAGGAACTGGCTGCTGCCTATGAGCAGTTGCAAACCAGTCAGGCGGCCAAAACACGCCTGGGTGAATTGCAGCAGGCATTGAGCGTGGAGAAAGCCCACCTTTTTGCCCTGCGTCAGGCGTTGCGCAAAGAATACGCTGACGTCGTCGAGTTAGAAGAAGTCACGATGACCAGCATCCTGCAGACAGTCATGGGTTCGCGCCAGCAGCGCCTGGCGAAAGAGCGGCGCGAATTTGAGGTTGCCCGGGCCAGGCATGACGAGCTGACCGCCCGCATCAGCCAGATGGAAGCGGAGTTAGAACGACTGCTGCAACCTGCAAATGCCTTCCCTGCTGCTGAGAAGCGCTATCAAGCCGCTGTAGAGCGGAAAGAGATAGTGATCCTGGATCAGGGTGGGGAAAATAGCCGGCTGTTGCATGCGCTCACGGATGGTCTGCAAAAAGATCAAACCAGCCTGACACACCTGAATGAAGCGGTTCGGCTCGGCGAACAGCTGGAGCGGGGCCTGGAACTCCTGGGCGATGCAGTTGCTGCCGGCAGCCAGGTCACATTAATGCCTGGGCGTCAGGCGCCTGGGCAGAATCGGCTGGAAAACGCCCGTAAGCGTGCCTTTGAGGTTCGTCATACGCTCCGTCTTTTTCAGCAGGAGCTCCAGCAAGTTGAAATGAGTCATGATTTGACTGCGGCTCGAGGTGCCTTCATCAACTTCGGTGATTTTTTCTCGTATGGGTTGGTCACCGATTGGATCGTTCCGGACCAGCCAGCCGTGAGCCGGCAGCTATTAGCCGAGACCGGCAACAAGGTTCGGGGGACGTTGGCTTTGTTGGCTGAGCAGGGGCAGCGTTTGCAGCAGCGTATTGCCGAACAACAACAGCACCATCATGCCCTGCTGCATTTTTGATTTTGCGGCGAGAACGATGTGGGCGTAGGCTGGCGCTAAGCCTTTTCCAGCATTGTCTCTGGCTGCCATTCCCAAAAATGGCGTTCAATTGGATCGTGACCGTTGCTGGTACATTCAGCGGTACAGAAAGAGCCTGTTGGCAATCCCGTAACCTCAGCCTCAATGCGATGCAACAGCCAACGGGTGGGTAAGCCGGGGTAAGATTGGGCTGTACCATCGTGAAACTGGCGCTCATAAGTATCGTGGAACAGCTTAACCTGGTCAGGCGAAACCCCTAGCTCTTCGTGAAGGCAGCGCAGCGAAGCTTCGCTCACGGTTTCGCCAGGTTTCATCTTTTCGGCCGGGGGGCGCTGCCGGCGCCGGCGGCCGCCCCGCTTCAACTCTTGCTCCGCCTCGATGAGAATTTGATCGCCACGACGTACGATGATTTGAGCGACCTGAACCACGCGCAAGGGTGGATTGGTCAGAATAATCGTTTCACCACGCAAGATTTCTGCCCAAAGGTGTTGCACTGTAAGCGCATGATGCTGACCCCAGCGCATCGTGTTGATGCCTTGCCGATGCAGCCATCTTTGCAGCTCGTCAATATTGCCAAAATTGATTTCTCGTTTCAGATCAAGCAGTTGCTTCATTGCAAACACCGTTGGCGAGAGTTAACCTATCTCTAGCTGGGGCCTATCCCCAAACAAGCGGGAATATTACCATCTAGGTTGTGTCATTACAACAATTAATTTATAGAAGCGCCAAAAAGCGAAAAAATTACCCAAATTAATCAAAGGCTTAGCCAGGGGCAATCACCTTATTTTGCCGCCTGGCTGCTCGATCAGGACGAGGCTCACATGGATCACTTTATTCGCATTTATCATGAAGAGGCGGTTGCTTATCATGCGATGATCGCCCGCGAGGATGTCGATCAGCAGGTGCGGGGGGCGCTGGTGGACAATGGCGCGTTGCAGGCCCAGCGCTTATTGGATTTGGGGACGGGAACCGGCCGGATCCCCCTCCTCTTCCACGCAGACATCCCTCACATCGTCGCCTTTGACCTCCACGAGGCAATGCTGCGTGAACACCAGCGGCAGCGGGCACTGGTCAACGGCCAATGGCCGCTCCTGCAAGGCGACATGCGCCATCTCCCCTTTACAAATGCTGAGTTCGACCTTGTAACCGCTGGCTGGGCCCTGGGCCATTTCTGTGGCTGGTATGGGGACAATTGGCAGGTGGAGATGCACCACGTGCTGACTGAAATGCGCCGCGTCGTGCAGCCGGGCGGCCAGGTAATCATCATGGAAACGCTTTCCACTGGCAGCCTCGAACCAAGACCGCCCACGCCCGAGCTGGCCCGCTACTACGCCTGGCTGGAAGGTGACTGGGGCTTTCAACGACGCGAGTTGCAGACAGATTACCAATTCGCTACCCCGGAGGACGCCGTTGCCCATGCTGAGTTCTTCTTTGGACCAGAACTGGCAGCGGCTATTCGGGCAAATGGCTGGGCTCGCCTGCCGGAGTGGACCGGGTTCTGGCGCTGGCAGGCGCCGGCCAGTTCCTAGAGACCGCAGATTTCCAGGTAAATGGGGTGGAGTGCCACAATAAGTTGGCTTAGCCGCTGGCCCACCTTCTTCTGAAAAGCAGTGGTGTAGGTAGCTTCAGGCAAGACTTCATAAATTTTGGTCCAGCCACGATCCCAGCGCTCAGCTTCAATCTGGGGGCCGAGATTATCTTTCAGCTCAAGCAAGTGGCGGCGATAGCCAGTCAGGAGCCGACTGTTTAGCTCTTTGTCACGTGCTTCAAAATGAAAGCCAAGCTCCAGACCCGGCTGGCGCCAGGCTCGCCCAACCTCATAATGAATGCGCGGTTCATGATCATATAGCTGGATAATGGCCCGAAACGGCTGGCGGATCTGAAACCGCCGCCGCAATTCTGCCGGTAAGGCCGGTAGCACAATCTCGGGCAATGTCTGCAAAAATTTGCTGTAGGACAGGGAACTCATAATAAATTGGTAGATGCCTCGCCCGTCATCGGGCAGGTCATTATACTTGGCGGAAACCAATGGGGCATATGATGAGCAAAAAAGCACAGAAGCTAAAAGAGAAATACGAGCGGATATACGTGGCGCTGGTTCAACAATATGGGGAGCCGGAATGGCACCGTTCCTTGCCGCCGGAAGATGAACTGGTCTGCACCATCCTCTCGCAGGCAACCTCGGATACCAACCGAGATAAAGGCTTTCAGGGCTTGCAGACAGGTTTTGCTGATTGGGAAGCGGTTATGAACGCGCCGACCGAGGCAGTTCGTGAGGCTATTTTTTCAGCCGGCCTGGCGAATCAGAAAGCCCCGCGTATTCAGGAAGCGTTGCGCTACGTGTACAATGAACGCGGCGCGATCGATCTGGAGTGGCTGGCTGACCTGCCCGTGGACGAAGCCCGGGCCTGGTTAACTCGCATCAATGGTATTGGCCTAAAAACTGCCTCTATCATCATGCTGTTCTCATTTGGACAGGCTGCTTTCCCGGTTGATACGCACGTGCACCGGATTACTCAACGAGTCGGGCTGATTGGCCCGAAGGTGAGTGCCACCAAAGCCCATGCTGAAATGGAGGCACTGGCGCCGCCCCGCCATTATTACCCGCTACACATGAACCTGATTCGCCACGGTCGCGAAATCTGCACAGCGCGCAACCCGAAATGCGCTATTTGTCCCCTGCAAAGGGATTGTGACTATTATCAGTCGCTTTGATCATCTGACTGATACCGTATTGCCGGGCAAAGGCAAAGATCCAGTCGCGCTGCGCACTGGTATCAGGGACCGGTAGACGGCGCGAATCCCCGATCTGCCGCAACGCTTGGCGCGGGCTGATGCCGCCCAGCGCCATGATTGCAGACGCCATCAGCGTGCTGCGGCCCAGACCCATACGGCAGTGAACAATGATTGCCGCACCTGCCTGCAGCCGATTGGCGCAGTGTCGCGCCTGTCGGTACGCCTCTTCCAGAGAAGTCGGAACGTGTCTGTCACGGATGGGGAAATGGTGCCAATGCAGGCCCAGTTCCTGGCAGACTCGGGCTTCCTGGTCCAGATCAAGTTCTTCGAGTTCAGTTTGGGTTAACAGGCAGAGGATGTCGGTCGCACCATAGCGCTGCCAGTAGGCGAGATCAACTTGCAGCCAGTCACCGCCACGAGGGCGTGCGCTGGTGAGCAGGCGACCGGCCGGAAAGCCAGTGAGCCATTCCATATGAAACTCCATTGCAGATTTGGTGACTTGAGAGCGTCAGCAGCAACGGAGATCAGGGGAACTGCAAACCAAACAAACGGCGCTACGGACGCACTCAATTGTTGTCTGTTTTTCAGGGGTAAAGAAGGTGGTCGCTAGAAAAGGGAAGAGCCCCGACGCGGGCGCATGCGGGGCTCTTCTGGGGAGCCAAATTGAGGTGCTTCATAAACGGGAGTTTATTCTACACACCTCCGGGGGGAGCCAAGATAATTATCGCAAAGTTCACAGTTGTTGTCAAATAGATTACACTTTTGCTGACAAGCGCCGGACCCCCCTGAAGCAAAAATCCGCCCGGCTATAGCTCAAGGCGGATCTTTGCACATATTCATTTGTCGTATAGCTCAGTGCAGACGGCCCATGATGCGGGCCGCGCCCTCAGGCTACCAGTTGTAACCGTGAATGCAACTCCTGGGCTGTAACACCAACCACGGCCACCGTTTTCTCCAGGCTGCGAAAGCCCTGGATCAGGGTTAACTGCTGGGCAGATACGCCAAAATGGCGTGCCAGCGTCGTGATAAGTGCCCGGTTGGTATCACGATTGAGCGGCGTTTTTAACCCGACGGCAAGGCCGTCCTCGGTCAGGCCGACAATCTGGTTATCTTGGGCGCGGGGAACAACTTGCACCTTAAACTGCAAACTGCGAAACGTTTGCTGCAAGGGCAAAAACAACATAGGCACCTCCTGCCAGGCGGCGAGAACTATTATGTTTATAACAGCGACAGGAGAATTCCGCGCAGGAACCCCGCAACAAGTAAGACGATCATCGGACTAAAATCAAGTCCTCCCATCGGCGGTAATATCCTGCGTACCGGGGCAAGAACTGGCTCCGTCAAATCCCGTACGACTCTCCATACCTGTTCGTATTTGTAAGGGCCCACAAAGGAAAGAATCATTCTAACCAGTAGGGCGATAACAAATACGTAGTAAATTACATTAATAACTGTAGCGATAAAATTCGTAATCATGCGTAATTACCTTAATAGTGGCAGCGTAAAACATTTGCTCCGCACGCCTTAAGTGAATTGACAGGAATCGGGTAAAGCTCAACGACGATAGCCAAAAATCGCGCTGCCGACACGGACCAGGGTCGCCCCTTCTTCTATCGCGACCTCAAAATCACCACTCATGCCCATTGATAAATCAGACAGTGCCAGGTCGGGAATAGTTTCATTCAGCCAGGTAGCCAGTTCCCTGGTCCGGCAAAAGACAGCCCGAATCTGTGCCTCAGGCACATCCCAGGGGGCCATGGTCATCAGGCCGCGCAGTTCCAGGTTTGGCAGCTCCCGGATAGTTTGAATCGCGGTCACGAGCATTTCACGCTGGCTGCCATTCGCTTCCCATTCTTGGCAGGCAAAGCCAGCTTTGCTCGCCTCGCCAGATATGTTTACCTCGATGAGGACCGGCAGCGGCTTGCCCGCAGGGCGTTGCGCTGCCAGTCTCTGCGCGATTTTGAGCCGGTCCAGGGCGTGGAAGTAGTCGGCATGGGTGGCGACCAGATTGGTCTTGCGACTCTGGACCGTGCCGATATGGTGCCAGGTGAGGCCGCTGTCTGGGCCGAGCACGGCCTCAATGGCTGGCCGTTTTTCGGCGAGCTCTTCCGGCCGGTTTTCGCCAAAGTGACGCAGACCTGCCTCGTAGGCAGCCAACAGGTCTGCCACTGGCCAGGTTTTGCTCACACCGACCAATGTGATACCGGCCGGATCTCGCCCGGCCCGCGCTGCGGCAGCTGCAATGCGATCTTGAATATGTTGTAAGCGTTCCTTTATTGCCGACATAATGATTATTATAGGTAATGCCATCAGAAGGTGGTAAGAATGCTGTGGAGATATTATGAATTTTGCTGATACTTCTTCCGGTCCAGACTGGGCCACTTTGCTGGAAAAAGCTATTCTGCTGGCAACGCAGGCTCATCAGGGTCAGCGGCAAAAGGATGGCTCACCCTATATCCTGCACCCGCTCCATCTGATGGCTCAGCTTGATGGGACTGATGCCCAGCTGGTCGCTGTACTCCATGACGTGGTGGAAGACACTGCTATTACTATGACCGATCTCGTTGATCTGGGCTTGCCTGATGCGGTTATCGCTGCGCTACAACTGCTAACACACGATGAGGCTATGCCATATGAAGCCTACATTCGCCAGATTGCGGACAATCCGCTGGCGCGCCGGGTAAAGCTGGCCGATCTGACTCATAACATGGACATTCGCCGGTTGCCAGCCGTAACGGCTAAAGATATGGCAAGACTGCAAAAATATCACCAGGCCTGGCAGTTTCTCCAGAACGCTGAGTATTGAGCGCTGCAACCTATCTATATCACATGCGTATTAGAGGGTATTACCCAGAAACCAACCAGAAGCCATTGTCTTAAACTAAAACAAATGGCTTACCCACCGGGCGCTGCCCGGTCCCTGGATTAATCAATTTGGAGGTTGTCGATCATGAATCGCAGTCTGGTCCGTTCACAAGATAAGATGCTGTTTGGGGTTTGCGGGGGGCTGGCCCGTTATCTGAATATTGACCCCGTCATTGTGCGCTTCGCATTTGTCCTGCTTACCATCCTTTCACTGGGTTGGTTTGGCATCCTTGGCTACGTTATTCTGGCGTTTGTAATGCCGGAGGTACAGATGAATAGTGCCAAGGCATATCCTTTTGACGAAGACGAGATCATTATTGAGCCTTAATAAGGCGCTTCTGTAAACTGCGTGTAAAAGCCGTCCAATTTTTGGGCGGCTTTTTTGATCAATAGTACTAAAGATTAACGAATTATGAGCGCGGATTAATTGCTTGTGCTATCATTTCTGGGCTTGATAGAGCTGAATGTACGTAATACAACCTTAGGAGGGTTCGATGACCAAAAAGAGACGTTCGCTTATTGTTTTCATGGTAATGGCACTCGCCGGGATTTTGTTGCTGGCCGTGCCTGCCCTGGCCCAGGATGATGCTGAGAATAAGTTCGCTGGGGATATTCCTCAGGGGGGCGGTGTGGCGCCTCAAGCGACGGGTGGTCCAGATGCGTTTGGCTATACCTGGATGGATCAGAGTACTGGTTCCTGTGATTATCAGTTCGTTGACATCAGTGGGAGCGGTGCCCTGGTCGTATCTGGTGATGACGTTTCGTCCGGACCGATCAGTCTCGGCGGGAATGACATTTCCTTCTATGGAAACACCTATACCGACCTGGTCATGGCCTCCAATGGGTACATTTCAACGGATCCGACTGATACCGGCCCCGATCTCTCCAATGACTGCCCGCTGCCGGCCACGCCGAGCACGGGTGGTGGCGCCCGTATCTACTCTGTTCATGATGACCTGGTGACCAATACCGGCTACTATGAGTGGATGGATCCGTGCCCACGTCCAGCCGACAACTGGGACCACAGTGGCGGAAATTCGCCGGGTTGCCATGTTTTCATGTATGACAATGCGACGCACTTTGGTGGTACCGCGACGTTTGACCTGGAAGTCATCCTGTATGGGATCACCAATGAAATCGTCGTGATGGTGCCGGATGGCATCGAAGAAACTGGCAGTGGCTCGACAACTGGTATCCAGAATGACGGTGCTACCGATGGTCTGACCTACGCCTGCAATGATGGTACGACATTCCCGACTGGCCAGGACACGGCTGTCTGCTTCTTTGAGCCCAGCGCGCCGACCGATGTTTCCCTGAGCGGGTTTGTCGGTGGTTCAACCGGTTCGCCGCTGTGGACGGCTGTGGCAATTGCCCTTCTGACCGTTGCTGCCCTGGGCATCTTTGTGACCCTGCGTAGCCGCCAGGAAGCGTAAACCGAAGCCTGATACGTACTGACTAAGAGTTAAGGCCTGTTGTACGAAAGTACAACAGGCCTTTTTTTCTGGGACCAGAGTAAAGCTATGAAAAGAACTACTTCATTACGGAAAGCATTGTTTCTGGTGGCGTCGCTGGGCAGCTCGCTGTTTCTGGTGGCGCTGTGCTTATCGTCCCTGGCCAGGCTGGCCGGGGTGACGGCTTCTGCTGCAGGCGGCGCACCATTTCAGGAAGTTGGTCCGAACGCCGGCGTTTCTATGACCCATCAGCTCCCCACACAGCCCGGCGATTACTTCATCATTGGGCAGGCGTGGGGTGATTATGATGGCGATGGCTGGCTGGATCTGTACCTGACGAACGGGGCCGGGCCGAACAAGCTATTTCATAACAGTGGCGACGGCACTTTTGTTGAGGTGCTTGATTTTCCCATGCTTGCCCTGACAACCACCCTGAATAGTGGGGCCAACTTTGTGGATTTTGACAATGATGGCTGGCTGGATTTGTATGTGCTCGGACTTGGCGCCAATCATTTGTTCCAAAATCTGGCTGGACAGGGGTGGTTAGACGTGTCGCTGAGCAGCGGCCTGGCCGACGAGGGGCAGGGGGAGACGAGTGCCTGGGCGGACTTTAACGCAGATGGCTGGCTGGATGTTTATGTGGTGAATTGGGCCTGTGAGAGCTGCCCTGACGGTTATCGGGATGGTCTCTATTTTAACAATGGCGATGGCACCTTTAATGATATCTCGGCCCAGCTCAATATCTCGGGCACCCTGGGACCTGGCTTTACCGCCAGCAGTGTTGATTTTGACAACGATGGTGATCTGGACATCTATGTCGTCAATGACAAACATTATGGCAATGTGCTGTGGCGCAATGATGGGCCTGGTTGTGGCGGGCATTGTTTTGTCAATGTGGCTGGACCGGCCGGTGCCGCCACCGAAGTCTTCGGCATGGGGCTCGCCGTCGGCGACTACGATCACGATCTGGACCTGGACTTTTTCTTCACAGACATCGGTCCTTCAACGTTGTTGCAAAATCAGACCAGCCAGGGCACCCCTGACTTTCTGGACGTGAGCGCCGCCGCCGGCGTCAATTTTGATGCTATCGGCTGGGGATCTGTTTTCTTTGATTACAATAATGATGGGTGGCTGGATATCTACCAGGCGGTGATGAACCCGAATATCACCCAGACCAATCGGCTCTTCCAGAACGCCATGAACGGTGCCTTTTTGGATGTTAGCGAAACCAGCGGCGCCAACAACAATGGCCCGACCCTGGGCGTCGCTTATGCGGATTATGACAGGGACGGCCACCTGGACCTGGTTATCGGCAATCTGGATGAGGCCTACCACCTTTACCACAATGAAGGCACGGTTGGTAATTGGCTGTCAGTCAACCTGATTGGCGGTGGCGATGTCAATTATCAGGCGATTGGTAGTCGGGTTTATCTGACGGCAACAAATGGCATGGTGATGATGCAGGAGGTCGCCAACGGGTCCAGCCTGGGGGCCGGCAATAGCCTGGCCCTGCATTTTGGTCTGGGGGCAGCCGAGGTAGCAGACTTGCGGATTGACTGGCCCGATGGGAGTTCGACATTGCTTTCCGGCAATCAGTTGCCATTAAATAGCACCTGGTACCACCAATACGAGCAGCCAGGCTGTACCGCTGCCATGACTGTTTCTGCGGACGTTCAGCTGGAAGTGCCTTTGGCTGGGCCACAGGTTTACACCCATACGATCCGTAATGATGGAAATTGCCCTGATGGCTTTTTCCTGAACTGGGCGTCGAGTTCTACGCTGGCCTATGCCCAGCCGGCCTTTCTCTGGCTGGATCCGGGGGAAACCGGCGAGATTGCCCTGACAGTTCTGGTCAGTGGCTTTGCCGGTGATCTGACGGAGCTAACAGTGGGCTCGGTCCTGGACGCCGATCTTATCGTGACGCGCACGGACGAAACGATTGTTAGCGGTAGCCTGCACTATTTGCCTATCATCAAGAAGGCTGACTAAACAAAAAGGCGGGGCCCAAACTAAAGTGGGCCTCGCCTTACTTTTATGAGAGGGAGGGGGTGGAGACAATCGGCAGGACAACGCTGAACGTGGAGCCGGAGCCGACTTCACTGTTGACCCAGACGCGCCCCTGGTGTCGCTCAATGACGCTGCGAACGATAGAGAGACCCAGCCCAGCGCCGTCATAACTGTCACCCAGGCTGGAGGAGCGGAAAAATTTATCAAAGATGAAGGTCTGGTCCGATGGGGAGATGCCGATGCCGGTGTCGCTGAAGCGAATAATGAGTTGGCCTTCCTGTCTTTTACTTTCCAGGGTGACGGAGCCACCGGCCGGTGTAAATTTCAGCGAGTTCTCCAGCAAATGCTCAAAAGCCTGCTTCAAGCGCCGCTGATCGCCCAGCGCCTGAGAAGGTTCTTCGGCCAGGGCCAGGTTCAACTGGACACCCTTGGCCGCAAAATCAGCGCCCATCTCGGCGACGATCTCTTCCAGGATGCTCTCAATCGTGCAGATACCGATGTTCATGTCGATACCCGCCTCCAGGCGGCCGAGGTCGAGGAGGTCGTTGATGAGGGCGGTGATGTCGGAGACATTTTCGTTGATGCGCTCGACATAGTTGCGTTGGGTAGCATTCATCTCGCCGGCGCTGTCCAGCAGCTCCATGTAGCTGAGAATCGAGGTCAACGGGCCACGCAGATCGTAGGAAACCACTGAGACAAACTCTGATTTGAGCCGATCCAATTCCTTTAACTGGGTGATGTCATGCATGACGATGGTCCGGCCGGTGCCCTCAATCAGCGACATGCTGGCGTTGAAAATACGCCCATCACGTGATTTGAGCTCGATGTGAGGTGTCCAGCCTTCGCCGGAAACCTGCTGCAGGAAAGCGACGGTCTCATTGTCATGGACAAAAGTGGCAATCGGGAATTCGTGGATACGGCCGTCAGCCGGTAAGTTCAATGTATGGATGGCTGCCTGATTGGCCAGGATTACTTTGCCGTCATTGTCCAGCACCAGGATGGGATCCTGCGATTGCGTCAGAATGGCGCTTAACTTGGTGCGCTCAGTCTCGGTGCGGCTGTAATGGTCAGCGTTGCGGATAGCGATGGAGGCGTAGTCTGCCAGCATGGCCAGCACGCGCGTGTCACGCCGCTCAAACGAGGCTGATTTACGCCGGTTGGAGACACCGAGCACACCAACAGCGTTCCCTTCCGAAATGAGGGGCACGTATATCAGGGATTTGACCAGGTAGGCCGTCTTGATCTTCTGCCAGCGGTCGTCATCGTCGATGACCAGCGGCTTCTTGGTGCGTAGCACCTGGCCGGCCAGGCTGTCATCCACCCGTAGCCGCATTGATTTTGTGGCTGACTCCATATTCTTGGAGGCGCGTACGTATAATTCGCCGTGTTCCTCATCGAGGAGAAGTAGCGAACCTTCTTCTGCGCCAGTCACGTAGACGGCGGCATCGACGACCCGGCGCAAGACCTCTTCGATCTCCAGTGACGAGGAGACGGATTTGCCGATGCCGTAAAGCGTATTGATCTCCTGGAGGCGGCGTTGTAGTTGCGCGTTGCTATCGGTTAGCTTCTGTAAAAGATCGTCCCGTTCTTTTTCCAGCCGGGCTTCACGTAGGGCGCTCTCGATCGCCTCGTACATATCTTCCGGCTCGAACGGCTTGATCACATAATCGCGAATACCCAGCCGAAACGCTTCGACCGCGATCTGCTCCGAACCGTGGGCGGTCATCAAGATGGCGGGAATGCCGACGCCTCGTTGTTTCAGGGCGCTGAGCAATTCCAGACCGGTCATCCCGGGCATCTGATTGTCGGTGATGATGAGATCGGGGGCCGCAGTCAGGGCTAATTCCAGCCCTTTAATGCCATCGTCGGCAATGATGACTTCAAAGTTTTTGGGCTTCAATATAGATTGACTCAAAAACTGACAGATTGGTTTGGAGTCGTCTACAACCAATACACGTTCGTGCATAACGCTCAGGACCTTCTTATGAGAAAAATAATGTAGGGCTAGCCTGTATTGCTGCCCTACTCATGCCCGGCTACATCATAACAGAGGTACCCGGGAAATGAAAACCTGCCGGCTACATTTCGCTGGCCAACAGGGTTAATTTGCCGGGTAGGACACGATAATCCAGCCGGTCTATTTCATGCTCAATAACTTCGCCGTCAGCATGGACGGGCGTGCCCGGTCGGCTGCTGATGGTGAGATGGGTGGTGCGCAGGTAAGTGACCTTCTCATGGCGGATGTGGCTGCCGTTAAATAAGCGGGGCAAAATGGCCAGCACGGTGCGCATCGGGATTTCCGGGATCAGGACGAAATTAAGGAGACCGTCATTGATTCTGGCATCAGGCGCCATGATAAAGCTACCGCCGGTCCGAATGCCATTGCAGACAGAGAGCAGATAGACCGGGCCCAGGAAATCACCCTCGTCCCAGCTCACATGCATCTGCCACGCTTTTAGTTTCATGAGCGCCTTGATGAGGGCCACCACGTAACGAATCGAACCGGAAAGACGTTGCAGCCCTTCTGCTTCGATGGTAACCAGTGGTTCCATGGCGGCGGCGCAATTGTTGGTGAAGACGCGCCCGTTGACGGAGGCCAGGTCAACTTGTTGCTTTTTCCCCTGGGTAATCAGGGCGACGGCGGCCGTCAGATCGGCTGGGATGGCGGCAGATGAGGCAAAGTCGTTGCCGGTGCCGATGGGCAGGATACCCAGGGGTTTGGTTGGCCCATCCCCGCTGGCTTTCACCAGGCCATTGATGACTTCGTTGAGGGTGCCGTCGCCACCGGCCGATATCACCGCATCATAGTCACCCTGCGCCGCTTCCATGGCTGCCTGTGTGGCATGGCCCCGCGACCGGGTTACCAGCAGTTCGTATTGCAGACCGGCTGCTTGCAGCGCCTTCTCAACCTGCGGCCGGCGCCGCTGGGCACCCCAACGATTGGCATATGGATTTAGAATGACGAAAACCTTCATCGCGGCCTAGAGCTTCATCTCACCGGGCTGATTAGTAATGATGCCATGTACACCCAACGCGACCAGCCGAGCAGCATCTGCCGGGTCGTCAACCGTCCAGGTGTTGACCAGCAGATTGGCTGCGTTGGCCCAGGCCATATACTCCTCGTCGATGAGTTTATGGTAGGGGTGATCCGCTGTGGCGTGCAGGGTCTGGCGTAATTCTGTGGTGGGAGTCGAAACCCAGAGGTAGGCAACCGGCCAGCGGTCACCTGCCTGCTGTTGAATGCGTTGCAGGGCGAGAGGGTTGAAGGAAGAGATCAGGACGTTGCCGGCCAGCTCAAACTGGTCCAGGATTGCCAGGATCGCCTTTTCTGCGCCTTTGTCTTCCGTGTCCGCGTTTTTGATTTCCAGATTGTAGAGAATGTTGGCCCCAAAATGGGTCAGCAGTTCGGCCAGAGTGGGGATAGTTTCCCCGTTGCCTGCGTCCAGAGCTTTCAGCTCAGCCAGGCTCATCTCGGTGACGGTGCCGCTGCCATCTGTGGTGCGGTCAACTGTGTCATCGTGGATGATGACCGGGACGCCATCGTGGGAGAGTTGCACATCAAACTCAACGCCGGCGGCACCTTGTTCGATGGCCAGTTTGAAAGCCGCCATGGTATTTTCCGGTGCGAAGGCGCTTGCGCCCCGATGACCGAGAACAAGCGGACCGGGTGTTGTGAACCAGCTCAATGTCATGTTACATATCGACGAAGTAGGAGGAGACCGCCCGATCAAGTAGGGTCTTGCTCAGACGCGGTTCCGTGTTGAGATAAGCGGCAATATCCTCCAGCTGGTCGAGCAAGTCACGCGGATGGCTGGCTCGCGGCGTCCGATTTTTCTTGATATAGAATTCCTGCAGCAGATATTTGACGGCTTTGTCCTGGTACGGGATGTTGCGGGCCTTGCACTCCCGTTCGAAGATCGACCGGTATTCGTCAAAGCTGGGCGACGTGACGCCGATTTTATGGCGGATACGGCGCAGGAACGCCTCGTCGACGAGATCGCGGGGCGGCAGGTTGGTGGAAAAAACGATCAGGACTTCGAAGGGGACTTCCATTTTCCGGCCGGTATGCAGCGCCAGGAAATCGACATTCTTCTCCATCGGCACAACCCATCGGTTCAGCAGGTCGCGCGGCCGGATTTGTTGCCGGCCAAAGTCATCGATCAGGAACATGCCGCCGTTCGCTTTCATCTGGAACGGCGCTTCATAATATTTGTTCACCGGGTCGTAAACGAGCTCCAACCCATCCAGGGTCAGCTCGCCACCGACCATGATGACCGGCCGCTTAATGCGGATCCAGCGTGCATCTGGCTTATCACCCAGACTGCCGGTGACCACCCGCTGCGTTGACTCATCAATCACCGTATGGTTGATGTTGTCAAATACCTTGATAATCTGGCCATCGGCCTCGACGGCGTACGGAATATACATTTCGTTGCCCAGGACCAGACGGCCGATAGATTCAGCAATGGTGGTTTTGCCGTTCCCGGGCGGGCCATAAAGGAAGATGGATTTGCCGGAATTGACGGCTGGGCCAATCATGTCAAAGATGGATTCGTTGAGGATGAGATGCTTGAGTGTGCGCCGCATCATCTCTTCATTGACCGTCAACCGTTCGCGCCCCTGGATACGCATCGCTTCGACATATTGCTTCCAGGGCACCGGGGCGACATCCGTGTAGGTTGTCCGCTCCAGATATTCGCGGGCCCGGCGGATGCCTTCCGAGGTGATGACATATTGATAGGCGCCAGCACCCAGGCCACCGGCGCCGGTCACTTCGCACAAGCGCTCTCGCTTGAGATTTTCGAGAACCGGCCGGACCACATTCTGAAAGGGCAGACGAATATAGTCTGCCACTTCATAACCGGTGACCTGTCCGCGGAAATAGATCGTCTTGAGAACCAGCTCAGCAACCAGACCCTGGGTGAGGCCGGTATCCTCAAGATTGCTTATAGTTTTTGGGCGCCACACAGTCTGTGGGGGCGGGGTATGCTGGGCCTGTAAATCGGATGTGCCCATCGTGGTTTGAGCAGCCATTACCAACTCCGTCGTTTGTTTTAGCGGCACTTCTGGATTTTGATCAACTAACAAACACCCATTATGTTGGTTGAACCTTACGCCGATTATAACAGCTTCACGCCGATATGGGCTGAGAGATCTCCGATAGGCGCTCTGTTAAGGGATTAATAGGCTGAACTCAATCAAAACCGGGTGCGCCAATCTCCTGCACGGTAATCAGGTTGGTTTGCCCGGTCTCACCAAACGGGACCCCAGCTGAAAAGACCATCCGCTCACCTTTGTGCAAATTGAGCGGTCGCAGCGCCTGCCGCGTTTTCTTGAACATGGTGTCCGTCTTGCGGAAGTAAGGGATGATAAAACATTCCACACCCCACACAAGAGCCAGGCGACGCTGGGTTTGCTCCAGCGGCGAGACGGCGACGATGGGGGTACGGGGCCGGTGGCGGGCGATTTGACGGGCCGTATAGCCGGACATCGTCGTGCTGACGATCAGGCTGGCATCAACCTCTTCGGCGATACCACAACAAGCGGCGCTGATCGCCGCTGTGATGTTGGTTGTGTCGTGGATGCTCTGGCGGCGACGCTGTTGCCACACGTCGTAGGGAAATTCCTGCTCGGTGATCTCACTGATGTGACGCATCATGAGGACTGACTCGACCGGATATTTGCCAGAGGCTGTTTCGCCAGAGAGCATGATGGCATCACTGCCGTCCAGGATGGCGTTGGCGACGTCGCTCGCCTCGGCTCGAGTGGGGCGGGGGTTGCTGACCATGGATTGCAGCATCTGCGTCGCGGTAATGACGGGCTTACCCACTTCATTACAGGCCCGAATGATCTGCTTTTGCAGGAATGGCACCTGTTGGGGCGGGACGTCGATACCCAGATCGCCGCGGGCGACCATCATGCCATCCGACTCATGGAGAATCTCTTCCAGGTGTTCCAGCGCCTCGCTCTTCTCGATTTTGGCGATAATGGGGATATTGGCAGCGCACGTCGCCATGATTTCGCGTAGTTCGCGAATGTCGTCGGCAGTACGGACAAAGGAGAGCGCGATGTAATCCAGGTCCATGCGGCAGGCGAAGAGAAGGTCTTCTTTATCTTTTTCCGTGATGCTGGAGATGGGCAGCATCGTGCCCGGCATGTTGATGCCCTTGCGCGATTCCAACAGACCAGGGTAGATTGCTTCGGTTGTGAGGATATTGTCGCGATGAGCCAGGACACGAAATTCCAGCTCACCATCGCCAATCACCATACGTGAACCGGGCCGGATCGCCGGGAAAATTTCGGGATGGGGCAGGGGGATAATGTCCGGTTCAGTGGCTTCTGGCGCCATGCGTAAGCGGTCGCCGCTTTTCAGCTCAATGCCGCCGTCCGGCAACAGGCCAAACCTGATTTTGGGCCCCTGGAGGTCGCCCAGGATCGCCAGCACCTTACCCTCTTCACGGGCAATGCGCCGGATCATTTCAATGGTTTCCTGATGACTCTCGTGGGAGCCGTGGGAGAAATTTACGCGGGCCACGTTGAGCCCGGCCCGTAACATCAGCCGGAACACTTCAGGTTTGGCCGAGGCTGGCCCTATCGTGGCCACAATTTTGGTTCGTGTCATGTCGCTTCCCGAAAGGCGCAGGAGCATTTGAGCTGCCAGCCCGAAAACATCAGGTATTAATGTTACCAATTTCCGGCCGGTGGCGCAGGGTTTTACTGGCACAGAAATGTGCCAGGATCGATATTTATCCTGCGATAGGCGTCAGGCGAATCTCAAAGCGCTTATCGTCCTTCTTGGTCGCCACGACCTGGACCTTGTCTTCGGCTCGGAAGTTATTAGCAAGCCAGATCTTGACAGATGGTCCGAGAACGATCCTGGCCTGGTCAGTGCTTACCAGACGCCAGACGCTGCTTTCCTGGTCCTTTTTGTCATCGTAAAAGATTGTTACAGGTTGCGTTTCAGCACGGGCGCTCAGGGCAAAAAATGGCCAGTGGTTGGGCGTGAGATTGATAAAGCCTTTGCGAATGTGCAGACCTTTCAATTCAGTGGTGTAGGTGAAGGTTTCTTCACCACGGGAAACGGGAATAGCGGGCGCGGGCGCGACCCTGCGCGCCTGCACTGGCCGGCGGGCGGTGGTCGTCTTGCTTTTGGTGACGCGCTTGACGGTATTGGCATTCAGCCAATCGATCAGCGGGGACAGTTCAGCCAGCATGTCAGCGAAGACAACCGGGCTGTTCATACCCATTGTTGCCACGCTTTCCGATGGCATCTTGTAGGTCAGAAACAGCGGTGTGAGCCACTTGTCGTCTTCGCTGTTGAGATAGGCGGCGCGGCCCGCAAGCTCTGTCGCGGACTCAGCGGTCAGGCTGCCCGGGTTATCCTTGAACAAGTCCTGGTAATGAGAAACAGATTCACCCTCAACCTGGGCCTGTTGTATGCGCAATTGCCAGCCATCCGGCACATTGTTCATATGCTCATACCAGCCGGCCGCATCCTTTTCGGCCGCAGACAGGATGGCGCCAATGGCCTTGCGGTTTGTGACATTCAGCCGCATCTCGAAGGTCATCGGCCGGGCGATGAAAGAGAAGAAGGGGCCGGATTCGTGATCGCGCTCGACGGCGATATAAGAGACCTGATTGCCCTTGTCCAAACCAAAAAATGGCATGTAGGCGGTGATATT
Source organism: Ardenticatenales bacterium (assembly GCA_020634575.1). Next base: position 21,111 of record JACKBM010000036.1, on the reverse strand, counting down.
CTCGGCCAGAGCCTCATGCAGGGCCCGGGCAAAACCGTCCAGCTGCGACAGGGCATAATTAATGGCTGCTTCTTCACCAGCCCAACCAAAAGCTGTAAAAACAGGCATTGTCAGGCCTGAAAACTCTGTGTCACTCATCCAAAACTCCTTTTCAGCGCTCCCAATGGCTTTCGGGCCGGTGAGCTACTGGCAACCACAATTTGACCGATAGGCACCATTAACGCCAATGGCGCAGTCTTGCTTAATTCATCTATAAAGTGGGTTGAAACGATGGGCACGGAACCAGGTGTCCGGACCGATGAAGCTTGCCAGTTGCGCCGTTTCCTAGACTAAACTGGCGATATTACCCCGGTAGTCATGACCTGGTCTATCTTATCCGCCAAGAAACCTACCAATAGTGGCTACCAGTTAGAAGGATAGCTTGAGTGTGATATTTTGGCAAACGTTCGTGCCGCGAATTCAGGTTGCGGCCAAGAGTTCGTCAAGGCGAGGATGGCTGGCGTAAATGCCCCGGTATTGCGGTGGGAGCAGCCGGCCAATTTGACACATGATTTCATCTGTGTAGGCGGCCAACTGGGCATCCCGGGTATGTCTTTCCAATGGTGCCAGGTAGAACGGCTCGCCAATGTTGATGCGAATATCGAGGCGCTGCAAGCGGCGTAGGCGTCCGCGCACCAGATGATCCTCAGTGCCCGTGATCCCAATCGGGACAACGGGCAGACCGGCCCGGGCTGCCAGGTAGGCAGCGCCTGGTTTGGCCGGCTGCATCGTGCCGCTGCTGCTGCGCGTCCCCTCTGGGGCAATGAGCAATACCTGGCCCGCTTCAAGCCGCTGTTGCACGGCACGCATGGCTTTCAGATCCAGCCCCTCCCGATTGAGCCAGACTGCATCCAGATGGCGCACAAAGAAACGCCAGAAGGCGGATGTGCGGTATTTGTCGGCTACAAATAGGACGAAGTCGGTTCTGCTGGAGAGGACAACGCCGAGCATGGCATCCAGCCGGCCGATATGATTGGCGACCACAACAGCGCCGCCATTGGCGGGAATGTTGTCCATGCCCACAATTTCAACCCGGGCAATGACGTGAACAATGAAGCGACTGACAAGGCGTAATATTTTCAGAAACATGGCCACTTGATTTTAGCACAGTGAAGTGGGATCAGGCAGGGGCTGGACTTGTCGGCAGGCTGACCATGCAAGATAATCAGCTTATGCGGCAGTTCAAACAAGCGATTAATCAAGATGATCCAGATCTTTTGCTGGCGTGCCTGACGTTGGCACAGGGTATTGCTCAGCCGGAGCTGGATCTGGTCGGTACGGCCGCCCGCTTCAATCTGCTGGCCGAGGCGGCGGCGGCTCGTATTGACCGCCAGCTGGGCGACGTTGATCAGATGCAGGAGTTATGCGAGTTTCTCTTTGTCGACCAGGGCTTCCAGGGAGAGAAAGAGGATTACTACGATCCCCTCAACAGCTTCCTGCCAATTCTTCTGGATCGGAAACGTGGTATTCCGATTGCCCTGTCCGCCCTCCTACTCATCATCGCCGAAAAGCTGAAAATCCCGGCCTACGGGGTTGGTTTGCCCGGCCACTTTATCGTCGGGGTCAATGGGCCAGCCAACGCCTATCATTTTGACCCATTTCACGGCGGCCGGCCGGTTACATTCCGCGAATGCGCCCGCATGGTAGAAGAAAGCACCGGGTATCAGGGACCTTTCGAACCGCAATGGTTACAGCCCGTGTCCACGGTCGCCATTATTACCCGGATGCTGGAAAACCTGCGCCAGATTTACCTGGCCCGGCGGGAATGGGGTAATAGCCTGCGGGTGATACAACATCTAAGGGTCGTTGTTCCGGATCGGGTAGACCTGTGGCGTGATGAGGCGATCGCTGCTCTGCAGGAAAATGATCTGTCCCGCGCCTTTTATTGCCTGGAACAATATTTGACCCTGGCGCCGCACGCCACGGATGCCACCATCTTGCGCGACAAGATGGTAGCCCGTCTTGACCAATGGGTCAGGCTCAACTAACCCCAAAGCTTGCTGATTTTGTGGGCTTTTGACAGGGCGAGACAGCTGGCAAAATCGGCGAGTTAACGGCACGACAATCTTGATGACCAAAACGATACTGATCACAGGGGCTACAGATGGCATTGGCCTGGCCCTGGCACGCCAATACTACGCCGCCGGCGCGCAGCTCTTCCTGGTAGGCCGGCGCGATCTGGCGGAGCTGACCAGCGAGCCTTTTTTTACGCCAACAACCTATTGCCAGGTTGACCTGGCCGACCCGGATTGCGCCAGCGCGGTCAGCGCGTTTCTGCAGGCGCAAGCGGCGCCACCCATTGATGAACTCATTTTGAATGCCGGGCTGGGGTATACGGGGCCATTACCCGACCAGCCGCCGGCGGCGTTGGCCGAGTTGCTGGCGGTAAATGTGCGTGCGCCACTGGCGCTGACACACGCGTTGGCCGGGGGCCAATTGGCTCCAGCAGCCCACATCGTTTTTATCAGCTCGGTGGTTGTGGGCTGGCCGGCGCCGAATTATGCGGCGTATGCGGCCAGTAAGGCGGCGTTAGATGGCTTTGTGCGCAGCCTGCAGCTTGAATGGCAGGACCGGCCGGTCACCATCCAACTCATCCACCCCGGCGCCACTCGGACCGGCATGCATGCCAAAAGCGGCCTGGACCTCAGCCAGATGAAGCCCGATCGCTTCATGCCCGCCGAGGAGGCAGCCCGGCGCATTCGTCGCCTCATCGAGCAGGGCCGGCCGGAAGCGTCGCTGGGATTTCTGAATACGCTAATTTACCGATCCGGCCGGTGGCTGCAACCGCTCCTGGAAGCGCGACCCAACCCCCGGGCCACTCACCCCCCTGGCCGTTGTCTCATCACCGGCTTTGGCGCCGGCATTGGCCAGGCCCTGGCGCAGCAATATAGCCAGGCCGGCTACGCGATCGTCGGGGTGGACAACGATGGGGCTGCGGCGGCGGCAACTGCGGACGCCATCCGAGCTGCCGGCGGGCGCTGCCAGGTCATCGTGGCTGATCTGAGCCAGACTGCTGGCTGCCAGGCTGTGCTGGACGACCTGGTCGGGGGTGAGCTGCTGGCTGTCGTCATTCAGAATGCCGGTATCAGTGCCTTTGGTCATTTTGAAAAGATGGCCTGGTCTGGCCAGGAGAAGGTTCTGGCTCTCAATCTGCTGGCGCCGCTCTGGTTGACGGCGGGCCTGCTGGCTGCGGAGCTGATCCGGCCGGATGCCAACCTGCTATTCCTCTCCTCGCTGTCCCATCACACCGGCTATCCGGGTGCGTCTGTCTATGCGGCGACCAAGGATGGGGTGGCTCACTTTGCCCGCAGCCTCGGAGCGGCGGGCTGGCGCACCCTGACCATTTTCCCCGGCCCAACCCGAACCGAACACGCCCGCCGCTACAGCCCGGATAACAGCCAGGAGGGTCGCCGCATGTTGCCGGCGACCCTAGCAGCTCACATCTGGCGGGCGCAGCAGCGCCGCGCCCGCCGGCTGATTCCAGGCGCGAGCAATAAGGTGCTGGCGCTGATCGGCCGGCTGGCCCCTCGCTTGATGGGCGCTATGATGCGCCGCCTGCTTTACGAGAAGATCGATGTTTGATGATTTGATGCGCCGCTTTAAAGAATTCATGTTACTGCCATTAGCCCGCCTTTTTGTGCGGGTACCGCCGGCCTCGCTGACGTTGGTGTCGCTGCTCTTTGGTCTGGTTACGGCCGTGCTGGCCTGGCAGCAGCTGTATTGGTGGGCTGTGTTGGGCTGGAGTCTGAACCGGATTTTTGACGGGCTGGATGGGGTGGTTGCGCGCTTGAGCGGCAATCAATCAGATTTTGGCGGCTACCTGGACATTGTGCTGGATTTTGTCATTTATGCCGCCGTGCCGATTGGTCTGGTAGCGGGCGAGCCAAATGAGCAGCGCTGGCTGTTGCTGGCTCTACTGCTGGGTAGCTTCTACGTCAACGGCGTCAGCTGGACCTACCTGGCTGCTATTCTGGAAAAACGCCAGCATGGCGCTGCTGCCCGTGCTGAAGAGACAACCATCACCATGCCGAATGGCATTGTGGGCGGCTTTCTCACCATTGTCTTTTTCTATGCGTTTCTCATCCTGCCTTTTTGGCTGGACTATCTGTTTGTGCTGATGAGTGGCCTGGTGCTGCTGGGGGTTATTCAGCGACTTTTCTGGGCACGCCGCCATCTGGACTAGGATAATCTTGACAGAGATGGCGAGGATGACGCTTTTGTCATCCTCGCCATCTTTCTCTTAACTCTAGATGTGGATGGGGCTGCCCTCGACGCCGTGGGCTGCTTCCATGACGACCTCACTCAGGGTCGGATGGGCGTGGACGTTGCGGGCGATCTCCTCGGACGTGAGCTCAGCTTGTTGGGCCAGCGTCAGTTCTGGCAGCAGTTCGGCCACATCCGGCCCCACCAGGTGGGCGCCCAGAATTTCGCCGTAGCGGGCGTCGGCGATGATCTTGACGAAGCCATCCCGCTTGGCCATGCCCAGGGCGCGGCCGTTGGGCTGGAAGGGGAACTGACCGACATTGATTTCGTAGCCGGCCTCTTTGGCCTCTGCCTCGGTGTAGCCAAAGCTGGCGACCTGCGGTTGGGAGTAGGTCGCGCGTGGCATCATCCGATAGTCCAGGGTGACGGTTGGGTGTCCGGCGATCACTTCAGCGGCGACGATGCCCATGGCTGAGGCTACATGGGCCAGGCGCAACTCAACAGCGCAGTCGCCGATGGCGAAGATCGATGGCACATTGGTGCGCATCTGCTCGTCGATGGCGATGGCGCCAAACTCGTTCAGCTCCACGCCGGCGGCGTCCAGGCCGATCCCGCTGATGTTGGGGGCAAAACCAACCGCCATCAGCACCAGGTCTGTAGCCAGAGTCTCGCCGTTGGAGAGGCTGACCTTGATCTCATCGCCCGATTTGTCAACCCCTTGCACGCCGGTGCCGGTGTACATTTTGATGCCCATCTTCTTGTACGCCTTCTGCAGCACATCAGCCGCATCCGGGTCCTCGCGGGGCAGAAGCTGGGGCATAAATTCGACGATGGTGACGTCGACGCCGTAGTTGGCCCAGACGTAGGCGAACTCCACGCCGATGGCGCCGCCGCCGACGATTACGGCCCGGGCCGGCAGTTTGTCACTCAGGATCGCTTCCTTGTAGGTAATCACCTTCTCGCCATCCAGCTCAATGCCGCGCAGGCTCTTGGGATGGGCGCCGGTGGCCAGGATGATGTTGTCTGCCTCGATGGTCTCTTCGCCGCCGGCGTTCAAGGTGACCTGGATGCTGTTGGGGCCGGTCAGGGTGCCGCTGCCCTCGTAGACATCGATCTTGTTCTTCTTCATCAGGAAGCCGACGCCTTTAACCAACCGGTCTGAGACCTGGCGGCTGCGCTTGTAGGCGACGGCAAAATCAGCATTGAAGTTGTCAAAGCTAAAGCCAAACTCACGCGCCTGGTTGGTAATGGTGTAGACCAGTTCGGCATTCTTAAGCAAAGCCTTGGAGGGGATACAGCCAATGTTGAGACAGACGCCGCCCAGGCTTTCTCGTTCGATGATGGCTGTTTTTAGCCCTAGCTGACCGGCACGGATAGCGGCCACGTAGCCGCCGGGTCCAGAGCCGATGACGACGACTTCATATTTGTTCGTCATGAAATACTCCGTCTGTATGTGAATGATTTGTAGACGTAAAAGGTGCAATAGGTGGGTTGGTGGGTCAGAAACCCCAACCCGTGAGCGCCGGTATTATACCCGGAACAGATTAGAGGCGCGACAGAACGTTTGACAACCGGCCGGTTCCCCTGCAAGATCGGGGGGACGCGCCAGCCATCGTTTGGCGCCGAACTTTGTAACCACCCGGCGCCCTGGGACCTCTCATTCCAGGGAAGCCGGCGAGGCAGGAGCGTATGGGTTTCCCAACGTGGACCTTGATTGGCATGGGCGCCGCGATCCTGGCGGCGCTTATTGCCATCGGGCTGGCCCTTTTAGGCCAATCACCAACCACGATACGGCGGCTAAGCCTGGCCCGAGCCCGCCTGGATATGCGTGTCCGGGCTCTGACTGGCTGGGGTTTTGCTTTTATCTTGCTGGCAATCGGCTTTTTCCTGGCCGGTGTCCCCCTGGGGCCGGCAGCTGAGCCGGTGACCCAGCTGCCCGAGCCAACCGCTACCGACACGGCGGCGGGCGACGTCACCCAGATTCCGCTGGACACGATCATAGACGGCGAGGCTACTCCGACCAGCCGTAGCACAGTCAGCACGGGCGCCTTTGGCCAGCCGGCTGACCCAACGGCCACACCGACCTCTCCGGTTGCGGCCAATAGCCCGACGGCGGAAGGTGACGAGGCTGATCCAGAGGAGACAGTCGAAGGAACGCCTGATCCTTCGGTGACCCCCAGCCGCACCGTTGCGCCGACGGCCACAGCGACAGCCAGCAGTGTGCCGACAGAAACGGCCACACCAACACCCTCCCCATCGCCAACGCAAACGCCCACTCCGACCCTCACCCCCACACCTATCACCGGCGATACCGCCACCATCTCGACCAATGGCAGCACCTTGTGGGTCCGGCGTACACCTGGCGGCACGCCGCTGGTGATCGTGACCGATGGGGAGCTGGTTATCCTGCTGCCCGGCCATGCCAACCAGGGCGGTATCGAGTGGCAGGAGATACAGACGCTGGCAGGTTTGCAGGGTTGGGTACAGACGGAGTTTCTGCAAAACTAATAACGGCTGGGGCCGCCCCAAATAAGAGACAATTGCAAAACTGATGGCGGAAAAAACGACTTTTTCCGTTGAGTGTATTAGCGGTTCGGCTAACCTCCGGGAGGCCCTACCGATGTTGGCGAGACTGGCGCCTACTGGGCCTCCCGGAGGTAGGACGCCGGGCAAAAAAAAGAGCGCGAGGTTTGGCCTCGCGCTCTGTCGTTTCAGGGTAATTGCTATCCCGGTTTAGCCGCCGGGGATGACCAGCTGTTGGCCCGGGAAGATGACGTAGGGGGCCTCGATGTCATTAGCGGCGGCGATGTCGGTCCAGACCACGCCGTAGCGGAGGGCCAGGATGAACAGGGTTTCACCGGCCTGAACGGTGTGGACAAATTGGGGCGCCGGGCCAGGGGCGCTGGCCGGGATTTTGAGGACCTGGCCGACCACGATGTAGTTCGGATTCACCAGGCCGTTGGCTTCGGCGATCTGGGTCCAGCTGACGTTGTATTGCAGCCCGATGGTGTGTAGGGTCTCGCCGGCCTGCACAACGTGGGTGACTTCATCACCGGCCGGTGTGCCTTCCGGCGCCGCTTCGGCGGTGGGGATGGTCAACTGCTGGCCCACGTAAATCGCGTTGGCATTGGGCAGGTTGTTGGCCTCGGCAATCGCGACCCAGCTCACATTGTATTGCAGGCCGATGCGATAAAGATTCTCGCCAGCCTGGACGATGTGGACCATGGGGCCATCAGCGTCGCCGGTTGTGTCGTCGGCTTCGCCCTGGTCGGTGGTCTCGTCACCAGTGGCATCATCCCCTGCGGCCTCGTCGCCTGTAGCCTCATCACCAGCGGCGTCATCGCCTTCGCCGGCGGCTTCATCGCCCGTGGCGTCACCAGCGGCCTCGTCGCCCGTTGTGTCATCGCCTGTGGCTTCGTCACCCGTGGCTTCATCGCCGGCAGCGTCATCGCCTTCGCCGGCTGCATTGTCTCCATCCTCTTGTTGGGCGCCTTCGTCGGTTGCTGAGTCATCGTCTGCGGCGCCGTCATCACCCGACGTTTGTTCGTCTGCTGCTCCCTCGCCTTCGTCGGTGCCCGTGTCCGGCCGGTTGGCTTCGTCTTCAGATCCCGCGCCCTCTTCAGAGCCAGTATCGGCGGATTCGTCGCCGCCGGTCGCTTCGTCGGCGACATCCTCAGCCGCGCCGTCTTCGGTTCCGCCAGTGTCCGCAGCGCCCTCGTCAGTCTCGGTAGTCGTGGCGTCATCGGTGGTGCCGTCGTCACTGCTGGAACGGAAGGGGCGCTCGCAGGCTGCCAGCAGCAGCACGAGGACGAGCAGAATAGATGCGAGATGGATTCGTTTTGCAGACATTTTCATGACTCTGCCTCCGCCTGTTCAGGGTTGAGCCAGGTAGCTCTAGTTACCATAACGTAAAAAAGTTACCATAATATAGCATGGAATAAACATTACGTAAAGCTGGAATTTGACAGTTCTGGCAGCGTTGATGGTGCCTGACACCCGTTGTCAGGCGGAGCCGTCGAGGATATTGGCGAAGATGGTGGCGGCCCGGGAAACGGCCATCAGGGAGAGACCCATTTTGGCTGATTTATTGACCAGGGCAGCCAGGGCCGCATTCTTATTGATGGGGTAAACGATCATGGCGCCATCCTCCCCCTCGACCAGCAGCCGGGCGATTTTGCCCTGAGCCAGGCGCGAGAGTGTCTGCTCACCCAGGGCCATGAGCGTGGCGGACATGGCCGCGACCTGGGGCGTATTGCCAACCAGTTCGTTGCCGTGATCCTGGGGCGCATAAGCAGCAACCACAAAGCCTTCAACGCTTACGATCACGGCACCTTCGATGCCAGCCACGCTTTCGGTAAGCCGCTTGAGCCGCTCTTCTAGTAGTTCTTCACGATAAACGTTTAACATAACGCAGGCGCCACAGTTTAGGACAAATTCTCCCCGGCAATGGCTGCATTATAGTGCAAAAGCGGAACAGATTTCAATCAGCTAATAGGCATAAACCCAGATTGCTCACAATGTGTCAACTACCACGAAATCAGCCCTATGTTATAATCTGCCGATATTCATGTTTGCGACCGGCCGGATAGTCCGACCACCTCCACACGCAAGCAACGATACCAGCGACATGGATGACAGAGTGATTCATTGGCAGGCCCCTTCCAGGGCATACGTATTGGAATCGGAGTTTGAGGCCCGGGTATGAGCGGGGAACGCATCCTGGTCATTGACGATAGCAAAGAAATAGCTCGCCATCTGACGCAGCAGTTGCTGCCGACGTTGGGCTATGAAACGTTGCAGGCATTTGATGGTCGTTCGGGCCTGCAAATGATCCGCGAAGAAAAGCCGGATCTGGTCATGCTGGACCTCAACTTGCCGGAGATGACCGGGATTGACATTCTGCAGGTGATGTCGCGGGAATCGCTGGATATCCCCGTTGTGCTGATGACAGGTTATGGCTCGGAGAAAAACGCTATTGACGCGTTCCGTCTGGGCATCAAGGATTACCTGGTCAAGCCTTTTACGGTTGACGAGGTTGTCACCGCCTTGAACCGGGCGATGGGGCAGGTGGATGATGGGGAACAGGCCGAGCCGGCACCGGCCGGTGCCGCCCCCGCCAGCTCCCAGCAAAACCTGGCCAATGAAGGGCTGCGGCGCCAGCTCAACCAGATGCAGACGCTGTTTGGCATCGGCAAGGTTGTGACCTCGCTGCTATCCGTAGAGCAGATCCTGGAACGGGTGCTGGATGCGGCTGTTTACCTGACCAACGCTGAGGAAAGCATTATCTGGCTGCCGGAGTTGAGCAGCGGCACCCTGCGCGCCTATGCCCGTAAAGGGGGCAACGATGGCTCCGAGAAGCAACTCCTCAGCCTCTCCATGCGGGATTCGCAGGTAGGGCAGGTGATGCGTTCCGGCCGTCCGTTGCGTCTCTACACCGGCACTGGTCAGGGGTTTAAGGTCAAGACCGGCTACCTGGCCCGGGCGATCATGTATGTGCCGCTGATGGTGCGCGGCAAGGCGTTGGGCGTGCTCAGCGTCACCAACCGGCTCTCCCCCCGCGCCTTTAGCGAGCGGGATGAGTTCTTGCTTGTCGCTCTGGCCGACTATGCCGCCATCGCCCTGCAAAATGCCCGCACCTTCCAGCAAACCGACCAGGCGCTGGCCGCCGGCACCGATGAACTCAAGACACTCGTCCAGATCACGCGCATGATTACCTCCTCGTTGAATCTGGATGAAATTGTGCGGCTGACTATCCAGCAAGTTCATGACAGCTGGAAGATCGGCGCCAGTTCGCTCTGGCTGGTCGACCGCGAGAGCCAGACATTGCGCATTCAGGACAATGTGGGTATTCCCAAGGAAGTGATGCGCCAGTTCCGCATCCCGCTGGGGCAGGGGATCGTCGGCTACGTCGCCCAGACGGGCAAGCCGATTCTGTCCAACGATGTGCCCAGCCATCCCCTCCATTACCGGCGCATTGACGAGAAAACCGGCTTCCGTTCACAGCAAATTCTCTGTGTACCGTTGATCTTCCGCGAGAACATCATTGGCGCGTTGCAACTGCTGAACCCGGAAAGTGGTGAATTTGTGGCCCGGGATATCGAGCGGGCTGAGGCGCTGGCCTCAGCAGTGGCGATTGCGGTGAATAATGCGCTGCAATTCCGTGAGGCGGGAGACCGCCAACGTCAACTTGAAGCGGTACTGGAACATAATGGTAACCCGGTCATCCTGGTTAATAACCGGGGTGAGTTGCAACTGCTAAACCACCAGGCACGGGTCCGGCTGGGCTTGAGCAACGAAGCGATCGGCCGGCCGGCGCAGCGCACCGTCGAACCGCCCGAGCTGGCTGAATTTCTGTCGTTGCCGCTCACCAATGCGGAATCCAACAGCAGCGAAATCAAGTTTCCCGATGGCACCACCTGGCTGTGCACCCTGGCGCCGATCCCCAACGTGGGGCGGATGCTATTTTTGCAGGATATCAGCTATCTGAAGCGGCGCGGCACGGGGCCATTGGGTATCAGCGTCCGGCAGACCCTGGACCAGATTTTGACGCTGGGTCAGCGATTGCGCCAGGCTGACAATCTCAGCGACGAGCAAAAAGAGACCGTGGCGCAAATCCTGGCGCTTTCCGATCAGCTGCTGCATGTAGCCAACCAGGAAGCCAACAACTAACTTCCGCTAAATTATGATTGAAGATATCAATGCCCAGAATCATGCGCTGGTCGATACTTTAGAGTTCGACAGCGCCCAGATCGCCCATTCCGCCCTCCTGGCGCTCAGCCGGACCAGTTACCGTAAGGCCAGCCCGTTTGCCCTGCTTTTGGGCATTGAAATACGCGAGGCAAATGGGGGGCAATGCGAAGGGGAGATGGAAGTGCTGACCCATCTGCTCAACGCCCATGGCATCGCTCATGGTGGGGTAACGTTTGCCTTTGGCGATCATGTATTGGGCTTTGCGGCTCTTTCAGCCCTGAACGATCCGCGCATCGTGACCCAGGATATGCAAATTCGCTATCATGGGCCGGCCCGGGCTGGCAAAATTGTCTGCCGGGCGCAGACGGTCCATGTTGGTTCGCGCACCATCACCGTGGAAGGCAAGGTGTACCAGGGGGAGACGCTGATCGCCAGTTTGACGGGGACGTACGCTATTTTGTCGACGGCGGAGACGACCCGTTTGAAGTAGGCGGGTTCTTCGGGCTAAATCGCCGTTGGCGTCATATGCAGGGCGTCGCTGCCGTTTTTGGGAATTGCCTGGGTATCGATAGGTATCCATGGAAAGAGTAGGGCGCAGAGCCCTGCGGCGGCCTCAGGGCAAGCTGGGCGACAACCTGGGGCGGAGCCCCAGAACGAGAGTTGGAGCTAGATAAATGCAAGAGGGATCACCCCAACAGGTGATCCCTCTTTTTTTGACAACTGTTATTTGCCTGTTGGCAGGCTGTTAGTCGACGCGGGTAATGGTGATTTCGACGACGGCGCCATCCCAGCCGTGGACCTCAGGCAGGAGGTCGGCAATGCCCTGGATACCGTCGTGACGGTGGATCTGGCCACCCTCGGCCAGGGCCGGGTTGCTGGCGCCGGTGCCGGGGTCGCCGGTCACGCCAATCAGCCCCTGGCACGGCGGCACGATGTCGCCGAAATATTCGGTGTTTATTTCGGTGCCGGCATCATAGGCGTAGCGATAGGTGGTGCGGCTCTGGCCGACGTTGTGGGGCAGGCGGTAGCTGTTCAGGCCGGTGAAGCCGTCGTTGGTGCAGATCAACATGGAGGCGTAGGAGAGGAACTTGGCCTGATCGGTCCCTTCGATGGTGAGGGTGACGGTGTCCGGGAAGGTGGCGGCGCCAGGGGTACCGGCCGGTACCAGCGGCACATCACCCACAACCACGTCCAACACATGTTCTGAAATGGTCAACATCGCAATCGCCGGTGCCAGGTTGCCGTTCTCAGCAATCTGCATGATACCTTCGCTGGCGGCGTGGCCGACCTGGAACAGGTCGAACTGATTGTCGTGGGTCGCCAGCAACGGCGGTGTCAACGGCTGGCCACCGGTCAGGTTGCGAATGGTGACTTCATAAGTGCGGATGTTGGGCACGCGGGTGATGGTGACGCGCACGGCCGGGTCGGTCCAACCATGTACTGCAGGCAGGAGATCGCTGATACCCTGAATGCCGGCATGGGGCGTGCTAACGACGCCACCCTCGGCCAGGGCCGGGTTGCTGGCGCCGGTGCCGGGGTCGCCGGTTACGCCGATCAGCCCCTGGCAGGGCGGGACGAGGTCGCCGAAATATTCGGTGTTGATCTCGGTACCGGCATCGTAGCTGCCGCCGTAGTAGACGACGGTGTCGCCCAGATGGTGGGGTAGATGAACGGCGTCGACGCCGGTGAAGCCGTCATTGGTGCAGATAAGCATGGAGGCGACGGAGAGCAGGTCGGCGGCGCGCTCGGTGCGGACGGTGAGGGTGACACTGTCGGCAAAGGTGGCGGCGCCGGGGGTACCGGCCGGTACCAGGGGAGCATCAGCCGCGACCACGGTCAACGCCTTTGGATCACCATTCAGAGCGGCGATGGCCGGCACCAGATCGCCATTCTCGGCCAGCTGCTGGGTCGCAAAGGTCGCCGGCTGGCCGACGCCGAAGTAGCCTTCATAACGTCGATGGAACGTGAGCAGTGGCGGTGTCAGGGGCTGGCCATTCGTCAGGTTTTCAATGGTGACCTCGTACGTGCGGATGCTGTTATCGTCCAGCCGACCACCGGACGCACTGGCCGTGGCGCTCAACAGGAGCACAAGCAGGGCCACCAGCCCGACGATGACGCCAGTGCGGTGCGATGAACGAAAAAGCGTGAGTTTCATGGGGAAATCCTCCAGAGTATTAAGTTTCATGGCCGTTCGCGGCCATGAGAGAAGGGGAAGACCGCCCGAGCGGTCAAGACGGTCCGGAGTTTAGGCCGGGGTTCTTAACCGGAGGTTGTCCTGTTGTTACAGGATGCTTACGAGGATAGGCGCGAGATGACAAAAAAGAAGGCGGGCCCAGGCCCGCCTTCAAATTGTATCGACTTTCATTCAGGGAAGGGGCGGTTAAGCCTCTTCGCCGGGTTCTTCGTCACCGGCTTCGGCTGCTTCTTCGTCGCCGCTTAAAGGTGCATTAACCCGCGGACCATCCGTGGCGGTGGGCATTTGCAGGGAGCGGAACTGCCTGCCGTCGGCCACGGACACCACCATTTCCACATTGATATTGTCTGGCAGCAGGCCAAAGTCCTGCAGCGTCCAGATGGTGGTAATCCGGTCACTCAAATTGGGCCATTGATCTTTGGCCCAGAGGTAGCGCTGCCGGCTGAACTGCCAGATCGGTTCCGGCACCTGGTGGGGTTCAAAAGCGCAGAACTCCTGCCAGATCTCCTCGTGGTCAGTCAGCGGGAACAGGATGTCCAGCATTGCCTTCTGGACGACGGCGGCCGGGCGGCCATGTTCCGGTGAAACCCAGTTCAAATGGTAATTGTTGATGAACATGAAGATGCCCAGATGCGAATAATCCTCAATGCGTCGCAGGATTCTGGCTTTTTGCTCATACGCTTCGCGGTACGTCTCTTCCAGAGCGATATTGGGCTCTTCAATGCGTTCATGATGATCATCATGAGCTGGATCCATGATGGTCTGGTCGATGTTATAGAGATAACTGATCAGGGTGCGTATCCGATCTGGGCCAACATTGAACTTGTTGAGCGACCCATCGTGGACAATTTCTTCCAGGGCATCGACGATGCCGCGTTGCCGGGCCTGATCATGGGCTCGCTGGATACCCATTTCATATTGGGGTTTGCTGGTGCCAGGCTGAAGATTGTTCAGGGTGGGAACGCGATCCCGCCGGCTGATGCTGCCATTCGCCATATATATCTGGAACAAGGTAATCACGGCGCCAAAGAATACAATGGCGACGAGTGCTTCAGTCTTTTGCGTGACCAGGACAATGCCCATAATGTAGCTGGCGATCATGCCGCGCAGGCCGGCAAAGCGCAGCGATTTGGCCTCACTTGAACCAGGCGCAATGCCCCGTTCTTGCAACGCATCCTTCCGCACAAAGAACACCGTCGTGCTGGTGATGATAAAGGCACTGACAAAGCCGAAGGCGTAGTAAGACTCGACCACCACAACTTCGCGAATGATCGGGATCAGAACCGCAGAAATGGCCCAGATGACAACAATCCCGTTGCTGTCATTGTCAAAGAACTGCGGCAGCCGGCCGAGCCGGGCCGCATTGGCCGCGACGGCGGCGCCCCCGACATAGCCGCCGCCCTGGGCCAGCAGCAGGATGATCGCCAGCAGGACACCGGCTACGGTCAGGAAGGTGCCGCCGGCGTTGCCCTCTGTGGCATCGTCGAGGGCCCTGGCTACAGCCAGGGCCGGGGCTATTTCATCAATGAAATCCGCCCGGGAGAGGCCCTGGATTTCACTTTCCTCCTCGCCCAGACCAAAAGCCAGCCCTGCTTCAATTTCATCATAGCGTTCGCCGGCGGCCCGCAGATCGGCCGGTTGGACCTCGATCTGATCCTCGGTTACGCCGTCACCCAGAACCTGGGCGGCAACAATTTCATATTCGATGAGCAGGGTGCTATAGCCCTCAGTCGCCGGGATATCCCAACGCTGGGCTGCGAAAAGCTGAAAAACGCCGGTGCCAATCAGGAATATTGCGGCCAGCGTCAGAGCGGTGTTGATAACCTTCCACTTGGGGCGGGCGGCATGTTTACCGCTGGCGGGAATCACTTCATAACCGGAAAAGCCCAGCATGGCGCTGGACATAGAACGGAAAAAGAATTGGAAGAAAACAACCGTGGAAAGGGCGCTCAAATCCTGCTGGGCCCGCACGACATGCTCGACAACGCCATTGGCTTCCAGCCGGCGGACGATCCCTTCGGTGAGGAAGGCCCAGTCCGGGTTACCGGCAGCGGTGGCCCCAACCATACCCAGGGCCACGATCGTAAAGATAGTGAAAGCGCCACCGCCGATGAGAAAGAGCGGCACAGCCCGCTTCGGGCCGACTGCGACCAGCACAGCCATAATAAAGAAGGCAAACAGCTCGGCCAGCACAATGCGATAAGCTGCCAGCTCGGGCAGCAGAAGCATGATGACGTCTGAGGCAGAAATTGAGCTGATAATAATTGTCAGGACAGCGTCGATAAAAAAGAGACTGGTGCCGACCCAGCTGAGCCAGCGCATCTTTTCAGGCCCAATCGCTTCGACAAGGGGGCCGCTACCGCCGGCATTGGGACGCAAGTAAGCGCCGGCCTTGTAGGCTGGTACGATGCCCAGGAAGAGCAAAATAGATAACACGATGAAGGCGTAGATCGCGATCTGGTGGTAGCCTTCCGCGCCATGGATAGCCAGTAAAGTTTGGTATGCGGCCACGCTAAACGCGTCGGCGGCGATTTCGAAAATGAGGGCCAGGACACCAAGCCCGGTGCCACCCAGCAGCAGTCCTTCGACCATCAGTCTGGGGAGTAACCGATTTGCCTCACGGTTATCCGCCGGGTTGATGTAACTCTTAAACATCGTCTGTAACTCCTTGAGGGATAAGCGCGCTTTGCCACATTGCAAGGCTAAATGCTGGATTTGGGAAGCCAGCGGGATTAAAGCGCAAACTTAAAAAGACGGTGAATGGTAATAATTCGTGTGAAGTGAATATGCCGCAGGTACGTTATCCAAAAAAGCATTATTCGTCAATAGGATTGGCAACAGGTCGGTTGCCTCTGGTACCGGCCTGGGTAATACTTTAGGCACAAAGGACATCTATCGCTCATGGCACGACTTCACAAGGGCAGTACGGCCCCTGATATATCGCTCACCACAATTGATGAAGAACCGGTCCAGCTGGCCAGTAGCTGGGCGGATGATCACCATGCCCTGATCATTTTTCTACGCCACCTGGGCTGACTACCCTGCCAGGAACATGTGGTTCAGGTTGTCCCACACGCCGCTGCTCTGAAAGAACGCCGTATCAATGTCGTCGCTGTTTCCTTTGGTAATCCTTACTGGGCTCGGGCCTGGCTTAATGAGACGGGCGCGCCGTTTCCCGTCTGGCTGGACCCGGAGCGCCAATCCTACGAATTGTTAGGGTTGGGACGTTCTTTCTGGCACTCCTGGGGGCCGCGTCAGCTCTGGTATTATGCGCGGGCCGTCCTGAAAGGGGCGGAGATGCATGAGTATCGGGGTGATACGCTCCAGCTGGGTGGTGACATGATTGTGGATCGGACCGGCCGGATCCGCTACCTCTACCGCAGCCAGGCCTCAACCGATAGGCCCCCAGTCGCCGAACTCCTCAAAATCCTTCATAAACTCGACTAACACGTCTCTCCGTGGGCAACATCTGGCCACCAATTTGCAAATTGATGGCGGCAAAAGCTGAGTTCTCCGTTGATTGTATATAGATGATTGTAAAACCGTCTTTTCAACAGGAGTTATAAAATGTTGCATTCCCATGATCTACACTTCATTTCCCAACGCATGCATCAGGCCTTGCTGGAGGCTCGCCTACGGCAGGACGAGGCGAGCGATCTGGCTCATATGGGCATTGCCCTGCCGGCCTCGGCCGCTGATAAGGCTGATGACGCTCACTTCCAGGCTGAGATGGCCGAATTTGAACGACAAATGGAGGCTCAGGAGATGGTCAGCGTCCATGAACGGATCGGCAGCCCGGTTATCATCCCGCCTGACGATCTGGCCAAGGCAGACATCCCCGCAGCTCTGGACAGGCTAATTGACTGTTTTGTCGACCATAATATTTGCATCGATTTCTTCGGCGACTATTCGCCGGAGGAGATGTACCGGGCCATCGTCGAGGATCTGCTTCATCAGGAGATTGTCCAGTTGACGGCGCCGGGGTGGGTCAGCCACATCGTCCATACGCCACCGCGCTTCCAGGTCAAGCAGCATGTCACCCTGTTTGTTCACAGCGTCCTGGGCAAAGACAGCGAGATGTTGCTGGATGCAGACTTTTCCCTGCGACCGCAATATGATGATGCCGGCACTCTGCTGGCCCCGGATGCCTTTGCCCGTGACCTGGGGGAGCTGTGGTCGCGTCTCGGGACCATCTGTCATGCGGACGTACAGCTTATTGATCTGGAGATCGCTGATGGCAAGGCGACAACCTCGGCGCTGATTCATTGGCACACCAATGCGCTGGGCGGCTGCGGCGCCATCAACGCCTACTTTGAGCTACAGATGCTGGATGAGGATTGCTGGCAGCTCCTGAAATCTACCTTTGTGACCGATATGCTGCGCTATTTATAGCCATCACTGTTTGAGGAATTGCCGTTCGTACAAGTCCTGGTACAGGCCGGTTTCGGCGATGAGCTCATCGTGGGTGCCTCGCTGGGTGATCTGGCCGGCCTGTACCACGCAAATCAGATCAGCGTTGCGGATGGTAGTCAGCCGGTGAGCGATGACGATGGCGGTGCGCCCGGCCATCAGCCGGTCCAGGGCGCTCTGGATATACACTTCCGTCACCGTGTCGACGCTGGCCGTGGCTTCGTCCAGGATGAGAATCCGGGGATCGACCAGGGCGGCCCGGGCGATGCAGAGCAGTTGGCGCTGACCAACAGATAAATTGACAGCGCCTTCAAGGATTTCCGTCTCGTAGCCATCTGGCAGTCGTTGGATGAACTCATGGGCGTTGGCGAACTCGGCCGCCGCTACGATGTCGGCCTGGCTGGCGCCATCGTTGCCATAAGCGATATTGGCGGCGATGGTGCCGGCAAACAGGAACGGATCCTGGGGCACAAGACCAAACTGACGCCGCAACGACGCCTGGGTGACCGAACGGACATCACGGCCATCAATCAGAACCTGGCCGCTGACAACATCGTAAAAGCGTGGGATCAGGTTGGCGATGGTGGTTTTGCCGGCGCCGGTTGGGCCAACCAGGGCGATGGTTTGGCCTGGCTCAACGGTGAGGTTGATATCGTTCAGGATCTCAGGGCCGTCGTCGTTATAGCGGAAATGGACGTTTTGGAGTTGGATCCGGCCGGTAATCTCCGGCATTGTTTCGGCATCCGGCCGGTCCGCGATCTCGGGCACAGTGTTGAGCAGTCGCAAGACCTGTTCACCACCGGCCATCGCCGATTGCATGGTGGTATACAGCCGGCTCAGCTCCTGGATCGGCTGGAAAAAGCGGGTCACATAAGCCAGGAAAGCGACCATGATACCCAGCGTCACATCGTTGCCGGCGACCGCCACGCCGCCAAAATAAATGACGACGCAGGTAGCCAACATGCCCAGGAATTCAATCGAGGGCAGGAAAATGAAGGAGAGCCGCATTGCCTCGACATTGGCCAGCCGATTTTCTTCGTTGACCGTCGCAAAGCGGGCTTCGATGGCTTCTTCCTGGTTAAATGCCTGGATAATGCGGATGGCGCTGATATTCTCGGCCAGGCTACCCACGACCCGGGCCACGCTGCTTCGCGTACGCCGGAAGGCTTCTTTGGCGCGCGTGGAGAAAATGTAGGTCGCAGCCATCATCAGCGGCAACACCAGCAGAGTATAAGCGGCCAGCCGCGGGCTCATGGTAATCATGATGATGATGATGCCGCCCAAAACCAGCACGTCGCCCATCAGGGAGATGAGCGCCTGGGTCAGGAGATCGTTGATGATGGCCACATCGTTAATCACGCGGGAGACGGTGACGCCGATGATGGTGCGGTCATGGTAGCTCAGGCTGAGCTGCTGCAGGTGCCGGAACAACCGTTGCCGCACATCAGCCAGGATACGCTGTGAGGTAACGCCCAGAATAAGCTCCTGCCCGGCCGAGCTGAGATAGAGACCCACGTAGCTGGCAGCAATACCCAGGGCCAGATTAGCCAACCCGTCGGCGTCGCCCACAGAAATGTAATCGTCGATGGCGATTCGGATGAGGTAGGGCGTCAGCAAGGTAAAGCCAGTGACCAGCAGCGTCAGCAACAGCGCCAGCCAGAGCCGGCGGCTGTAGGGGCGGATAAAGGTGAGCATCCCGCTGACGACGCGTTTGTCAAAGAAGCGCCCGTCTTTGACCGGTCGCCCAAACTGCCCCAGCGCTTGCCGCGGCCCCATGCCGGGTCCCATACTAAAGCTCATGTTCGTCCCCTTGCGTGGCCCGCTGGACCTGAAGCGCCTCAATCTGCTGGTAGAGTGGCGAACTGGCCAGGATCTCAGCATGGGTGCCGAAGGCGACCATACGGCCCCGTTCCAGCAGCAGAATGCGATCCGCACGTTGCACTGTACTCAGCCGATGGGCAATGATAAACGTGGTACGTCCCTCCATCAGCCGATCCAGCGCTTTCTGGATGAGTTGCTCAGTGCGTGTGTCCACGCTAGAGGTGGCATCGTCCAGCACCAGGATGCGCGGGTTGGTGATAAGGGTACGGGCGATGGCCAACCGTTGCTTTTGCCCGCCGGACAGGGTAACACCCTGTTCGCCGACATAGGTATCAAAGCCGTTCGGCATCTGGGAGATAAATTCATAGGCCTGGGCATCTTTGGCCGCCTGGATGATTTCTGCCTCGCTGGCATCCGGCCGGCCGAACGTGATGTTTTCCCGCACTGTCGCGGCAAAAAGGACGCTATCCTGCATCACGAAGCCGATCTGCTGTCGCAGCGAATCCAGCGTGATCTCCTGCAAATCCATCCCATCGATGGTGACGCGGCCTCGCGTCGGGTCGTGGAAGCGGGCGAGCATGTGGACGAGGGTGGTCTTGCCGGAGCCGGTCGCACCCATCAGGGCAATAATCTGGCCTGGTGCGGCGGTGAAGTCGATATCTTCGAGCACTTCCCGTGAATCCGGGTAGGCAAAGGCGACATTCTCAAAGCGGACTTCGCCGCGGATGGCGGGCAGCTGGCTGGCATCCGGCCGGCTGCGCACGGTTGGCTGCTGATCCAGGATGCTGAAAATTCGCTCCCCGGCCGATGCGGCAATTGCCAGGATCGGGATGATGCGGCCGATGAGCCGAATCGGCCGGACCAATTGGGCCAGATAGGTGGTGAAGGCGACCAATTCACCCAGCGTGAGCTGATCCTGGGTGACCAGCCAGCCCCCGTACCAAAAAATGAAGACGGTGCCGAAATTGGCGATCACATCCAGGAGCGGGGCGTTGAGCGCCTGAACCCGCGCCGTTTTCTCAGCGATCTCGTACCACTGCTCGTTTTGCTCAGCAAACTGGGCGATTTCCTTTTCTTCCTGGGCAAAAGATTTGACGACTCGGGCGCCGCGCAGATTTTGCTCCAGCGTGGTGGTCAGCACCCCCAGCTGTTGCTGGATGTCGACAGAAAGTGGCCGGATCTGGCGACCGAAGATGTAGGCTCGATGGACGAGAAACGGCACCGTGAGCAGGATGAGCAAGGCCAGCGTGCTGTTCATGACCAGCAGCACAACGGCAATCGAGAGGATGAGCAGCGCCCCTTCAATGAGCCGCAGGATGGCCCGGCCGGTCAGAAAGCGGATGCGCTCAACATCCTGCATGGCGCGCGAGAGGATCTGGCCTGCTTCCATCTCATCGTGGAAAGAAAACGAGAGCCGTCCCAGTGCTGCCAGCAGTTCGCCGCGCAGAAAATAGGCCACGCTCTGGCTGCTGCTTTCTGACCAGACGCCCTGATAATAGACCAAAACGCCCTTGACCAGTGTGGCCAGCATGATGAAGCCAACTGCCCGGGCCAGCAGCCCCAAATCATTGCCATAAATCCCCTCATCGATCCCCCAGCGCAGGAGCAAAGGGATGATGAGCTGGACCAGGTTGATCAGCACCATCGAGCCGTATATGCCAATGAGGACCGCTTTAAAGGGGGCGAGGTAAAGAAAGCAGCGCCATAAGAGACGCCAATCTGTTGTGGGCTTCATGAATGGGCGATTATAGCCG
>JACKBM010000035.1 GCA_020634575.1 Ardenticatenales bacterium | reverse complement strand
CTGGAGCTGGGAGAAGGAAATTGTCCTGGGCTTTGTGGTGGGCTTTCCCGGCCAGAGTGCCGGC
Source organism: Ardenticatenales bacterium (assembly GCA_020634575.1). The sequence goes on along the minus strand of JACKBM010000035.1, from coordinate 70,376 downwards.
CTGCATTCGCGGGACAAGAGCCGCCCGTTTGTCAATGTGCAGGCGCGCAGCCTGGATGGCGGTCTGACCTGGCAGATCGAGGATTTTCCCGGTCATCTGCCCGGTGGGCGCGGCCTCTCGGCGGATGAGCATGTGAATGACGAGATCAGTCTGGCGGCGGCGCTGGCGACTGACCCGCCGGCGCCATTACCGGGCGGCATCAATTTTGCCCATCCGGAGCTGGCTTTGATGTGTGCCCGGACCGGCCTGCAGCCAGGGGCGCGCTCCCTGCTATACGTCAGTTATGATCGTTGCCGGACGTGGGCGGGGCCGTATGGCCTGCCCATGTTTGGCCAGCCCGGCGTCCAGGCGCGCACCGATTACGTTGTCCTGGATCAGGCTAGTTGTCTGCTGTTCCTAACGGTAGCGAAAGAAGATGGCCGTGAGGGGCGCGTGATCTGCGTCCGCACGACGGATGGGGGTAAGAGCTTCCATCATCTGGCGGATGTGGGTGGTGTACCGGCCGGTCCGGACGGCTTCAGCATCATGCCGGCGACGGAGCAACTGCCGGGCGGGCGCCTGCTGACCGCCCTGCGCTGCCGTGGCGGGGACCGGGCCGCGGGGCAGGACCAGCATTGGCTGGATCTCTACATTTCTGAAGATTTAGGACGGAGCTGGCAATTTTACGGCCGGCCCCAGACCTTCCAGCAAAATGGCCACAACGGCAATCCCGGCACGCTCGATCTCCTGCCGGACGGCCGCCTCCTGCTCACCTACGGCAACCGGGACGAACCCTACACCATCGGCGCCCGCCTGAGCGCCGATTTGGGCCAGAGTTGGGGCGAAGAGATTACCCTGCGGACCGGCGGCGGCAACCGCGACATCGGCTACCCCCGCACCGCCGTCCTCCCCGACGGCACCGCCGTGACGGCCTACTACTTCAACGATGAGCCAGGCGGCAGCGGGCCGCGCTATATCGAGGCGACGGTCTGGCGGCCCTAAACGAGCCTAATGGTGGGCCGCTTCCGCCAAAGTGTCCCTGGCCCATTGATTAATGCTCTGCCCTTTAACTTCAGCGGCGGCGGCGATAGCGGCGTGAATCTCTGGCGGCAGGCGCAGCATGAGTTTGCCGGAATAGGGTTTCTGTGGCGCTCTACCCAGTTTCGCGCAGGTCTCAAGATAGTCGTCCACAGCCTCTTCAAAGGCCTGCCTCAGCTCCTCGACGTTTTCCCCGTGAAAACCGACTACATCTCGGATGGCAGCGATATGGCCAATGAAACAACCATCTTCCTCACTATATTCAATTCGAGCTGCGTAGCCACGATAAGTCATTGTGTTCATGGTCTTATTCCTGCTTGTTCCAGAAATTGGCGTGCGTCGCGAACCTGGTAGGGCTTGGCTTCTTTTTGGGGATGAGGCCTGTGAAATGTGGCAATTACCCCATGAAGTTCAAACCGAACCCGAGAGCCGCGCCCCTCGATAACTGTGGCCCCAAGCGCTATAAACAGCGATTCAATCCGCGCCCAGGCCAGGCTAGATGGTACGGGCTGGCTGAATAGGGCTTCCAGTGTCACCTTCTGTCGCTTGTTCACGTGGCGATGATAGCATGTTATGCTATCGCTATGCAATGAAGCAATGATGGAAAAAAGGTGCCTCCGTAACCGCGTACTATTTCAACGACGAGCCAGGCGGCAGCATATTGAGGCAACTGGCGGCCCTAATTAGATGGGACGGGCGCAACCCGACGGGTATTGCTCTCCCGTAGGGTTGCCGCCCGTCCCACCGGCGCCATCAGGCGCCCTTCCCGCCACCCAACTGGATCGCTTGGCTGACGTGTGGCGCGCGCAAGGCGCGCGACGCCAGGGGCGGCAACCTGTCGGGAGAGGCACCCAACAGGTTGCGCCCCTGGCGCAATCCGGCCGGTCCCCCATTCTTCAGGGTAACGACATTGCCCTTTCCTCAAACCCGAAGCACACTTCCACAAGACTTATCGACTGCAACAGGGAGTAAAGAATCCCTGTTGCGCCAGGTAGCATCATCCCAGTCAAAAATCTCATAGTCCCTCCTGAACTCGGTCCAGCAACTCTGTACCTCTTGGTCCCCTGGGTCGGGGTAAGCGAAACAGAACTGCTCGGTGGCTACGGTGAGGATGGCGGTGACGATTTCTAGTTCAGGGTCGTCATCCAGATTTTGCAGCTGGATGGGGGGCCAGGCGCTGTTGATCAGATCACCCGAGAGCGGGGCAATACGAGTGAAAAGCCCGCCTTCCGCTTGCCAGATGTGGAGCCAGGCGCTGGTTTCGTACAGGGTTATCACGACAATCTCGGCCGGCTCGTCGCCAAGGACATTCAGCCATTGCACCTGAGTGAAGTAGGGATTGCAGGCAAAGCTTTCGCCCTGAATGGCGCCATCGACCCAAAGGCGGCACAGGAAGCTGTCGAATTGCTGACCGTTGCCCGGCACGAATTCATAATTGACAGTGGCCGTCTGGTTGTTAGCGGTGGCGGACAATTCCTGTATCGACGCAATTTCATAGGCCGCATCAGTTATTTCTGTCGTGGTTAGGGCAAACTGGGTGCCATCCCACTGGTAGATGGCCTGCTGGGCTGCCTCGACGCGCCAGGGGAAGGATTGGTCGCCGCTGATGAAGGGCAGGCTGAACCCTTCTGAGCGCGTCACAACCTGGCTGTTGGCCGGATCCGGCCTGATCTCGGTCAGCTGCACCCCCCGGCCGATATAGAAGCTGTTACTGGTCCAGACCACCGCCCGAACGCCATGCCAGATGACCGCACATTCCGCCTGGCAACGGATGACGTACTGGCGCCAGGTAGATTCCTCATACCCAGACCCGCTCGTCACCGTTTCCGACTGCCAGATCAGCTCGGGTACGTTGTCGCCGGTCCAGTCGGCCTGTTCGTAAGCGACGCCGCCATTGAGTTCGGTATCTTCGACGATAGCAAATGGGGCACCGTACTGCGTGCCCTGCCAGAGCATAACCACGATATAGTTGACGCCCCACATGAACGGCTCCGCAAAAAGCAGGACGAGATCAACTTCGCCGTCCCCATTGACATCCAGATAATCGATCTGCGTACGCGAGTCAGGCATCCCGGAGAGGATGAATGCCGAGGAATTGGCCGTGCCCTCAGCAAGGTAAAGCCTGACCGGCGACATCCGCAAATAGCTATCCAGCGCCGTGAAGTCAGGGTAACGAATCGCGAGGCCGGCTGCGGCGCTGTTCGGCTCCGGAGACATCGTAGGTGTGAGCACGTCGGTTATGATAGTTGTAGCTGCAGCGCTGGTGGGCAAAGGCAAATTTGTCGGCGTCGGCTCAGCCGGGGCACTGGGTGTTGTTTTCGCCAATGGGGTTGGTTCAGCTTGCTGAATGGTCGAAACAGGCTCTGTGGCTACGGGTGGTTGCTCAAGGCCTTCTTCTGGTGGCGGCAGTTTGGCTGGGTTGCAACCCACAAGGGAAAGCAGAACTACTGCCAACAGCTGGCTCAAGACAAGGAAGGCAGACTGTTTCATAGGTGTCAATTGATACGGGCAACTGGCTCACTCCGGCAACCAGATCGCCCAACCCTCAAACTGAAACTCCCGCCCTACCACAAACTCATCTCGCCAGGTACCCTCCAGCTGCCCGGCGAGCGCCGCCTCAACGCCATCAGCCAGCTCGGCCAGCCAGGTGGTGTCGCGGATGACCTCGTTGTGGCCGGGGCAGATGAGGCGGAGGTTGGGCAGGGTGGCCAGGCGCTGGGCGCTGGCGGCAAAATCGGCCGGGTCGCCGCCGCGAAAGCAGGCATACATGGGACCGTGCAGGGCGGTATCGCCGCTAAAAAGCAGCCCGTTGGCCTCATCCAGGAAGGCGACATGCCCCGGTGAATGGCCGGGCGTGTGGATGACGCGCAGGCTGCGACCGCCCAGATCGATGACGTCGTCTTCTTGCAGGAGCCGGGAGGCTGGGCCGGCCGGAATGCGGTAGCTGGTTGGGTCGAAGTCTGGTGGCAAAACGGCCTGAGCGGACGGTGACTGCAAAGGCGCCAGCATACCGCTGACATTCGGTTCGATGGCGATCTGTAGGGCCTCAATTTCGTGCACAGCCCATTCGGGGAAGCGGGTGTTGGCGCCAATGTGGTCCCAATGGGAATGGGTGTTGAGGACGGTACAGGGCAGCGCGGTCAGTTGTCGCACCACGGCACTGACATCGCCAATGCCTGTGCCGGTGTCAATCAGAACGGCGCTGCTCTGGCCTATCACCAGGTACATGTTCGCCGTGGCCACGCCAAAGCGGGGCTCAACAGCCCCGAAGGGCTCAGCGATAAGGAAGGTGTCATGCGCGATTTTGGTGGACGTATGCCAGGCTGAGTGTGTCATGGCTCAGAACATATCAATCTTTTGTGGCAAACGCCAGCCTTTTTTGGCGCAGCGTCATTTGGGCAAGCTATTTAGTGGCGTACCGCGTAATGCAGGGCGACGAAGCCGCTGTCGAAGTGCTGCATATCGAGCAGGTCGAGGTCGAGGCGGAGACCGGCCGGTAAAAACTGCTTCCCATTGCCGATAATCACCGGTCCCATGACCATCGTAATCTCGTCGACCAGACCGGCGCGTAGCACGTGCGCCGCCAACTCGGGGCCGGAAATGGAGATGTCCTGGCTGGCGTCAGCCTTAAACTGCCGCAGAGCCTCAAGGTCAAACTCTGACTCAAGCCGTGTGCGCGCCGTCTGCACCTCGGTCAGAGTTCTGGAGTATACGATCTTGTCAGCCGCCTGCCACTGCAAAGCCCACTCAAGTGTATGAGCCGGTTGCTCCGGGATCTCATGGGCGTTCTCCCAATAGCGCATGATGTCGTACATGCGCCGCCCATAGATGTGAGTCCCGATTGACGATGAGATTTTGTTGACGTAAGTATGAACCTGGGCGTCGGGGGCGCACCAGCTGAAGTCGCCTTGCGCATCCTCAATGAAGCCGTCCATTGACATGAGCATCATATATTTTAATTTGGCCATGAGTTTCCCTCCAATTTTCCTGGTAGAAACGGATTTGGAGACCGGGTTTACAACCTTATGGCTCCTCGTCATCCGTGAATGTAGCTCCCACAGGCCAGCTAATGGGCGATTTCCCAGATGTAGCCGGCCGGATCCATGAAGCTGGCGGTGCGAATGCCCCAGGGCCGGTCCATGGGGCCATTCAACAGGGTGACACCCCGGCCGGCCAGCTCGGCACACATAGCATCCACATCGTCGACCTGAACTGTAAAGACAAAGCGGCTGCCCGCCTCACGGTTGGCAACCAGGGCCGGTGAGATCAGCTCATCAGCCTGGCCGATCTGCAACAGATTGATGAGCGTGCTGCCGAACTTGAACACAGCCGATGTTGGGCCTTCAAAATGGATCGGCAGGCCAAAGGTGCGCTCGTAAAAGGCAATTGTCTTCGCCAGATCTTCGCAGAAGAGGGTGACGGCGAAGATGCTCTGGGGCCAGGCGGCAGGGATGGGAGTTGAGTTTGATTCCTGGGTCATTGACTCTTTCCTGGGATGATTGGTTTGTGGGTGATGAATTCGCTAGAAGCGATCCTATACATAGCGACTGATAGTAGAACAATTGTTCCATTTGGTCAATGTAGAAATGCTAAAGTTGTGATTGTGTGGCGATGAACCTGGAGCTAGTTTGTGGGCCATGGGATGAATCCCAAGGCTGAGATAGATCAAGTGCCGTCGGGCACTTTTTACTGGTAGTCTGGGAAACGTGTTCTCGGGCGTTAAGGAGCCTGTTCGGCGAAGGCCAGGACGTGGCCATCAAGGTCTAGCAGATAGCCGGCGCTGTCACCCCAGTCGCGGGGGAGGACCGGACTCAGCTCCTGAGCGCCGGCGGCCAGGGCGCGGCGGTGATAGTCTGCGGCGCCATCGACCACGAGGTAGAGCTCACAACGGGGGATGCCGCTGGCCCGGGCCGGATCGGGCAGGGCCGCGCCGAGCAGGCGGCGGATGCCGGCGATGGGCATGAGACCCAGGACAGCGCCGCCGGGCAGGGCAAACTCGGTCATGCCCGGCACATCCAGCCGCGGCGCCAGCCCAAGCACCTTCGCATAGAACGCGGCGCTGGCCGCCTGATCGGCGGTGTAGAGGATGAGGTGGGTTGCTTTCATGGCACGTAAAACTCAATACTCTGGGCGATTCGGTGCAGGATTGGCTCTGTCTGATCAAAAGAACCGATGGGACTTGCATTGACGAGGTAAATTAGCAGCTGCTGGCCTTCATGCTGCACGGCAATTATCTCCGCGTCAAAATAACCTGGTGGAAAGGCGGGGGCAGGCTCGCCAACCCCTTTGGGCGCATGAAATTCATATTCTATTTGGACCCATTTGCTGGCGGCATCGTAATCGCTAAGCGCATATGCTTTGATTGGCTGTTCGTCGGCCAGCTCCGGCGGACTCTGATAGTCCAGGGATGCTAACATCTCGCTGGGGCTGCCGTGAGAAGGACCGGCAGAGGCGTCCAGCGGGAAAGGCCCGATGATCACTACCGCGCCGTCAGGCGCCCTGACCTCAAGGCCTAGCGGCCCCATCTCGAGTGTCCAGTCATCAGGGTAGGCAAAGCGGATCCCAAGCTCTTTGCTCTCGTAATCCACCCAGGTTGTGCCCAGTGAGCAGGCTGTTAGCAGCAGGACCAAAAGGGCGGCGAGCAGCCCCGTCGGAGAAAGATGGCGGCAGGCTAAATGTTTATCGTGGAAACTCATGAGTCCCTCCAGGGCCGCTTCCTCAGTCGACTACGATGCCAACTCGCGCCAGCAGCGCCCGGCATTGATCCGCCCGATATTGGATGGGGGGTCTGTCCGGGCCATGTGAATCCGAGCCGGCGCTGACCAGCAGCTGGTGGCGCTCGGCGAAGGCCTGATATTCTGCTGTCTGCGCCGGCGTGTGGCGGGGATAGTAGACTTCGAGGCCGTCGACGGCAGTTTCGTGACCAAATTCGGCCAGCAATTTGCTGTCAAAGGTGAGGTAGCCATCGGTCCGGCCCGGGTGGGCGACCAGGCAGACGCCGCCGGCCTGGTGGGTCGCGGCCACGACGGCTGCGGGCTCGTGGGTCATGAAGGCGGCGCCGGCGCGCAGGATGAGTGGACCGGCCGGTCCACCGCCCGGATCCCCACCATGCTCATTCACCAGATTGACCAACGCGTGCGGCTGCAGACAAGGCGGCTGGACCAGGATTGCCGCCTGCGTCTCCTCAGCAAAGCGGAAGCCCTGCTGCGCCAGATTGGCCAATACCTCGCGCGTGTTCTCTTGCTGTCGCTGCAGTAGATCGTCTATCAGGTTGTTCAGCATCGGCCCAGCCGGATCAATGCCAAAGCAAAGCAGATCGACCATCTCGCCCCGCCATCTCGTCGTCATTTCCACCGCGGCAAGGAGGGGCATTGCTTTGGTCAGGGCCAATTGCTGTGTCGGCGCTATGTGTTGCAGGCTATCGTGATCGGTGATGGCCGCCAGGCCAAATTGTGCCTGCGCCAGATGATCCAGCAACGCTGCTGGCGTCCAGCTGCCGTCGCTGTAGGTGGTATGGAGTTGCAGATCGATGGCAGCGGTAGCCGCCAGATGTAACACGGATGGGGAAGTTGGCATGGTTCAGCCTGCGGGCGGACTGGTAAAGCGTTGCACGATCATGTCGAGACCGTACGCTTTGATATGTTGGCTTGATTCCTGATACTGATTGTTGGTGTAGCCAGCGATTACCTGGCGCCAGAACGCCTGGGCCGGCCGGTGCGCCGCCATCTGGCGAACTTCCCAGGTACCGGGAAACCGATCAAACAGGTCAGTGGCGACCCGCGCCCCCACACCCTGACGGCGGAACTTGCGCACGATGAAAAATTCGCCCATGTCATAATCGGCCGGCTCGCCGCCGGTCATCTGTTTGACCATGGCAAAGCCGGCCAGCTCGCCATTGACGCGAATGACAAACGGATGGCCGCGGTGCCCGGCCGGCCAGCGCTCAAAATGCTGGTTGTAGGGAATGACGATGGCCAGTTTCTGACTGATGGCTTCGAGTTCGGCCGGGGTGCTGCCGGGCCACCAATATTCGGGCAGGTCGTCGCAGCCGCCGTACAACCCATCTTCCGGGCAGGGCCAGCCCATCGTCTCGGCCATATCATAGACGTAGAAACGGACGAGATTCTGGACGACGGGAAAGTCGGCTTCGCTGGCTTCAAGAATCTGAATCTGCATGGAGAATGGCCTCAGGCCGGCGCCATCGCCCGGGCGTAATGGGTGAGGGCGCCTTCGATATCCGCCCGGCTGATAGCCGGCCAATAGTTTGGCACCACATGCACCAGCGCATGGGCGCTCTGCCAGAGCAAAAAGTTGCTCAGCCGCTTGTCGCCGCCGCTGCGAATGACCAGGTCAACCTCGGGTAGGCCGGCCGTAAACAGATTGACTTCAATATCGTGCAGCGAGAGCTCTTCTGCCGGCGTCTGTTTGTGCAGCAACTGCCGGGCGGCGCGGAGGATTTCGGCGCGGGCGCCGTAGTTGTAGGCCAGATTGAAGGTGCCGGCGTCGTTATTTTGGGTGAGGGCCACGGCGGCGGCCAGTTGCTGGCGGGCTTTGGGCGAGAGATCTTCCACAAAGCCGCTGTGCAGGAAGCGCACGTTGCGTTTATGGAGTTCGTTGACAAAGCGGGGCAGCTGCTTTTCCATCGCTTTGAGAATGAAATTCACCTCCGCTTTGGGCCGGCCCCAATTTTCCGTAGACCAGGCGTAGCCCGAGACCACTTTGACCCCCAGTTCCTGGCAGATCTGCAAAACTTTGGGGATATGTTCATAACCCGCTTTGTGCCCGGCTGAGCGGGGCAATCCCTGGGCCGTAGCCCAGCGGCCGTTGCCATCCATGATAAAGGCGATATGTCGGGGTAACAAAGCAAATCTCCTTTCAGCTGTTGCGGGCCTGCATGTATTCTTCAATCAGACGAACCCGCTCAACCCGCTGCCGGCGCCTGTTGGCGTTGAGTTGCAGTTCAATGGGCGGGATGCGCAACTGGTGGCCCCGCCAGCTCACCGTCTCCAGGACCGTTTTGGCGTAGGGGCCGCAATCAACTGGCTCCGGCTGATCCAGGATCGGCTGCGGGTCCGAGGCGATGTCGACCCGGCAGCCCAGAAACAGGACGCCAAAATCTTTGGTGACCCAACCACTCGAATCAACGATGGGTTCGATGGTGTCGTCCTGGAACAGCTCCCTGAGCAGGCCGATGTTGCGCGCGTCCACCATGATGTCCACGTCATGCGGTTTCAGGGGGATACCCCGGACGCAGGCGGCGCAACTGCCGGTGAGCCACCAGTCTACCCCGGTGCCGGCCACCCGGTCGGCAAAGGTCAGCAGCCCTTGCTCCCAGGGAATCGGCCGGAGATAGACAATTTGCAGGAACATCTCTTCAGCGTAGAGGGCGTAATGGGCTTTGATTTTGTCTAGATAGGGGGTGTCAACCGGAAAACGCTTGACGTAGGCATCGCCCACTTTTTCGTAGTAACACAGGCGCAGCGCATCTTCGATCGGGCTGCTGTAATCAGTGACTTGGAAGGTGACGGTGTCCTCAGTGGTGAGAAAGTCGATTTTCACCGATCACTCCAGCCTTTGCCCTCGAAGATCTTCGGCGTGAACTTCTCGATTCTGTCTCGACGCGTTTTAGCCTGTTTGGCCCCGGCAAAGTAGATCAGATATCCTTTTTGTCGGCCGGGCGTCAGCGCCTCAAAGGCAGCCTTAAACGCCGGGTCTTCTTGCAGTTTCTCCTGCAACTCTTCAGGCACTTCAAAATCGCCTACGGATTTGTATTCGACCTGCAAGCCAGCCTTTTCTACCTCAATCGCGGCCTGAACGTATTGTTTCAGGATGGGCGCCATCTCCCTGATTGTCTGCACATCGGTAAATCGGATGAGGCGGCCGGCCTGCGTGTTGGCAGTCGGCTGAAAAAGGATGTCGTGGGGGTCATCGAGCAGGGAACCCTTGAAGAAGTTCAGCGCGCAATATTCCTTAAAGGCGCTCATGATGAGGATGTTGCTGCCTTCATAGGTGTAGCAGGGCATGCTCCACTTTAGCTCCTCGGTCAGGCCGCAATCCAGCAGGATCTGCCGCAATTCAGGCAGTTCAGCTTCCCAATTGTGGACTTTACATTCAGGCGTGCCGCCCAGCGGGCAGCGGCCGCAACCGACGGCGAGGTAGTTGTCTATGGCGGGGTTCAAATTACTCATACAGATCTGCTTCCTTTACGTATTCGGGCGATCAGCCACCACAAAGAAAAATGATGGCCATCAAAACACGACCGACCGACGCTATTATTCCTGACGTCACCTCGAGCGGCAAAAGCTCGGCCCGGCCGCCCAAACTGACGGAGCGAGAGGCCCCTGGCTACGGCGCGCGCTCGGATTGAGCGGTGGCTAGCGCTGCTGAGCCAGCCACCGGCCGGTCTGGCGCACGCACCAGATAGGGGCCCCTCGCGCTTCTTGTCAGGCGCCGGTCACGGCCGGCAAGCTCGGGGTGACGTCGGTTTGTATCTGAGAAACGACTGCCAGAGCTGGATAGGCACACCCTGGTAACTGCGACCATCATTCCCGACGTCACCTCGAGTGGCAAAGGCTCGGCCCAGCCGCCCAAACTGGCGGAGCGAGAGGCCCCTGGTGCGCGGCGCAGGCGGATATTGAGCCCTCAGCCAGGCAAGGGGGGCGCGCCAGCGCGCCCCGGGTCGGGCGGCAACCTAACGGGAGAGCAATACCCGTCGGGTTGAGCCCGACCCGGCGGACCTGGTGGTCTGTTTATTTGATGCGGTCCTCAACCCCGCAAACCCGGCAGCACATCCACTACATACTGGTCAAAATCCAGCTCGCCCGGCGACTGGGCGAAGCCGGTCAGAATGGCTGCCGCTTCGCTGCGGTGGTGGGTCAGGTCGTTGACGACGTGGAGGATGGTCTGCCAGCGCGTACGCGTACTGGTTTCGTGGACAAACCAGATCTCGTTCAGGGCTTCGTCGGTCAGCTCGCCCACGTAAGCCAGCCAGGCCGCGCGCTCCGCTTCCCAGCGCTCTTTCAGGCTGGCAGCGTCGGGAAACTGGTTCTCGTCGATGATGCCGCTGTCCTCAATGCCCTGCAGCGCGGCCCGCCAGCCGTAGGCGGTGTCCAGGGCGTGGACCAGGGTGCCGCGCAGGCTGTGCCAGCCGGGGTCGGGGGTGACCGGCCGGATAAAATCCGCCGCCGCCAGCCGCTCACACGCCGCCAACACCCGCATGTCCGCCCAAAACGTGTAGCCGATCAAGGTCTGTATGTCTGCCTGGTGCATTCGAGCGGCTTCCTAACTGTACTTCGCCAGACGCTCCAAATAGAGCGCCCGCAACTTGGCCGCGTCCACGTCCAGCAAGACGTCGATCTCCGGGTCCGGATTGTCATTGCGCCGGTTGTGCCGCTGGTCGACCACCGTCATCCCGGCCGTCCGTCCTTCCGTTTCCACGTAGACTGGATAGCGCTTGACGGTAAAGAGGGACGGATCAACCAGATAAGCCACCGCCAGCAGGTCCGGCACATCGATCGCCGCCTCCGGCAACCCCAAAAAGCCTTGCAAACAGGGGTAAATCGCCTCGATAAAATCGGTGGCCGGGTTGCCCAGGCCGCATAACTCATCCATGTAGGCCTGGTTCATGTAGAACTGATTGTTCACATCCCAGCCGGCCATCGCGATTGGCCAGCCGGCCGAGAAAACGATAGACGCAGCGTGGGGATCGTTGTGGATGTTGGCCTCGGCCGCGGCTGACTTATTGCCCCCGGCAAAGGCCGAGCCGCCCATCAGCGATACCCCTTTGGCTGCCTCGGCAATCGCCGGCTCCAGCCGCAACGCCAGGGCCAGGTTGGTCAGCGGCCCAATCGGCACCAGCGTGACCTCCCCCGGGTTGGCCATGACCGTCTCGACGATGAAATTGGCCGCTTTCTGGGCAATCGGGCTGCCTTTGGGTTGGGGCAGCCGGTCGCCGGCGTTGCCCAGCCCATCCCGGCCATGCACGCTCATGCCGCCGCTGGAGCGGTTGGGGATAATGAGCGGCGTATCCGCCCCGGCCGCGACCGGAATGTCGCCGCGCCCGGCCGTCTCCAGGATGCGGACCGCGTTGCTGGCGGTGTTGGCCACACCGCCGTTGCCAAACACAGCCGTTACCCCGAGCACCTCCAGCTCGGGCGACTGCAAGGCAAAGAAAATCGCCATCGCATCGTCAATACCAGGATCCGTGTCGATAATAATCTTCTGGGCCATCGGTTTTCCTCTCAGCAAATTCTGGGTAGTTGTTCACCAATCTGCATGGCCACCACCCGCTTGCCGCCCAGGCCAGTTTGCATGACCAGCGTGCCCGGGTGTTCAGCCACGACCTGGCCGATTATAGCCGCTTCTGCGCCCAGCGGGTGCCGTCGCATCGTTGCCAGCACCGGCTCGGCCCATTCGGGCGGTACGATGACCAGCACTTTCCCTTCATTAGCCACGAAGAGCGGATCCATGCCCAGCAGTTCGCAGGCCGAGCGGACGGCCCCCTTCACCGGCAACAGCCGTTCCTCCAATTGGATGCCAACCTGGGCGGCGGCGGCGATTTCGTTGAGGGAAGCCGCCACCCCGCCCCGCGTCGGGTCGCGCAAGACGTGGATCTCATGGGTCACGGCCAGGATGTTGCCGATGAGGCCGTTCAGGGCGGCGCAGTCGCTGGTGATGGCGGTCTCAAACTCGAGACCCTCGCGGACGCTCATGACGGCCATGCCGTGATCCCCCATCGTCCCGCTCAGGATGACCACATCCCCCGGCCTGGCCCTGTCCGGACCGATGTCGACGCCATCTGGAATCAGGCCCAGACCGCTGGTGTTGATGTACAGCCCATCGCCGTGCCCCTTATCGACCACTTTGGTGTCGCCGGCAATGATGGTGACGCCCGCAGTTCGGGCCGCCGCGGCCATGCTCTCGACCACCCGGCCCAACAGCGCCAGCGGCAGCCCTTCTTCCAGGATAAAGCCGGCTGTCAGAACCATTGGCCGGGCCCCGCTCATGCTGACATCATTGACGGTGCCATTAACCGCCAGCTCGCCGATGTTCCCGCCAGGAAAAAAGAGCGGCTGCACCACAAACGAGTCCGTCGAGATAGCCAGACGGCCACGCTGCACGGGCAAAACCGCCGAATCGCCCAGCCGCTCCAATTGGGGATTGCCAAAAGCCGGCAGAAACAGATGCTGCACCAGCTCGGCGGACAGTTTGCCGCCGCCACCGTGGCCCAGGACGATGTTGGGATAATCCCGTAACGGCAAAGGGCAGCTCCAGGCTTCGGGGTTGATGAGATCAGACATGAGTTTCCTTTAGCGGCGTTTGGACATCAGCCAGCGAAACAAAACGGCCATATTGGTAATAAGCGGCGCAGGCGCCTTCGCTGGAAACCATCGTGGCGCCCAGGGGATGGCGCGGCGTACATTCCCGGCCAAAAGCGGCGCATTCATTAGGTTTGATGAGGCCCTGCAACACCTCGCCGCTCCGGCACAGCGGCGACTCTTGTGTCTGAATGTCGCCGACATTGAAGCGCAGCGCCGCATCAAACGCCTGGTACGCCTCGCTCAGCTTCCAGCCGCTCTGCGGGATGGCGCCGATGCCACGCCAGTTCCGCTCGGTGACTGCAAAGACGTCGGCCAGCATCTTTTGCGCCTGTTCATTGCCCTCGAATTGGACCGCTCGCTCATAGGCGTTTTCTACTTCGTGCCGGCCTTCTTCCAGTTGCCGGACGGCGCGCCGGATCCCTTCCAGCACATCCAGCGGCTCAAAGCCGGTGACGACGACGGGTACCTTGTACGTTTCGCAGATGGCGACGTATTGCCAGTAACCCATCACGCTGCACACATGGCCGGCGGCCAGAAACGCCTGCACCCGGTTCTGCGGCGATTGCAGCAACGCCTCGATGGCCGGCGGGACCTGGACATGGGAGACCAGCAGCGAAAAATTGCGGATCGCCTGCTGTTTGGCCAGGTAGACCGCCATCGCATTGGCCGGCGCCGTCGTCTCAAAGCCGATGGCAAAGAAGACGACCTCTTTGTCCGGATTCTCGCGGGCGATTTTGAGCGCATCCAGCGGCGAGTAGACGATGCGGATGTCGCCGCCCTCGCTTTTGACCCGGAACAGATCCTTCTCGCTGCCGGGCACGCGCAGCATGTCGCCAAACGAGCAGAAGATGACGCCAGGCAGGGCGGCGATGGCCAGCGCCTGGTCAATCACCGCCAGCGGCGTCACGCAGACCGGGCAGCCCGGCCCGTGGATCAGCTCAATATTGGCCGGCAAGAGCTGGTCGATGCCGTTGCGGATAATCGAATGTGTCTGGCCGCCGCAGACCTCCATCAGCACCCAGGGCCGGGTGGCCATCTGGCCGATGTCGGCCAGCAGCTTCTGCGCCAGTTCGGGGTCGCGGAACTCGTCAAGGTATTTCATCAGCCCCCAACTCCTCGCTCAGCGTGCCCATCTCGCGGAACATCGCCAGCGTCTCCAGCGCTGCCGCCTCGTCCAGCTGGGTAATGGCGAAGCCAACGTGGACAATGGTGTAGTCGCCGGCCTGGATCTCCGGCAGATAAGCCAGGCAGACCTCCTTGCGAATGCCGTCAAAATCGACCTTGCCCATGCGGACCTGGTCTTTTTCGTATATTTCAATCACTTTTCCCGGAATGCCCAGGCACATAATTATTCTCCGTAAGTCCAAACACGGTTTGTCTTTTCTGTTCCTAACTCTCTCATTACTTCCACGACGTCATCCCGAGCCTGTTCGTCGTGAAAAACGGTCAATAAGAGAGGCGAGGGACCCCGATCTGCGGCGCTGATAGGACCGGCCGGTCGCTGGAGCCCCCAACCCTATCTTTTGCCTCATCGAACGCGCCCTGCCAGCCCCGCCACCACCGCCTGCCCCAACGCCAACCCACCATCATTCGGCGGCACCAGCCGGTGGGTCAGCAGCTCAAAATTGTGCCGTTGCAGGGCCGGGACAACCCGGCTGAGCAGCAATCGGTTCTGAAAGACGCCGCCGCTCAGGGCCACCTGGTTCAGGCCGGTTTCCCGGCGGACCTGGCGGCTCAGCCCCACGATGAGGTCGGCGACGGCGTTGTGGAACTTCGCGGCCACAACCGCACGGGGCACCCCGTGCAGCACATCAGCGACCACAGCCTGGATGACGGGCATCGACTCAATCAGCGCCCCGGCCGAACAGGCAAACGCGTAGCTGTCGGTGATGCTGGTATCGGCCAACGCCTCCAGCTCCATGGCCGCCTGGCCCTCGTAGTTGACCACCTGGCGCGCGCCGCAAAGCGCCGCCACCAGGTCAAACAACCGGCCCATGCTGCTGGTCGGCACAACATTGAGATTCCTGGCCAGCTGCTGGCGCAAGAGTCTACGCTCCGCTTCAGGACATGCCTGCACTGGCGGCAACGCTTCGTCCCATGCCAGACCGGCCGACCACAAATAAGCCAGCGCCAGCCGGTAAGGCCGCTGCACGGCCGCGTCGCCGCCGGCCAGGGGGAAATAGGCCAGGTGGGCGCGCCGTTCGTAGCCGGCGTAGTCGGCCAGCAGCAGCTCGCCGCCCCAGACGGCGCCGTCGTCGCCATAGCCGGTGCCATCGAAGCTGAAGCCGATCACCGGCCGGTCCCCCACCAACCCATGTTCCGCCATCACCGCCGCAATATGGGCATGATGATGTTGCACCTCGACCAGCGGCACGCCCTGCGCTTCAGCCCAGCGGCGTGAGAGATAAGCCGGATGCCGGTCACAGGCAATCAGATCCGGCCGGATGCGGAAAACCCGACTAAAATGGTCGGCCGCCGCGGCAAACGCTTCAAGCGTTTCCAGGTTGCCCATGTCGCCGATATGCTGGCTCATGTAGCCGTAATTCTCGCTGGCCAGACAGAATGTCGCCTTCAGTTCACCGCCCACGGCCAGCAGCGGCGGCAATGCGAAGGGCAGTTTGATGGGAAAGGGTGCATAGCCGCGGGAACGGCGCAGCGGCAGAACGGCCGGTTCAGCAAACTCAGTGATTCGCAAGACGGAGTCGTCGCAGCGGCTGTGGATTTCCCGGTCGTGTAACAGAAAGGCATCAGCCAGGCCGGCCAGGTTGCGGCGGGCCTCGTCGTTGGCGCAGATGATGGGCTCGCTGTTGTCGTTGCCCGAGGTCATAACCAGGACCGGGGCCGTGGGCTGGTCCGGCGCCAAGCTGTGAAATAGCAGGAGATGGAGCGGCGAATAAGGCAACATCACCCCGACTGTGTTCTGTCCTGGCGCAACCAGTGGGGCCAGGTCGCCCCCAACCTTTTTGTCCAGCAGAACAATCGGGCTTTCCTTGCTCGTCAGCAACGCTGCTTCGGCTGGCGAAACGGCGGCAAACGCGCGCACAGCCTCCAGGTCGCGGGCCATGACGGCAAACGGTTTGTCCTGTCGCCCCTTGCGCGCCCGCAGCCGCTGGACCGCTTCATTGTTCCGGGCATCGCAGGCGAGGTGAAAACCGCCCACCCCTTTGATGGCCACGATTTGGCCCTGGCGCAGTCGCTGCTGCACCTCGATGAGGGCCGCCGTCCCTCTGTTGGATGGCGCTGCACCGGCCGGTGCCTCCAGCCAGACCTGTGGGCCACAATCCGGGCAGGCGTTGGGCTGGGCGTGGAAACGGCGGTTCAGCGGGTCGTTGTATTCCGCCTGACAGGCCGGGCACATGGGGAACTCAGCCATCGTCGTGAACGGCCGGTCGTAGGGGATATCCTTGATGAGGGTGAAGCGTGGCCCACAATGGGTGCAGTTGATAAACGGGTAGCCGTAGCGGCGGTCCTGCGGGTCCAGCAATTCGCGACGACAATCCGGGCAGAGGGCAATATCGGGGGAGATCAGGGTGCGGGCCGCTGGCAGGGCCTGGCTGGGCACGATGCGGAAGGTGTCATCACCGGCCGGTGCCATCACCTCAGCCTGAACGCCCTCGATATAGGCCAGCGGCGGCAGCTCAGAAACCAGCCGTGCCTGAAACGTGCTGATGGCGCCGGCCGCCCCTTCTACCTCAATAAACACCCCCTCGCTGTTGTTGCCGACAAAGCCGGTCAGCTCGCCGGCCCGCGCCAGCCCGTACACAAAGGGCCGGAAGCCAACCCCCTGCACAACGCCCGTCACCGCCAGGCGCATTCGGAGCCGCTCGGCCCCGGCTGCCATCGCGCCAGCACTCATTGACCGTCGGCCTCCCGCCGGGCGATGAGGAACGCCAGCCACTCTTCAAGGCCCGCGCCGCTCCGGGCCGAACTCTCAAGGATAGGAACGCCTGGCGCAACGGCCCTGAGGCTGGCCCGGGCCGCCGCCATGTCAAACTCAACCGCCGCGGCCAGGTCCATTTTGGTCAACATGATCGCGTCGGCCGAGTTGAATAGTGGCGGGTATTTCTGGGGCTTGTCCTCCCCCTCGGTGACCGACAGCAACGCCACCCGCAAATTCTCGCCGAGGTCGAAGCTGGCCGGACAAACAAGGTTGCCGACGTTTTCGATAAACAGGAAGTCGGGCGGCGTCGCCAACCAGCCTTCCAGGTGACTGGCGATCATATCCGCTTCCAGGTGGCAGGTGCCCGCCGTGACGATCTGGCGGACCGGCGCACCGCTACGGGCCAGGCGGGCGGCGTCGTTTTCTGTGGCCAGGTCGCCGACCAGGGCGGCAGGCTGGTAACCTTGCGCGCGCAGCAGCCGCAGCGTCGCTTCCAGTAGCGCCGTTTTGCCGCTGCCGGGACCGGAAACCAGGTTGACGGCATAGGTGCCCTCGCGCCGGAAGCGGGTCCGCAGCGCCGCGGCTAGCTGATCGTTTTTGCCCAGGACGCCCTGGCGAATCTCAAGCAGTTTCGGGTTGTTCATAGCAGGTTAGCGAGACAAGCTCGATCTCCTTGCCCTGGATGATCTGACCGGCCGGTGTGTCACAAACCGGGCAGCAAAGGTATTGGATATCCGGTACGGTCCGGGCCTCGCCGCAGGTTGGGCAGAAGACCCGGACCGGGATTTCTTCAATGGACAATGTGGCGCCCGCCAGCAGGCTACCGGCAGTTGCCAGATCAAAAGCAAAGAGCAACGACTCCTTACAGACGCCCGATAACTGACCCAGCTTGAGCTGGACAGCGGCCACGCGGCTGATGTCATTCGCCCGCGCCGCCGCCGTCGCCGTTTCGACCAGGCTGTAGGCGATGGAAAGCTCATGCACGATGCCTTTCCTCCCAGCCCGTCAGGGCAAATGGCCCACACCCAATCTGGAATTGACGCAAAGCATCGTCGAGAATGGCCTGGCAAGTTGGGCTGAGGGTTTCGCCATGCCCAAAGGCAAAGCCAGGGATGGTGAGCTGCCAGCCGACCGGCTGTTCGGCCGGCGAGCGCTTGTCAAACAACTCGCGGGCATACCAGAGCAGGGTGGCGGGTGCGAGCTGGTGGCCGAGGGCCGGGGAGGGCGTCCCGGTCAGAACAGGCTGCAGCGCCAGGCCCCGGTCATCCTCAGCCCGGGCGACGCGGCAATCTACAAACCAGACCTCGGCTACCGCCGGTTTGGCGATCGCCAGGGCCAACTCCGGCACCAGCTGCTGAGTCTGGACATGGTCGGCCAGGAGCCCGCGGGCTTGCCAATAGCCGGCCAGCCCCGCAGCCAGCAGCAGGCCGGCGCCATCATCCTGGCGCAGGCTGTTACCACAAGCGATCACCAACTTCCGGTCTTTATTCATAGTGCTAATCCCTTGTGACTTCATCCAGTAGCGACCCATCCGCCGCCAGCAGGCGTACCTGCAAGGGCATCTGGCCGACCGCGTGGGTGGAACAGCTTAGACAGGGATCGTAGGTGCGGATGCCATGCTCGATCCGGTTCAGGATGCCCTCGCGCAGACCACCATCGCCCACATACGCCTGGGCGATCTGCTGGACGGTGCGGTTCATGGCCAGGTTGTTCTGGCCGGTGGCGATAATCAGGTTCACCTTTTGCAGAATCCCGTGTTCGTCAACTTCATATTCGTGGAACAGGGTGCCGCGGGGTGCCTCGCTGACGCCGATGCCGACCGTCTGGTTGACGCCGGCGTGGCCGCGCACGTTGGTGTTCAGGATAGCCGGATCCTGGACGGTTTCCTCGATCTTCTCCAGGGAAAACAGGATTTCAATCAACCGGGCATAATGGTAATGGAAGCTGCTGCTGACCGGCTTGCCCTGGTGGCCCAGATTGCGGAACTCGCGCATTTCTCGTTCGGCGCGGGGCGTGCCGGCGAAGTCGCAGACGTTGAGCCGGGCCAGCGGGCCGACGCGGTACATGCCGGCGCCATTTTCGTAGCCCAGCGGTTTGTAATACGGGAACTTGAGATAGCTCCAGGGCTCCACTGCCTCGCCGATGATCTCGCGGAAGCGGTGCGGGGGCAGTTTGTCGACGAGGATCCGGCCGGTGCTATCCACTACCCGCAAAAAGCCATCGTAATGCTCCAGACCGCCGTCCGCGGTCACCAGCCCCATAAACAGGCTGGGAAAATCGCCGTAGGTTTGTACTTCCTGGTCGAATTTTGCAAAGCTGTCTTTCAGCAGGTTGAGCGCCAGGTAGATGGTGTCAAACGCCTCAGGCAAACGGCGCTCGATCTCCTCGCGGTCAGCGGCCTGCATCGGTTCGCGCACACCGCCGGGCACCGTCCAGGCCGGGTGGACGCTTTTGCCGCCCAACATGCGGATGATATCCTGGCCAAACTGGCGCAGGCGGATGCCGGCCCGGGCCACATCCGGATATTTCTGGATAAGGCCGACGACGTGGCGGGCGCCGGGGTCGCTTTCCATGCCCAGCAACAGGTCCGGGGCGCTCAAATGGAAGAAACTCAGGGCATGGCTCTGCGTGAGCTGGCCCCAGTTCATCAGCCGGCGCAATTTGGCCGCTGTTTCGGGAATGCGGGTGAGGAGAATGGCGTCGCCGGCTTTGGCCGAGGCCATCAGGTGGCTGACCGGGCAAATGCCGCAAATGCGGGCGGTGATGCCGGGCATCTCACTGAAACTGCGCCCTTCACAGAACTTCTCGAAGCCGCGAAATTCGGTGACATGAAAGCGGGCGTCTTCAACCAGCCCCTTGTCATCAAGGTGGATAGTTATTTTGGCATGACCCTCAATGCGGGTCACAGGATCGATGGTAACTGTCTGACTCATTCAGAATTCTCCAGAGCCAGGGCCAGCCCAGGCTGATGCAGCGGCCAATCTGGCCGGCGGCATCAACTGGCTGAGGCCCTAGCCGAAGCGGCGCATCTCTTCGCCGAGTTCGACCGGCCGGCCGGCTAGAATGTCAGCCACGGCGGTCCAGATTCGCTCCGGGTCTGGCGGGCAGCCCGGAATGTAGGCATCTACTTCAATAACCTGGTGCAAAGGCAGCACCCGGGGGAGCAGCCTGGGTACGATGTGGTCGGCTTCACCCCCGCGCGGCACGGCGCCCGGCCCCTCGTGATAGACCTGGTTCAGGAGGTCATCAACCCCCATGCGGTTACGCAGGGAAGTCACATTGCCCGTTACGGCACAGTCGCCAAAGCTCACCACAAGCCGGCTGCGTGCGCGAATCTCGCGGGCCAATTCCAGGTGATCCACATTGGCCACCGCCCCTTCCACCAGGGTCACATCGACATCTTCAGGAAACACTTTGATGTCGGCGATCGGGCTGTAGACCAGATCCGCTGCTGCGAACAGGTCGAGCAGTTTTTCATCCAGGTCCAGGAAGCTCATGTGGCAGCCGGAACAGCCACCTAACCAGGCCGTCGCCAGGCGTATTTTTTTCTCAGCTGGTTTCTTACCCATTGAGGCCATCTCCTATTTGCGCTCCCACTGATTTTTGTTGCGGCCATCCAGGATCCAGCCCAGAAAACCTCTGTGCTTCTCCATTTCGGCCACACTGGTGCCCTTATCGTGCAGAGCGCCGGTCGGGCAGACCTGAACACATTTGCCACAATCCGTGCAGCTCAGGCTTGTGCCCCAGGGCTGCCCAAGATCGGTCGTGACAAAGGAGTTGCTGCCGCGGCCGGCCAGGTCCCAGGTATGGGCCCCTTCCACTTCATGGCAAACGCGGACGCAGCGGGTGCAGAGGATGCAGCGATTGTGGTCGATCACAAAGCGTTCATGGCTGGCATCCATGGGCAAATCGGGGACAAGGTAATCAAAGCGGACATGGTCCATGCCGATTTTGGCGGCCATTGCTTGCAGCTCACAGCGGCCATTCATGACGCAGACGGCGCAGACGTGATTGCGTTCGGCAAAGAGCAGCTCCAGGATCATTCGGCGGTAGGATTGCAGTTGCGGTGTTTCCGTTTCCACGACCATGCCCTCTACTGCCTGGGTAACGCAGGCAGCCTGGAGCCGCCCGCCGACGTCCACGGTGCAAAGGCGACAGCCGCCGTGGTCGCTCAGACCGGTCAGGTGACAGAGCCGGGGAACATAGATATCGTGGTCTTCAATTATTTCCATCAGCGATTGGCCGCTGCGACCGCTGACCAAATCGCCGTTGATTGTCAGAGTTATGACAGGCATCAGTTCATCATCTCCAGAACAGGCCGTTGATCCAGCTGGCAATGACCGGCCGGACAGCGGTTTTCCTGTACGTGGGCTTCATATTCATCCCGGAAGAAACGCAGGGTGCTCAGGACAGGATTGGGGGCCGACTGGCCCAGGCCGCATAGGCTGGTGTCCTTGACCAGACCGCACAGATCAACCAGCGTTTCCAGATCCTTGCTGGTGCCGCTGCCGTTGCTGATGCGCTCCAGCAGCCGGACCAATTGCACGGTGCCGGCCCGGCAAGGGACACATTTGCCACAGCTTTCGTCGGCGCAAAACTCCATAAAGAATTTGGCCAGATCAACCATACAGGTCCGGTCGTCAATGACGATGAGACCGCCCGAGCCTATGATGGAGCCGAGCGCCTTCATCGCCTCATAATCGACCACGGTGTCGATATGCTGGCTGGGGATACAGCCGCCGCTGGGGCCGCCCGTCTGGACAGCCTTCAGCGTATGCCCTTCCGGGATGCCGCCGCCGATTTCCTCGACGATCTCGCGCAGGGAAATGCCCATAGGCACTTCGATCAGGCCGGCGTAGTTCACCTGGCCGGTCATGGCAAAGACCTTGGTCCCTTTGCTGTTTTTGGTGCCGATGCCGGCATACCATTTGGCTCCGTTCTGGATGATGGGGACGACGCTGCCAAAGGTTTCGACGTTGTTCAGCAAGGTAGGCTGGCCCCAGAGGCCGCTTTGGGCGGGGTAGGGTGGCCGTGGCACCGGCTGGGCGCGGCGGCCCATGATCGACTTCATCAGTGCCGTCTCTTCGCCGCAGACAAAGGCGCCGGCGCCGAGACGGATGTCGATGCGGAAGGTGAAATTGCTGTCGAGCACGCGACCGCCCAGCAGGCCATTGCGCTCAGCGGCGCGGATCACCCGTTCCAGCTGGTTGAGCCGCCTCTCAGCGCCAGGATAGCCGCCGCGGACAAAGATATAGCCCTGCGACGCGCCGACGGCGTAGCCGGCGATCGCCATCCCTTCCAGCAGGCGATGGGGGTCGCTCTCGACGAGCGTCCGGTCCATGTAAGCGCCGGGGTCGCCTTCATCACAGTTGGCGATGACGTATTTCTGGCCCTCGGGCGCTTTGCGCACCAGGTTCCATTTGAGACCGGCCGGATACCCCGCGCCACCACGGCCGCGCAGGCCGCTGTTGCTGATCTCGTCGCAGACCTCCTGGGGCGTCATCTCGCGCAATGCTTTGCCCAGCGCGGTGTAGCCGCCCCGGGCCACGTATGCTTCCAGGCTCTCCTTGTCAATCAGGCCGCTGTTGGCCAGGACAACCTTTTTCTGCCGCGTAAAAAATGGGGTGTCGAGCGGCAGGATGTTCTTCTCCAGGTGCGTTTGCTGGCAAAGATGTTTATCGACAATTTCCTGGGCCAGTGCCGGCGTCACCCGCTCATAAAGCAAGTCTTCAGCGCCGGCGTGCTGGACCCGGATCATGGGGCCGCGGCTGCAGGGGCCCATGCAGCCGGTCGAGACCGTCTCGACCCGGGCGTTGAGCCCTTTGGCCGCGACGGCGGCTTGCAGGCTGTCGTAGACTTTTTGGGCGCCGACGGCGAGGCAGGGGGTGCTGGTGCAGCAGAGCAGACGGCAGTCGAACGTTTGCTGGCGCTCCAGTTCGGCGTCAGCCATAAGGTGTAGATCTTGACGGTTCATCCGGCCGGTTCCTCCTTCCTGTCCTCAGTCAGCAATGTCTTGATCCGGGCCAATATTGACGCCGGCGTCGCCCGGCCGATCATTTCGCCATCCAAAACCAGGATGGGCGCCAGGCCACAGCTACCCGGGCAGCGAAAATCCACCAGGGAAAAGCGGCCGTCAGCCGACGTTTCCCCAAGTTTGATGCCGATTTCCTTTTCCAGCAGGTCGATAATTTCGCGGGCGCCCTCAACGTAACAGGCGGTGCCGGTACAGACGACACAGGAATGGGCCGGCGCCTCCTTAAAAGAGAAAAAATGGTAAAACGAGGCCACGCCATAGACCCAGCTGGAGGGTAGTTTGAGCTGGCGGGCGATATGTTCCATGACAGATTGGGGCAGATAGCCAAAGGCCTCCTGGGCTATGTGCAGTATCTCAATAAGCGCGTCTTGTTGATAGCCAAATCGCTGCAGGGCGCGATTCACTTCACGCCACGATGGGCTATCTTTCAGGTCTTTTCCTTTTACAGTGGATCCTATCATCTTAAATTTCCAGACCGGGCTGCCAGCGGGAAATGGTTGGCAGGTCCGGATTGACTCAACCCTCATTCTAGAGACCGCCGTAGCCGGCCCATAGTGATATCTCTCCACGTAGAATCTACTAAATGTCATGTCGGCTATTGCCGGGGTAAGGTGAACGCTGTGCGGCCGGCTACTCGGAAGCAGCCGGCTCCAGGAAGTTGTCATTACCTGAGCTTTAGTTATGGGGCTTGGCGACATTCAAGAGAGGGCGAAGGATCTCTTTCTGGCATGCGAACCGGACCGGCCGGATCCTAAACAAAACTGAGGACCGCAGTAAGCGGCCGGGGAACAGCTTCAAGGGGGAGCGCTTCGACGAGGAGGCGGGCATAGCGCAACTTGCGGCGGGCGCCGCTGCCCAGGAAGCGGCGCATCTGAGCGCTGACCGGGCGTGACCGCCAGTTGGGCTGGTTTTGCAGCGTGCGGAACGAGCCGAGGTCGCCCTGCGCGGCAAACAACGTCTCGATCTGCGCCGGCCCGAGGGCGCGTATCAGCTCGCTTTCCAGGTCGGCATCGCAGACAAAGAAGCCCAACCCGGCCAACTCCTCGCTATTCTGCGGGGAACCCAGCCCGGCCCTGGCCAGACCGCGCCGGAAGATGCGCTCTTCGTTGGCGTCACAGAGCCCGGCGACGGGGATATTTCTGCCCTCGGGTCCAAGCAGGCGCAGGTAGCGCAAGATCGACTGGGCGCCGCCGATGGGCACGACCAGGATTTTCTCCTCGGCCAGATCCCGGCCCTGGCGGGCCGCCAGCGTCTCCAGGGCGATCTGATCGCTGATCCCCTCGACCAGCAGCGCCGCCCGGGCCTCGTCCAGCCGAGCCAGCGCCTGCGCTTCCGCCTGGAGCGGGGCGTCCGGGCCGTGGGCGTAGCCGGCGAGGGTTTGTTGGGCGAGGGCTGCCCGATCTGGTGCCCTATTTTCGGAATTGTTATGATCCATTCGCTACTCCGTGTGGGAATTCGATGCTGTAACTCAGCGGTTTTCGGGCACTTTTCCGGTCCGGTTGCCACCTGGGTGCCAGAGAACATATTGCACGACGGAGACGGCATATCCCAACGCCATGGCAATTGTGAAGGCCAAGCCCAGTATGGTAGCAGCTATTATGGCGCCATTGAAAGATGCGGTCGTAACTGGATTCTGAGGCACAAGAATTGTCGAAAAAAAGAGACCAAACAGGACACCGGATAGAATGTTAAGAATGAGAGCGAGAGCGAAGGTATGAAGAACTCGCGGACCCCACAACTTGCTTCCTGGCGAATATGCGGCCCGAAATTGATGAAATGGAATCAGCATTGTGAGGCCTGCAAGTACTGCCAGGCAGAAAAGCGATTCGGTCATTCCGGCCATCCGCAGTCATGCTCCAATTCGACCTGCAAAAACGACGACTTATGCAGCGCACCCAATGGTCTGATTATCAAAATCGTGATGCAGCCCAAAGCGACAGTAAGCACAGACAAAACGTTCAAGTGGACCACACCAGCGCCACCTTCCATCAGCAGCAAGAACGGCCCCTTGATGGCGAATGGTAGCAGACGAGCCAGCGGTAAAGGACCCACTGCATGACCGGCAAAACAGGCAAGGCAGCTAACTTTTGCGCCAGCCGATTCCGGGAGAGCAATCCCACCCGGCCACGACAAAGAGAATATCAACTGGTAATAGCCAGAGATTCAATTCATCCCAGCAGGAATGCCGCGTGGTGAGGATGAGGCGGGTCACGCGGAGAAACCCAGGGCGATCAGGCCAAGACCAGCCGCCCAAAGGGGCAACATGTGCCGGCAATGGTCGCCAGGCGTTACCCGCTACCCGATCCGCTACCAGTGCCAAGCAGGCGACTAAGGCTGCCAGTGCCGCCAGCCTGGTGTGGCGCGCAACAACTCTGTTGGCCCCGGCCGGGTAAGCTGATTTGCGCGACAAGATTCAGAACGACGGGAGGGCGGCTAGCAGCGCGACCCGCGCCCAGCCCCAGCGCTGCCAGGCAAGTAGCTGCCCACCAACAGCACGGCGCTTGGGGCCAGCCAGCGCAGCAGGGGCAGAAAGTAGAAGGCTGGTGACGGCTGGCAGCGCGATAACCAGCAACAGAGGCCAAACCGCTGGAGAGAAGGCAGGCCAGATAAAGAGCGCGAAAGCTGGGCTGAGGTTTGGGCATTGGCTCAGCCATGGGTAACAGTCTGGTGGTGGTGAGCATGCGAGTAAACCAGGCGTGGATGAGGCCGGCCTGGAAGAACTGGACGGGCGGGGCAAAGCCGGCGGCTGCGATGATGGCGGCGACACCGGCCGGTGGCAACACCCGCCACATCCCTGGCATAAGTGGCTTTTAAGCTGGCTCCAACCTTCTGGCGAAACGTTATCCGGCGCCATCACCTGCTGCCAGACCGGAGCGCATCGTAACTGCCGCCATCCGCCACGGCAGCGGATCTGAGCTTACCAAAACGCCATTTGGCTTCAATCTGTGGGCGATATGTCGGAAAAAGTCAGTGCGGGCCCCGGTCGCCAGGATAAATGGGAGACGAGAAAGAGAGCGCGGCGTCAAAGCGATCTGTCCTCACTAACGTTTCCAGATAACCCTCATGACAGGTGAGGCGCTCGGCAAACCTTTCCCGCGTCGCCTTTTGCCGGCAGACTGCCAGCATGGCGCCCGAAGGTTCGACCGCGGTAAAGCGCCAGCCCGGAAATCGCCGGGCCAGGCAGGCAATCTCCTCGCCAGTGCCGCTGCCGACGGACAGGATATGGGCGTCAGCAGGCAGTTCGGTCAGGAGGGCAGCCACCAGGAAAAGCAAACCATCCCGGATGGGGGCCGTTCTTTGCCATTGCTCGTCATAGCTTGACGCCTGGCGGTCGAAAATGGCTTCGAGTTCATCTCTGTTCATGAAGACGTCCTGCGGGTGTAGGAAAAGGTTGCTATCCTGGATTCACTAGCCCCTATCTTGCTACCGCGTGACCTGACGGGGAAGCAGAATTGAGCTTTACAGTTATCTCTGGTCACTTATCGCTTGCTTAGGGCATACTGCTGTGCTTCCCGACAGACCAGTTCGGCGATTTCTGCAGGCGTGGGCCACTCTGTGCAGGGGATGGTGGCCTCATCCGCAAAGCATTGTGCCTTAAGAAGTATGTTGGATGTGATGGTCACGACTGGCCTGAGATGGAGTGCAGCGATGTCAATTTCAGCCTTTGCTCGCGCCAGCGCGTTCAGAGCCTCAAGCGCATCCTCCCGATACCTACCGCCACAACTTGCAGTGACGGCCGCAAAGGCCATGCCGTAGGCCGCCACAGCGGCGCGCTGAGCGTCGCCATGCGTCGTCTTGAGAATCGTGGCTACTTCAGTAACCGAAGTGCATTTGCTGATGTCGCCAAAATACCATTGATCAGACCAAGGGTGCACTTTCTCTTCCTCCCTCTGAAAGTTTATTACTGTAAGGTACCGAAAACCCGCTACTTGTTCCTTTTTAGAAGAGTGACTAAGGCGATGATTATCAATAATAGCTCAAGCGAAAATATCGGATCGCTTGTGTAGCGTTTGCGCCATTCCTTGCCATGGACGTTTAGCAAGCGAATGCCAAACATTCGCTTGCTGAAGGGATACAACATCATGATTCCGTCGCCACTGCCAAACATGTCTTGAACGAGATGAATACAAGACCCGGCAATCATCGTGATAATCAATTTCAACCAATTTGGTTGACGGGTAATAGTGGCCCCAAATGCCAGAAAGCTGCCGAGTACGACATAGAATGGAAATGTGTGAGTGAACCAGGTATGGTGCTCAATCTGAGCTGGCAAATTGAATCTTTTTCGCAGCGAGTGATAAAGCACCAAATCAAGATCGGGCAACAGGCCACCAAACAAACCGACGAGCTGGAATACCTCTCTATTTTTAGAATCAGACTTGGTTAAAGTAGCAGCTATGGTGCCGATAATGTATCCGCCCGCTGCGTGACCTGGTGGGAGCATGAGGTTTTCCTAATAGAGTGTTGCCCCGGAGCGACAGGAAATGCCCGTTGATGCCAACTTAATGTCCCCTAGTAAATCCCTGGCAGCAAGCGATAACGGACACGAGCTGCATATTCCTTGTACCCCGGTAACTCGGCTTGCAGCGTTTTGTCTTCCAGGGCGGTGCGGATCACGGCGATGATTAGGGCGACACCGGCCGGAATAACTGTCCACCACGAGCTAAAAGCCAGCACCATGCCAGGCAGCGCCAGCACATTACCGCCGTAGCCCGGATGCCGCACGATACGGTAGGGACCGGTGTCACAAACCACGTGGCCGCGATCCATCTGAATTCGCACCACGCTGGCAAAGAAACGGTTCTCGGCCAGGGCCCACACAGCCAGGGCGTAACCGACCGCGATGAGGCCAAGGCCAAGCACGTTTAGCCACAGAGGGAACGCAGCTGACCAGCCAAAGCGATGGTCCAGCCCGGCCACAATGACGAGCGGAAAGGCAATACTGATCGCCATCAACGGCGCCAGCACCTTGTCCCAGGCTTTTGCTTCCTGGAGACTCTCCGCGCTTTGTCGCTCGGCCATCAGGCCCGGATGCCGCCTTTCTGCCCAAATGCGCCCGCCCAGGCCGGCAGCCATAATGAGCAAAGTAAAGACCCAGGCCTGCCACCACCGAATATCCCCGCCGCAAAGCAAAAGGATTAAAGGGATAAGGAGATAGACCAGCGTCAACCTGATCCAATGCTGCAGGGAACTTGATGGGATTTGTTCCGGGTTCGCGACCTTCTGAGAGGACATACGATTTACCCCCACTGAACGCCCCACAGCCTGGAGAAAGGCCAGAAATAGCATCGCTTAAATTGCTGCCGGGGGCTAAACGCGAATAGGTGCGATTGTTAATGAGAGCGTATGTGATAAGACTGCCTCAAAAGCTGCCTGCGTGTCAACCAGGATGCTTGCCTTATTGAACGCGGCCCGCCGCGTGGCCATTTTCTAGGTGACATCGGACCTTTAGGCAATAGGGTCTACGGACAAGCCTTGTAGCCGTCATTCAATGCACGCGACAGTTGCCATTGACGCCACGGGACCGGCCTTGGCCTCAACTTCCACCATCTGGGGTTGATTCAACAAAAAGTTAACACTGGTTAAGCCAAAGATTGCCTGCCATTAATTTTGAAATTAACTGGCTGCATTGATTCTCGCTTGCTCAGGGCCGACAATGGCTCCATCAATTCTGGTTGGAAAAGTGAGGACGCTATTTTGTTACCTGCATTTTTGTTAGCGCTACGTGAAGGACTTGAAGCCGCCTTAATCGTCGGTATTGTCTTGGGTGCCTTGCGCAAGATGAATCGCGACGATCTCCAGCCCGTGGTTTGGGCTGGAACCCTGACCGCCGTGGCTGTCAGCGCCATTGCCGCGATTGTTCTTTATCAAATTGGCATCTCATTGGAAGGTAAAGCTGAGGAGATTTTTGAAGGCATCACCATGCTGCTGGCCGCCGTCGTGCTCACCTGGATGATCCTGTGGATGCGTTATCAGGCTAAATCCCGCAGCCAGAGCTTGACCGCTGAGATACAAGCGGTTGCCGGGCAGCGCAGTAAACAGACGCTCTTTGCAGTTGCCTTCCTGGCCATCGTGCGCGAAGGGATTGAACTGGCTCTATTTCTGGCTGCCGCCTCGTTTACGTCTGGCGGTCAGGCGACCATTTGGGGCGCGGTCCTGGGCCTGGTTGTGATTATTGGTGTCGCCTGGGCTCTCTTTAACCGGCTGATCAAGCTGGATATGGCCCGCTTTTTCAAATACACCAGTATTGTCCTGATCCTCTTTGCTGCCGGCCTGGTGGCCCATGGCGTGCACGAGCTGAACGAAGCCGGCTTGATCGCCCCCCTCATTGAGCATGTCTGGAATATCAATCCCCTGCTTGACGAGAACTCATTCGTCGGTGAACTGCTAAAAACCCTGTTTGGCTACAATGGTAACCCTTCACTAACAGAGGTGTTGGCGTATCTGGGTTACTTTGCCGTGCTTTTCTTCGGGTTTCGCAGACAGCAGAAGGGGATGGCTATGCAACAGGTTTCGGCTGCTTAGCGCAGTCTGTATGGAACGTAACTTGATAGCGACAATGGCGCCTCTTTGGTGCTTTTCCTGGGATGGTAATCAGGGGTATATGCCTGAATTTTGAATAAAAGTTTGCCCCATTCCCTTATCGCTAAACGGCTAATCCGTGTGCCCTAAAATAGCCTTCAAGCGTTCGATGTGCGATCGGTAATTTTCTTCCTGGCCATAATCGATTTTTATGGATCGGGCCAGCGCCTGTTGATAGGCTGCCAGCGCCGCGCGCTGCGCCTGATTCTGTTCATACGCATCGGCCAGCCAGGCGTAATTGGGCGGAAAGATGGGGTATGCTTCCGTGTTGCGTTTGAAGACGGTAATGGCGGCGGCGAACTTCTTTGCTTTCATCAATTGCAGGCCCAACGTAATGTAGTTTTCGCCTGATTGTTTGGCTGCTCGCCCATACTTAGCCATTATCCTCCTCTCATGCGCCAGAAAGGTCTCGTTGTCGTAGGCCTGCCATAGCGCTTCTGGCAGCTGCATGTCGGCAAACACGAACTTCAGGCCAAAATAGTTGATCCGTAGCGGCGCGGACATATGCCCCTCGCCATCCATCTCCCGATGTTCCCAGCGTAACCCAGCGGGCGCATGTTCTTTGACCACCTCGACAAAGCGGCTGAGCTCGTTGCGCATACCGGTACCATCCTCGGTGCCGATACTGAGGTACAGTGATTTAGGCAATGTAGGTTGTGTTGGCAAAAAGGTTGTCGCCTTTTGGGCCATTTCTTCCTGATTCCACCAGAAGGCCGGACTCATGACAATATAGGCGTCAAAGAGTGCCGGTCTTGTCAGAAGGACATCGGCCACAAAGAGGCCGCCCAAGGAATGGCCCTCCAGGATGCGGTAGGGGTGGGTGCGATACGTGGCCTCGATGTGGGGCATCAATTCGCTGCTTATGAATTCCAGAAAGTTAGTGCCGCCGCCACTATAGGGAATCTCGGCTGCCGCCGACGGAGTGAAATCCCGCATCCGGTTGACGCTTTTGATGCCGACAATGATCAGGGGCGGGATATGTCCGGTGCGGGTCAACAGTTCAGCACTGCCTACCACGTGCCAGATGTTTTGTAATCCGTCGAGCAGATACAAAACCGGATAATGGGCTTCGCTGTCGTCGTAACCCTCAGGCAGGGCGACGACGAAGGGCCGTTCTTCAGCCAGAACCTTGGAATAAATCTTGAACTCTTTAGCCAGGATTATCTGGCCAGGGGTTTGGTCAACTGCAGCTGAGGCGCGGCCTGTCTTCGCCAAGAGTTCATCGCTGGATGTTTTCATAATCTGCCTCATTGCGAGTGGCACGGTGCTTCCGGCACTGCCACATCTGATACGAACGAGTTGCTACTGCTCTCTCAGCCTGGGGGTATTCCAATTGCTACAGCGATTCGATGAATCAAGGTGATCACAGTGCTAAAGCTTCTAGCCGATTTCCTGGCGGAAACCGATTGCTATCCAGAAACGAGACACTGCATGACAATCACCACAGTCCAGCAGCTAATCCTTTGCTTGTAGTGAATTAACCGTATCGTGCGTTGCCAGCCACTCTGCGCGCCGGTGGAATAGATTTGGTTTTCTGGCAATACATCCTGTACCCTTTCCGCAATAACAAGTTACATTCATCACCGAATCAACCACCACCGCTTGCACCGTGGCAAATGCCATTTTAAGTCTGCCGAGCCTTTACATTGCACTGGAGCGGTCCTTATCTGCAATTCCTGTTTGGACAATGAGCGCTGACACTTTGGTAGCTCTCTCTTCCCAATTGTAGTCCTGGCTTCCGGTTCCCTAAAGCGTTTTAGTTTTTTTGGGCAGAGATTTATTTGATCGTTCGCTTTTGGCGCTATGTGCTGGGATGTATCAGGTGGTTTCTTTCTTCTCAGATTTTTGCTTCCGTCTTGCTGTGCTTCTTTTGACAGACGCCTCTCAAGTTCCCAGGCTTTATCCTGGGTTTGGCTAATTATATTGTTCATTAATCCATTTCAAGCAGACAGATTGTGATTTACCAGTTTCCGCCACCTTGTTTCTGGCATTGCCCGCCCAAGGTCTGAAATGGTGTTGACAATATCCTATTCCTGTTCGCCACCAACCACCCTGGTTTGATTTGTTTTGGTATTGCTATCAACACCACAATAGACAATAGAAAGATGACCAAAAAGCGCGGTCCATATTTGGAAGATGATTTTCTCGAAATTGATAGTAGTGGCGATTGCAGACCCTGAAAAAGATTCCAATTGGCGCCAGGCTATAGATGTATATAGCGGAAGGGCGGTCAAGTTCGCTAGCTCAACCACCAGGTTACGGGGACTTAGTAAACAATAAACAGGCTGGTTAATATGGTGCCAGGAGGAAAAGTTACATTGTGAATCGTTAACATAGAAACGCACAAGTCCGATAAGCGACATCGACCACTTGGAGAGGTGGTATTATGCGACGACAATAGCCAGGAGGCGAGCCTGGATGCTTAGATCTCTTCCAGCAGCTAATCACGGTTGGGGCAAATTAACCGTATCGTGCGTTGCCAGCCCCACGCTGCGAAATAGATTGGGACTCCGTTCAGCGGCGATCAGCTCCTGAAGATCGGCAGGCAGTTGCCACCATAACAACGATGTTGCCAGCAGCCATTGTCATATCAACGTCACCTCAACGGCGTGAACGAGGTTGTGATGCAGATTGCCATCATTTCCGGAGAGAAGTGGAGTGAGACGCGGCGTGTTGCTGCGGAATGGCACGTCAGGTCGGCCTGCTTGCCAACTTCTATCGAGCCTATTTCAGCATCCAATCCCAGAGCACGTGCGCCAGTGGTTGCCATACGGCAGACAGATCAGGCATCAAGTGCCGCAGCATCAAGAGTTGATAGTTTGGCGAGGAGCGATGATGTTTTCATCTCCTCAAACATATCGAGGTTATTGTTTTCCTTTCACCATCAGTGCCAAGGCCAACGGCCACCTGTTTGGCAAAGCAGGTCCACCACACGCGCAGGCGCTGCTAGCGAGTTTTCATGTTGCTAACGGGGTTGTGCGCGACGCCAACATTGCGCTCAGCCAGGTTTCAATTTCACTGTCCGAAAGCCAAAACACAGGGCAAGCAACGTGTGGGGCGCATCGAGCAGACCGAATTTTTCTAGCGCTTCACCGGTCGGAGATTGTAGCGTTTCTGGTTTCATCGACGTCGAATTTGCTTTCGTTGCTGTGGGTGTGAAGCCAGTTTGATAATGTTTCGCCATCAAATGCACGCCCCACGCTTCAGGTGCAGCGTAAACATATGCTCCGAAGACCCAAACGTGTGCACGACCGTTCGCGCCGCCGTGCCATTGCTGGATAAGAGCCTCATTGGTTTGCAAAGTCTCAAAATAATCATGCTCGGGATGTTCAGCCACATATGGCACGAGCACGGCACGGATTCCTAATTCTGCTGCCGCAGTGGCGCTGCCATGCATATGGCGCCACATGTCCACAGTCGTTGTGGTGCCAGACAAAAGCGATTCAGCATAGCACAGAATGAGGCAATTTTTGCTTCTTGCTCATATTGATGACGCGATGCATGGGGTCAATGAACTGCTGAAGCCATTCCCAGACGGGCAATCCTTCGGCCGTGCCACGGAGTAATCCAGAATGCATGTGGGCATTAATCAGCCCCGGCATAAGCAGGCGATCAGCCAACCTTTTCAATCAAACATCTGGATTTGCCGCTTTGATCCTCAGATGCAGTGCCAACAACGAATCTTGCCGTTCCGCTTATCAAGACTGCGCCGTTAATGATGATTTCATTCGTCGCATTCATTGTAATTAGATGGTCTGTATGCAGAATGATAGCGTTCATGGATTCTCCTGTGTTTGATACGTCGTTAGCTAACCCCTCAGGTTGACAAAGCAGGCCAATGTCACAGGCCAGCAAGTACATATTTCAATTGACGCGATTGTTCCTCACTTGCCCGGAAACTGTCGGTATTCTGCCGGCGTGAGAACTAACCTGACAAGGCAAATGTTTATAGACTTCGCCAACTGCTCATATCGATTCAAGTACGGGTCCGTAACACGGTGTTGGCGAACCCTAAAGACAATCAACATGAATTCGTTTGATGCATATGCCGATTTTAGTGAGTCTAAGCGCTTGATCAGCAGGCAATGGCGTGCTCGTTGAGATACGAGCTCAAGAAATCCAGATGGCAGCGATAATATCGCCCTTCGGCTGGAACGCACCACCGCAATAATTGGCAAACTGTTCAAGAATCAAAGCGTCGCCTGTCGGCATGGTTTCAGTCAACGGCGGTGTTGCAGCCAATGAGCGATTTGCAATTCAAATTTGGCGCAGGGTCGCAGCACACTTTGTTGTAAGTGATTTCTCTGGCACCGAGGTCTTTAAGCGCGTCATTTAGCCAGCTATTTAGGCTCTTGTTGGCTAGTCTTGCCTGGACGTCAACTTTCTGTGAAGCTGGATCCATCCTGATCAGCTTGCCCGAAAAGGTCGTTCTGTCTCACCACGTTCAGCACCGAAATTCCAGGTAATCGTAGCCGATCCGGAAACGCCTCGCGTTCTTCAACAGACTGACCTTCAAATGATGACGTCGCGCAGATTAATGACTTCACCATGAAAGGTGTTGTCTGATCATCGAATTCACTTTGGCAATGCGTCCTTATATTCCATCACTTTACCAGCTTCGTTGCAGAAATCCGCGAACAGATCCACCGCGCCTCTCTTTGTTTGGGGGCGGATGTGGGCGATGAGAAAGCGCGAACGTCATTAAGCGCCACTGCACTCTGACCCACGTCCTTCTGTATTTCGCACCTAGAACGACAGGGGTAGCTCAATGTCGCGCCAGCGATATTACTCTTCACTGGAATCATGGAACACATCTTGGAGCGTTTGTTGGTGCTTGCTGTTCACCAAATGGTTCACGACATGACCCAAACTCAAGTGGTTCCATACGAATTACTGAAGTGCCAGGTCAATGAGCTTGAGATGCTGACCGAGCCCTATGCTGGAAGCGGTCCACGTTTCCGATGACCCGGTCCAGGATTGCTCGCTTCCAGGAGGGCGCAGGAAAACTTGCTAACGTAGCGTCTGGACCCACGCGCCGGTCTCGGGTGAACTCAATTGCAAGGTAGCCAGGACGCAATTGTCAGGTGTTTTCTCATTTTCCAGCAGTCGGTTTACTTCTCAGTCACTATGGAAGGGAGCGGCACCCAGGGAAACCAGTTACCCAAACCAGCTTTTCCTTTGCCCGCTACATCTTCTGGTCGATTGATTGTTTTTCCTGACCAGTTTGTCATTTGACAGGGCCATTGCTTCGTCTGGCTAATTCTTGATATCGAATCAATCGTTGTCCCAACGAAATGTCTAAATGCGCTCTGGCTTTGTCAATGCAGAATGTACCTTGTATTTGCGCTCCCAATGGCCGGTTTGTTAACTTCGTACAATTCCCGCCTGGATGCTCCTCTTTGGTATAGTGAAGCCCGCAATACTGTTGGTCTTCCAGATTTATTGCTGCCAGAATGCTTTTTCAGCCAGTGATAAACTAGGCAATGGTCGAGAATAAAGCCGTTTCTGGCATGTAGATGGCTTCATGGTTTCTCACAGATATCGTTGGCTATTACTTTGCTCAAAGCCAAAATCTATTTATACCTCATGTTCCCCAACATGCGATGATATTCTTCTCCAGGTGTTGGCACACCAATCATCCTGGGACTCACGGATCAGGTATTGGTTTCGTTTCGGCATTACCCTGTAGCCTCTCCTTTTCAGGAATGGCGCACACGTTTGGCAAGGACCTAAACTGAATTCCCGGAGTCACATGTTTTTGCAGCGTATTTTATACAACAGCCTTTCATGGTCGCCAGAAAACATTTCATCATCGTTTTTCAGGGGAAACAACGCTTGCTGATAGGATAGATTGAGAAGGGGTAGCGATATGGGTAAGGGAAAGCATGGTTGTCCATTCGCCCTCGGCCGCTCCATAGGAAAGGCTGGCATCACCTGCGTTATCAGGTTGGGACATAGCATCTATCCAATGATAGATTTCACCCAGCCTGTCAAATCCACAATGTTCATGTGTCCGTGGTGGCAAAATGTAATTGCCACACCCAGTCATTGTCATTACGGTCGAGATGGGTCTGTTGAGCTACTGACCTTATCGCGGAGCGTCTTACTGTTGTTCGGAAAAATGAAAATCAAATTAACAGTAAACGCGGAACAAAGACTCCATTTTCGAGTTGCATACGGGCAGCGCGGCTGATTCCTCGACCACCCCCTTCTCCAGAGATGGCCGGCAACGAATAGCACTTCACTGCGATAGAGAGACCATTGCTTCACTCGGGCCAGAGACGACAAGTTGGAAGCGCAAATCCCATGACAAAGTGAGAACAGGATTGCATAAAACGACCATCAAACAAGAAATAATCGCCGCCATATACATGCCAATTCTTCACTGGGTGTTCGGACTCAGCTGAGGCGTTCTAAATGGGGTTGGCCGAGGTAAAATAAGTGTTTAAATAAGCAAGAGAGTTACTACTATATAATGTATTGATTGGCTTTAGATAGTTCTCAGGGGTGTAACTCAATTTAGAAAGATGCAATTTCCGCCATTCTTTGGCTACTTTTCCTTATGAACTGCCCACAGACATGGCTCAATTGTGTTTTTCACTACACAACGATAACGTCTGGATGCGCCAGCCACTTAGAAATCGAACTCTGCAAAGGTCCGTAGCATGCAGTGTTAGCCTTCAATTGAATAGTGGCTATTGCGGCAATAGGGAATTTCGACTTTACTAACTTTGTTACCTATTACATGGTCCACATGGGCACATCTGGACTAAAGCCAAACTTCCCTTCAAAGAATCGAAATAGCATGCAACTGGTGGTCGAATTGTCCCAGAGGTGCGGGAACCGGATCAAAAGCTACGGGAGTGCATATGTGGTCTCTAATTCAAGTCAATTGTCAGCTAAGGACATGAACAACTGCCACCGCACCATCGACTATCAACATGTTGTAAGCTCAATCATCATCTGACCAGCCCGTAACCTCGGTAACGGCACATCTTCAAGCCGCTGGCAATTGAATATTCAGCGACGATCTCATACGCCGCCGCCAGAGTGTCAAGCCGCCCTATGTCATCAACAGTGAGCAGATGATTTGCAGACACAAATGTAATTCACGTGAGCTTTGTCGAGAATCCCACAAATATTCGGGCCTTCAGAATCTACGATGCCGGTCGGTTTGCCGCAAATTAACAGATATTCGATGGTCCCCTCGATAAGCCCTTACCGGATGTTTGTCGAATGGGGTATTTCAACAATCGGATAGTGCCAGAAAGCAAGCTCGACTGTTTGAAACTGTGGATACCCACCGGTTTTGGTCTTATGGGTCGATTTCTTTCAAATACCAACCAGCTGATGATCAAATTCTATATCCTGTATTACCAAAGCCACTCACGTTGCTCTGGCGATGTGAAAATCGACAATCCCATCACTATGCATGGAATCGTCCAATAGGTGAGTAGCAACCACCCTTTCATATTGGATAAGCTGGACCTCATCCGCAGTCTTGAGCTGACTTAGATTGCGTTCCTCTCTCAGGGAGCGGTATGATTGTCTTTCCCCAGGTGCCAAATGTGGTCTCAGGATCTTGTCTTGCTTGTTCCACATTTCATTTCGCTAGACCTTCTTTGTAAAGGCTAACTATTGTCTCTGGCCCCATCAGAAACGATTTTTCTTTGTGGGTCTGAGTTGCCCTCATTCTACAATAGCTCCCCTTATGAACTCCCGTTTTCGTGAGAGAAAAAACAGTTTTCTGTGTGGATAAAGCTCCCATCACCCGGTACCTTAAGCTCCCCCGATACTAGAACGACCGGATAGGATCAAGGCATTTCAAGATCTATCAGGCACCTGGTTAGGATAACCAGCGCCGCAAAATGGCTGTGCGGGAACAGGAACCGCCAATCAGGACAGAGGCCTCGAGGGCGCCAAAGAGGGTGGCGACGTAGACGAGAGCAGGGCGTGATCTTCTCGTGCAGGATCGCTACCAGGCCGGTGATCAGTGCGGCGACGCCGGCGGCCATATACCGCTCAGCATGGTGAGGGGCCAGGGCCGGCCGGGCGGCGATGTCGGCGGCCAGGATGGTGTCGCCGGAGGGATACCGCGCTGTAAAAGAGTACCGGTAAACGCGGAGCCGATGGCAAACAGTATCGGCATGGCAATGATGAGCGCGACGGACCATTTGCCTGTGTTTGTGTGGGCGTGATGCCCAATGGTTGTTCGCAACATGTTACACCTACGTTCTATGTTAAGGGGGAGGGCAGCGCCTACTGCCCTCCCCAGGGTTCTCAGATTCTCACGATGTGCTGCTTACTTTCTCGCCAGAAGTGAACCTGGGCTTCGCCCGCGTCTACAATAGTCGAGGACGATGGTATGGTTGCCTCGAGGTAGATGTGGACGACGTAGGTGGTGCTGGCATCGTGCTCGTGCCATTCATCCCGGTAGAGCTGGGTGTCGATGGTCAGGCGCATGCCGTCATCGACCTATGATGTAAGCTGGCAGGAACGGCCGGAAAATTTTATCGTCCGCGTCCAGCGCGCCGAGAAGTTGTCCGCCGGCAGGCAGCTAGCCGCGCGCCCGTCCCCCAGTTGAAGTCAATGGTGGTATCGTTGCGTACCAGGGCGGGGACGCCATTTTGCTCTGCGTTGGCCCAATACTCGCCCGCCAATCGGTGATACCCTCCATCCGGCTCCAACTGGCCCGGGCCACAGCCACCTTCATGCTCCGTAGTAATCCACGCGCAAGTCGTGCCGGCCGGCGCTTAGCCAGATGTCGGCGCTCATCGTCCGGGCCGCGCCGTCTTCCCATTGGTCAATCAAAAGCGTGCCATCGACGTAGAGCCTCAGGCCGTCGTCCATCGTGACGGTGAAGCGGTAATGGCCGCCGTCGAAGTAGGGGCTGCGGCTCCAGCGGACGCTGAAGTTGTCCGCCGGCAGGGATGCAGCCGGGGCGCCGGTGCCCCAGTCGAAGTCGATTTTGCTGTCGTTGCGCACCAGGGTGCTGGCGCCGCTCAGCGTCCGGTTGGCCCAATATTCGCCGCGCCATTCGCTGAAACTGGCGTTCTCCTGCCACCAGACCTGGATGTTGGCCAGGCCCCGCGCCTCGTAATACTCGACCCGGATGAGGTGGTTGCCGGTCGTAATCGGCAGCTCGGCCATGTAGGTGTTGCCGTCATAGGCATGCCACTCGTCCACGATGAGCGTGTTGTCCAGCCAGATGCGCACCCCATCATCGCTGGCGGCGAAGAAGCGGTAGCTGCCGCCGGGGAAGTAAAGGCTGCGGGTCCAGCGGACGCTAAAGTTGTCCGTCGGCAGGCCGGGCGCCGGCACGCCGTCGCCCCAATCGAAGTTGATGGCCGCATCGTCCCGAATAACGATGGGGCTGCCCACCAGCCCGGTGTTGTTGTAATACTCACCGCGCCAGTTGTAGATGGCCGGCGCCGTCGGTACTGGTGTTGGTGTGGGTGGAATGGCGGTGGCCGTTGGGGTCGGCGCCGGCACGATGATGCGGACGTAGTAGCGTTCGCTCAGCTGCTGCCCACCCGGCAGTTGCAACGTCCAGTAGCTGGTGTAGCTGCCCGGCGCCGTCGGGGCGACCAGGTAGACGGAGACATCGGTGGTCTCGCCCGGATTGGTCACAGCCACATTGACTGCATCCGGGCCGCCCAGCTGGTTGCCACCGGCAAAGACCCAGCTTGTGCCGGCCGGCCAGGGGCAGTTGCCGCTGTTGCGGATGCGCCACGTCTTGACGAAGCCCAACCCCGGCAGCACGATGGTGTCATCCGGGATGGTGACGTCCGCCACGAAGCTCATCGCGTAGGTGCAGGTCGGCGTGGGCGGGATAGCTGTGGCTGTTGGCGATGCCGGCACCGTGGGGGTGGGCGTGACGGCGGTCGTTGTCGCGCTAGGTGTTGCCGTGGCCGGGATGGTAATTGTCGGCGTTGGCGTGCCGGTTTCAGCCAGCAGCTTGAAAATGGCCGAAGCCTTGTCCTCGTTGTAGATCGACTCAGCGACTACGGCCACATCCGGCAGGCTCTGCCACTCTACCTGGGTCGGGAAGGAGAATGCGGCCAGGAAGGCGCCGTTCTCATCCACCTCGGTGACGCTGTAGACTGGCGGCACGGCCTCGTCGCCCAGGTCATCCAGGCAGAGCTGAATTGTGTCAGCCGGC
The DNA here is from genome assembly GCA_020634575.1 of Ardenticatenales bacterium. Next base: position 30,381 of record JACKBM010000035.1, on the reverse strand, counting down.
TCCCAACCTTCGCCATGGACGGTGATGACCGTCCCCTCGGCCCCGCGTTGCGGCGAGATCTGCAGGGATGGGACCCTGGTGACCGGCGGTACGGTCGCGGCTGGAATTGTCGGCATAAGCCCCGGCGTCTCTTCCGGCTTGAAGTATTCATAGAGCTGCCAGCCAATTACCGTGGTGACGATGGCCAGCAGAATCAGTGTGACGACAAGCAGCGGCCGTTCCCAGGCGAAACCGGGATGGCCCTGCTGCCCGTGACTGGGGGATAGGCGATGCGTACTCATTCTTTCACCCTCTGAGCGGGGAATCGGCATTCTTCCACACTCACTCGTTATGCAGTGAGCTGGCAGGGGATGCGAAGGCACGGGTGGCAAAGGAACTGCGACGCCCTGCAGGGAGCCTGCCAACCCATAATTCAGTATGGTATTTTTCCTGGTTCCGTCCTAGTGACAGAATTCAGGTTCCCGCAACCTATTAATCACAACAAAATGACCAGCGTGTTATGGCTGCGGCTTTTGTCGCGTGCCGGGCTCTTTGATCAAGCGCAAAGAACGAGCCTAGCCTCTCCTGTACTCTATTCCTCAATACAAACTCAGGCTCGCATTATCGTGAAAGGAGTTGAGAGAATGGTTATGGACAGGATTACGAGTCGATCGCTATCAAAATGGGCGCTGTTCATCCTTACCATTCTGGCAATAGTCGCTTTTGTTAGTTGCCAGGACGAACAGGATGGGGCCGGATCATTATCCGCCGACGCCAGCGCAATAGCTGAAGCCCGCGGTCTGACGCCGGAAGATGTGGCGGCGGCCCTGAAAACATATACCCCTTCTGGGGTCCACGATGAATATGTGATGTTTGCCTCTGGTGGCCACGGCGGCCAGGTGTATGTCATCGGCATCCCTTCGATGAGAATCATCAAGAAGATTGCCGTCTTCACCCCGGAGCCCTGGCAGGGCTATGGTTACGGCGCCGTCGATACCATGGAGGTGTTGGCCGGCGGGAACGCCCCGGGCAGCACCATCACCTGGGGCGATACCCATCATCCGGCGCTGAGTGAAACGGCCGGAGATTATGATGGCCAATTCCTCTTTATCAATGACAAGGCAAATGGCCGAGTGGCGGTCATTGACCTGAGGGATTTTGAAACCAAGCAGCTAGTCAAGAACCCGATCGCCCTCGGCGATCATGGCGGCACCTTCTCCACCCCGGATACAGATTGGGTCATCGAAGGCGGGCAGTACGGCGCGCCCCTGGGCTGGGAATATGCCTCGCTGGATGATTACGCCACCGATTATCGCGGCATGATCACCTTCTGGAAATTCGACCGTGCCTCCGGGCGTATTCTCGAGGATGAATCATTTGCCATTGAATTGCCCCCTTACTGGCAAGATCTGTGTGACGCCGGCAAATTGGCCAGTGACGGCTGGATTTTCTGCAATTCGTTTAACACAGAGATGGCCACAGGCGGTGTTGAGGAGGGTAATGCCCCCTTTGAGGCCGGCGCCTCGCAAAATGATATGGATTACCTCCACATCATTGATAAGGAGAAAGCTGTTTCCGTGGCGGCGGCTGGTATGACCGTGGATGTCAAAGGCTTCCCCGTCATCCCGCTGCAGACCGCCATCGACGAAGGTATTCTCTTCTTTGCCCCGGAACCGAAAAGCCCCCATGGCGTTGACGTCACCCCGGACGGGCAGTTCCTGACCATTTCCGGCAAGCTGGATCCCCACGTCAGCATCTACAGCTTTGCCAAGATCACCGACGCCATCGCCGCCGGCGACTACACCTACGATGATTATGGTGTGCCCATTCTCGCATTTGACGACATCGTGGAAGCGCAGATCGAGGTTGGCCTCGGCCCTCTGCACACGCAATATGATGATAAAGGCTACGGCTACACCAGCCTGTTCCTCGAACCCGCCGTGGCGCGCTGGACCTTGGGAGGGGATTTTTCTGACCTGCACGAGGAAGAGGATTGGACCCTGGTGGCCAAGACGCCCGTTCAGTACAACGTTGGCCACATTTCTGCAGCAGAAGGGGACACGGTCAGCCCGGACGGCCGCTTCCTGGTTTCGATGAATAAATGGGCCATTGATCGCTTCACCAATGTCGGCCCGCTGCTGCCGCAAAACTTTCAGCTGCTTGATATCTCGGCGGGCGGCCTGACCATGCCGGTTATCTATGATCTGCCCATCCCGGATGGCGAGCCCCATTACGCCCAGATCATTAAGGCAGACAAGTTGCAGCCCTGGGAAGTTTATCCAGAGGTGGGCTGGAATCCCCATACCAACTCGGTGGATCCCAATGCGGTCGTGCTTGGTGAAGAACGGATTGAGCGGAATGGCAACCAGGTGGAGATCTGGATGACAGCTGTGCGTAGCCACTTCACGCCGGAGCATGTCGCCATCCAACAGGGTGATCATGTCATCTGGCACATTACCAATGTGGAGCGCGCCTATGACGCCACCCATGGCTTCTCCATCCCTTACTACAACATCAACCTCAGCATCGAACCGGGTGAAGCAACAACCTTTGAGTTTGACGCGACCCAGGATGGTGTCTTCTCCTACTACTGCACCGAGTTCTGCTCGGCGCTGCACCTGGAAATGACAGGGTATCTGTTGATCGAACCCGAACCGTAGTTCTCCTCCGCAAGGGTAGGGGCTGGTTCATTGTCCGGCCCCTGCCCAACCTGGTCCGTCAGGTGAATCCAGAAACTTTGTTGTCTGGGATGATTATCATGAGCCTAATTCGTAAATTTTTCGGCCCACGTGTGCCCGCCGACCTGACCGGGGAGACCCGGCAAAAATACAGGGTGCCAACCTTGCTTTTTCTGGCGGCGGCGGCCCTGCTACTGGTCTCCACGCTGTTGCCCTACTGGGAGATGACCTTACACGCCCCACAATATCCCAAAGGGTTACATCTGACCGCTTACGCCAACCGGCTGACCGGCGACATTGCCGAGATTGACGGTCTCAACCACTACATTGGCATGCGCCCGCTGGACGAGGCCGCCCAATTTGAGAAGTCGGTCAGCATCTTTGGCATCGCGGCCCTGGCGTTGCTGCTGGGCGCGGCTGTCTTTATTCATACTCGGTGGGTCCTTTTGCTGACGTTGCCGGCAATTCTGATGCCGCCCATTTTCCTGATCGATCTGCAATGGTGGCTGTGGAAATTTGGTACCAATCTGGACCCGGCCGCTCCCTTGAGTTCGGCGATCAAGCCGTTTGTGCCGTCAGTCCTGGGCAACGGGAAAATTGCTCAGTTTGAAACTGTTGCGACGCCTGGCGTAGGCCTCTGGCTGGCGATCCTGGCGTCGGTCTTGATCGTTGTGGGACTCTACTATCACCGTCTGGCCTTCAAGCCATTGGTGGATGCGGAAAGGTGATGGAATGCTGATGAAGCTGTCTGCTGTAACGCCAGCGGCCCGCCGCTGGTTAGCCATCTTGCTCCTTATGTTTCTACTCAGGCCGCTACCAGGCCAAGCCGTAACCCAGGAAGCGATGATCCGGGCCGAAGCGCTGCCGCAGGCCATCCAGGACGCCCAACCTGGCGATGTGATTGCCGTAGCCGGCGGCCATTATACGGGTCACCTGGTCGTGGATAAGCCATTGACCCTGATCGGGACAGATTGGCCGGTCCTGGATGGGGGTAATGTGGGGACCGTTGTGGATCTGACAGCGCCGGGGATTATGATAACCGGCTTCCTTATTAAAGGGAGCGGTCAGCTGCTGGACCAGGAAAATTCAGGCATTGCCATCCAGGCCGCTAATATCACGGTAGCCAACAACCGTTTTGAGGACACGCTTTTTGGCATTTACGCCAAGAACGGCCATAACGCCATCATTCGTAACAATGTGATCAGTAGCAAGGATCTGGATCTGCCGCGCCGCGGTGATCCGATCCGGATCTGGTATAGCCAGGATGTGTTGATCGAAGGCAACAGCATCACGCGCGGCCGCGATGTTGTGCTCTGGTATTCAGAACGAGTCACGGTGGTGGACAACGAAATCAGCGCCGGCCGGTACGGTCTCCATTTTATGTATTGTGACGACGCCCGCATCGCCCACAACCGGCTGCTGGACAATTCGGTGGGGGCGTTCATGATGTACAGCCGCCGTGTTCATCTGCAAAACAACACCATTGCCGGTAACCGGGGCCCCAGCGGCTACGGCGTTGGCCTGAAGGATATGGATGACACCATTCTGGCGGGCAACGTGCTCGTGGATAATCGAGTAGGGGTTCATCTGGACACCTCGCCGCGTGAAATTGACAGCATTGGTCGTTTTACGGACAACGTCTTTGCCTACAACGACATCGGCGTCAACATGATGCCGTCCGTGCGCAACAATGAGTTTGCCGGCAACAGCTTCATCGAAAACCAGCAACAGGTGGCACTTGGGGGCGGCGGCCAGCTGCTGGGCAATCGCTGGTCAATTGATGGTCTGGGCAATTACTGGAGTGATTATGCCGGCTACGACGCTGATGGGGATGGTCAGGGCGATATCAGCTATGAATCCCGGCGGCTGTTTGAAGATCTCGTCCAGCGTGATCCCAATCTGCGCCTCTTTCTGCACAGCCCGGCCACGGACGCGATAGATTTCTCCGCCCGCGCCTTTCCCATCGTCCAACCGAAGCCCAAGGTTGAAGATCCTTTTCCGCTCATGGCGCCGCGCTGGCCTGGTGACGCTCCACCGCTGCCGCGGGCGGGCCGGCAGCCATGGCTCTGGCTGGCCCTGACCACGCTGCTCCTGGCACTGGCGATCCTGCAAATGCCCAGGTTCGCCGGCCGAAAGTATCAAATCGCCGTCGCGGAGGTCAAAGCATGATAGAAGTCGCTCACCTGACCAAGCTATTCGGCCAGCTACAGGCCGTCGCCGATCTGTCGTTTATGATCAGGGCCGGCGAGGCTGTCGCGCTCTGGGGCGCCAATGGCGCCGGTAAGACCACGGTCATCCATTGTCTGCTGAATCTTATGCCGTTTCGGGGTGACATTCTGGTCAATGGGCTGAGTGTGTCCGCGAATGGTAAACGAGTCCGGCAGCAGATTGGCTTTGTCCCCCAGGAGCTGAATTTTCACAATGATCTGACGGTAGTGGAGACGATTCGTTTCTACGCCCAGCTCAAGAAGATACCGGCCGGTCATGATTTTGGCCCCCTGCTGGCCCAACTCGACCTGGCCGCCTGCCTGCCCAAGAAAATCGGCAGTCTGTCCGGTGGTATGAAACAGCGGCTGGCCCTCGCCCTGGCCCTGTTGGCCGACCCCCCGATCCTGCTGCTGGATGAGCCGACAGCGAACCTGGACATTCGTTCCCGGGACACCTTCATCCAGCTACTGCTGCAGTTCAAAAAAGCGGGCAAGACGATCCTGTTCTCATCCCACCGACTGGACGAGGTCCTGCCGCTGGCGGATCGGGTCCTGCTGCTGGAGGGTGGCCAGCTTGTGGTCGATACGCCGACGGGTGAATTGGAGGCCCGGCTTGGCTGGCAAACTACCTTGCACCTCCTGCTTGAAAATGCGGCAATTCCGGCCACGGTGGCGCTGTTGACTGGCCACGGCTATCCAGTCCATCCGAACGGCCGCGGTGTTCGCGTTCAGGTGGGCGCTGGCGAAAAAGGTCAGTTACTGCATATTCTCTATGATGCCGGCGTGCGCATCAGGGATTTTACGGTGGATTAATATGTTGGATCTCGGCAATGTCCTGATTCTGAGCAAAAAGGAGTTGTACGATGCCCGCCAGAACCGCTGGCTGGCCCTGTACACGGTGGCGTTTGCCTCGCTTTCATTGGGGCTGGCCTATCTGGCGCTGGCCGGCGCTGGCAGCTTTGGGGTGGCCGGCTTTGGGCGAACCAGCGCCAGCCTCATCAACCTGGTCCTCCTGATCGTGCCGTTGATGGGCCTGACGCTGGGCGCGCTGGCCATCGCCGGCGAGCGTGAGAAGGGGACGCTGATTTATCTGATGGCGCAGCCCATCACGCAACTGGAGCTGCTCCTGGGTAAATTCATCGGCCTGGCGCTGGCACTGGGCGCCTCATTGGGGATCGGCTTCGGCCTGACCGCCGTCGTCATCGCCCTGCGCGGCGGCTCAACCACGATACGCGCCTATCTGCTGCTGATGCTGCTGACGATGTTGCTGGCCATCGCTACTTTGAGCCTTGGCCTGCTCATTTCCACAGCAGTGCAGCGTGGCGCCACCGCGGTTGGCCTGGCGCTGTTTGTCTGGCTGCTGCTGGTCTATTTTGGGGATCTCGGTCTGCTGGGGACGGCGCTTGTCTTACGTCTCGATGTGCAGCAGTTGTTCACATTTACTCTGGCCAACCCCCTCCAGCTTTTCAAGATCGCGGCGATTATGGGTATGGGCAACAATCTGGAGGTTTTGGGACCGGCCGGTATCTATGCTCTGCGCACCTACGGCAGTCGCCTGCTGCCGCTTCTCCTGGGGCTGCTGGTACTGTGGATCGGGGCGCCGCTGAGTCTGGCTGGCCTCCTGTTTCAGCGCAAAGGAGTGTTGTGATGAAGATCCGTCAGGGGCTTTCCGGCCGACTCGAGATTTTCTTGTTATCCAGCCTGTTCATTCTGGCCGGCCTCGCCAGCTGTCGGCAATCTGCTGATCTGCAGGCGCCACCCGAAATTATCATCGGCCAGGATGTCTGTGACCAATGCGGGATGCTCATCGGCGAGGCAAAGTATGCCGCGGCCTATTGGACTGTTGACGGCCAGCCCCGTCGTTTTGACGACATCGGCGGCATGATGGCGTATTACCATGTACATGACGAAGAGGTCGCCTCGTTCTGGGTCCATGATTTTGTCTCCGAAGAATGGCTGCCCGCCGAAGAAGCAACCTTTCTGGTTGATATTGGCCAGCAGACGCCGATGGGCTATGGCATTGTCGCCTTCGCATCAGCTGAGCAGGCCAGGAGCCAGCGCATCAACGATGCCGCGCTGCTGCTTTCCTTCACCGAGCTTATCGATCATACGGCTGCCAACGCCCAGGCTGCGCCCGGGCAACATGCCCACGCGTCTGACGAGTAAAGCGACAACATTCACCTCGTGGCGATACAGCCCTATTCGGCGCCTGGCGCCGTTTGCGAATCATATCCTTACCGGGAACTTTCCCATTGGGCCAGCCGTCTGGAGCGACACAGTGAAAACCTCGCCCCGCCGGCCACGACAGGAAAGCCCGGACAACTTGTAAATGGAGTAAGTCTGATGAAACGTTTTGATATCCTCTTGACTGCCATCCTGTTAGGGGGTCTGCTGCTCCTCAGCGCCTGTGGCGGTGAGGCGACAGAAAGCGCTAATAATGAAAGTGAATCGTCTGGCCCTGAACGTGTGGCCAGCGGTGATCCGGAGGCCGGCGAGGACAAATTCAACGAGGTTTGTATCGCCTGTCACGGACCGGGTGGCGTCGGCATCGAAGGGCTTGGTAAGCCCTTTACCACCAGTGATTTCTTGCTGGCTCAATCAGATGAAGAGCTGCTAGCGTTTATAAAAAAAGGACGTCCCGTTGGTGATCCGACCAATACGACTGGGGTCGATATGCCGCCTAAGGGTGGCAATCCAGCGCTGACCGACGAACAAATCATGGATATCATCGCCTACGTCCGCACCCTGCATGATTAGCGACCAGGATTGAGAAACTAGGTGTCCCATGAAACATCAGCCCATTTCCCCAGAGATGAGTATTGCCGATCTCATGCGGAACTGGCCGGCCACGATCGCTGTTTTTCAGCGGCACCGGATGGCTTGTGTGGGCTGTGCCATTGCGCCTTTCAACTCTGTGGCCAAAGCCGCCGAGATCTACGGGCTGCCGCTGGAAACCTTTCTGGCGGAGCTGCAGGCCGCCATCCAGAAAGAGCAACTGCCTACTGGCCCGCCATCCGGGATGGGATATCGCTTTCGTGCCCAGAAAGAGGGCTGGCGGCTGCCCATCCTGATGCTGGCCCTCCTGGCCTTGCTGGCTGGCTTGTGGGCCGGTCTGTTGCGATTGGGCTGGTTCCTGCCAGCGCTCAGCTGGCGTTTGCCGGCCCAGCATGGCCCGCTCATGGTATCGGGTTTCCTGGGCACGCTAATCACGTTGGAGCGGGCGGTGGCACTCAGCCAGCTTCAGGCCGGCCGACGCTTCTACTATCTGGCTCCCTTGCTGTCAGGTGCAGGGGCTCTGACGCTCTTGACGACGTTACCCGCCGGCATACCGCGTGGGCTGAGCACGCTGGGAGCGTTGGGACTGGTATTGATATTTGTCACTATCTGCCGGCTGCAGCCCACAACAGATCATCTGGTCATGGGCGGTGGGGCTTTGTTATGGCTGGCTGGTAGTGCGCTCTGGCTGGCCGGCCGCCCGGTCAGCCAGAGCGTCCCCTGGTGGATCGGTTTCCTGGTCTTGACCATCGCCGGTGAACGATTGGAACTGGCCCGGATATTGCTGTTGAACCGGCCGGTCCGGCTTGCTTTCATCACCATTGTCGCCGCGCTTCTCGCCGGTATTGTATTGACATTGGTCGACAACGATGCTGGATGGCGTCTGAGCGGGCTCGCTCTTGTCGCCCTCGGTCTGTGGCTGCTACGCTTCGATATCGCCCGCCGCACCATCCGGCGAGCGGGTGTGACCCGGTTTATCGCCATCTCTCTTTTGACTGGCTATGTCTGGCTGGTCGGCGGCGGCCTGCTCTGGCTTATCTATGGCAGCCAGGCGACGGCGGGGCCCATTTATGACGCCATGCTGCATGCACTCTTCCTCGGTTTTGTTTTTTCCATGATTTTTGGCCACGCGCCGGTAATTGTGCCGGCTCTGCTGAAAACGAGCCTCTCTTTCAGCGCGGTTGTCTACCTGCCACTGGTCTGGCTGCATCTATCGCTGGCCTTGCGCCTGCTGTCTGACCTGCACTATTGGGCGCCGGGCCGGCGTTGGGGTGGGCTGCTGAACGAACTGGCGCTACTGCTCTTCCTGCTGGTAATGGTGCTGGCGGTGCGCCGGGCCGGCGCCGGGCGGGGAGCTTCCTGATGCCTGTTGTAACACGCTGGTTTCTCAAGTCGGCCCTGGTTTATCTGGTGGCTGCCCTGGTCCTGGCCCTGCTGCTGGCCTTGCCCCAATCGGTGGGTTTACCGGCGTTTATCCACTTTATGAACCCAGCTTATTTCCATCTTTTCCTGGTTGGTTGGGTTACGCAGATGATCTTTGGCGTCATCTATTGGCTGTTCCCCATCATCAGCCGGGCTCAACCGCGGGGCAATGAGAAGATTGCCTGGGCGTGCTATACCCTGTTGAATGTAGGCCTACTGCTTCGCGTCGTGGGCGAACCCCTGACCAGTAGTTTGCCGGTCGCGAATCTCGGCTGGCTGCTGGTTGTTTCGGCCCTGCTCCAATGGCTGGCGGCACTCCTTTTTGTCAGCCTGGCCTGGCCGCGCGTGAAAGAGCGCTATCGCGGAGAGTAACATGCCTCGCCTGAGCCAATGGCTGGTTCGCACAGCCCTGATCTATCTCCTGCTGGGCTTTTCTGTTGGCGCCCTGCTCCTGGCCCACAAGGGCATCCCGTGGCAGCCACTGCTCTGGCGCTGGCTACCGGCCCATATCGAGTTTCTGTTGATGGGTTGGGTTGTCCAGCTGACAATGGGCGTCGCGTTCTGGATCTTGCCCCGTTTTTGGCAACGGGCGCGCCGGCCCTGGGAGGGCTTTGTCTATCTGGCCTGGTTGCTGCTCAACCTGGGCATCTGGCTGGTGGTCGCCGGCACAGTGCTGGGGACCGGCCGGTGGCTTCTCTGGGCCGGCCGGGCGGCTGAAACTGGCGCCATCATGGCTTTTATAGTTCATAGTTGGCCCAGGATTATGTCCCGGCATTAAATCTTTTCTGAAGCGAAGGTAATTGATTGAATTCCCTCTATCATGGACTAAATGCTTCCTTTCCTTAAACGGGTCAAAAACATGCTACAATCGACTCAGAGCAGTGAAGAGATGAAGGAATGAGGATGGCGTCTGCGGAAATTAATTACGCGGTGGTCGGTGAGAAATGCGCTTTCACCCAGGGCCTGAGCGGCGCTGCCCGAGCGGAATTTCTGGCTGCCGGCCGGCGGCGCGAATTCCCTAACGGCACCTTTCTCTTCCTCCAGGATGAACCGGCGGATCTCTTTTACATTCTCGTCGCCGGCAAAGTCCGGCTGTCGCAACTCACCCCTGAAGGGCACCAGGTTATCGTCCATCACGTGACGCCGGGCGAAGGTATTGGGGTCATCGTCGTGCTGAGCCATATGCCTTACCCTGTCTCGGCTGAAACGTTAGAAGATTGTGTGTTGTTGAGTTGGGATGGGGAGATCACCAGGCAGCTGATGTTACAGCATCCCCAGCTGGCACTCAACGGTCTGAGCATGATCGCGCAGCATTTTGTGCAGATATCTGATCGCTACCGGGAACTGGCCACGGAACGCGTTGAACGGCGCCTGGCCCATGCGCTGCTTCGGTTGGTGCGCCAGGTCGGTACTAAAACCGAACAAGGTGTGCTGATCGACATTCCCCTGTCCAGGCAAGATCTGGGGGAAATGAGCGGCACAACGTTGCATACCGCCAGCCGGATTCTGAGTGAATGGGATCGCCAGGGCTGGATTGTTGCCGGGCGCACCCGCATCGAACTGCTCCAGCCGCACAAAATTGTCGCCATTGCCGAGGATCTCCCCGTCGATTTGCCCCCGGCCAAGAGTTTGCTATAGACCTTGGCGGGCTTGATCTTTATCAGATAGCAGCTCCGCGTCGCAGGCTGGCCGGAGTAAGGGATGGAGGAAAATGGCTAACGTCAGAATGATACGGCGCTGGTTGCTCATTGTGTGCGGCCTTGTCGTTTTTATGGTGTTGTTTGGTGGTTACGTGCGTCTGACCCGTTCGGGTCTGTCTATCGTGGAATGGAATGTCATCACCGGTATCGTCCCGCCCACCTCCGAGGCGGATTGGCAGGCGGAGTTTGCCAAATATCAAGAGTCGCCGGAATTTGAGCATGTCAATGCGGACATGACGTTGTCCGAGTACAAGTTCATTTTTTACAATGAGTACATCCATCGGCTGGTGGCGCGCTTTGCCGGCCTGATTGTTGTGTTACCCTTCTTCTGGTTCCTGGCTAAAGGCATCATCCCCTGGCGCAAATCCGCCATTTACTGGGTCGTTGTCATTTTGTTTGGCCTGCAGGGCGCGATGGGCTGGTACATGGTCAGCAGCGGGTTGGTGGACCGGCCCGCCGTCAGCCATTATCGCCTGACCGCTCATCTGCTGCTGGCGCTTCTGTTGCTGAGTATTGCCTTTCTGCAATGGCTCCATCTGGATAACCGGCGTGCCTGGCACGCGTCCGGCCTCCTGTGGGTGGCTGGCCTGGTGGTTGGGCTGATCATCATCCAGATCAGTTACGGTGGCCTCGTCGCGGGGCTGAAAGCTGGTTATGTCTCCGACACCTGGCCGCTGATGTATGGGGCGTGGCTACCGGCCGGTATCTTTTCCGCCCTCGACCCCTGGTGGCGCAACCTGGTCGAGGCGCTGCCGGCCGTCCATTACATCCACCGTTGGTTCGCTTTTGTCGTGCTGCTGGCGGCCATCGGCCTCTACCTGACCGCCCGCCGCCGTGGTGACGCCCCGGCTTTGCAGCGGGGGCTGGTCTGGCTGCTGGTTTTGGTGACCATCCAGATTACCCTCGGTGTCACGGTGATCTGGTATCACGTGCCGCTGGTCCTGGCCCTGACCCATCAGGGAACGGCGCTCTTTCTCTTTTTGACGGCCCTTTACGTCGCTTTTGAGGCCGCCCATCTGCCCGCCGCCGCGCCTGTCCTGGTCCCGCAATCGCGGCCCCGGCTGAGCTGATAGTGAATTTCAGCCCGGAACGGTGGCGGCGCACCATAGTCGGGTTCACGCAGGATGAGGAAAACCATTGGGTGGCGTTGCTGGTCTGCGGCCATCGCCAGCATGTGCGCCACAATCCGCCCCTGATAAGCCGGCCCTGGGTTCTCACCGAAGAGGGCCGGCGCGCCTTTCTGGGCCAGGAACTTGTCTGCAAGCTTTGCGCTGAGGCTGACGAGCCGCCAACCATCGGCCCGGTGTGACGTCCATCACCGGCTCCCCCTGATCTTCGTCAATTCAGGCCAACGGCCAAATATGCTACGCTGCCTGTGTTCGCTGGTTGCACCCTAACCAGCCGCGACGAATGGGGCGAATGCCCTCGACTTCAGGGGGGATTCGCCCCATTCGCCGCCGAAGCGTCGGCGGAATGGTATTGGGTTAACCGCAGCCTGTTGCGGCATAAGCGGTCACGGGCCCCGCGGTCTAGCCACACAGAGGCAAAAATGGACAAAAGAATCCTGGTAACATACGCCAGTAAACATGGGGCGACGGCCGAGATTGCCCGCACCATCAGTGATGTGCTGGCAGTCGACGGGCTGCGTGTTGACTTGCTCCCGATGGATATGGTTTCCGACCTGAGCGGCTACGAAGCCATCGTCATGGGCAGTGCCATCTACATGGGGCGCTGGCTCAAGGACGCGGTGCACTTTCTGAAGAAATATGAGCTGACGTTGGCCAGCCGGCCGGTCTGGCTCTTCTCCAGTGGTCCTTCCGGAGAAGGGGATCCGGTTGAGCTTCTGGATGGCTGGCGTTACCCCATCCTGCAGGAAGATCTCATTCGGCGCATTAACCCGCGTGATATGGCCGTCTTCCATGGCAAGCTCGACCCGGAGGAACTGGGCCTGTTCGAGCGCATGGTCATCAAAGGGGTGAAGGCGCCCGTCGGCGATTTCCGTGACTGGGAGTTGGTGACAGAGTGGGCGCAAGGTGTGGCGGCGGAATTGCAGAGTGAGCTGCACACCGAATCGTTCAGCGCGTCAACATAAGCCCGGCAATCTGGTCAGGGGCTGTATCCGAAAGGTGGCTTCCCCTGACCAGACAATTGAGTTTGCTTGAAGCCAGGCCTCTGCCTGTCACGGTGCGTTCAAATCCTGGGCCTGGCTCGCTTGTTCCGGCTGTTGGTACTGGTTAAACTGGGTGGTGCTCGCCTCGGGACAGCGCCATTGAGCGCTGTGGAGCTGGCAGTGAGTAGCGCTGATCTGCTGGTTATGCCGGTCTGGCTCATGGGTGGCTGGCCGACTTACCGGTTACTCTACTGCTTTCGCTGAGCCGCTTTGGCCCGTTTTTGTTCTGGTGTGCCGGCTAAACCGGCCGGTTCTAGGAGCTGCTGCCCATGTCCCAACCTGATGAATTCGTGGCCTGGCTGTTGGCGGCGGCTTTGCCCACAACGCGCTACCTGACGCTCACCCGGTTGCTGGGGCTTCCGGCTGATGACCCCCAGGTGCACAACGCGCAGGCTGATCTGATGCAGACTGGCCCTGTGGCCACCATCCTGGCGGCGCAGACCGAGAGTGGCGCCTGGCCCAATGAAAGCAGTTACTACACACCCAAATATGTCAGCACCCATTGGTCACTGCAGCTGCTGACCCTGCTCGGGGTCGATGGCGCCGCGCCCGGCTTCCGCCGTGGGGTGCAGTTTATGCTCGAGGATACCGGCCCGGCCTTTGTGCGCGGCCGCCAAAAGAACAGCCTGGATCTCGCCTGCCTCTGGGGCAATATCTTGCGCTACACAGCCCATGCAGCTCTGCACGATGATCCCCGGGCGCAGGCCATCACTGACCGGCTGGTGCGCAGCGTGGCGCATGGTGGCTGCCGCTGCGTTTACAACAGCGGTTTGGGCTGTGCCTGGGGCGTGGCGCGGGCGTTGTGGGGATTGGCGGGGATACCGGCCGGTCAACGCTCTCCGGCCATCCAGAACGCCATTGCCAGCGGGGTTGATTTTCTGACCACACAGTTTTCCCTGGTAGAAGCCAACTACCCGGTGCCGCCTGACGGTAAAATTCATAGCCTGTGGCACCGGCTCAACTTCCCCTTGTTCTACCAGGTTGACATTCTTTTTGTGCTGCAGCTCCTGGCGGAGTTGGAGGCGCTGGACCGGCCGGAAGCCCAGCGTGCCCTCGATTGGCTACGTCAGAAACGGCGCCCCGATGGCCGCTGGCGCGGCAGCAGCCCTTACCGCCAGCGCACCTGGGCCTTCCCCGGGGATCGCTCCGAGATTGACCGCTGGGTATCGTTGCAGGCGGCCCTGTTGTTACGCTCATCTTGAGGAATCCGTAAACTCGCATGTCGTGGAAACAAGTAAATGAATGCTCAAATTACCACTGATCAGGTCTGGGAGATTGTCGCGAAGGAGCTTTTTGCCGTTCTGGGCATGGTGACCGCGCGCGGCGAAGCACGCACAGTTGGCATCGTTTATATTGAACATGATCGGAAGCTGTATGTTGGCACGCGTCAATCTTCCTGGAAGGCGCGGCATGTTCGGCAGAATCCACATGTCTCCCTGACGATTCCCATCGCGAAAAGGATCCCGCTCCTGCCCTGGTTCAAGATCCCGGCGGCGACAATTACCTGTGCCGGCACGGCAATGGTTCTCGACCCGGCTGAGGTGGATCCTGAAGTGTGCGAAAGGCTGTTTCGCAGCATGGCTGAGGATCCGGCCCAGCTCGCCCAGCTGTGCATTCTTGAGCTGATACCGCAAGGGGATTTTCTCACCTACGGTGTTGGGGTTTCCCTGCTGCAGATGCGTGAACCGGCGCAAGCGCAGGCGCGGGTGCCGGTCGGTGTGGAGCCCACGGCGTCATAATTCCCGTAAAGCCCCGTAGAGACGCCCGGTGGGGCGTCTCCCAACGATCATCGGGCATAGCGCTGGCAAATGGGTTGCGGTGCCAGCGATGCGTCAGGTAGGGCCAGCGGTATAGGAGACGTGCCAGCGGCACGTCTGTACGGCTATAATGGGCATGAATTCAAATCTGTTCCCAGGAGGGATTTATGCCTGAGCTGCCTGTCTCCTTTAAGCCGCAGTGGCGTTGTATCGGCCCGTTTCGTGGGGGCCGTGTGGGCGCTGTCGCCGGCGATGTCTCTGATGCCAATGTTTTTTATTTTGGCGCCTGTGCCGGCGGGGTGTGGAAAACCACGGATGCCGGGGTCTATTGGGCCAATGTGTCCGATGGCTTCTTTACGACCGCCTCGATCGGCGCGATTGCCGTCGCCGAATCTGACCCGAATGTGATCTACGTCGGCTCAGGGGAGAGCACAACCCGGAGCAATATCTCGCCCGGGGACGGTGTCTACAAATCCACTGACGCCGGCCGCACCTGGCAGAACGTGGGTCTGCGCGACAGTCGTCACATTGGCAAGATCGCCATCCATCCCCAGAATCCGGACCTGGTCTACGTGGCTGCCCTGGGCCATGCGCATGGCCCCAACGAGGAGCGGGGCGTCTTCCGCTCGAAGGACGGCGGGCAGAGCTGGGAGCAGGTGCTTTACAAGAGTGACCGGGCCGGCGCCATCGACCTCAAGCTGGACCCCAACAATCCGCGTATCCTGTTTGCCGCCATCTGGCAGATGGAGCGGAGTTTTTATGATATGAGCAGCGGCGGGCCGGACACCGGCCTGTACTGTTCGTTTGATGGCGGCGATAGCTGGCAGGAGCTGACCGGACAGAACGGGTTCCCGGGTGGCCTGCTGGGCAAGATCGGCGTGGCCATCTCGCCGGCGCAGCGGGGCCGGGTCTGGGCTTTGGTCGAGTCGGCTGAGGCGCCGGGCCTGTATCGCAGCGATGATTATGGCGCCCATTGGCAGCTGGTCAGCGAGGACGGCGAGCTGAATGCGCGCGCCTGGTATTACAGCCACATCACCGCTGACACGCAGAATGGCGACACGGTCTATATCAACTGTTTCAACTTCTGGAAATCGATCGATGGCGGCCAGACCTTCAGCCAGATCGCCACGCCCCATGGGGACAACCACGACCTCTGGGTTGACCCCAACAACAACCAGCGCCTGATTCAGGGCAACGACGGCGGTGCTTGCATCAGCCTGAATGGCGGGGCGACCTGGTCGACGGTGTTCAACCAGCCGACAGCCCAGTTCTACCGTATCACAACTGACAACCAGACGCCGTATCACGTGTATGGTACGCAGCAGGACAGCTCCAGCCTGGCGGTGCCTAGCAATGCCTATGACCGGGGGGCGATCCCCTGGGCGGCCTGTTACCAGGCAGGGACAGGCGAGAGCGGCCATATCGCGGTCCGGCCGGATGATCACAATATCGTCTACGTCGGCGCCATCGGCAGCTCGCCGGGTGGCGGCAATTCGCTGCAACGCTATGACCACCGGCGCAAGCAAATCCGGCTCATCGCCCCCTGGCCGGAATCGATGCGAGGCGCACTGCCCTCGGAGCGGCGCTATCGCTGGAACTGGACCTATCCCATCCTTGTCTCCGAGCACAACCCGGACAACCTCTACATCGGTTGCCAATATGTGCTGCGCAGCCAGGATGAGGGGCAGAGCTGGCAGGAGATCAGCCCCGACCTGACCCGGGCCGATCCGAGCACCTTTGTCGCCTCGGGCGGCCCCATCAATAAAGAGGGTGGCGCGGCGGAGATGTACGCCACTGTCCTGGCCCTGGCGGAATCGCCGCTGCGGGAAGGGCTGCTCTGGGCCGGCTCGGATGATGGGCTGCTGCATCTCTCCCAGGATGGTGGCGCGAGCTGGCAGAATGTGACCAGCGACGTCTGGCCCGAGTTCCTGCAAATCAGCACCGTCGAGCCGTCACCCTTTGCCGCCGGCACCGTTTACCTGGCCGGCACGCGCAACAAGGCGAACGATTTCCAGCCGTATCTGTTTAAGTCGACCGATTTTGGCCAGAGCTGGCAACAGATCACCGCGGGCATCCCCGACCATGATTTTACGCGGGTGATTCGGGCGGACCCGGTCCGGGAAGGGTTGCTGTACGCCGGGACCGAGTCGACGGTTTACGTTTCGCTGGACGATGGTGCATCGTGGCAGGTGCTGGCCGGCAACCTGCCCATCGTGCCGGTGTATGACCTGCGCGTGAAGGGTGACGACCTGATTGCCGGGACCCACGGCCGCTCGTTCTGGATTCTGGATGATCTGACGCCTTTGCGGCAGCTGGACGAGGCGGTGCTGGCAGCGCCAGCCGCATTGTTTGCGCCGCGCCCGACGTTGCGCGTGCGGCCCTGGCTGACGGAGGATTGGGGCGGCGGGGCGGCCGGCAAAAACTATTACGCCATTTTTGCTGACTTTGTCGGTTTTGTGGAAGAGGAGACGCCCCAGGGTACAAAGCGGCGCGTCTTTTTGGACGCCGGGGAGAACGCACCGGCCGGTGCCCTCATCCATTACCACCTCGCCAAAGCGCCGGCCAAACCGATCACGCTGACCATCGTCGATAGCGAGGGCAACGAGGTTAATCAGTTCAGCAGCAAGGGGCCGGATTGGGAGAGCGGTGAGTTTCTGCCGGCGGCGGCCGGATTGAACCGCTTTGTCTGGAACCTGCGCTACGCAGATGGTGAGACCATCGACGGCAAGGATCTGTCCGCTGTTGGGGCGCCGGGGCCGGTGGCGGCGCCGGGCACGTATGAAGTTCGGTTGACGGTGGGTGGCCAAACGCTGACCCAGCCTCTGACCATCGTGTTGGATGGCCGGGTGGAGACGCCGGCGGCGGATCTCGAGGCGCAGGTAGCGCTACTGCTGGCGATTCGGGACAAGCTGGGCGAGGCTCATGCGCTCCTTAATGATGTTCACGCAGTGCGGGCGCAACTGGTGGCCTGGGCGAAGCGGCTAGCGGACCGGCCGGAACTGGCCGATGCCGCCGGCAAGCTGGCCCAGAAGCTCCGCGACGCGGAAGATCCGCTCATGGTCCCGGACCTGAAGACGCGCACCGAAGTGGGCAACGCCGGCGCCCGTCTGCTGGGCCAGCTGGCGGCGCTCATACCGATGCTGGACTCGGCCGACTACGGCCCCACCGCCACGGCCCAGCCCTACTTCGACCACCTGGCGGCCCAAATCGACGATTGCCTGGCGACGCTCCACGAGCTGCTGCAGGCCGAATTACCCCATTTCAACAACCAGCTCCACACCGCCGGCCTTGGCGCTGTGATGCCTTAAGAGGGAAGAGTGGCCACGGATTGGCACGGATTCAACACGGATTTTTTTTGATTGTGTCGGCACCTGATAGGGACGTCATAAAAAAGAAGAATCCGTGCCAAATCCGTGTTAATCCGTGGCAAAGAAAAAAGGAAAAACCATGACATGGATTAAGACGGTGAAGCCGGACGAGGCGACGGGGCGGTTGGCGGAGATTTATGAGCTGACGAAGTCGCCGCATGGCACCTACGACAATGTTTACATCTCCAAAAGCCTCCGGCCGGAGACGATTATGGGGCATGATACGCTGTACAAAGCGGTGCTGCACCACCCCGATGTGACCCTGCCGCTCTGGCTGCTGGAGCTAATCGCCACCTACACCAGCATCCTCAACAACTGCGAATATGCCGCCACCCATCACGGCCACAATTACCGCACGCTGTTGGGCGACCCGGCGCGGGCGGCGGCGATTGATGCGGCGATGGCCAGTGGGGCGCTCGAGGAAGCGCTGACCGGCCGCGAACTGGCTTTCATGCGCTACACCGCCTGCTGACGCTCACGCCCGGCGACGTCAGCGCAGCAGATATCGAGGCGATGCGAGCGGCCGGGGCCAGCGACGGGGAGATTTTAGAGGTCAACCAATGCGTCGCCCTCTTCAACTACTCCAACCGCTCCCTCTCCGGCCTCGGCGTCCAGGTCGGCGACGACCGCGTCGGTTATTATTAAGAGAGGCCACGGATTGGCATGCTTCGCTCAGACAGCTCGTCACGGATTTTTTGAATTGGCGAACTCAACCGTTCGCCAAAAAAAATCCGTAATCGTCCAATCCGTGCAAACTCCTGCTCCGCCAGCCGTGAGCCGGCGGCTGTAGTCGTTTGACGGAGAAACAGACTCACAGCCTGCCTCAACCATCTGTTTGATACGCGATCGGTTTCAGCCGTTCTTCCGGGCCGTTTGGCATTTTACCTGCCACCGCCGGTGTGACATATTGTATTGTCGCGTTGATCCGCGTTTGCTCCTGCGGCAGTTCGTTAAACGTAACCTGACCGCTGGTTGTGATGAAGCCGGGTCTTTGCTGTTCCAGGCAATCCGTTTGTTCAGTTATGGCGGCATTTCGCCTGCCATCAATAGGGATCGGCCGGTCCAGTGAGAATCAATGGCTCGCGTTCGGCCTGTAAGGGTGATGTCTGAATGTACCCAAAGGACGGAAAGTTCTGAAATTGGCCCAGGTAAATGTCGGCGGTTTGCTTTAATGATGATGTTCTGCCTACTTTGGCCATATTTACCCTACTGTCACTGCGCCTGGCCTCGATGTCTCGCCAGGGCGATGACAACATTCCTGGTCAACCGCTGAATTGCCGGGCTGCTCCCAGTGTTTAGTTTCTCCGTCGCTGAGATCTGACGCTCGACGGCGCAACGCCCCGCCAGAGCTGTCTGTGGTTCACGCGCTGTGTCACTGGCGTTGATATGTTCGGGCCGGCAGTACACTGTGATGTTGGCTGTATGAAGGCGTTTTCGTGGGCGATGGCGCATCGCGATTGCCGCCCCGCTGTCCGTGTGTTTAGCCAGCGCCCGCAGCCGTTTTCCGCTTCTGCGAACAGCTGGAGTTCCAGTTGTTTGCAGATCTCGCCACTGAGCTCAGCGTAAGTCCAGTTCTTCATATCACTATCCTGTGTCATTACATTTTAGCTGCCCAGTCTAAACGAGCGCCGGCACACCTGTAGTGATACAGGCAAAGATATAAAGGAATATATTTTGGTGATTACCGGGAGGACGGCTGGTCTTCAGGGCGCTGACCGCTGGCTGTTATGAGAGGCCACGGATGCAGCGGATTCTTTGGACTGGCTGGAACGTTTCGCTGCGCCAAAAGAAAAAATCCGTGACTAATCCGTGCTAATCCGTGGCAAAAACTCCCTAACTCCGCCAGCCCGTGAGGAGGCGTTTGACGTTGAGGGAGGCGTCGGAGAGGAGGTTGTCGGTGCGGAAGAAGCGGCCGGCGAGCAGGATGAAGCCGTAGGTCGTTAGTGCCAACAGGCCGAGGCTGAGCCCGATCTGCCAGAACGGCACCTCCGCCACCGCAATCCGCGTCACCATGGCGCTGGGCGAGCTGAGCGGGAAAAGGCTCAGGACCAGCGACAACGTCCCGTGCGGATTTTGCAGGAACTCCTGACCGAACATCAACGTCGGCATCAGGGGGATGATCAGCAGCCAGATGAGCTGGGCCCCTTCGCGGGCGTTGGGCGCGATCGCGCCGGCCATCGACATGATGGCGGCGTAAAGCAGATAACCCAGCACCAGGAATAGGATGGCGTAGAACAGGAACCCGGGCGGGAAATCAAAACTGGCGCCTGTCAGGAAGCTGCGGGCGCGATCCAGGAGCAGAACCGAGCTGCCCACCCAAACCACAACCTGGATCAACATCACCAGGCTCATGGCCACCATCTTGCCGATCATCAGCTCTTGCGGGTTCACGCTGAGCAGGAGCAACTCAACCGTCCGGTTTTCCTTTTCGGCCACGACGCTGCGCATCATGTAGTTGCCGCCCATCACCAGCAAGAAGTAGAAGACATAGGGCATCATGCTGGCCACGAGCGTCGCCATCAATTCTGAGTTGGCCGCCGGGTCAACCTCCGGGGGATTGAGGGCGTGGACGTTGATTTCCTGGAAGTTGATCGGATCGCGCAGCACCTGCACGAGCTGTTCGTCGCCGGTCAGATTGTAATCGAGCAGATAGCTCAGCAGCCAGGCCTCGTTACTGTCAAAGGCGACGCCCATGCCCTGGCCATTCATTGTGATCTGGAACTCGCGAGCGTAGATAGTGAGCTCACCCGTTGCGACATAGTCGGCTGGGATGACGACGACCTGCATGACCTCGTTGGCCTCAAGCGCCGCGAGAGCACTCGATTCATCGGGGAAAAGGGGGAACATTTCCGCTGTGACCAGGGCGGGATAGTCGTTGATCAGGCCGCCTTCATCCACCAGGGCAAAAACCAGCGCCGCCGATTCCTGGGCTTGCTGTTCCACGCTTGTTTCGGCGTCATCGCCTGCGCCGCCGTCATTGACATCGACCAGCAGGTAGGCATTGATGCCCACGAGGATCAGCGGCATGATGATGGTCAGGATCCAGAAGGAAACCTGACGCAGCGTGACCGAAACATCGTGTTTGATAACCAGCCAGATATTACGCATGGCGCTCGCTCCTGCCGGCCAGGGCAGCCAGGGCTGTCCCGAAGCGGATAGTTTGCCCATAACGCAGCATGCCCAGCCGGAAGATGCGGCTGGCAGCCCAGATCATGAACAGGGCCGAGCCGACCAGGATGACCCAGCTAATGGCGATATGCCAGTATGGCACCGTCGCCACCCCCCAGCGCAGGGAGATGGTCAGGAAGGAAGTGGTCGGGAAGAAGGTCATGAAGACGAGCAGCGGTGCGGAGGGGTTCTCAAAAATCATTGCCAGCAGCATGATGGGGAGAATAAACAACAGGTTAAGGATGCCGGCGACCTGCTGACCCTGTTGCAGCTCGGTTACAGCACTGCCGATAGCCACCATCATGGCCGCCAGCAGGGTGTAGGCAGGCAGGAAGAAGGCAATCATGATGGCCAGGTAGCCCCAGGGAACCGTGATAACCTGGAACTGGGGCACGTACGGTCTGGCGATGAGAATGCCAATGATGCCGGCGGCGACGTAGATGCCCAGCTGAGTCAGGGCGGCCAGAAGCAGCCCCACCATCTTGCCGGCGATGAGCTGGCCGGGTGAGACGGAAGTCAGCATGATCTCCATCGTCCGGTTTTCTTTTTCGTCGGCGACCACCTGCAGCATGTAGCCGGAGGCGGACATGGTGGCGACGAAGAAGAGGAAGCTGGCCACAAAGGGGAGGATGACGTTGATGACCGCGTTCTGCGAGAAGGTCCGGTTGCTGCTGGTGTCAATCACCTGTGAGCTGGGGCCTTCGTAGAGGCGGTCAGCCACGGCGGTCGGGTAGGTGGCCAGGAGGTTGACGCGCAAGAAGTCACGGAAATCATTCCAGACATCGCTGCCCGGGTATTCCTGATCATAGTAGAGGTCGATGGGTTGGCTGGTGGGGTAACCGGCCGGTACCACATACAACGCCTGAATCGCCCCGCTCTCCACCGCCGCCAGCCCGGCATCCAGGTCAGTGTAAAGGACCAGGTCAAGCCGATCTTCCTCTGCCTTTAAAGGCTCATAGCGGGCAATATCCAGTAAGCCACTTTCGTCGATATAGCCGATGGGGCTGGTGTTCACGCTGGCCAGGGCGACAACGATGGCCAGCGCTATCACGACGGCCATGCCCAGGGGAATCGCCAGGGTAACCAGGATAAAAGCGCGCCGAAAGACCATGCGCTTGTATTCCTGTTTGGCGACGAGCCAGAAGTTACGCATGATTCACCCCCTCTGCCTCACCATTGCCTACCTTGTGGCCCACCACATTGACAAAGATATCCTCCAGGGACGGCTCAGCCAGTTCAAAGCGTTCCAGGCGCGTTCCCTGGCGGACAGCCAGCTGTTGCAGCACCTGCTGCGGGTCTGTGCCCACAGCCAGGGCCATATGGTAGGCGCCATTGTGCTTGCGCGTCTCCAGGACGCCGGGCAACTCGCTAAAGTCGCCCTGGCCTTCCAGGACGATGGCGTTGCCGGCGAAGTTGCGCTTGATCTCGTTGACGGCGCCGTAAAGGACGGTGCGACCGGCGTCGATGAGGACGATCCGGTTGCACAGCTCTTCGACCTGGTGCATCTGGTGGGTGGACATGATGATTGCCTTACCCGCTTCCCGCTGTTCGGCAAAAACCTGCTTCACCAGGCGGGTGTTGACCGGATCCAGGCCGGAGAAGGGCTCGTCGATGACGATGAGGTCCGGTTCATGCAGCAGCGTGGCGATGATTTGCGCCTTCTGCTGCATACCTTTGCTGAGTTCCTTGACCTTTTTGTGCCGGTGTTCGGCCAGGTCGAACCGTTCCAGCCAGCCACCCAGGCGGCTGCGGGCCACTTTCTCATCGAGCCCCTTGAGAGTGGCCAGATAGAGAAGCGTTGGCTCCAGCTTCTGATCTTTGTAGAGGCCACGTTCCTCAGGCAGGTAGCCGATGCGCCGCTTTTTGGCCATATCCAGCGGCCCACCAAAGACGGCGACGCTGCCGCGGTCCGGCTTGAAGATGTCCATCATGATACGAATGGTGGTGGTTTTGCCCGCGCCATTCGGGCCAAGCAGACCGAAAATTTCACCCGGCTCGACGGCAAAGGAAACATCAGAGACGGCCTGAACGTCGCCAAAAGATTTTGCGAGATGGGAGATTTCCAGGATATGCATATTTCTGAACCTCAAAAAGTAGATCGACCAGAGAGCAAGGCGTGCTGAGATGGGTTGGTAGGGAAGTCAGCGTGATTGTTGTGTGTTTAGTAAGGTAGCCCTGACGGTAAATGATACGGGTAATAGCGCCGGAAGTTGCGTCTGTTGCGCCACGAAACGTCCAGTATAGCTGGTCAATTCAGCTACTTATTATGGCATAGGCTATGCTGGCGCCTGAGTGAGAAAAGACAGGTTGGCCGCTGATAACTGTCACGGAACCATTCTGCGCTCCTGTCGTTAATTCTGTAAGCGCTTGCGAAATGGAGGTGATGTGATGAATCGATGGATGTTGAGTCTGCTGGCGGGCGTGACCGTGTTGCTGGGGTTAGCCGGCTGTCGTGAAGATGGCCCGCTGCCGACGCCGGCGACAGATACGCCTGACGCGGTCGCCGCAGCCGCTGCACCTGAGGTCGAGTTCGAATTGAGTTATCCGGCGGATATTTCCTGGGGAGATCTGTTTGGGATCACGGTAACTAATACCGGGTCAGCGGCGCTGGAACTCTATTTGCCCGAAGGTGACAACTGTCTGTTTGTGCAGTCTACTGAGCAATCCCTTGCCTTGCAGCCCCAATTAACCTGTGATGTGATTAGCGTGCAAATCGTGGGGCCTGGCGAGAGCGTGAGGTATGGCAGCTGGGATTTGCTGGCCTGTGCGGACCCGATCTGTGCGGCGCGTGTGCCGGCGCCGGCCGGCAGCTATTTTGTAGACGTGGCGGCACGTCCGGCAGGCACAGAGGCGGAGCAGCAGGTCAGCCGGGCCGAGTTCAGCCTGATTGGCGAGGCGCCGGCGGCGGCGCAGACGCCCCGGTCACCGGCCGGTGAGCTGGTCTGGCTCCTGACGGCGGATCTGGGCACAGAGCAATCGTTTAGTGGGGAGCTGGCGCCGGACGTGTCGGAAGCGATCTTCGTCCATATGAGCGGCCTGGGCCAGGAATCGCCCAATGCCAGTTCACGTCAGGTGCTGTTGACCCTGGCATGTGACGGGCCGGGTCCCATTGAATGGTCCCACGAGCACTTTGCCGGTGAGGCGGGTTATCCGGTTCGCTCAGCCATTCTGGGCTGCGGCAGCAGTGACACGGTTTATTTCAGCTTTGAGACCAACAGCCAGACAATTCGGCTGCAACTACCGGCCGGTGTGGATGAGCCCGTGCGGTTTACGTTGACGGCGGCCATCCACAGCCCCGCCTGATGCTGGCGAGGGGTTGGCTGACCCGTCGGGTTGGCCAACCCGTCGGGTTCGCCAACCCCTCAGCAGAATAGAGGTATTAGAGAATTGGTGGTGAGCGTCAGGGTGACGCTGCCGTTGGCCGCCAGGGTGCGCTGGTCTGGAGGGTGGCAGGTGCGCCGAAGGCCGGGGCTCGCTGATGAGGCTGCTGGCCGTCGTGGTGAAAGTGTAGCTGCGGGTCAGGCCGGGCTGCCGGGCAGTTGTAGTTGGTCTGGCTCGTACCAGATGAGCCAGCGACAGGCACCAGCGTCACATAATTCGTATAGCCATATGTCCGGGTCGCCAGTAGGAAGCGGGTGACGGTTGGGTAGTCGGTTAGCTGGCGGTTGAGCTGCTGTAGGGCGTAGAAGCCGGGCCGGGGGCGGGTCAGGGTCAGGTCGAGCATACCGGCCCAGGCGGAGAGGCCGGCGCCGGCCTGGAAGGCACGCAGCTGCTGCCAGTAAAGGTCCTCGCTGAAGGCGGTGTTGATCAGGGCGACACCCTGGTCGGCGGCGATGACGACCTTCTTCACCATATCCTCGGCGGCAAAGCGCCAGGCCCATTCCAGTGAGGCTTCATCCCGATCAATCAGATTGTTGAATATGGTTGCGAGTGCGCAGCGGTCGGCTGCCGTGGCGGGCGGGAGCAGCGTGCCCAGGCGGTTTGCTGGCCCGTCGCAGCTCGTCGCCGATCCCCAGCCGACGAGCAGATTGGGGGCGGTGTCGCTAATGATGATGGGCTTGTGGTAGCCGCGCTGGCCGGTTTCATAATGGAGCCAGTTGAGCATCGCTTCGATTTCGGTTGGCTGGGCCAGGGCGTGGAGGTTGAGGAGATCGAACAGATCCGGCCGGTCCAGGACCGCGCGCATGTCGGCCAGGCCGTGGGTTTTATCCGGGATGGCGCTGAAGGCCGTCTCGTAATCGGCCGGGGCCGGGTTGTTCTGGAAGGCGAGTGTGGTCAGGAAGGCGGCATGGGCGATGAGGACGTCAGGATAGGCGGCGTGGGCTGCCTGGTAGGCTGCGCCCAGCATGGTCAGGTAGTCGGCGACCGGTTCCGGTTCGTACGATGAGAACTCGGAGCCGATCTCGTAGTAGCGCACGGGGAATTGCAGCCCGGCCATGTCGTCGTGGCCGTCGCCATCGTACCGCTCCACGACCTGGCTGATCCAGCTGGCGTAGGCAGCCCGGTATTCCGCTTTGGGGCTGGCGTTTTTGCCCAGGAGCGGCCGGGCATCCACCGAGGCCCAGCTGCTGTGGGGTTTGAGGGTGATGACCAGTTCGGCAAAGCCATGGGCCTGGAAGGTGCTGACAAAATTATCTAGCCGGCTGATTCGCCGCGTCAGGCGCCGGCTGCATAACGCCCCATTCCACATGCTCGCGTGTTTGGCCCGCCAGCCGATGAACCAGCCTTTGCTGCCTGAACCGGGGCGCCTGGTCCAGCAAAATGTACTCCACGCCGACGATGATGGGTGGTGCCGGTGCGGCCGGATTATTGATTGGTTCGGTTGTTGGCACCGCTAGGGTCGAGGCGGGCGCGGCGCTGCTGGCGGTGGGCAGTGCGGCCGGGGCACCGCAGGCGAGGAAGAGCCAACTGAGGACGAGCAGGGTGTAGAAGCCAAATTTGCGGTGTTTCATAATGGGATGATAACCGGCCGATGTAAACCAGCCTGCGTCTTGATGTAAAAAAAGTGCAAAGTGAGCTTGACACTGTTGTGAGTCTCCAATACACTATTCATCAGGTCATCATATGACATGATGAATACAAGAGGTGACAATGTCCGTCAAGCGCAGTTATTTTCTGATTCTCTTCCTGCAATGGGTGGCCGTGGCGCTGCCATTACCGTTGCTCATTCTCCTGCTGCAAGCTCGGGGCTTTGACCTTCTGCAAGTGGGTCTGGCTTATGGTTCGTACTCGCTGACCATCATGGTGCTGGAACTACCCACGGGTGGGCTGGCGGACGCGATTGGGCGTAAGCGGGTCGCTTTCCTGGCCAACCTCTTCGCCCTGGTGGGGGCGTTCATCGTGCTGTTTGCCTTTTCGCTGCCGGTGCTGCTGGCGGCCATGATCTGCCAGGGGATCAGCCGGGCGCTCTCCTCCGGGGCGCTGGATGCCTGGTTTGTTGATGCCTTGGCGGCAGAAAATCCCGAGGCTGATTTGCAGGCCGCCCTGGCCCAATCCGGCACCGTGGTGCTGGCGGCGTTATCGCTGGGCACGCTGGCCGGCGGGGCGCTGCCGGGGTTGTTTCCCGGCTTGCCCGCCGAGGGGACAGGCTGGCTGACCCCAATCTCGACCACTATCCTGGCCAGTCTGGGCCTGCAACTGTTGCTGCTACTGGCGCTCACCCTCTTCATTCAGGACCGGCGCGACTACGTGCAGCCGGGCGGCTGGCAGGCTGGGGTTCGCCAGGTGCCAACTATCATCCGCGATTCGGCCCGCCTGACCTGGCACAATCGGATCTTGTTCTGGCTATTTTGGGTCACGGTTGGCAGCGGTCTGCTCCTGACAACGATGGAGAATCTCTGGCAGCCGTTTTTTGCCGAGATTCTGACCGGCCGGAGCGAGAACACCCTGACCTTCGGCATCATCATGACCGGCAACTTCCTGCTGGGTATGGCCGGTAATTTGCTTTCCATCCCGCTCAGTCGCTGGTTCAGGGGCCGCTACGCCCGGCTGGCGGCGCTGGCCCGCGGGTTGCAGGGTCTCTTCCTGTTTTTGTTGGCGGGGCAAACCGCGTTATTCCCGGCGGCGGGCAGTTTCTGGATGGTTTACTTCCTTCTGGGCCTCGTCAACTCGCCCCATGCGACGCTACTCAATCAGCAGATTGCGCCCGAACGACGTTCCACGATGCTGTCCGTCCATTCGCTGGCCGTTTACCTGGGCGGCTTTATTGGCGGTATCGGGCTGGGGTATGTGGCTGAACAATGGTCGATCCAGGTTGCCTGGATTATGGGCTCGCTTATCCTGATGGTATCATTAATCCCTTACCTGTTGGTTGATGCGATGGTTGACCCTGAGGGGGTCGACAGGGTAGTAGATCATGAAATCCCCTCCACAGATTAAGCGCCAGACCCTGGCCGAACAGATGGCTGATTCCCTCCAGGAGGCGATTCTGAATGGGGAATGGGCTCCAGGCGACGGGTTACCAACCGAGCCGGAGCTGGCGGCCCAGTTTGGTGTCAGCCGGGCGGTGGTGCGTGACGCCACCCGAATGCTGGTGGCCCAGGGGCTGGTGCGCGCCGAGCATGGTCGGGGCGTCTTTGTCACCGAACCTGACAACGATGCGTTTGCCGATGCCCTTTTGCTGGCCCTGCGGCGCGTCGACGCTCGCGTCTGGGACCTGGAGCGTTTTCAGCAAATTATGTTCCCGGAGCTGTTAGCCGCGGCGGTGCAGGCGATGACGGCCGCAGACCTCGATCAGATTCGGGAACAGATTGCCGCCTACCTGGCCCATTATGCCGCGCTCATGCGCCGCCTGGCGGTTGACGGGACTG
The DNA here is from genome assembly GCA_020634575.1 of Ardenticatenales bacterium. Next base: position 2,348 of record JACKBM010000035.1, on the reverse strand, counting down.
AGGCAACACCGGCCGAAAACGCCCAACTCCTGAATGCTTTCCGCCAGCTTATGACGGCCATTTTCCAGGCCACCCACAACAAGGTGTTTATGCTGCTGGCCCGACCGCTGCTGAACCTGGCCAACTTCAGGGATTGGCAGCGGGCCGATCAGATTGAGCTGGCCGCTGCGGTGGAAGATACCATTGCCAGAGAAACTGCCTATTTCCAGCGACTGCTCAGGGCCCTCGAATCTGGCGATCCACAGGTAGCGCGGGCTATCGGCCAGACGCTGTTGATTCTGCCGCCGGAAGCCGTGCAGGCTATGCAGACTACACCGATTGGCGAGCGTGTCACCATCCCGCCCGAGGCCTGGCAGGACCTGCAATCTGAGTAAATGCCAAAGGCTGGGTTAGTGCAGTAAAACGGGCCGCCATCGCGGGTATTGCTCTCTGCTATAATCGCTGGATGGAAACTTTCGCCCCGTATATTGCCCTGTTGGTTGCTCTATTAATTGTAGTGTTGGCGGCCCGGCAGATGGGGGATATCTTCGGCCGTTACAAATTGCCGCTTATCAGTGGCTTTCTTTTTGTCGGTATCCTCACCGGTCCTTTTGTGCTCGACTTTATCCACGAAGAAAATGTGCCTCAGTTCCTGCTTCTGGACGAGCTGGCCCTGGCTTTTATTGCCTTTGCGGCCGGGGCGGAGCTGGAACTACGGGTGATTCGTGGCTATCTGCGCAGCATTGTGGCCCTGATCGGGGCGCAGGTGGTGGCTGTGCTGGGGATTGGTATCGCCGCGCTTTTCCTCATCAAGGATCTGATTCCTTTTATGCGACCGTTACCGGCCGGTCAAATCCTGGCCATTGCCCTGGTCGGCGCCACCATCATGATCGCGCGTTCGCCTTCCTCGGCGCTGGCAATTATCAAGGAGCTGCGGGCGCGGGGCCCGTTCACCCAGCGCATCCTCGGCGCGACGATTCTCATGGACGCGGTGGTGATCATCATCTTTGCCGGCGCGGTCTCTGTCGCCGCCGTTCTGGTGGAAGGTGCTCCGTTCAGCGTGGGGCTGCTCCTGCTGGTCGTTTTTGAGATCTTGCTGGACATCGGCCTGGGCGTGTTAATCGGGTTGCTGCTGCGCTTAATTTGCTTGCTGCCGAATATCCATCTCAAAAGCGTCCTCATCTTGCTGGTGGGGCTGAGTGTCTTTTATCTCTCGACGGTGCTGCATGATTTCCATCTTTTTAACCTGCCGGTGGGTCTCTTCTCCGAGCCGCTGCTGATCTGTATGACGGCTGGCTTTTATGTGACCAACTACACGCGGCTGGCCTCAGACTTCAAAAATATTATGGAGGAATTGTCGCCGGTTATCTTCCTGCTGTTTTTCACCCTGGTCGGTATTGAGCTGGAGCTGGATGTGATCGGGCAGACCTGGTCGATCATGTTGATTCTGGTGCTGGTCCGCTTTGTCGGCATCATGATCGGCAGCCTGACCGGAACGGCGCTGGCGCAGGACAAAGGCAAGGAAAACTGGCTGTTGGGGCTGGGCTTTCTCACCCAGGCTGGCGTGAGCGTGGGCCTGGCCAAGGAAATTGGCGTGGAGTTCAGCGAGTGGGGGCCGGAGCTGGCGACATTGTCGATTGGCGTGATTGTCATTAACCAGGTGATCGGGCCGCCCATCCTGAAATGGGCCATCACCAAAGTGGGTGAAGCCCGTACCCGGGCCGACAGCCCCGAATTTGATGGCGTCCGCGACGTGCTTATCTTTGGGGTGGAAGGGCAATCGCTGGCCCTGGCGCGCCAATTGCAGAGCCATGACTGGAACGTCGTGCTGGTCGCCTGCAAGCAGGAGATAGTGGATTACGTCAACGACGACTCGCCGCGGATGGCGCTGATGCCGGACGTAACGGTCGAGGGGTTGCGCGAGCTGGGCGCGGCCCGGGCGGATAGCGTCGTGCTGATGCTGTCCGACGAGGAAAATTTCCAGATCTGTGAAATGGTCTACGAAAATTTCGGCGTCCGCAATGTCATTGTCCGGCTGCAGGATCGGCTCAACTTCGAAAAGTTCCATGAACTGGGTGCTGTCGTGGTTCAGCCAGGTACCGCCGTGGTCAGTTTGCTGGATCAGTTTGTGCGCTCACCCTTTGCCGCTTCGCTGCTGCTGGGGATGGATGAAAACGAAGCATTTGGCGAGTATGTCATGAACAATCCTGACCTGAACGGCGCCGCCATCCGCGACATTCATTTCCCCCACGATGTGTTGATCCTGTCGATATCCCGGCAGGGGGACCGGCTGGTTTCCCACGGGTACACCCGGTTGGCGCTGGGGGATCTGCTGACGGTGGTTGGATCGCCGGACAGTTTGGCGGAAA
>JACKBM010000034.1 GCA_020634575.1 Ardenticatenales bacterium | reverse complement strand
CGGAGTTCACCCATTCGCCCGGGAAGAGGGACCAGGTGTAATACCAGCCGGTGTTGAATGGTTCGTAGCCGGTGTCATAAGCCCAGGCATAGGCGGCGGCGATGCCTTTGCGCGGATTGAAGTTCAGGTTGGGGGTGGCGCTGGGTTGGGGCGTATTGGTCGGAGGGCTGGCGGTATTGGTCGGTTCGATTTTTGGTGTGGGTGTGGCGTTGCCCTGGCCAGCAGAACTGGTCGGCGTAGGTGCGCCGGTGGCGACCGGCGCGGTGGTTGCTGACGCGGGGCTGGCAGATGCAATTGCCGTAGGGATCAGGACGGGTTCACCGGTCGCTTCGCCGGTGCGCCGTACCTCGATGATGGTCGAGTAGCCGGTCAGATCTGGGGTCGCGGTGGGCTCGCCGCGGCCATTGCCTGCCTGGCCGCTGGACAACCCGGTTTCCTGGCCACCACTGGATGGTGTAAAGGTGGCCGGCATCGTCCCGGCCGACGGGGTTTCAGTAGCCAGGAACAGTCGGGTATAGGTTGGGGCAAAGGCAAATTCTGAGTTCGACTCGCCATCTTCAGCGGGGGCACACTGAGTGAGTACAAATAGGAAGGAGAAGGTAAGAATGGATAGGAAGACGGCACCCAGAGAGGTTGCGTGTTTGCGTGTGGCCATAGTTGGCTCCGAAATACCAATACAATAAAGAAGGATCAGGCAGCACACGACCTGGTGTTAAATGTTGCTGTTGAGTTGATCCCCATTGGGGTCCCCTGGCAGCTCATGGCTCGAGAGCGGGAGGGGGACCGGCCGGTCAATAATGCGAATCTCCAGGATAACCGGCAGCACGTTCAGCGTATCATAATCAGCAAAAACGCTTGTATTAACCGCTTGACAGTATAGAGGTTAATCGAGGTGTGAGGGCGTGAAAAAGGCGTTCAGCTAGTAGCTGTTAGCTGTCAGCTATTAGCTGTTAGTAATGTTGTGTGGGATGAGCCGCCACGAAGCTATAACGTGTGCGCCGAGTTGGCTGCCGCGCGCTATTTGCCGAACCGTTTCAGGCCCCACTACCAGCTAAAAGCTATCAGCTAACAGCTGGTCTCCCAAACATATGTGCTATAATGCCCGCCTTATGACCACCTATGTAGCAGTTGATCTGGAGACCACCGGCCTGCAGCCCGGTAAGGATGCCATCATCGAAGTGGCGGCGATTGCGTTTGCTGATGGCCAGGTGTTGGGGGAGTACCAGTCGCTGGTGAACCCGGAACGGGACCTCGATTCTTTCATCATCAACCTGACCGGGATCACGCAGCGGATGGTGAATGGGGCGCCGGTGATGTATGACGTGCGCCCGCACGTGCGGCAGATGATGGCCGACCATGTTGTCATTGGCCACAATGTTGGTTTTGACATGGGCTTCCTCGAGCAGGAGCGCATTGGGGTGGGGCAGCACCGCATTGACACGGTGACGCTGGCCTCGATTTTGCTGCCGGGGGTGGGCCGGTATTCGCTGGAAGCGCTGGCCCGTTTTCTGGGCTTACCGAGCCTGGAAGCGCAGCAGACCCATCGAGCCCTGGACGACGCCCGGTTAACAGTTGAGCTATTCTGGGCGCTGACGGATCTCGCCCATAAGCTGCCCTTCAGCACCATCGAGGAGATCGTGCAGGCGGGGCAGCGTATCGGTTGGCCGGAGACGATCTTCTTCCAGGATGTTTTGCGCGCCCGCGGGCGGGATGCCTTTGGCGAGCGGCCCAGCCGGCGCACCAGCATCTTCCAGCCGGAATGGCCTAATGCCCCGACTTTGAATGAGAAGGAAGATCCGGAACCGATCGATGTGGAGATGATCGCCGACATGCTGCTGCCGGACGGCAATTTTGGCCGCCAGTTCCCCGATTATGAATATCGGGAGGAGCAGGTGGCGATGTTGATGGCGGTGGGCGAGGCGCTGAACCAGGGCGACAAGCTTCTGGTGGAGGCGGGTACCGGCACAGGCAAAAGCATCGGCTACTTGATGCCGGCTGCTTTTTGGGCGGCCCAGAACGGGCGCCGGGTGGTGGTCTCGACGGCGACAATCAATTTGCAGGATCAGCTGATTCACAAAGACATCCCGACGTTGCAGCGGATTTTGCCTTTTGAGCTGCGGGCGACGGTGCTGAAGGGGAAGCGGAATTACATCTGCACCCGGCTTTTCAAGCAAATGCGCCACACCGGCCCGCGCGATGCGACGGAGATGACGTTATTCGCCCGTATCCTGATCTGGCTGCCGGATTCGCTGACCGGCGATGTGGCCCAGATTTCGTTGCGCAGCGGGCCAGAGCGCTTTGCCTGGAACCGGCTGAATGCAGAAAACGACGTTTGCACGCGCGACATGTGCGCCGAGGAGCGTTGTCCACTGCACCTGGCGCGGCGGCGGGCGCAGCAGGCGCATATCATCGTGGCCAATCATTCGCTGCTGATGGCGGATATGAAGGCGACGGTATTGCCGGATTACAAGGATGTCATTCTGGATGAGGCGCATCATCTGGAGGCCGCGGTGACGGACGGGTTGAGCTTCCGGGCGGACCGGCGTTTTCTGGAGACGCTGGTGGCGGAGTTTACCGGCCGGTCCGGCCTCCTCGGCGACATCGAAAAGAAAATCGTCGATCTGCCCGAATTTTACCGCGACAAAGTCGACAGCTATCTGGTCAACCTGCGCCAGATAGCTGAGCAAGGGCAGCGCCAGATCGACGAATTTTTCCTCAGCCTCGATTTCTTTATCCGCGATCAGATCGACACCCGCAGCCAGTTCTCGCAGGCAGTGCGGCTGACCCCGTCATCCCGGACCCTGCCTGATTTTGACCATCTGCTGCTCTCCTGGGAAAACCTGGGCCTGAATCTGGCCAATCTGGTCAAAGGGTTGATGAACATCGCCGAAGGCCTAAACGACATCAACATGGCTGTCGGGTTGGCTGAGGGGGATGAACTGCAGCTGGCCGTGCGCAACAGCGCCGGCGATCTGCATGAGACCATCCAGAACATCCACCAGATCATCGCCGACCCCAGCCCGGACATGATCTACTGGGTTGAGGTCATGCGCGACCGGCTGTCGTTACATGCGGCGCCGCTCCATGTGGGGCCACTGGTGGAGGAACATCTGTTTGCCGAGCTGGAGTCGGTGGTCCTCACTTCGGCCACGATGCGCACGGCCAACGCCAACTCGCGCCGCGGCGAGCCGACCTTTGACTACATCCGGGAGCGGCTGCATGCCCATGACGCCCTGGAGCTGGCCGTTGGCTCTCCCTTTGACTACCCCGACCGCGCGCTGGTCTACCTGGTCAGCGACATTCCCGAGCCGAACCAGCCCGGTTATCAGCGCTATGTTGAAGACGCCATTTTGCAGGTGGCTGAGGCACTGGGGGGGCGGACGATGGTGCTGTTCACCTCGTACGGCCATCTCAATGTGACGGCCCGGGCGGTTGAAGGGCTGCTGGCGGAGCGGGGGATCACGCTACTGGCCCAGACCGAGGGCAGTTCCCGCCAACAGCTACTCGACCGCTTCAAAACACCCGGCACACGGGCGGTGTTGATGGGCACCAAATCGTTTTGGGAAGGCGTCGACGTGCCTGGCGAGGCGCTGCAAGCCGTCCTGATCGCCCGCATCCCCTTTGACGTCCCTTCTGATCCCGTCTTCGCGGCCCGCTCCGAGACCTTTGATAACTCCTTCTTCGAATATTCCATCCCCGAAGCGGTCCTCCGCTTCCGCCAGGGCTTCGGCCGCCTCATCCGCCGCAAGAGCGATGAAGGGGTGGTTGTCATCCTGGACAAGCGTATCCTGACCAAGCGCTACGGCGAGAAGTTCCTGGAGGCGCTGCCGGAATGCACCGTCATCCGCCAGCGCACCGAGCGGCTGGGGGAGCTGACGCAGCGCTGGTTTAACCGGCAGCGGCGGGGGTAGAGAGTATACGTCGGGGCGCAACCTGTAGGGTCTCCGTCCCGACAGGTTGCCGCCCCGGCGTCGCGCCCGCAGGGCGCGTAGCCCGCGAGCTGCGCCTTTCAGGAGGTCGCGCACGCGTGACACGGGGTAGGCGGCAACCCAACAGGAAAGTAATACCTGTCGGGTTGCGCCTACCCCGATATGTCGTTTTCTGTGTGGCGCAGGCTGAATCTAGTCAGCCGCCTCAATTTTTGTTGTCCAACCAAAGCGATCCGGAATGCGGCCGTATTGGATGCCGAGCAGCTGGTCGAACAAATGCTGTGTGACCGAGCCGACCTCGTGGTTATTGATCACCACATCGCGTCCCTTGTAGCCAAACTGGCTGATTGGCGTAATCGCCGCCGCCGTGCCGCAGGCAAACGCCTCCGTGACCTTGCCAGCCTCGATATCTTTGACGACTTCGTTGATGTCCAGCATGGTCTCGGCCACTTCGTAGCCCAGGTCGGCGCCCAGCTTCAGGATGGAGTCGCGGGTGATGCCGGGTAAGATGCTACCGGTTAGGGGCGGTGTCACCAGCTGATTGCCATAGACAAAGCAGACATTCATGCCGCCCATTTCTTCGACGTAGCGCCGTTCGATAGCGTCCAGCCAGAGTACCTGGCGGTACCCTTTTTCAACGGCCCGCTTGGTTGCTTTGAGGCTGGCCGCGTAGTTGCCGCCCGTCTTGGCCCAGCCAACGCCGCCGCGGACAGCGCGCACATATTCGTCTTCCACGAAGACGCTGATCGGCTTGAAGCCCTGGGCAAAGAAGGGATCAACCGGGCTGAGAAGCAGGAAATAGAGATATTCACCGCCCGACATGCTGCCAATCGCCGGCGTGACGTTGATCAGAGCCGGCCGGATGTAAAGGGAGGCAAATCCCTTACTAGGCACCCAGGCATTGTCCAGGCTGATCAAATCGACGATGCATTCCATATGCTCTTCTTCGTCCATGGTCGGCATATCCATCCGATCAGCGGAACGATTAAAGCGCTTGATGTTTTCCTCAATGCGGAACAGGTTGATGTGGCCATCCGGCCGGCGATACGCTTTGGCGCCCTCGAAAATCTCCTGCGCATAATGGAGAACCGAAGACGACAGCGACAGCGGCACCGGCGCGTAAGGCTCAATTTGCGGGTCGGCCCAGCCCTCCGGCTCTTTGTAGCGGCGGGTGAGCATGTGGTGGGTGAATATCTTGCCGAAGCCAAAGTCCTCTGCGGGGATGGGGCGGGCGTCGGCAGCGGCGACAAGTTGTTTTTGAATCTCCATGAGTTACACCTGATTAATTATGATTGTGACCAGGATGGCTGAGTAACGGCGGCGCCAGCCTGTTGAACGGTACAGCTCCCATTATGCCCGGTTTGCTGGCCAGCGTAAATCATGATATTGCTGATTTTTGCAATGGCGCAGGTAGCCACCAGGCGCTCAAAGCAGTGCAAAAGCCTGGTCGGATAAAAAAAGCGCCGGGCCTGAGCCCGACGCTTCTCGTAAAACTAGCTTGAATGGCGTGCTGCTCGCTACTGGAGCTGACGCCGCCGCCGGTTGGCCCACCAGCCGGTTAGCCCCATGGCCGCCAGCGCGGTCGCCAGGAGGCCGCCGTAGCCGGCACTGCCTTCGCTGCCAAACGTTGTGAGCGAGACGTCCGTGGGCGCCTGCACCTCGACTGAGCCGATGTCACAACCGGTACCGGCCGGTCGCGGCAAGCCACGCTGGTCAACAGTAGGGCCGCATGACCCGGCTGGTACCGCATCGGGTTGCCAACCCGCCAGCCAGCAACAGATGGGTTTCGGTTTGACCCCGCCTGCTGGCCAGTGTCGTGTACGGGATGTGTCGCCAGTGATCACGCGGCGCCAGCGGTACAATGTCCGAGGCCCCGGCAGCCACAGCCCCGGCCAGACCAGCACTGCCATCCTCGCCAAAGAGATTGTAATTGTCCGTCGTCGTCGTTGGCGAGTCGCTTTCGGTGTAGCCGGTATCGAAGTAGGTAGCGCTGTTGCCGGAGATGATGGTCCGGTTGATGCCAAAGTAGGCATTGTAGTTGTAGAAGCCGCCGCCCACATAGGCATCATTGCCAGTGATCGTCGTGTCGTTCAGCGACAGTTCGTCGTAAACGCCATTGGCGCTGCGGCCCTCGCCCGGACCACCGAAATAGAATGAATAGGTCATGATGCCACCACCGTAGAAACCGTAGTTACCAGAAATGGTGCTGTTGTCGATGTTCATGTACCCATAACCAGAACCATCGGTATAACCGGTGCCCTGAGCAACGCCGCCGCCCAGATTGTAGGCATAATTGCCGGCGATTGTTGAGCTGGTGATGTTTGTCGTACCAGAGGCATATTTGTTGACGCTGCCTACACCACCGCCTGCATGGCTGGCACTGTTGCCGCTAATGGTCGAATCAGTGATGTTGGTGTTGGCTGAACCATAATCACCAGACCAGCTGTGGACACCGCCACCCCAGCCACCGCCTTCGCCGCCGCCAGCTCTCTGGAAACGGTCTGATAACTGGTTGCCGCTGATGGTGACGTCGCCATTAAAGGTCACCGACTCCTGCGGGCCAGCGTAAGTGGACTCATTGCCGGTAATCTCGCTCGTGTTGATGTTCAGGACACTTTCAGCATTGGCAACGGCAAAATTAGTGATGCCGCCGCCACCACCGATAAAGGTTGAGGTGACTACATTGCCCGACACGGTGCTGTCGGTAATCGTCATACTGTTGTACTTGCCACCAGAGGCGCCATTGCCACCCGCGTTCGGCGCACCACCGTAGGCGCCGGTAACAATGCCACCGCCCAGGAAATTCGCGTTGTTATTGCTGATGACGCTGTTGTTGATGGTTGCTGTGCCGCCGTAACTGGCCACGCCGCCGCCGCCGACATTACTGGTATTGCCGGTAATGGTGCTGTCATTGATCGCCAGGCTGCCGTAGAAATTAACGACACCACCGCCAGGGCCATCAGAATTGAAGCCACTGATTGTCAGATCGTTGAGGGTGAGATCGGCATCAAAGTCGACCATCAGCGCCCGCATGGTATCACCCAGGCCGTCCGTGGGCGGTACCTGCTGAATGGTGCTGCCATTGCCCTCGATGGTGATTTCGCTGGTGACGACGGGCAGGGCATTGCCGCCCGCGCTGGCATTGTCCTCGTAGGCGTAGCTGAAGGTGGCACCGGCCGGTAATTGCAGCACATCCGCGCCGCTACCCGCCACGCAACCACCGACGGCCGTATCCGTGTTGGCCGCATCGATGGCGTCGATCAGGGTGCAGGTCGTCCCATCCACCACGATGGTGGCAGCATAGGCTGGCGCGCCGCTCAGGGCCAGGTAGAGCGCGGCCGCGGCCAGAGAGCCGGCAACCTTCAACTTGATAAAGCGACGCATCTGGCGCGGCTGTTTCCAAAGCCGCCGGTAAAAGTGCACAAAACGCCAGGCCAACCGCTGGCCACGCTCCAGGATCTGCGTGGCCAGAGACGGCGTTCTGGCCGCCTCGGCAATGTGCAGCTGCCAGAGTTTTTTCAGGATGAACTCCGGCTGTGGTGATTGATTTTCACTCATAGGCTCTCCTTCGTTATTGGCAGTATAGACTTGTGGGTTGGCTTGAAGCCGCCAATCCCTTCCGCCCGTTATGTTCTGAAACAAAATAGGTTTCTGTCAACGCCTGTTAAATGATACCCGAAAGCTGGTCAGAGAGAAACCCCTTTGGCAGATAATTCGGGTCCAGTGGGCCGCTCATCAACGAGCGCCAACATAAGCCAGCGGTATCTGATCATGAGGTACCGCCCAACCACAATTACCCGTGACGGTGATGGTGGCCGTCGCCCGATCCTCGGACAGCGTGGCCGCGCCATCCACCTCAGGTCCCGCAAAGGTGAATGCGGCCGTTTCCGCCAGCACGAATGGTGTTCCAACCAAATTGATGTTGGCTTCGCCGAAGACGCCGCTGGGGGCAATTTCACTGCAGCCAATGGCGCTGCCAAAATCGTTGATGATCTCCTCTTCGAAGCTGGGCAGACTGCCTTCGACAAGGGCGAACGTGCGGTCGGTTGGGTCAATGCGCAGGGTTTGCAGATCGAGGCGGACCTTGAGATAGGTAGTCCGCAACTGCTGATCAGGGTAGCTGATGGTGGAAAAATTGCCGCCGCTGGTGGCTGTATCCAATGTGATATATTCGCGGGCGCTGCGGGCCATGTCATGACAATAGACGGCCACCGGCCGGTCCACATCGCCCGCCACGTACAACGTATACTCGCCATCTGGCGCATTGGCACTGCCATTTTGCTGCCGAATTTGCCGGCAGCTTTGCGGCAGGCCACTGTTAAAAGCGGCGCTGCCCAGCGGATCGGCGGTGGCAGTTTCAACCGGCAGCTGTTGCAAGGCTGTGGCCGTCGCCTGGATCTCGGCTGCGAGGACCACCGGCCGGTTGCTCAGCAAGATATTGCCGATGAAGCCAAAAACCAGGCAAATGAAGGCGACGGACATCCCGGCCGCCGCCAGCACCCAGCTGGGCAGACGGGGTGTCAGCAGAAGTTGGCCGTTCTGGAAATGACGACCCTCGTTCGCGTCTAGCAGGAGTTCGAACGGGATGCGTTGCTGGCTGCCAAAGAACGGGCGCTGCTGGGCCCGAATGTTGACAGCGATGGTGGTGCTCTCACCGGCCGGCAGGCGCCAATCTTCGCGCTCGTCGACGGTAAACAGCAGCGCTTCTTCGCTGTCACGCCCGATCAGCTCCAGCGTGACCGGCCGGTTGCCCTGGTTAATCACCTGCAGGCGCGACACGCCATCGTTGATCAGATGTTCGGGGTGCAAATCGAGCAGCAGCTGGTCAAACTCGCCCACCGTCAGCAAGCCGGTGACGCTGGCGCATTGGCCCCGCGCTGCCGCTGACTGGAGGTTGAGGGCCAGGGCATATTCGCCGGCCGTGGCCTCACTCTGGCGTGGTGGCGCGACGGTCACCAGCAAATAACCGCGCGCACCCGGCATCAGCTCCAGCTGCGTCTCGGAGACGGTGACCCAATGGTCCGGTACACCGGCCACTGCCAGGCTGACATGGTCCACCTGGTTACCCTGGTTGACCAGGCTGAGCTGGAAATCGACCCGCTCGCCCGGCAGGACTCGGGCCGCCTGGGGTAAAAGGGCCACGCCGATCGGCGCTTCCACAACGATTTCCGCGGCTAACTCCTGAGGCGTGGCCGTTGTCAGGTTCAGCTGGTATGGGCCGATGAAAAGAGTCTGGCTGGGCAGCCACGGTTCGGGCAAATTAGGTAGCAAGCGGGCGTCAGAAAGGCGTGTGCCCCCTTTGCTGCCCAGGTCGCTGATTTCCCAACCGGCCGGTCTCGGTCCAGCCAGGTGAACTGGCGCCACCCGTGGCCTGGCAGCAACAGGTCGTTGCGCCGCTCCTGGCCGATAAAACGTATCCGGTTCAGCCGGATCATCGATCCGCTTCGCCGGTCGCCCGTACGCGAATGACCGGTTCACCCTCGAGGCAGCTCGCCGCCGCTCATCAACCGGTCGCCTAATGTGTCAGCTACCTCGCGCAGCAAGGCGGCCAGGGCACGCCATCGAGGCGGGCCGATCGGCCGGATCAGGCGCCAATGCATCCAGGATAATCTCCTCAACATCGACCGGCATGCCGGTTTGAGTTCAGCCGGGGCGTAATCGGGCCTTCGTTGGCTGCCGGCTGGCCGATGACGAGCTGGTAGAGGAGTTGGCCGCAGGCCAGGATATCTGCCTGCTGGCAGGCCAGCGCGTCGCTTCATCTTCACAGAGCCGGTAGCCAAAGTTGTGGATGTGGCTGCGGCCGTCGGCAAAACCCGTCGCGGCCGGGTCGGCTTCCCAGTAGAGCTGCTCCGCTGTCAGCCGGCCGTGGTGCAGCCCCATGGATTCGCCATAGGCCAGCGCAGCCACAATCTGACCAACCAGGCGCAGCAGCTCGGCATAGCCAATGGGCTTGCCCGCCTGCTCCCAGCTTTGCCAGTAGTCCAGCAGCGGTTGGCCTGCCACCGCTTCGCCGACGATAAAAAGGTAGCCATCAGCCAGTTCAAAATCGTAGATGGCGTTAAGTGAAGGGTGGTCACTCTGGGCACAATGGCGGATCTGGGCCAACAACGCCGTCTGCTGCTGCGGATTCTGGGTCCAGTCCGGGTTGAGGATGGTCAGCAGAACGGGGCGGCCCAATTTCAGGTCAAAGGCGTGGTAGCTGCGCCCGAGATCGCTCTGCGCATGGCTGGCCTCCAGCTGGTATCGCCCCAGCCGCCGGCCGACGATATTTCCTCGTGCTGCTGTTTGAGCAGGTAGGGGGCCGTCACAAATTCGGCTGGGACGGGCAGTCGGTTGATGGTTGGTTGGCGGCGTTGGGGCGTGGCCGCCGTGGTGATGGCGTTTCCCGGCTGTTCTGCAACCGGCGCCACATGGGTTGTGTCGGAGGTCTCAGCCTCACTTTGTTCGATACCATCCGTGACCGCCTCAGCCCATCTTCCAGGAGCCCGCCGGCCTTGCCCCGCACGCTGCCGAGCGCCTGGGTCGCCTTATGCTGCCGGCGCTGCGGTTGCGCTGTAGATCCTGATTGAACTGCCGCGAGGCTTTTGCCCTGCTGGAAAGCGGAGTGCAGCTGCTGGCTTCGGCAAGCCGGCTGTTTGCCCAGGACCGGGATCTCAATAGCAGTGAGCTGGGCCCAACGAGGCAGAAACCTTTGCGCTCCAGCGCCATCAATCGGCCCGCGACCAAAAGGCCCAATATCGCCAGCACAAAAGCACCCAGCGCATAGTGAGCCCCATTTCGCGCACGTTGCGCACAATGGTGGTGCCGCTGCTGGTGGTGCAGCCGTGTTGAAGACGGCCAGACTGAGCAGGCCGAGCAATGCCAAGACGGCTGCGAGTTGCCATAACGCTTTCTACCCAAGAGGGGACGGCGAATGACTGGCGATCAAAGGTACCGAGGCCGCGCACCAACCTGGCGGCGACAGACTCCTCCAACAAAAAACATCGTAATCGATGTGGCCACTTGCGGCAATATGACCTCTGGTTCACTGGTCAGGGTTGGGAAGGGGGTGAAGGCTGGGGACAATGGCGGGCGTTGGCTGCGAGCTGCTCAAAGCGCGGGTGAGCGTGGCACTCAGCCCGCGTCCTCGATGGCCTGGGTCGTCGCCGCCGACCCTTGCCGCTGGCTATAGCCATTGTAGAGCAGCCCCACCAGCCCGCAGAGCCCGATCAGGATGGCACCCAGGATGGCGAAAATCCAGTAGGGGAGCCGGGGCGGCTGATCGAGCTGCCCATTCTGGCTGAGGACTTTGCCAGCTGGCCCCGCGACCCGGACGGTGAAGGGGAAGTTGAGGGTGCCACCCAGCCAGGGCGGCTGGCCCGCCTCGATGTGCACCGGCACAATCTCGGTCTGACCGCCGTCGACCGCAACCTCATTCGCCGGCAAGGTGAACGTAAGCCGGGCTGCGGAATCTCGGGCGCTGATCGCGAAGCTGGCCGGTGTATTGCCCAGATTCCGGATGTGCAGGTCGATGGTGCCGCGCCGGCTGAGCTGGTTGGGATGAAGCTGGATGGTAAAGTCACTTACCGGGCTGATGCGCAGGCCCAGCTCAGCGATCGGTTGGGGCCGGGCGTCCAGTTCGGGCGTCAGGGTGAGCTGCCAGCGCCTTTCACCTGCCTGCGCGCCGCTACCGGCCGGTACCTGCACTCCCGCAATCACCAGCATCTCCTGTTCCGGCATCAGCTCCAGCAACCGCTCGGATAGGGTCACCCAGCCGCCGGGCAGGCCGGCTATCCCCAGCCAGCCGTTCAGGACAACGCCGGATTGATTGTGGATCAGCAGCTGGTAGCTGGCACTTTCGCCTGGCGCCAGCGTGGCCAGGGCTGGCGTCGCGGTCACAGCCAGCGCTTGTTGCCAGGCAATCGGGTTTTCGGTGACGCTTGCGGCTCGGGCCGGCTGCCAGCGCAGGGTGTACAAGCCTAACTGCAACATCTGGCCGGGCAGCCATTCCTCGGGCCGTTCCGGCAGCAGCTGCCGTCCTTCAATCGCCGTAGTTTCGGTTCGGGCCAGCGGCGTCACCTGCCAGGCGGCGCTCGGGGCCAGGGGGTCCGGGCAGCTGAGCCGCACGTGCTGCCCGGCCATGCCGCCGCCAGTCAACCGGATGTCGCAGCTTACCTGGCTGCCGATAACCAGTAACGGGCTGGCGAGTGGATATTGCTCCTGCAATTCTCCATCTCGATAGACCGACAGCAGAGGCAAATCAGTGGCGGGCGCCTCAGTTGGGGATGGCTCAACGGCGCTGTTTGACATTGCCAGGAGACCGGCCAGGTCAAGTTCGCCCGCCCGCAACGACTGAAGTTGGGGCAGCCAGGCGCCATTAACGCCGAGCCATTGGGCCAGCATGTCACCCAGAGTAGCCAGATAGTTACTCTCCGCTACATTTGACGCTGCAGGCGCAGCGCGCCTGTGGAGAGCAGGCCAGGCACAAAGAGGTGCCCGGCAGTGCCGGACGGGACGACCGGCACGGCGCTGCGCCAGTATGGCCTTGAACTGGGTCAGGAATGTGCGGGCTGTGGCGGCGTCGGGCGGGGGTTATCAGCCAGAAGCAGCCAGTGGCTCGCAGACCAGGAACTCGTGCTCTGACCAGCTACCCCGGTCATAAACCGTTGGTTGCCTTGAGGCTGCGTTGAGGCTGGGCCGGTCAGCTCGCTGCTGCTGGCAGGGGCCAGATGATAGTGACCAGCCGTCCAGATGCTCGTCCGGGCCGGCAACTGGGGGTTGTCGCCCGGCTCGGGCAGCTGCGCCAGCCGGTAGCGCCCGGCCGGTAAAGGGCTGCATCTGCATGAGGTTACGCCTGGTTTTGCCGTCCCGGTCTGCAGGCCTGGTAGGCGGCGATGGCCCTCAGCCATACCGGCAGTCCCCAACCTTTACCCAACTCATCCAATATCCGGTCAATCGCGCGCCCACTGTTGCCAAGATGATGGGTAAGGAACGCCCGGCACCGCAGCAGGCCAACACGCCGGTCGGTCTTCCTGCTGAACAGCCGGCCTGAATGAGCGGCCAACAAATAATGCAGATACCGTTCCGTCTCTGCTCTGGCAGGGCTGTCGGCAACGCCTCCTCAGCCATTCATTGAACTGGGCGTGCTGGCCCAGCTGCAATGCCGTGCCTGCGCGTGCCAGTAAGGCGGGGGGCAGGCCCACTGGCCTATCCCCGAGACAAACGCCTGCAACTCGGTCAGTGCCAACGGGTCAAGCTGGCCGTCGCTCTAAGATAAGGGCTGTTGCTGCCCTCTGATCACCCGTCGCCAGCTCGGAACACCGTGCTGATGCGCCGCAGCCAGCGCCTGCAGGCCAAATTCCATCAACTCCAATCCAGCTTCATCGGACCTGCCGAGTGCATGGAGCTGATGCAGTGCGACGATTTGGCCCCGTCAGCTTCGGTTTGGGCCGGGCAATCCCGCTTCGTCGATGGTCGCCAGGGCGTCGTCGGGCGGCTGACTCAAAAGGCCTGGGCGAGGCTCTGCAGGGCTGGTACGGCTGCGTTGTCTGGCCCTCTTCGCGGAAGAGTCAGGCGCCATCACCAGGTCGTGTTTGCCAGGCTGTCTCGCCGGGCATGTAGGCCAGGACTTTGCCGGGGCCAGCAACTGGTACTGGTTGTAGGGGCAGCCGGCGGTTTCGGCCAGGGCGGCTGCCTTTTCCAGCTCCGCTGCCGCCAGATGCCAATTTGACTGCAGGGTGTAACCAGCCGCTTTCTGCCCCCGCAGCATCGCTTCTACGGCCCGGTTGCCCTGTTGTTGCGCCGCCTCGATTTGCCTGTCAATTGTCTGCATATCCATCATTCGTCCAGTTCGCTTTCCAGGTCGCCAAAGAGCTCCTGGCGCACGGCGTAATGTTCGTCCGCCCACGATTGCGCATAATCGTTGGCCTCAGCATAAGTTTCGGTCAGGCTGTCCTGTTCGGCAATGATCTCGTCCTGTGTGCTGCCGCTCCCGTCTGTGAGCATAGCAAATTCTTCCTGGCCTTCCAACGCTTTGTCCTGGTCGGCAGCCAGGCGAGCATCCAGATCGCGCAGCCGTTTCTCTTCGAAGCGTGTTTGCTGTTGGGCTCGCAGGGTTTCGCCCTGGCGCTGCTTGGATACGGCCACGCCCATGGAGGTCAATTCGACGCCGGCCCGGCCCGCTTCCGCCTGCTGCCCCATGCCTTCTTTGGTTTCGTTGACGCTCCCTTTCTGGTCGCCGGTGCCGGCATGCGCCTGGCCCATGCCCATAGCTCCCAGCAACGGCATGAACATGGCCGAGAACATATCGTGGCCCTGTCCGGATTGCTGCTGCCCTTGCTGGGCCGAGCCCTGCTCACCGGCCTGCCTGTTCCATCTCTTTTTGCGCCGCCAGCACCGTCAATGTCCTGATTGTAGGGCGATGGCGGTCTGGTTAGCCTGGACATGCCCGGGTGCCGCCAACTCTTTGGCCTGCGATTCGGCGTCGGGGCCATCTGGCGCCGATCTCCTGGGTCGCCTCCTGGTCCAGCCGGGCGGCTTCAACTGCCGGTGGGTATAAGCCAGCGCCGACATCTGGTCAAAGGTCTCGTAGGGCGGCATGGGCAGGCCGTTGGCCGGGTCTATTGGCCAGTCAGAGCATCACTTTCCGTTCGTCCTCAGCCCAATCGTCTTCTTCTGCCATCTTCATACGCCGGACGATGGCTCAGGACTCCGGTTTCAGTCCTTCCTCAGGTAACAGTTCTCCCAGGTCAGCTTCTTCCGGCGTCATATCGTTTGCCGCGGCGCAGCCGCCATCTGTCTCTCGTCCAGCTCAATGATGGCATGAATGCTTCGATTTCATCGTCATCCATTTCAATTTCCTGGTTCATTTCGAGGCATTCAGGAAACCATTGAGATCAGCCCCTGGCCTATGGGGCCGCTTTTCTAGATTCTTCTTCTGTCACTTCGGCGCGGCGCTGGATACCGGCGGTTTCCCCAGCGCCGCCGGATATCTTCCACCCGCACCGGCGTCGTCGCCCCAGCATCTTCCTCAATTTGGAAATAATCGACCTGAATAGACTTTGTTTCACCTTGGCCACGGTCAGGTCTCGCCATCCGCCAGGTGGCCGTCGGTTTAGCGCCCGACTTTTGGCTGGCGTTTACGGTAGCGTCGCCGGGTTTAACGACATGACAGTGGGGTACTGTCCTGCTTGTTGCCGCTCCAGTAATCGGTGTGTCGTAAGCTGTCTTTTCAGTTCTACGGCGAACTCCTGCCGCTCGCCGGCTTCACCTTGATGGCGTAATCTTCGGTTCTTTGCCTTTGCCGTTCCGCTGGGCATCAGCCAATCCCTCAGCCTCCGAAGCGGTGGGCTCGGTCAGCCTGGCGGATGGTGAATAGATTGACGTTCACCTGGATCGGCGCCATATTTTTGGCCAATCGCTATCCTGGGCCGAATCGCCAGCGGGCAGCGGCCTTTGCCAATCCATTCTTTCGCCTCCAGCCCACCGAAGCGATGTTACGCGTACCGTTTGGCATCCCAATAATCCTTGTTCTGGCCGCTGAAGGAGCGTTTGGACCGTTTTTCCCATTGGGCCATCCGTTCCAGGTAACGCATCCGTTTGGCTTCAGCGTCAGTGATTGGCTCCGGCGGGGTCCGCTCAGCCTTATCTTTGAGGTCGCGCTTGAGCTGGTCATATTCGCTGCGCTCATCACTTGTCAGGACATATTTTTCATTCTCTTCCCGGGCCGTGTTCCATTTTTCCTTGGCGTCCAGATATTTCAGCGTGTCTTCCTGCTGCTTTTGCGCTGCCTCGGCCTCGGTGCGGCTCTGCTTCCTGGCATCGTACTCCTGACGGCTGAGTTCCATCTGTTGCCGGGCGGCTTCGACGCGTTGATTTTCGGCGTTAGCTTCCTGGCGGAACTGAGCTGCGGCGTCCCGGTCGGTGATGGCATCGGCTTCGGCCTTCTGCTTCCTGGCTACCAGCGCATCCCGATCCGAACGTAGCTTGCCAATCTGGGCATCGATGCTGGTGGTATCGTCGGTCTGGCTGCGCCGGCTTTCCAACTCGGCGATGCGGCGGTCGGTTGCTTCGATGCGGCGCTGGCTGTCGGCCGCCTTCTGCGTATGTTTGGCAGACGAGGACTCACTCTGGCTGGCATAACGATTGAGCTCTTTTTCCCGTTGGGCGCGCCGCTTGTGGGTGTCCTGTGCCTCGACCAGGCGGCTATGGCTTTCCCGTTCTGTCTGCTTTTTGGCGGCTGTGTCCAGTCGGGCGGCATCGACGGAGGCAGTCACGTCGCTGCGCTGCCGGCCATCGGCCCCGTCGGGGTCGGCCAATTTGGAGCGCTTGCTTTCGTAATCCCGCTTGGCCTCCCGGGCGCGGGCGCCTGCCATAGCCGCTTCGCCACGCGCCTTGCGGTGCATATTCCAGCGTTCGGCCGGTTTCTGGAAGTTTTGGTAAAACCAACCCTTGTTTTCGTCACGTTCGGTGCGTTCGCGCAACCCTTTTAGCTCTTTGTCGAGCAGTTTCTGGTCTTCCGGTTTGCCCTGCGCCACCAGGTCATCGGATTCTTGTTTTGTTTTCTGGTACTCCGCCTCGGCGGCGGCGCGCTCCTGCCGCTTGACATGGTTGGCTTTCATGTCGGCGTATTCTGTTTTGAGCTGGCGCAATTCGCCTTCAAGTTGCGGCCGGGTGGCGTCGTCAGCCTGGGCAACATCCCGCTCCTTCGCTTTGACGGCCGCCTTTTTGTCGGCAATATCTTTCTTGGCTTGCTGCCGGGCGGAATGTTCGGCTACTGTGTCCTGGCCCTTGTAATCATATTTTTCGACAACATGAATTTTGTCTGGATGTGCGTCGGGCAGATCCTTGACCTTGTTGACCTTATGTTTCTGGTAGGAGTCATACGCCTTGTCTTTGGTTTTCTCACCGCCCTGGGTGACCGCTTCGGAAACAAATGTCTGGACATGCTTTTGCAGCTTGGCCTGTTTTTCCAGCAGCTTCTGCGGATCAGCGCTTGTTTCCAGCAGATCCATGTAGCGCAGGAAAGCGGCTAATAGCGAGAGGACCATCTTTGTGATGTCCAGCTTCAGCGTGATGGTGCCCAGGGGCGGCAAAAGTGGACTGATGTAGGACACAATGGCGGTGAAAAACGGTCCGATAAAAGGGGCAAAGCTCAGCGGAAAGGCGACGGCGTAAATGATGGACAAAACATTACTGATGGTGTTAATCAGGCGGGAGGCAAATTCGACGATCGCCAGGATTCCCTCAAAAAACGCGGCAGCCCGCCCCCAATCATTGTCCTCGTCCGCGATGGAGCCGAACGCCTTGCCGATTGCCATAAAACGCTTGGACTGTCCTTCAATCCCTTCCTCTTTCCACCATCCTTCCGGATCCGAAATCAGTGCTGCCCCGGCCATCAGGCCATCGGCGACCGGCACCTTGGTCGCGACCAATTGCATGAGTGTACTCATGACCAGGTTGGCGGCGCCTTCCTGCAGACCGGCAACGACGCCTTCTTTCAGCGCGTCATTGGCCAGGCCGCTCTGGTCAATATCGCCAACTGCGGTTGTGGAATCACCGGCAGACGTGGTTGTGCTGGCATGGGTATCCAGCTCTTCCGTCTGGTCCGCACTGAGCTGGACGGTGCCTTCCGCCAGCTCACTCCAGGTGGGCAGCAGCGGGCGGATGTCGCTATCCGCTTCCTGGTCAGCCACTGACTCAAACTTCTGCTCGGCCAGGTCGCTCGCTGAGGTGCCGGCGGCCTGTTCGGCCGCCTCTGGACCGGGTACTTTGGCCTGCTTTTTCTCTTCCTCCTGTTGCTGCTCGTCGTCGTCAGATTTTTCTTCTTTCTGCTCCTCAGGAATAACCTCGTTCTGGTTTTCCTTGTTTGCCTCCTCTTTTTCTTGCTCTGGTGATTTCAGCTCGTCCGTTTTGTCTTTCTGTTCTTCTTTGGCCTGTTCGACAGATTCGTTGGCTGCTTCACTTTCGCTGGATGGGGCGCCGGTGGGCGCGGCGCCGCCCGGGCTGCCCTCGGGCTGCGGTTGGCTGGCGCCCTGCTGCACGACGTGGGTGAGTTCATGGGCCAGGAGCTGCTGACCCTGGGGCGAGCCCGGGTTGTAGGTGTCCTTGCGGAAATAGATGTCTGAGCCAACGGTAAAGGCTTCCGCTTTAAGCGAGCGGTTGAGGGCGTCAGCTTCATTGTCCGTGTGCAAGGTGACGTCGCCAAAGCCGGCGCCGAGCTGCCCTTCCATCTGGCCACGTAGGTCATCTGGCAAGGCATGGCCGCTGCCCTGGCTCCCCTGGATACGGCTTTCCAGATCTTCAGAGATATCGCCACCTTCAGCCACGTCATCGCTGCGCTGGACGGATGGGGCGCTGCTTTTGCCGGCCGAATGGTTGGCAGCGGACGAGTGGCGCGAGACGCGCTGGACATAGCTGTTGCCGTAGGTTTGCTGCAGATCGTTGAGATCGGCCGGGGAGAGCTGGGCGGCGTTGTCGACCGGGCCGTGCAGGGCGCCCAGTTCCGTCGGCGCCGTTTGGGTGGCGGGCTTCTGCCGTTGAACCTGGGTTTTAGCTGGCGCCTTGCGGGCGACTTTGTCGGTCGATTTGCCTTTATTGCTCATAAGCGTCACGTCTTGAAATCATCTTTATTGACCAGGCGACCCATCTTCTGCAGCTCGCGGCGGGCGCCGTGCATCAGGTGGCTCATGCCCACCTGTTCGTCCCCGGCAGCGGCCAGGTAAGCGGCGCTGACGATGATGTTGCGGATGTTGCCGCCGGCCAGCTTGAACCGTTTGGCGAACAGCTCAAAATCAATGTCCGGGTCATGCGGGATTGAGGGCGGGAAAAGCGTTTGCCAGATGCGCAGCCGGTCCTGCCATTCCGGGAAGGGAAAGTCGACGGCGAACTGGAGCCGGCGCATAAACGCCTCATCCAGGTTGGCGCGCAGGTTGGTCGCCAGGATAGTCACGCCATCGTAAGACTCCATCCGCTGCAGCAGGTAACTCACCTCAAGATTCGCATAGCGGTCATGGGCATCCTTCACTTCGGAACGTTTGCCGAAGATAGAGTCGGCTTCGTCGAAGAAAAGGATGGCATTGCTGCTCTGGGCCTCATTGAAAATCCGTTCCAGGTTTTTCTCAGTTTCGCCGATGTATTTGCTGACCACAGCGGAGAGGTCGATTTTGTACAGATCCTGCTGCAACTCTTTGGCGATGACCTCGGCAGCCATCGTCTTGCCGGTGCCGGGGGAGCCGGCAAACAAGACAGTGACACCGGAGTAGGCCAGCTTTTTGCCGGCGCCCCATTCCTCCAGCACCCGCGGCCGGCCCAGGACGGTGTTGACGATCTCTTGCAGGATGGCGACGGGGTCGCGGGGTAGCACAAGATCGGACCAGGTGTAGCGCGGTGTTATCTTCCGGGCCAAATCGCCTAATTTGGGGCTGGAATGTTCGCGAGCGGCGATGAACAGGTCGTCGTCGTCTAGCGGCCGGCCGAAGCGGGTGGCATAGTCGCGGGCGGTGCGGGCGACGTCGCGGATCTGGCCGGTGCTGAGCAGGAATTGGCCGGCCAGCTTATCCAGGGCGAGACCGGCCGGTGCCTCTGCCAGGTAATGGCTCCACAGCCGGCGCCGCTGAGCATAGTCGGGCATCTCAAAGTCGAGCCAGATCAAAGCCCTTTCCCGCGGGATGTCACGCGCCTGCCATTTCTGCGCGCCGCTGAGAATAGCCATGCCGGGGAAGTCGCAGAGCTGCTGCAGCAGATCGGCCGGGGCCGCCCCTTTCTGTAGACAGCTATCCCAGCCGGTCAGCAGCGGCAGCGCCCCCAACAGCCGGGCGTCGCGCAAGGCCAGGCGCAGTGACTGGGCCAATTCCCGATTACTTTCGCCCAGGCGATCCAGGCGAATATGCAGTAGCGGCGCTTCGATTTGCTGTGCCAGAAGTCTGGCCGCGGCCCGTTGCGCTTCCAGGTCCGCCCCGTGGAAGGCCAGCAGTGGCTCCTCCTCCTGGGTCGTAGCCAGCGCCGCCAGCTGGGGCGCGGCGACGAGATAATCAGCGCTGCCATCGCGGCTGTCCATCAGTGTGACATGAGGCTGCAGCGCCTGGTGCGGTACATACTGGCCCAGCAGCCAGCTCACCAGGGCCGGGTCCGGTACCAGCGCCCGGTTGAGCAGGGGCGGCGTCACCATGCCTGGTTCGTTGACCATTTCAATGAAGCCCAGCTTGAACAAGGGCGCTTCGGCCTGGAAATAGGGCAGCATTAGCAGTCGCTGCGGGTCCGGGTTGCAGAGTAGATCGAGGACGAGGTTGACGCTCGGCCGCTTACGCGTGGCATCATCCAACAGGTAGCCGTAGAGCCGTTCGTAACGCAGATCAAAGGCGGGCGCCATGACCACGAGAAGGACATCAAGTTCAAAGGGCGAAAGGTTGAAGCGATCAGCCAGCTGGTGGAGGCGGGTTTGTTGACCGGCCGGTGCCCGGCTCAGCAACAGCCCAATCTGCTGCTCCGCCTGTAGGAAAGCGCGCTCATACGCCTCATCGCCATTCTCCGCCGCCAGGTGGCGCCAATGCATGCCAAAGGGCAGCTTCAGCAGCGCGTTGACCTCGGCGTCAGAGATGTATTGGCCGCGCAGCAGGTCAGCCGCGTTGCTGTTTGCCTGCTGCCAGCGCCGTGCCTCCCGGTGAATATGCAGGTCGATGCGCATCAGCATCAGCTGCAGATGTTTGTAGCTCAGGTCAAAGTCGATGGGTGGGGCGTAGCTCGTCGTACTCATATTAGGTATCAACCCTGGGCGGCCACCGCCTGCCGGTAATGGCGCAGCGCCTTATCGGTGCGGGCCGGTCCCCAGCGTACGGCGAGAGCGTCCAGGGTTCGTTTAATCGCCTGGCCGGTTTCTGGGCCGAGATGGCGTTCCATGGTTTTTTTGCAGGTCAACAGTGTGGCCAGGGCGGCGCTATCCTGCCCTTGTTTTTCCTGAATCAGGGCGATGAGCAGGGCACTGCTGCTGTAGCGGAGGTAGCGGCCGTAATCGAGTGAATCGAGGGCGGCTTGTTGACTTTGTTGCGCCAGTTTCAGGGCGCGACCGTAGCGGCCCGCCTGGAAAGCCAGTAGCGCCGCCTGCAGGTTGTCATCGCTGGCCCGGTAGTCGCGCAGGGCCACCGCGATCTGCTCGCCCAGCGGATCCCGCACCGGCGCGGCGATGAGCAGCTGATACAGCGCCCGGGCCTGTTCGGCCAGCTGCGGTTTGCCGTGAGCAGTTGCCAGCTCCTGGGAGCGATTGAGCGCCGCCGCCGCTGTAGCGCGTTCGCCAAGGATGGCAGCATAGACGCCTTCGTCGAGGGCTAGCTCTGCGCAGGCCAGCGGATCGTCGGCGCAGGCTGTTTGGGCGTGGCGGATGAGGTTGAGGGCGGGGGTGAACCGGCCGGATCGCGCCTCATTGGCGGCCAGATGGCGCTGCGTCTGGGCCAGCCGGTCACTGCGGCCCAGCGCGCTGTAGGCTTCGGTGGCCTGCCGTAGCGCCACCCGTGCCTTGCCCTTGCTGCGCGGCGCCTGCTGCAGCGCCAGCGCCTCAGCATAGCGATATTCCGCCACCAGAGCCTCTTCACCAGATATTTCAGCCAGGTTGGCTGCAGCCGCAAATTGGCCCGCTGCCGCCCGCCAGTCGCCCTGCCGGCCCAGCCAGAAACCGTATTGGCTGTGATAAAGCGCGGCTTCGGCCGGTTCGCTTTTAGCGTTCTTGATAGCGGCGTTGAATTGTTCGTGCATCGTCAAACTCCCGTTGAGGGGTTGGCAACCCGTCGGGTACGGGACCCGTCGGGTCGGCATCCCGTCGGGTGGTTAGTAGTCGAGGGCGAATTGCTCGAGCTCGTCGCTGTTCTGGTCGCCATCTTCGGGATCATATTCGCCCTCGATGTCGGACGTGCCGTAGTAGCCTTTGAGCTTGCCCTGGTCTTTTTCTTCGTCGTAAAAGTCGAAGTCAGCCTTTTCTTCGTCGCTGTCTTCGGCGCCTTCTTCGTCTTCTTGTGGCTGATCCGGCAGGAGCGTCTGCAGGCGCCCTTCCATCTGCTCGAATAGTGCCTCGCGTTGTTCGCGCCAGCTGATCATCCAATCCATGGCGTCGGCGATCGCCTCGGTACGCTCGTCCATGAGTTGCTGTTTGGCCGCCGCCACCTCTTCGCGCATGGCGGCGATGTCGCTCTGCAACGATTCCAGCCCGGCTACCCCTTCTTCGGCCTGCTCCTGGTTGCTTTCCAGGTAGTTGCCGGTACTGTCCAACTGTTGCTGGCTGGCGGTCGCCTCGGCCTGGGTCTTCTTGGTCTGTTCTTTGCGCAGGTCGGCCTCTTTTTGGCTTTCCTGGGCTGAATCGACCGTCGTGTCGGTCACTTCGGTCCCTTGCTCGCCGCCCTGGTTGGTCTGGTTCTCTTTTTCGCCAGAGACCCCTTCGCCTGACGCTTTCACGGCTGGCATCATGGGTTTCAGCAGGGCCAGGATGATGGCCGCCAGCCCTTTGGCCTCGCCGCTCTCTCCCTGACCTTTCTGACCGGTCTTTTCGGTGTCCTGGCTCTGCCCTTTCAGGTCATCCTGCTTTTGCATCTTGACATCAATATCTTTCTGATGCTCATCGGCCATGCGCTGGTTTTCGGCGACGGATTGCTGAGCTGCGCCCAGGGTCTCCACCTGCTGCTGGGCGACATCCGTGGCCTGGGCCGTCTCGTTTTGCTCGTCCATTAGCAGCATTTCCTGCCGTTCCAGCTCGTAAATGGCCACGGCATTGCGGTCAATCCGGCCGACCACATCCTCAATCGGGTCGCCCCGGTACTCCAGTAGGGGCGGCGGCTCGGTCTCGGAGTTGGACAGCTCTTCACGTACCTGGTCAGCGGTGCTGTCGATGCCGTATTTTTCCAGCCATTTGGCGCGATAATCCTGTTTTTCATCGTCGCCCATCCGGCTGACGCGCTCGATGCCGGGGTCGATAACTTCCGGGTCGGTCATATCCTGTTCCCAGGGCGGTGTGCCGACTTTTTCTTCGTCTATTCCCTTCTCCTCGTCGTCACGGATGCCCATGCGCAGGTTTTCGTAGGCGGCCTGGTTCAGCGCCGTCGAATGCTCAGCCAGTTTGGCCTGCCGCTCCATCAGCTTCTCCGGGTCAGATTCGTAATAGAGCATGTCGATGATGCGGAAAGCGATGGCGATCTCGCGCAGGGTGCGGATGAGCAGTTGGCTCTGCACCAGGTAGGCGGCGCAGATCAGGGCTATCTTGCCGGCGATAATGGTCGGTGAGGTCCAGAACGAGATGAGCGAGGCGCCGGCCGCTGCCGTGAAGATAAACGCCAACAACCCCATGCCAATGCCGATAAAAATAGCGCCGACAATGGTCACAATCAGGGCGATGGTGCTGATGAACTGGACAATGGAGTTCAGCAACTCCATGACGCCAATCATCAGTTCAATGGCGCTGGCGGCCCGATTCCAGCCGCTGCCTTCGCCCAGCCCTTTCCAGGCGTTGCCGATGTTCTTGGCGGCATTGGAGACGCCGCCTGTCATCTCGCCGAACCATTCGCCGGGTCCCTTTGTAAACAGCGTCCCCAACGAGGCGATGGTGCCGGCGAAGGGGATGCTATCCAGCAAATATCCCTTCATGAAGTTCAAGGGCCCGACGGCGTCACCCCCGTTCAGACCGCCTGCCAGGGCGTCAGCCACCATGCGGGCGCGCACCTCCGGATCATCAACCGTGATCGGATCGCCCAGGCCGATGGCGTAGCCTTCGAGGGCGGAGAGGTCGGCTCCCATCGCTTCAAAATCGCCCGACTTGAAGGCGTCGTATTTGGCAACCTCCTCGTCCCAATCGGGCATGGCCATCTCTTTGGTCAGGGGCCAGCCGAGGACGCCGAGTTCATCGCCACCGGCCGCTTCCGGCATCTCCCGCTCGGCGCTGTTCAGCATGTTGTTTTCCTGGACGCCAGGAATGTCGCGGGCCGCTGGTGGCGGCGGGATCTTGGGCACCAAGGGCGCCGCCACCGCGACAGCGTCCCCAGTGGCTTCCCCTTCGGCCTCCTTCTTCTTACCTTCCTGCTCATTTTTCTTGCCGGCTGCTTCGTCGCGCCCCTCGGCTGCCTTTTCCTTCGTCTTGGCTTCAGCATCGGCGTCGCCGGCGCGCTGGATGGCTGGGGTGTCTGACGGCTGCCGCTGAACGTCCTCCTCTTCCTCCTGGCGCTGGGCACCGGCCGGTGCTCCCCCTTGCTGGACCACATGGGTCAGCTCATGGGCCAGCAGCTGCTGGCCGCCCTGGCTGCCCGGCTCATAGGCGCCGCGGCTAAAGAAGATGTCGGTGCCGGTGGTGAATGCTTCGGCCTGGAGCGAACGATTCAGCGTGTCCGATTCGCCATCGGTGTGGACGCGCACATTGCTGAAATCAGCGCCGAGGTGGCCTTCCATCCGGCGCTGGACCGGCGTGGTTAGCGGCTGGCCGCCGCCACGCTTGCGGTCGATTTGTCGGGAGACGTCGTCGTGGACATTGCCCTGGCTATCCATGCCGTCGCCGCTGCGCTGGAGGGTGCTTACACCTTCGGCGACGGGTGGTAACTGGCTTTCTGTTTCGGGGCTGAGTGCCAGCTCCTCTTCGCCGAGCTCTTCCTGGCGCTGGAACAGGTTGCCACTGAGCTGGGTGGGCACCGGCCGGTGCGCCTTGCCGTTCGACGCGGAAGCGGTCCCGCCGCCCTCACTGCCATTAGCCTGGCGGGCCACCTGACGGTCCGCAGCGCCGCCGGCGCTACCCCCATCACCATCACCCCCTCCGCTACTGCCACCGTCTTCGCCCACCGGCGGCACATGTTCCGGCGAGCGCTGCAGAGAATCAGCGACCTCTTCAGCTTCTTTTTCCAGCGGATCTTCGGGGGAGCTGACGGTCATGGCCCGTTGGACGGCGCCAGCGGTTGGGGCTGATCCGGCCGGATCAGCCGGCCCGCTCCCGTTGCTGCCCGGCGCTGTGGCGGCGGCCGGTGAACGCTGCAACGAGTCAGCCACCGACTCAGCCTCTTTTTCATATTGATCATCCTGCTCGTTCACCTGCATTCGGCGGGCCACCTGGCGGCGCTGGATGGTGCGCTGCACATGCTGGTTGCCATAGGCCCGCTGCGCCCCGCGCACTGCCTTGCGCGACGCCTGCGTTGGGTCGGCCATGGCTGCCTGAATGGCGCCCAGCTGTACCTGCTCGGCCTGCGGCGCCCCGCTCTCCACTTGCCGCGACGCCTGCACGCTCTTGCTATCCGGCTTCTGCCTGCTCTGATTCGGCTGCTGCTTACTCATTGATGTTTCCTTTTGCCGCAGATTTCGCAGATTATGTGGATGTTGGTTTCGCGACATGAGTTAGAATCGCGTTCCCAAATCCTGCCATCTGCATAAACTTGTGCTGAGCGCAGCGAAGTATCTGCGGCAAAAAAACTAATCCCCAAAATCTAGCTTGGAGTAGACGACGTCAAGGTCGAGCTGGCCGCTGAATTCGAGGATGTAGCTGGTGTGGGTGGGTTTGTTGGCCTCGATCAGCTGTTCCAGCAAGGTCCGGTTGGTATCCCGCTCGCGCATGGGCAGGCGGACAGTAAAGGTGAATGGATCCTGATCTTCTTGTAGATCCTGGATTTCCGGGGTCCGGCCGGTGTAAATCTCCAGCAACCGTGACAGGGCCCGTTTACTGCCGCGCTGGGCAAACAAGGTGTTCGCTTCCGCCAGCAGCGTCCGCCGCTGTTCTTCGCTCCAGGTATGGTCAAAGCGCAACCCGAACCAGCCCGCAATCCAATCCAGAAAATAGGTCGGCGCGGTCATTGGGTCCAGGAACAGATCAAAATTGTCGACATTCCACTGCATCGGCATGTAAAGCGCTTCGATCAAGCCGATGAAGCGGCTTGTAAAATCATCATGGAAGATGTGGGGCAGGTAGCGCATGTATTTGACGCTGTGCCGGCCCAGGCCATCGGGAATGCGGTCGCTGTAGTCGGGCGGTGGCAATGGCGCCTGGCGCAGGTAATCCGGCATCGCCGTGGGCGGCGGGGCGCCGCCGCCAGCCCCGCTAGCGGCGACCAGCTCCACTTCTTCCGCGCTGTCATCCGGCTCAGGCGCCGCTGGCTCGCTGTCCCCGGCACCGACAATCATGAGGATGAATGGCCCCACGGCGATGCGGTCCCCTGGCTTGACCGCCGCCGGAATTTCGGCCGGGATGTCCTCGTCGTTCACCTGGGTGTGGCTGCGCCGGTTCAGCGGCGTGATCTGGATGCCTTTGTCACTGATCTCCAGCCGCAGATGCCGGCGCAGGATGCGCGGATGATCCAGCTGAATATCCACCCCCGGCACCCGGCCCAGCACGTAGACGCCAGCGGCCAGCGGCAGCACCATCTCAGTGTCCGGTCCAGTGATGATCAGTTCAAGGTTATCGGTAGACGCCATAGTTCATGGTCCTTAAGATTTTTTTGCCGCGGATTAGCACGGATTTAACGCGGATTTTTCTTTTGGATTGTTGCGTTATTCGCGGCAGCTTAGGCCATTCGCAATAATCAAAGTTTTCATCCATATCAAAAAAATCCGTGCCAAATCCGTGCAAATCCGTGTCCACTCTTCTCTCAAAACTCCGCCCGCAAGATGAGTGTGCCGAGGAGTTCGTCCTGGTCGTCGCTCAGGCCCTGGGCCGGGAAGGAGCCGCGCAGGCGGACGACCACAAAAAGGCCCGGCTCTGACTCGCCCCGGCCGATCAGATCTTCCTTGTGATCGAGCGGCAGTTCGTCCAGTTCGGCGCCATCGAAACAGAGTTCGGCCTCTGCCTCGAGGCCGGCGCCGCCAAATGGGAGCTGTGGATCAACCTGTTCGATCTTTTCCGGGTCTTCGCCCATCAGCTTCGTCATTTGCGCGATCAATTCGTCCCCTAACGGCAGCTCCAGGATGCCCTCCCGGCTCAATTTGGCGCTGTGCTGGAATGGCTCGCTGTCCAGCCCCAGGGCGATAGCCAGCACGGCCAGCCATTGTTTGATTTTGCCCGGTAGCGTCGCCCGATTGACCCCCAGGCTGTGTAGATCGACAATTTTCTTCAGGTCGATCTGCAACTTGTCCCGATTAATCTGGGCCGAGACATGCCCCTTGTACTCATAACGGCGGTCCGGTTCGGCTGAGACCTGCGCCGGCGTCTGTTCGGCGGCGCTTTCTTCTTCATGCTGGGCCAGCCGTTGCAGATAGGCATTGCCGTAGCCCTGCTGCCATTGATTCAGCGGCATGGTCATCTCCTCACCGCTGCGGTTGCCCGGCAGATGAGCCGTTCGCTCGGTCTGCTCCTGCCCTTTGCGCCGTACCCGTTTCGCCATCCGCGCACCTACTGCACAAACTGGACATCGTGCAGGCCCGACACGATGACGCCATGGGCCACCACATCGATGCTGTCCACCGGTTCGCCGACGCGCTCGCCGCCGGGCCGGGCAGCGTATAGTTGCACGTTGCGGATGAAGGTGACATTGGGGATGTTCTGTAGCGCCTGGTAGATGTCCGCGACGAACAGATTGCGGCCAAAGGGCCAGCCCGTGCCATCCATGCCGCCGGTCAGCGGGTTGAGGAAGCGGTAAAGGCGGGCCAGCACTTCTCGCTCAACGGCGCCTTCGTCGGCGCCGGGCATGGTGCCGAGCTGCACGTTGACGGAGACCCAGCGGTAAGCAGGTGTGCGCACGTTGAGGCGCGTCGTGAGCAGGCGGCGCTGGTCCAGGTACTCATGAACGGTGGCCAGATCTTCTGGCGTCAGGCTCAGTTCGTCGGCTTGAAGGTAACCGGCCGGAAAATTCGCCTGCGGCACAATCAGCACATAAACCTGCCCCGGCGGCACGTTGGAATCCTCGCCCGGCCGCGCCTGTAACGCCCGCACCCGGCCAACTTTGGCCGGCAATGCCTGGCGCGTCAGGAACTCAAAATCGTCGCTGGACATCGCCCGGTCGCGCGAGCGGATGAGCGACGGCGCCCGCATCATTGCCTGCTCAATGGTCTCAGCGTCCAGGCCCCCGCGAGCCGGTTCCCGGTTAAGGACCCGGTCCACAAAGGGAATGCCGCTTTTCAGGGTGTTGATGGCGCCGGTGTCGACATTGCCGTTGATGCCGCCGCCAACCCGGTAGCGCTGCAAAATGATGTTGGCACCGCGGGGGGGGATGGCGCCGAAGCGGCGAATCATCCCGTCGCGCTGCCGGATCGCCGGCCCAAAGCGGATCTCGCCGCTGACGCTGTCAAAGGTGTAATGGTTATCGGCGGCGGCGGAGCCGGCAAAATCGGTAATCTCCTGCCAGCGACCGGCCGGTGTCCCGCCCAGTTCCACCCGCACAACCTCGCCCGCTTCCCGCGCCAAAACCGGCTGCAAGCGAGTGCGGAAACGCTGGCCCGGCGTGCCGTCGCTTTTACCCAACAGCTCGTTGGTCAACGTCTGCATGTGGCGAGCCCAGACGGTGCCGCCCCGGGCGTGGGCCAGCGCCTGCTTTAGCCGTGGCGTCGATTGGTAGGAGCGCATCCCCTGCCGCTGCTCGAGTGGCGAAATCCCTTTGACGCGGGCGCGTACCCAATACAGCGTCTGCTCGTTGAGGCGGCGCCGGTTCATCTGGGGCAGATGGATCTGGATCCGGCCGGATTCATTAAAGCCGCGGGTCGAATCCATGTCGATGTCGCAGCGGACCCATTGATCCCGCTGCCGTCCCTGGGCCACTTCCCATACGTAGGGGGGCAGGGTCGGGTCGATGCCGGCGCCACCGGCGCTGCTGAAATCCAGCGTCAGGCTGAGAATGTGGTGGCTCAGATCTTCGCTGAAGCCGAAGTAGAGGCAGTCGTCAACCTGGGGCACAGCCGTGTAAATCTCGATCTCGTCGCCGCCCTTGGTCAGGTGGCGCAGGTTGTGATTGATGAACTGCTTCTGGTGCGCCTGTTGTGTGGCCACGGCGGACATAACCACCTCGAGTTTGGGCGGGTTAACGAGGAAATCGCTTTCGGTGGTAAAGACGATCGCCTTTTCGGTCTCGGTCTGGGTGGTGGCGATTTCGGTACCGGCCGGTAACAACACCGTCTTAGCCTGCGGCGCTGACAGCCAGAAGGTGACCGGCGCCCGGGCCGGTTCCGGCGGCTGCAACTTCAGGCCAAACATATCCAGCATCTTGATGTAATGCAGATTGGGCACCTGGTTGACCCGGTAGAGGACCATATCCATCATCCAGGCAAACAGCTCAATCATGGTGACGCCGGGGTCACTGACGTTATGGTCGGTCCACTCCTCGCAGTAATGCGGGATGCGCTTTTTGGCTTCGTCGACGATTTCCTGAAAATGGCGATCATCCAGTTGTGGTACGGGTAACATGCAGAGCTCCAGGAGAAGTTTGGCCGCAGATGGCGCAGATTTTCGCGAATTTTTTGGCGAAAATTTGCGCCCTTCGTGGCAAAGCCTCTTATTCGTTCTCGGGAATCGTGTAAAAGGGGTAGACCAGGCTGCGCCGGTCCAGCGTTCCCTTGGTTTCGTATTCGATGGCCAGGCGCAGGATGCTCTCATCCCGTGGGTCAGGCGTGGCCGTCACGCCGATCACCCGAATGCGCGGTTCCCACATCGCCAGCGCGTCTTCGACGTATTGTTCGGCCAGAGCCGCGGTGCGCGAATTGTTGGGTTCGTACAGCAGCTCATTGAGCCGCGAACCGAAGCGTGGCCGCATCACCCGCTCCCCCGGCGTCGTCGCCAGGATGATGGCGATCGCCTGCTCCAGCTCGCTGCGAAACGAGGTCAGGGCAAAACCGCCCTGGCTGTTGATGCCCAGGGGGAAGGTGAGTCCGCGTCCGACAATGCTGTGTGCCATCGAAAATACCTCTAGTTAATGTTGACCATGGCGCCTTGTAGGCTAAGCTGCGCCCCGGCGCGAATGCTGACGTTGCCATTGGCACTGAGTTCGAGATTGCTGCTGGCGGCCAGCTTGATGACCCCATTGCTGTTGATGGTGACCGCCCGGCCGTTGTCGTTCAGCGTGAAAGAGAGGCCGTTTTTGGTCTGGATGGTGATCTGCCCGCCACTGTCATCCAGCTCCAGCCGGTGCCCGGCCTGGCTGGCGATGGCGATGCGTTTGCGCTGGCCATCGTCCAGTTCGATGAGGTGGCCGGCGCGGCTGACAAAGCGACGACTGTCGGCCGGGTTCTGGCCCTCATCGCTCCCGCCACTATCGGCTGAGGGGCGGGGTAATTTGCCGAGGACGACCGGCCGGTTCAAATCCCCATTCTCAAAACTCACCAGCACCTCTTCGCCCACCGCCGGCGTCAGGGCGACGTCGCCGGGTGCGAGCACCCGGGCCCAGAAGCTCTCAGCGTTGTCGGTCAGCCAGGGATATTTCAGCTTGACCCGGCCGCTCTGGTTGGGGTCGTTGTTGTTGGTGACGATGGCGATCATCACGCCGGCCTGCTCAGCTGGACTGCCGTTGGCCAGCGAGTCCGCCAGCAGCCCTCGCCGCAGCCCCTGCACCTGGAACTCCGTTTGCAGGCCGCTGGCGCCATCGTAAATGTGGCTGGCCTGGGAGACGAGATACCGGCCGGAAAAACGCTCGCCAATCCCCGCCAGGGCTATCGTGCAGCCAGCCTGGACATCCGGCCGGCGGAACACCTGCCCGCTCAGCTCGACAAAGCTGCCGCTGCGCGCCGTCAAAGCCGCCCGCGCCAGAATGTCAGCCTCGGCCTGGCTGTGAACCTGTTCCGCGACGACGATCGCCCGGTTGCTCCCAAAACTGTGTCGCTGCTCGTCGGCGGCCCCGGCCATCTCGATGGCTGGCAACAGCTCCGGCCCCTGGGCCTGGCCAACCAGTGGCACCTGCTTTTCCGGGTCCCAGCCGCGCACGACGAGTTCGTCGACCTGGTCGGCTGCCGACAGACGTGGCCGCACCTCGAGGTTGTTTTCACCCCAGGTCAGGCCAACCTCCTGTCCGCTACCCTGGCCCGGCGGATGAAAATGCAGCGTCTGTTGTGAGACAAAACAGAGGTAGCCGATGCGTGCGGCCCGGGCCTGGAGCAGGGCCAGATCACTCTCGTTGTGCTGCAAAATGTGCTCGTAGACGAGCCGGGTGGCCTGAATGTTGGTCTGCAAACCGGCCTCGTTGGCGATCTGCTGGGCCAGGTCGCTGTCCTTGACGTTGACAAACGCCCGGCTCTTAAGTTCGCGATAAAGCCGATGAGAACGGTCAAAGCCCCGTACCACCAGGAATGGGGCCGTCCCGGCAGTAAATTCCGGCTCAAGCGAGGTCACCTCGCCGAAAATCAGCGGCACGGGCTCTTCGTCGGCCGAAAAAGAGCCGATTTCCACGGCAGTGCCCAGCTCAAAATAGCCGCTGTCGATGTAATGAAAGCCCGGGTCGCTCAGCCGGATCTGGAATAGGTCCGGTAGCTGGCAATGCTGGTCTACCAGCAGCTGGATGACATTACCCATCAGGATGTCGTCCGCCATCTGGCCATCGATCTTGATATAGAGGGGGCTGGAAAACTGGACTGTCATCTATATCACTGGACCTCAGGCAGTTGCAGGAGCTGACCAGGCACCAAATCAAGGGGATCCTGGATGGCGTTGTGGCGGGCGATAAGCCGCCAGTAGGTCGCATCGCCATACACCCGGGCGGCGATGGTGTCTAGACGTTCGCCGTGCGTGACCCGCCAGATCGAATGGAGTTCTTCGTCACTGCCGCTGGTTGGGTTCTGGCGCGGGTACGCTTTGCGCATGCGGAACTCTTTCATGTTCAGCGTTGCTTTGGCCCGTAACGGTGTGCCGTCGCTATGAAAATGGGTGAATTTGACCGTCAGGCTTTCGATGATGCCCAGGAAAAGTACCGGCCCCCATTGAAAAGCGACCTTGGGGGGCGGCCCCATCGCTCCGGTAGTGGAGGAAAAACTCCCCTCGTAATGCGTCGTCGCGGATTCGGCAAAGGCCATTAGTTTGTCGGTGTAACGGCGCACGTCGAACGGCCGCCCGCTGGGGTCGGTCTGCTCGCTGGTATCAAACCAGAGCTCTTTGATGGCCAGTTTGCCTGGCTCCACCTTGCTGGTCTCGTAGTTGAAAGCGTAGTTGCGATTCTGGGCAAATTTGCCGGTGAAATTGAATTTGCTGTCTTTCTGGATCGAATAGGTTTCCGGATTGAACTGGCAGTAGAAAATCTCGTAGGCGCCGCCGGCCACAATTGGGTTGCCCTCTTCGTCTGCTTCAAACAGGCGGGCGGGCTGCAGGCCACCGGCCGTCTCCGGACCCGGCCGGTTCACCAGCTCCCAGTTCTGCTGCGCCTCATTCTCATCCTGGGCGCCAATGCGTTCGAAGTTGAAATAGGCCCGGTAGGGACCTTTGACCTGGAAAAATTCGATGACGACGGTGTGCGGCCCGGAAGAGAGATAGCGCTCAGCGCTGTAGTTGGTAGGTCCCTGGGCCCACCAGGCATTGATGACGTAGCCGCCATCCACGGCGACGCGCATGCCGTCATCGGTCGTGCAGCTAAAGCGGTAGCGGCCCGGCCCGTTGATAATCTTGGTCCAGCGGGCCGACCAATAATGATGTTTGTCCCGGCCAACCCAGGAACGGTTTTTCAGCGCCTGCGGCAGATGATCGGCGCTCCAGAAATTGATTTCCGGGTCGGTGCGCTCCTCGGCAAAGATGTTGAAGTTGTGGCCGTCGTAATATTCGCCTTTGTAGGTCATGTCGCGGCCTCCATGCGCAGTTGCCAGCGCGCCGGTAGGCTGAGCTGCTGCCCTGGCGTCAGCGCCAGCGGGTCATGGATGCCGTTGTGGCGGGCCAACAGGCGCCACAGGCTGGCATCGCCATACACTTCAGCCGCGATCCGGTCCAGCCGGTCGCCGGCGCGCACATGCCAATGCCGCTCAGCCATGGCCGCGCCACTGCTGGGGTTCTGGTTAGGATAGGCCATTCGGTGGCGAAACTCCTTGAAGGAAACGGTTGCCTTGGCCTGGATCGGGGTGCCATCCGGGGCAAACAGGGAGAAATCGACCTTGACCGAATCAATGGCGCCGAGAAAGCGGAAGCTGCCCCACTCAAAAGCGGCCAGCGGCGGCGGATTCAGGTTGCCGGGATAGCTGGCAAAGACCGTGCCGCGAATGGATTGCAGCTCCACGTACTCAAAAAGCGGGTTTGTGTAGGTACGCACATCGACGGGGCTGCCATCGCTGCGGAACTCTTCGCTGGTGTCAAACCAGAGCGCGCTCAGGGTGAGTGTGCGCGGTTCCACCTTGTCCGTCTGGTATTCCAGTTTGTAATTCTTGGCGTTGCGGTGGGCTGCGTCGGTGCCGCCAGTCTCAAATTTGTTCTTTTTCTTGATGGTGTACTCTTCCGGGTTGAACATGCAGTTGACGATCAACTCCGGGCCGTACAGATTGGGTTCGCCGTACGAGTTGTAGCCAAAGCGGCCGGCGACCGCGTTGCCATTCTCATTGACGGGCACGATGCGAGCGGGGACCAGGCCGCCGCGGGTCTGCTGGATGGTGCTCATCGGCCCAACCTCCCGCCGCGCCGTTCACGTTCCAGCTCAAATTGGCGTTGCAGTCCCTGGTAAACCTGGCGGGCCAGCCCGTTGACCAGGTGTTCCGCCTCATGCTGCTCCGCCGTACTCAGAAAATCATCCAGCGCTTCCCGGTCGGCAAAGCCAAAGTAGACGGTCTGGCTGCTCTCATCTTTGAGCAAGATGCGGCTGACGGCGGCGAAGTTGTCGGCAGCGTCCCGCTCGCTGGCGAAAGCCTGGAGCAGGCCGCCTTCTTCCAGGGTGTCAGCGGCCAGGCGCAGATCGTCGATCAGGTCCGCATCCGCAAAAACGCGAAAGCGCCCTTTTTCGCCGGGTAGCTGGCAAAACAGCTCGACCGGATTGGCAAACATCTCCGCCGCCTGATCTTCATCTGCGTAAACGGCCAGGACGCCGTCGCTATTTTCCGGCTCGGCGCCGCTGCCCAGGTCGTCCAGCCGGTCAGCATCGGTGAAGACGGTGAAGCTGGCGCCGGTGGCCTGGTCGCTGAGGGTGACTGGCACCGGGTTGGCGGCGACTTTTTCCGCTTCCGCCGCACTGGCAAAAACCGGGATGCCGGCGTCGCTGCCGCCACTCTGGGCGGGCGCCAGGCTCTCCAGCTCAGGCTGTTCGGCAAACATCTCCAGGGCGGCCTGGCCTTCACCCGGCTCGAGGATGACGGGGGCGGGCGCTTGCAGGCTGTCTTCGTTTTCGGTGATGGTTATCCGGCCGGTTCCCGTCACAGCTGCGCCAGTCATCATGCCGGTCCCAGTGGACAGGTCAGGTGTGGCTGGCGCGGCAAAATCGGCCGGTGGCATCATCTCGCCCAACTCCGGTTCAGGCGGCAGATCAGCATCGCCAAACAATGCCTCTTCCAGCGGGGCGCGCTGGGCTACAGGCTGAGATGGGCTGCTGCTCACCGGTTCGGGCTGAGGCGGCTCAACGCCCACGTGCCGCCACAGATCGGCCGGCAAGGGGCCAAAGTCGGTGGGGATGTCGGTGCTGGCCGGCTGGACGGCTGGTTCCGGCGTGCGCTGAATAGGCTGGCGCTGGGCGGCTGCCGGCCGCGGACGGGTCGGCGGTACAAACTGGATGGAGGAGCCGGTCGGCCCGCCTGGGGGCACCCCTTCGACCAGCGCGGCTGGATCGGCGCTGCGGGCTACGGCTGACTTCTGCGCACCCGGTGGCGGCACCTCTGGACTGCCGGGTGGCTCATTTTGGAGCGCGTGCCGCCCAATGATGCCAGCCGCGGCGCCAACCGGCGGCTGGCCACTGGCCATGGCGTTCTGCCGCTGGACAGGATTGGTTGGCGCCAGCAATGATGTGGCTACAGGGGCGCCGGGTGTTGGCAGCTGCGTTTCAGCTGTTTCCGGGGCAAGTGCGGCGCGCTGCACTGGGAGCTGGTTACCGGCCGGTACAGCCTGGCCAGTGCCTTCATGAGGTGGGGCGGAGCGATTTAGCGTGGCTACGGTAGAACTGCTTGCTTCAAGTCCGCCCGCACCGGCAACTTCTGCCTGATGCCGCGCCACTGTGTGATTAGCTGACGCTGAGGACACGGCGGCCTGGCGTGCTGCCGGATGGCTGGTGCCAGGTGTGGCTGATGAGCTTATGTCGTTTACTGGCGCCGTGGCCGCCTGGTTGGTGCCGTTCGTGGCTGGTGAGCTCGCAGCGGCTGCTGGCGTCACAGCTCGTTGCACGGCTGGCGACGCTGCCACGGTTCCCAGCCGGCTGTCATCGCCCTGCCGCTGAATGGCATGAGCCGACGCAAGCGCTGGCCCGGCCGCGCCGCCCGACTCAGCCTGTCGCTGAATGGCGCTGCCTGGCAGCCCATCATTCTGGCTAAGGTGTCCAGTGTCTGCCTGGCGTTGAACCGGGGAGACCCCTGCCTGGTTCGTTGGCAGCTGGCCAGCTGCAGATTCAGCATTGGATTGAGTCTGGCGCTGGCTGGGCGCAAAATCAGACCCGCTTTCCTGGCGCTGCATGAGCGGCTGTCCCAGAGTCTCGTTGCTGGGCACCGGCCGGTTGCTGCTTGAGCTGGCTGAAGGAACTCCCGGCTGGCGCTGCACGGCCTCACCGCCCTCTGCCTGCCTGTGTGGTTGGCTGACGGCGGTCGTCGTTTGGCGCTGCACAGCGTTGCTTCCTTCCGCTTGACCGGTTGGCTGGCTATAGGTTGCCGTGGCCGGGTGCTGTGACAGCTGCACCGCAGCAGGCGTTGCCGCACTTTGTTGTGATGGCTCAGAATGGCGCTGGGCTGCGCCTGTCGAGGCAGGCGGTTGCGCCATCTGGGCCTGCGCGGATTCGTGGTGTGGGCTGGTCGCTTCACTGGCGCTGTCATTTTCTTGGACTGCGCGTTGGGCAAGCGGTGATTCCACGCTTGCTTCAGGCTGGTGCTGGACTGGGGCGCTGTTAGTTGCCGCTGGGCTGGCGGGGGCCGTGTTCGCTGTCTCGCGCTGGGCGACCGGGGTGGTGGCCAGATCAAGCGGGCCGCTGGGCACACCCTTGCTGGTGCCGACCTCGATAACCTGGGAGCGGCGCATAAGCCGGGTGGGGCGTTCCGGTTCGGCTGGGGCGGCCTCAGCAGCGGCGGCCTCCTGCGCCTTTTCGGCTTCGCGCCGCTGGGCATATTTCTCGCCAATTGCTTTGACCCGTTGCAACACTTCCCACTGGCGGTCGGCGGAAATGCCGCCCCAATTCTTGCTCATTCCCTCTTTGGACTCCGCCCGGAACACAGCCAGCTGAGCGCCGCGATCGCTCGTCGCGCTGCTGGCTGGTGCTGGGTCTGGCGCCGAGTCGCTCATTGTTGGGCTTGAATCTGGCGCTGCGCTGAACTCGCGCTGGAGCGATCCAGCTGCGCCGGCGGCCTGGCCTGACGTGGCGCTGACAGCACTGTTGTCACCCTGCGTTGACGTACCCGCAGAGAGGTTGTTTGCGGTGCCAGCGCTTGTTGTCGCCTGAGCCACCGGGTGTGCCGACGGCTGGCGTTGCAGGTCGCTGTTGTTCTGGCTGGCATGTCCGGCCGGTGCTGTCGCGGGCACTGTCAGTGCAGTTTCGCGCTGTACCGCGCCAGCTCCCACATTGTCGGCTCGCCCCGGAGTCGGGGTCAGCGGAGCTGCCGCGTCTAATTGGGGCTGTCGCTGGACGCTGCTGACGCCGGCGCTGGTCAGATTGGCTGACGGTGCCACGCTGCCGGGGTCGGCCAAATGACGCTGGGCTTGTGCCGATGGGGGCGCCGCGGCATGAGCCAGAAAGGCGCTGGCTGGATCAGCCTCACGCTGCACCGCACCTGCTCCAGCTGCGCCCGTTCCAGCCGAGGCTGCAGCAGGGTCTGTTGGACTTGCTGTGAGCCCGGTTGGATGGTCGACCTGCTGGCGCAATAAAGGCGCGGCCTGGCGCTGAACCGGGAAGCCCGCTGCATGTGGGGCTGTGGGTGGGGGCTGTTCGTTGCTGCTGCCAGCACTTGCCTGGCGCATTATCGGGGCGGCCTGGTGCTGAACCGGCTCTGGGCTGGCGGCGTTAGTTGTAAGTTGGCCAGGGACCTGGGCTGGGGTTGCTGCCGGCTGGCGCAGAATGGGGGCACCGGCCGGTGGCAGTTGCCGCTGAACGCCGGCTGCGCCCAAGGTTGGACTGTAGCCTGGAACATGGTTGTGGGCGAGCACGGGGCCACTGCGTTGCGCCAGATTGTTTGGGGCCGTCTGTTGCGGTGAGGACCAGCTCGCCGGAGGCGGCGTTGGTGCAGCCGGCGTCTGGCTGCTCAGGGCGGCCCGCTGGATGGCCGCTGGCGCCAAAACGTTCGGGCCAGTTCCCGTTGAATGTGGGTGCGGCGCTGCCGTAGTCACGGTCCGCAAGCCATTCAGCGGCATCTGGTTGCGCTGGGCGGGGTTGCCCGCCTGGCTCTGGCTGACGGGCACCGCCGTGGGCATCTCATCGGCTGCCGGCAGTTGACCGCTAAAGAGGATGGCGGTGCCGCTGCGCCGCTGGATATGGCGGATGAGGCGGCTGCCGGGATGTTTGCTTGGCTGGGGCATCATTGATATTGGTCCCCTTTGGTCACGGTAATCCGGCCACAGCTCAGGCTGAGCGTTTCGATGGCGATGGCCTTTGATTTAGTTTCCAGCTTGGGCCCTTTCCAGTCGATGGGAAAGGCGCCTTCGATCGTCCAGGTGACGACCTGGTTGCCCTGGTTGTCCAGCAGGATGATGGCGACTGTCTTGCGTATCATCCGACCGCTGAGGGCGGCGGCGTACCAGTCGAGCAGGTCGCCGGTGATGCCCACGCCACGCTGCAGCATCAACTTGGTCTTTTTGCGCGGCCCAAACAGCTCATGGGTGTGGGTGTTGAGCCCGCCTTCCTTGATTTCCTGCGTCTTCCACTTGAGCGGCGGCAGCTTGCAATCCAGAAAGGCGCCGATATTACGGCCGTCGATTTGGACGATGAAGCGAAACGCCGGCTGGGGCATGTGGGCATTGGGCCCGACCTCAGTCCAGCGCGGTGGCGATTCCCGGTCGGTGCCGGCTGCCAGGGGAAGCTCATTACTCATGCCCGGTGCATTCCTCAGCGCTGCCTGATTGGGGTGGGCCGACCGGCCGGTTCACCCGCTCGCGGCTGCCGTTCCCGCTCCAGCTCCAGTTCAGCCCGCAGCCAGCGCAAGACCTGGGCGGTCACCGCCGCCACCAGCTGGTTGTCGACCTCATGGATCAGCCGCCAGCTCTGGTCGTCATACGAGCGTGTCTGCCATGTGCTCATCGGCTGATCACCTCGACCTGGTAACTGACCTGGCATTGGGGGCAGGTGGTTTGCAGTTGCAGATTCTCCGGGCTGTTTAGCCGCAGATACAAATCGCTCAGATAGGCGACGTCTGCGGCATAAAGCTGTTGGAGCATGTAGCCATCGACCCCCGCAAACGGGCCCAACTGGGTGATGACGCGGCTGAGCAACAGCGCCGGCAGGAGGTTCAGGTTGCCTTGCTGCTGGGCGTTGGTCAGCGACTCCATCTCATCCAGCGCCGTGGCCAGGCGCATGCGCCCGAACTGGTGTAGCTGACCGAGTTCGTCGTAGAAACCGCAGGGGAGTTGGAATTCATACTCCTGGTGCATCGCTGGCTCCTGAGGACAGGAGGCACACCGCGCTGGCGGCATGCCTCCCGTTCGCTGAACGGTTAGTTCACCCGCTCGATAAACTCATGGACGATCGTCATCTCTTCGATGCCGATCTCGTTGCTGTCCGATTTGGGCTGTGGACCACTGACTTTGGCCGGCCACGCTTTCAGGAAGTTCCAGCGGGCGACCTCGGTGCCGTTCTGGTTGTACATGACGACCGAGCCATCGTGACGATTGCTGTCCACACCGCCGTCGACGACCGACTTGCGCCAGGTCCAGATGTCCATCTGGTCGGTGATGCCGCGCTTCAGGACGATGTTTTCCCACTTGAGGCGGCCCGGCACCTTCTTGACGATCTGCTGGTTGTTGGCGCCCATGACCAGGTGGTCGATGACCTCTGTCTCGGACCCCAGCCCGGACACTTCGGTGAAGTAGCCGGTGACGACACCCTGGACCTCCAGGGCAAAGTTAAAGGCGACGAGCGGATCAGTTTCTTGATCAGTTCCAATTGCCATGATTCATTCCCCTTTGTTTAAGCTTGTGCTTCGCTGCTGTCCGCGCCGGCCCACTGGCTCAGGCGGAAGATGACGAATTCGGCCGGCTTGACCGGGGCGATGCCCACCTCGATGATGAGCTGACCCTGGTCACGGAGGGCGGCTGGATTCAATTCTTCGTCACATTTGACATAGAACGCCTGCGTCGACGTGTTGCCGAAGAGCGCCCCATTGCCCCAGACCGTCAGGAGGAAGCTGTTGACGTCGCGGCGGATGCGGGCCCAGAGGTTTTCGTTGTTCGGTTCAAAGACGGCCCATTGCAGGCCGGCGTCAAGCGAGGCGGCGACGTAGATGAAGAGGCGGCGCACATTGACGTAGCGCCAGGCGCCATCGCTGCTCAATGTCCGGGCGCCCCAGACCACAACGCCGCGGTTGGCGAAGGGGCGGATGCAGTTCACACCCAGCGGGTTCAACGTCCCCTGCTCGGTGCGGCTGATCTCCATTTCCACGCCCAGAACGCCGCGCAGGGCGACGTTGGCCGGCGCTTTGTGGACGCCGCGCTCCGCGTCGACGCTGTTGTAGGCGCCGGCAAGATGGCCCGAGGGCGGGACCAGCTTGGTGCCACCCTGGGCGAGGTCGGCGACTTCCAGCCACGGGTAGTAGAGGGCGGCGTAGGAGCTGTCAAAGTTGAGATAGGTGCGCCATTCGCGGGCCTCGTCCGGGGTCATACCGGGCGGGGTGTCCAGGATGGCAAAACGGTAGCGGGATTGTTCACAATGGGTGATGATCGCTTCCTGAACTGTCTTGATGCGGGTTTTGGCCGCATCCGAGCCATCGAAGCCGGCCATCAGGTCCGGGCAGACAACCAGGCGGATGTCGTCCTGCACCTCAAGGGCGCCGAGGCCGGTCCGTTTGGCGGCGCTACCGACGTAATCAGCCGCGCTCAACGGGGTGACACCACCGCCGCTGAGGATGTAGGAGCCGGCCGCCGGCATTTCCGTAGCCGCGCCGACGTTGCCGATGGCGATGGCATCAAACTGGGCATCGCCCACATGGCTGCCGCCGCTCTTTTTCATTGTCAGGCCGCTGACGGACTGGTCGCCCACTTTGACCGTGAAGCTCTTGTCGTCGTCATGGGAGACGATGACGGCCAGGTTGTTGCCAACCGGACCCGGGATCTTGGCGGTGATGGTGAACGCGTCACCTTTCTCGCCGGGGACGCTGGCGGCGGCGGCTTCGGCCTTGCCGGCGTCGATTTCCGTGAGGGCGCGGATGCTGAGGACGTAGCAGGGGCCGCCGCCATTGGCAAAATAGTTATAGACGGCATCGGGTAGATAGGCGCCTTCACTAAATTCGCCGTAGATGGCGGTGAACTGAGTCCAGTTTGTCACCAGCGTCAGCTTGTTGAGACGTGATTCGACCACGACGCGATCACCGGTAGCGGTATCCACCCGTTTGCGGCTGGCCTCTGCGGTGACCCCGATAAAGGCGGCCATCGAAGTGCCCACCCCTTCGATAGGTCGAATCACCTGATCGATTTGCTCGACGTAAACGCCGGGCGCTTGGTAAGTAGCCATGTTTCACTCCTGTTTAGGCTATGAACCTGGTATGAGATAGAGGTCGCAGCCGCCTTTATGCGGGGTGCTCCCTAGAGAACTAAATCAAATTCACCGGCCGGATTTGGCAATGACAAGCGGCGCTCCGTGCTGGTACCGTCCGGGTGTTGGGCGGTCAGCCGAAAGCTGCCGGGTTTGCTGAGCCGGAAGGTAAAGCGGCCGGTTTCGCCGGTGATGAGATACCGGCCGGTGCCAATAATCGCCACCCGTGCTCCGGCCACCGGCGCACCATCGCGCCGGCTGTCGCGCAGCGTGCCGGCAATGGTGTAGCCCGTTTCGGCATTCGTACTATTTCCATCGGCGTCAGGCGCCATCCCATTGGTGCGTAGCTGCATCTCGCGGACCGTCGGCTCGACCACGGGCCGCCACGGATCCATCGTCACCACCACCTGGTAGGAGACGCTGGGCCGGATTTCGTTGTCCAG
The DNA here is from genome assembly GCA_020634575.1 of Ardenticatenales bacterium. Next base: position 30,655 of record JACKBM010000034.1, on the reverse strand, counting down.
CGAGCTCCAGATCTCGGCGACGTTGGTGAGCCGGTCGTGGGCGCCCAGAAGGGTGCGCAGTTCGTAGGGCTGCTCAGCCAGGCGACCCTCGAGCAGCCGTTCGGGCAGGGTGGGGTAGCGGGCCAGGGCGAGCATGGTGTCGGCCAGGAGGCGGTGCTCATCGGCCGGTTCGGTCGCCCAGGTGGTGACCATAAAGTTGCAATCCATACGCAGCGGCGTGCGCTTGCGCAACACGGTATTGGCTTCGCCGCCTTCGTTATCCGAGACGGGGAAGCCATAGTTGCGTAACATCACATTTTCGCGCACGTCATAGAGAAACAGGTTGATGGTCGGCCGGCTCAGCCGGGCGCTCCACTCCCGCTTGGGTTGGTCAAAAGCGATCTCAATTTCCCCATCGGTGATGGGGATTTCCTGGATGAGTAGCTGGCGCAGCGCTTCTTCGAGTTCGTCAAACATCCTGGCTAACCCCGGCGACGCCCCCGGCCTTGCTGGCTTTTGTCTGCTTTCATCTGTAGCTCTTCCTCTGGCAGTTCCTGGCGCTGTAGCTGCTGATCAGCTTTAAGTTGCATCTCTTCTTCGGGTAATGCCTCGCGCTGCAATTGCTGGTCAGCCTTCAGTTGCATTTCTTCTTCGGGTAGCGCCTCGCGCTGTAGCTGGTCAGCTCGCTTGAGCTGCATCTCTTCTTCCGGCAATGCCTCGCGCTGGACGGCTGGGGCGGCGGCAGTGTTGGTGTCCAGCTGGTTGGCCATCTGATCAGCCTGCTTCTCAAAGGGATCGTCCGGTTCGTTGACCTCGAGTTTGGCCTGCACGCCCGGCGTCTGGCCGCCTTGCTGGGTAACGTGGGTGAGCTCGTGGGTCAGGAGTTTCTGCCCGTCATTGCTGTGTGGATCGTAGGCATCTTTTTGGAAGAAGATGTCGTTGCCCGTGGTGAACGCTTTGGCGCCGAGCTGGCGGCTGAGCTGGTCGGCCTCGCCATCGTTATGGACCCGAACCTCGCTGTAATCATCGCCGACAATGTCGCCCGCTTTGGCAGCGATGGCGCCGTCGATGGCCTGGCCACCGCCGAGTTTGCGCTGAATGCGGCCGGCCGTTTCTTCGTCGACGGCCGGGGCCTGGTTGCCCTGGCGCTGGGCCAGCATGCGCTGCACCGCCGCATTGCCGGCGGTCCGCTGCAGCTGCGAGAGGCCCCCTTCGGTGTGGGCCGGCGCATCGCTCTGCGTTGAGCTTTCTGCGCCCTCGCCTTTCTGAGATGAGGGCAAGAGGCGTTTGTTTTCCGGTGGCTGTTTTGCAGGCATAGCGGCATTGTCGGCCGCCACTGTTACAGCACCGTTATGTAGGAATTCAGTACCGTTACAGGATCGCCGCTTTCCGTTTCATCTCCTGAGTGACAGGGGGGTCCTGGGACTATGGTACCCATGACCTTAGTCAGGCTTTCCGCTAATTTAGGGAGGAGCCTGAAATGTGGAGCCGGGGGGCACTACATAGTTGGCCACATTCCACCTATGGTGTTCTTGGCACTGTATTGTTAACTCGTTTCCCGCCAAATCACCCCAAAACAAGCCACTAAATCTGGTAATAACCGCTCGTTATTGCCCTGACGGTTGTCTGCACCAGTCGGCAGTCAGCCAGAGGTCCTGAATGGGTCGATTTTTGCGCATCAATTTGCTGGGCAGTTATCAGGCAGCGCTTGATGGCGGTGAACCCCTGAGCTATGCCACCAGTAAGGTACAGGCGTTGCTGGCCTACCTGGTGATGGAGCCGCGCGTCCACGAGCGCAGCCGCCTGGCCGGTTTACTCTGGCCGGATGTGTCCGAGCGCGCCGCCCGCAATAACCTGCGCCAAACCCTCTTCCGCTTACGGCGTACCCTGGACGATGCTGATGATTCCGCTCAATTTCTGCAAGTGAGCCGGCAGACTGTGGTCTGGGCACCGGCCGGTCCCGTGGAGCTGGATGTCGAGCGTTTTCTGGATGGTCTGCAAGGCTGTGGGCAGCATACCGGCCGGTCCCAGGCCAGCTGTCCCGTTTGCATAACCATGCTGGCTACGGCCGCCCAACATTACCAGGGTGATTTTCTAACCGATCTCTATGTCGATGATTCCGATCTCTTCGCTGAATGGGTCGAAATGCAGCGCAGCTGGTTACGGCGACAGGCACTGGGCTGCCTGGATCAGCTAAGCAGCTGGTATGGCCGCCAGGCACAATTTGATCTGGCCATTCAATATGCCCGTCGCCAGACTGTCCTGGACCCATTTTACGAAACGGGCCAGCAACAGCTGATCCGCTGGCTGGCGTATGACGGCCAGCTCGGCGCCGCCCTGGCCCAGGCCCGCGCCTTTGTGGCTGAGTTGCGCCAGGAATTAGGCAGCGACCCGACGGCGGAGACGGTGGCGCTCATCCAGCAGTTACAGGCCGGGACATTACAGTCCACGCTGCCCTCAGCCCCACAAGTGGCATTGCCAATAATTGCCCCAGCAGTACCACAGCCATTAGCGCCAGTGACCCCGCTGGTGGGGCGCGCAGAGGAGCTGCAGGCGTTGGCTGAATGGTTGCGCGGGAGCAACGGCCGGCCACTGGTTCTGCATGGTCCGCCCGGCGTGGGCAAAACCGCCCTGGCCAGGGCCCTGCTCGGGCAAGTGGCTCAGGCTGATCACCGGCCGGTCTGCCAGCTCGACACTGAGCAGGTGAAAAAGCTATCTGATGGTATGGCCGCTGATCTTGAGGCTGTGCCGCCGGGCGCCCTGGTGTTGCTCGACGCTGCCGATAACCTTCATGAGCAGGCGCTGCAGAAGGCTGCCCAGTTGCTGGGTGCCCGGTGCGGCCAGCTCTTGATCACCGGCCGACGTCGTCTGGATCTACCGGACGCCCGAACCTGGCTGGTCGAGCCCCTGGCACTTGGCGAGTCAGCGCAAAAATCGGCGGCGGCGGCCCTGTTCTGGCATTTTGCCGACCAGCCGATGGTCCGGCCGGTTCCGGCCGGTGAGCTTGAGCAAGTCTGGCAGCTCTGTACGTTGCTGGAGGGTTATCCGCTGGCTATCAAACTGGCGGCACAGTGGCATCGATTATTGTCCATCCCGGAGCTGCTGCTGGAAGTTAAGTCTGATCCTTTCTTGCTGGGCGCGTCCAGCTCAGAAGCGGGACCTTTGCTGCGTTGCTTTACTGACCATTGGGACAGCTCACCCCGGAATATCAGCGCACCATCCAGCTCCTGAGTCTTTTTCCCGGACCCATCAGCCGGCAAGGGGCGCGGGCAGTGGCTGCCGTTGAACTGCCCGAGCTGGATAGCCTGACCGCTGCGGGGATCTTGCGCCGGGAGAAGGGCGGTGCCTACCGGCTAAACCGGCTATGGCGCTGCTTTTTACGGCGGCTGCCGGCTGTGGCGACGGCTACAGATGGTGGCCAAGCGCGTTTTGTGGCCCATTACGTGGTTTTCCTGGAACGCCATCTGCCGGCGCTGAGGAGTGGTCAGCAGCTTGAAGCGCTCAGCCAGCTGAAAGGCGAGCGGGCCAATCTGGCCCGGGCCTGGCAATGGGCCGTTGCGAGCCAGAATGAGGCGGCGCTTACCTGTCTGGTCGAGGGTTTGGGACATTACTGCGATATGGCCGGGGAGCTTGACGCCGGCCGGCAGGCGCTGCGCGACGTCTTGGCCAGGTTGCCCGGGCTATCCGCAGCCGTAGAAGCGCAACTGCTGGAGTGGAAAGGCTGGTTCTGCTACCAGTTGGGTGAGCTGGCAGCGGCGTATCAGCTGCTGGCGCGAGTCACTTCGCAGTTTCCAGCCGACAGCCCTTATGCAGCCCGGGCGCGAGTCCGCCTGGCAATTGTGGCCGCGGCCCTGGGCGACGAGGAGCTGGCCGGAGAGGCCGCCCGACTCAGTCTGGCCCGGGCAGAAGCGTTGGGCGACTGGCCGACGGCCGCCATGGCTTTGTCGGTGACCGGCAATGTTTTTCTGCGCCAGGGCGATAGCGACGTTGCCGAAACGTTATTGCAGAAAAGTCTGGCCTTGAGCCGGATGGTAGGTGATCGCTGGGGCATGTCTTTTGCCCTCAGCGCGTTGGCGCGCCTGTGGCAGGCGAAAGGCGACTCTGCTGTGGCCGTCCGGTTTCTGGAGGACAGTTTTGCCCTGCGCAGCCAGCTGGGTGACCACCGACGGGCGGCCCGGGTGCTCAATCGCCTGGGGCGTCTCGTGCGCCAGCAGGGCGAGCTTTTGCCGGCGGAAAAGGCGTATGAAAGGGCGATTCGCTATTGCCGCCACCATGAGCTGACGGTTGAACTGACAACGGCCATGATGGGATTAGCGGAGACGGCACGCGTCCGGGGCCATTTTGCGGCGGCCCTCAGCCAGCTTCAGGCGGCGCTCCAGCTGGCTGTAAACGGCCAGCGCCAGCCCCAAATCGTCGAAATTCTTTTTACCTTCACCCATCTGCTGGCCGAGATTCAGGCCCAACCCGAACCTGTGGCAGCGACCAGTTGGGACATTACGCCCGGCTCCGATGTGCTGGCCCATTTCTTCATGACGCAGACCCAGGCGACTGGCCAACCGATGTCACGCGAGCAGATCAGCCAGATGGTCGCCCTCTTTTTTACGCAAAACCCGTACGAACTCAGCCAGTTATAGCTTCTCCCCTTACCAACGGACCATCCCAAACAAGTGATTTGGGAGGGATGGACTATGTTGGCTCTTCGCTTGCTTTCCTATGATGGCTGCATGATGGGCGCCAGCACACAATGGCTGTGCCCATACCGTTGTGGAGCGTGTTGATGAAGTCCTCCTGGCGTGATCTTCTGCGGATACGGGCAGGCGAAGAAAATCTATTTGCGGTGCTGGCCTACATTCTCTTTGCCAATTTTATGGCGCTGGAGATGAGCAGTGTCGTCGCCACCAGCGGGTTTCTGAGCGAAGCCGGGATTGAGCTTTTGCCGCTCATCTGGATTGTCGACATGGCCATTCTCCTGTTTGTGGGCACGCTGCAGAGCTTGATCATCGACCGGATTGAGCGGCTGCGGCTGATGCGCTATGTTGTTTACGTGTTGGCGACAGTGCACTTCGGTCTCCTGTTGCTCTTCTCGTTTGGCGCCGCTAATTCCGCTACCTACGCTCTTCTTTACATACTCGCCGATCAACAGCTCTTTTTCGTGCCGGTTGTCTTCTGGGTTCTGGCCAATGACAAGATGTCGGTTGCCCAGAGCCGGCGTCTCTTTCCGACCATTGCGGCGGTTGGTTTTCTGGGACAGATTGCCGGGCTGGCGCTTTCAAGCCTGGGCGGGGTGTTGCTGGACGGCAATCCGCGACCGTTGTTGTTGGTGAATGTGTTGGTTTATCTACCCTGCCTCTGGCTGATCCGGCGCCTGGATATGAATGAGGTGATGAACCGGCCGGTCGCCACCAACTGGCGCGAAAACCTGCGCGAAGGCTGGGATTTTATCTGGAATGTGAAAGCCTTCCGCTTTCTGATGCTGGCCATGCTGGCCGTGGGCACTGCCCTGACCTTGATCGAATTTCATTTCCTGGTTGTTACAGCCGCCAGTTTTGATTCGGCGGCTGGCTACCAGACTTTTTTCGGCAGCTACCGGCTGGCTCTGGCCATCCTGACGGTCCTGGTGCAAAGCCTGGTCACCAGCCGGCTGATCGACAGGCTAACGTTGCCGCGCGCGCTGTTTATCCTGCCGGCGACCATCCTGCTGGCGGCGCTCTCACTGCTGGCAGCGCCGGGGTTGGTGCTGACGGCCCTGGGGCGGGGCGGGGCCCGGCTCGGGTTGGCCACGGTGGACGAAAGCGCCCGTAAATCATTGCAGGGATTGATTCCGCCAGCCCGGCGGGGGCGGGTCAGCCTTTTTCTCGACAACTATGTTTTTGCCGTGGGTATTTCGCTGGGCGCCCTGATTGTTTGGGGGTTGATGGCCCTGGCGCCGGCAAGTGGGATGGCGCCGCTTTACCTCGGCGCTACAGCGTTGCTGGCCGGCGGCGCGCTCGTCAGCATCGGCTGGCTTAACCGGACTTACGAGGCTTCCCTGCTGAATTGGCGGCTTAAGCGGCGCAATCGGGGCCGTTCCGTGCTGGACACACTGGACTTTAGCGATGAAAAGCCTGCACCTGTGGCGGCCCCGGTCGAGGCCTCTGCGGTGGTGCCGGTCGTGGCCCCTGCCGTGGCCTCTGCGGTGGCGGAAGAGCCGGATGTCAAGCCTGTGGAGGCGCCAGCACGACGCCGGCGCCGGGTGGCCAATCCGCTTGACCTGATTGATTGAAGAAACAAGGAAACCGGGATCAGGAGAGAACGATGAACAACCACATTTTTGCTGCCCAGACCAATCAGGGAACCATGCGCGTTTTTGAACTGGCGGGCGCGGCTGGTTTTAAGCTGGCGGAGATGGAGACGCTTTTTAATCAGCTTTTCCCGCAGTACAGTCACTTTGTCGGGCGCTTGCGGGCGATTGCTGCTGGCGACGAGACGGAATGTCTGTTCAAGCGGCCCCATCAATGGCTGGTCGAGATTGACGACGAACCGGCCGGCCTCATTAACTTCACCTACAGCCAGCGCCACAACGTCGGCCTGGGCCACAACCTGGCCATTCTGCCGCGTCTGCGTCGCTTCAATTTTGGCTCATTTAGCCGGCTGAGTGAGATTCTGGTTTACCTGGCGCAGCAGCAACTGGCCAGCGACGCCGGCCACGCGGGCGCGCCGGAACCGGCCGGTCTCCTGGTTGAGGTCGAGAGCCCGGCAGCCACCAGCGACCCCGTCGAACAGCGGCGGCGTCAGCATCTTTTTGCTCGCTACCAGGAGTATGGCGCCGTCGAGATTCCGGTCTGCTATTTTGAACCACCGGGCCTGATCCGGGCCGACAGGCCCCAGGAGGATGTCGGCTGGGAACGGCTGGACTTCCATCCAATGGAGCTGGCGATATTCCCGCAGAGGCCAGCTGCTGAACTGCTGACAGATGGCGGGATCCGCAATCTCGTGACCGCTTTTCTTTGTGACCATTATGGCCTACCGACCGATCATTGGGCTGTGACCGAGGCGCTGGCCTCAATTGCCCTACCAGTCGTGAACCCCATGCTGAAGCAGGCCGACCGCGGCTATGCAGGAGTAACCTTATGATGCAACCCAAACGTCGCCAGCTCAGCTTGCGCTGGAAATTACTGGCAGGTTTTACGCTCATCTTTACGGTCGTCTTCGGCCTGGCCTATTTCTGGTTCTTTCAATTTGCCACCAGTATGGCGATGGACCGGGTGCAACAGGATCTGATGGACACCCTGGTGGCCGCGGCGGCGGGCGTTGACGGCGACGAATTTGCTGCTCTGGCTGCAGAAGGTGTGGCCGGCGAAGATGGTTACACAGACGATCCCCGCTACTGGACCCATGTGGACTGGCTCGGCACCATCTACGACATTGAGCCGCGGGCCCTGGCTTATTCCTATGTGACCACCGATGAGCCTGATCAGGTCTTGTTTGTGGGCAGTGTAGGGGCGCTGTTTGAGCCGCGGGCCGGGGCGACCTTCCTGGAGCCGTGGACGGTCCGGCCGGATCGCACCATGCTGAAAGGATTGGAAACCCCGAGCATTTATGACGAGCCCTATGAAGATTCCTTCGGGAACTGGGGCATTTCCGGTTATGCCGGGATCACCAATGCGGCCGGCGAAGTTGTTGGCGGTCTGGGCATTGATTTTAGCGCGGCCTATGTCAACCAGGTGCAGGAAGCAATTCTGGACCGGATGGCGCTGGCCTTTACCATCACCTACGTCAGCCTGTTTGGCCTGGTCTTCCTGGTCTCGCTGGCCATGACCCGGCCCATTCTGCGCCTCACCGAAGCAGCCGGTCTGATCGCTGATGGTGACTACGAGGCCAATCTCAATGGCCTGGCGTCTACCCGATTCCCGGACGAGATCAGCAAGCTGGCCGATGTGTTCGCTTTGATGGTCGACAAAGTTAGCCAGCGTGAGCGTAAATTGCGCGAGCAGGTGCAGGAATTGAAGATCGTCATCGACGAGGCCAGACGGCACCAGGAAGTGATGGAGATCGTCGATTCAGACATCTTTGCCGAGTTGCAGGAGAAGGCGCGGGAAATGCGCCTGCAACGCCGGCGCAAGCAGGCCGAGCTGGCGGGCGGCAGCGATTCGTTGCCGACGGCGGCAGATTAAGGGCGGCAAGCAGGACTATTGCCGTCGCGCCTAGTACTGATTTCCCTTAGTGGAGCAGCAGGCCATCTGTTAGATTTTTAGGTACCACGCACAGCTGTGCACAAACCAAGAGGGCGCACTATGTCCAAGATTATCTCCATCCATTCTTTTCGTGGTGGAACTGGCAAATCCAATACCTCAGCCAACCTCAGCACCATTATGGCGACCCAGGGGCTGCGGGTTGGTGTGATTGATACGGACATCCAGTCGCCGGGTATCCATGTGCTGTTTGGCTTTGACGAGCAGGACATGAAATATTCGCTAAACGATTACCTGTGGGGCAATTGTGCCATCGAGCAATGCGCCTATGATGTCTCAGCCAACCTGGGCGCGGCGGTTAGTGGCCAGGTTTTCCTGATACCTTCCAGCATTCGGGCCGGCGAGATCGCCCGCATTCTGCGCGAAGGCTATGATGTCAGCGTCCTCAACGATGGCATTGAAGATTTGATTGACGCCCTCGAGCTGGATGTGCTGGTGATTGATACCCATCCCGGCCTGAACGAGGAAACGCTGCTCTCCATCGCCATTTCAGACGCGCTGGTGATTATTCTGCGGCCGGACCAGCAGGATTACCAGGGCACCGGCGTGACCGTCGATATTGCCCGCAAGCTGGGCGTACCGGACCTGGTGCTGCTGGTGAACAAGGCGCCGACCAGCTATGATCTGGATGCCGTCCGCGACAAAGTGCGCGACACCTATGCCTGCGAAGTGGCTGCTGTGCTACCGCACTCGGACGAGATGATGGCTCTGGCCAGTTCCGGGATCTTCTCACTGCATTATCCGGACAACCAGGTGGCAGTCTCTTATCGGCAACTGGCCACGCGCCTGTTGCAGGGCAAGCCACAGCCACAACGGGGCTAGGCAGGGGCAGACGCGGAGACCAAAGCCATCGGGGATCCTATTCCTCTTTGGGTCATCTCTGTTTGATGACCTGCCCAATTTGCCTATGGTTCGACAAGTTGCTGGAGATCAACGCCATCCGGCCGGATCGGCGGCAGCTCAGCCACGCCATATCCTCCAAAGCGTCGCAAAAGCAGCTGCATGAAGAGCGAATAGAACCCTTCATGCTTGATGGTCGCCTCACCCAGCGGAAACCCATTCGCATAGCCATACACTGTTAGCAGCTCATGCAGCCCTTCATCCTGGCTGATGATGTGCATCGGCGTAGCCGGGCCGTCGTAATCGGCAAAGGCACGCAGAGGCGGCTGATGGTCGCCCACGATGACGTAAAGCGCGTCGGGCGCCCCGGTGCGGATGATTTGCGTCACCATCTCCAGTTGGTAGAAGATAGATTGCAGATACGCTTCCTTGGTTTCGTGATAGGGATCGTAGCCCGTTGGCGCCTGGGGCGGAACGTCGGCCAGGGTATGCCAATCGTCGACCACCGTTGGCGGTTCCACCCAGGGCAGGTGGGAGTTGTGGGTGATGTAGAAGTAAAGGTGAGGCGTATCCGGCCGGTCCGCCTCCGTCACATCGCGCATGTAGGAGATGGTGTATTGGTCGGGCGGCGAGGGGCCCCAGCCGTAGGTCCGGCCATTAAATTCGCCCATGTCGTTCAGGAAAATCCAGTGGTCGAAGCCGAGGAACCGGCCGGTTTGTTCCCATTTTGGCCGGTCCTGCTCCGCCATCTCCAGCGGCGTGATGCGCTGGGTGTCATAGCCCTGCGTCTGCAGGTATTGCAGCAGGTGGGGGTAATGGGCGTCAGCAAAGCTATTGAGCATCACGTCATACTGAGCTTCATCATCCACCCGCAGGCCGAAAAGCACTGAGGTATACGAGAGCCAGGATTTGCCGCCCCGGATCGGCGCCTCGCTGCGGATGGTGCTGACCTGCCAGCCATCGCCATTCAACTCGCTCTCCAGCCGGGCCGTTTCCGCCAGGTAATCAGCCAGCAAAGTATCAAACTGATAAATGGCATCGCCGTACGATTCCACAAAAATCAGATAAATATCCGGCTTTTCCTGCAGGGCAAAGTCGCTGTAATCGTACGCTTCTGGCAGATGCTCACGCGCCTGCAATAAGAGCTGCTGATTCTGGTAGGTGCTGTACGATTGGCGTAAATTCCGGTTCAGCTTGGCGCCAATCGAGCTGGCCACGATGCGTGGATGATCCAGAAATTCGGCGTAACGGAAGACCATGGCGGCGGAATAAAGTAGCAGCAGCAAAAGCGCCGCCCGCGACAGCCAATGGAGTTGCTCCTTGTGCGCGGCCGCCAGCAATTGCCGAATCAGCCAGGCACAAAGCAGAAAAAAGGCGCCAATCGCCAGCGGAATAATCAGGTAGACGTAGAAGGGGATGCCGATATGGCGGGTCAGCCCTTCGATGCCGCTTATCAACAACAACGCATCGTCATACAAATTGGGATATTCGTTGTAGATACCAAAAATGATGGCGTCGTAAATGTTGTAGACAAAGCCCAAAAAGTAAAGAATCGTCACGAGCCAGCGCAACCAGCCGCGCCGCAAGCCTGGTAGAAAAACCCAGGCCGAGATCAGCCAGAGCCATTCCAGCGAGAGGCGAAAGATATCGGCATTGTTGCGGATGACGGCATATTTGATCAGGTACCAGCGCAGGGAATTGTCGCCAGTTTCGCCCCGGAAGCTGGGCCAAAACGTTACTTCAAAGCGGTAGGTGTAGTAGCTGGGCAGGAAAAGGAGCAAGTTGAGTAGGACAAAGATGCCCCAGAAGACGAGATTTGGCCGGCGGGCGAGCCAGCGGGGCGGGGTACGAGTGTCGGCAGGGCCGGTATTGATCTGATTAGAGACAGCGGTCATAACCTGTTGATTTTAGTCGACAGCACGTCGCGCTGCCTGTTATAAATACGGCATTGTTTGCGATTTTTCGTTGCTGGGTGAGCTGTGAATGCCGGCCGCTCACCCTTTTGTTACTATTTTCACTTATGCCTTCGCAATCGTCGACTGTTCAGGATTGGGCGCGCCACCACGCCTTTGCCGTTCTGGCTGCCCTTGGGGTGACCCTGGCTACAAAACAGCTTGTGCCGCTGGCCCTGGTCGGTCTTTTTTCCTTTAGCTGGTATATCTGGCGCCATCAGCTGGTGGAGACACCGGCCGGTCCCATCCCTTTCCAGAAAATCCCCGCCAATAGCGTCACCACCGCTCGCATTATCACGGTTTGCCTGACTGGGCTGCTCTTCCCCTGGCTGAACTCATTTACCGTTGGTCTGATTGGCCTGACAGTCCTGATTTTTGACAAGGTTGATGGCTACCTCGCCCAGCGCTACCAGACCGAATCCAAGGTTGGCGCCTACCTGGATATGGAGACGGACGCTTTTTTTATCTGTCTCTTTTCGCTGATCCTGTACCTGGATGGCTATGCCGGCCTCTGGGTGGTCGCCCTGGGGATGTTACGTTACGCCAGCACGGTGGGGCTGGTTCTGCTACGCAGCCAGCACAAAAAAGAGCCGCGCGTCCTTGTCGCCCGGCTGGTGGCCACCCTGGTGATGAGCGCGCTCCTGATCCCCTACGTGACCCCGGCCTGGTTCTACACGCCCTACCTGGCGGTAGCGGTCGTTTGCCTGATCTTCTCGTTTGCCTACACTTTTAGCTACACTGTCCTGCAACCGGGTTGATCGTGGAACTCTTTGTCCGCCTTTTTACGCTTGTCATCTACCTTTCCCTGCTCTATGAACTGGTCGGGATACCGGTGCCCAGCATCGCCTCGACCTATCAGCTTTTTTTTACCGACGATGAGCTGAATGGGGATTCGCTGCTGCTGAGAGTGCGGCGCTGGCCCATGGTGCTGAAGCTGGTTGGTTTGCTGCTGCCGACGGCGGCGGTGGTGCTAATCTACCTGCTGCCGCTGTTGCAGGCGGTCTGGCCCAGACTGAGTGATGGGCTGCATGGAGTGGGACCGGCCGGTTCCCTCGTCCTCATCGTCCCCGGCTGCCTCCTGGCTGCCCTGGGCCGCTTCGTTGGCCTGAGCGCCGCCTGGCGCCTGCACCACGATGATGGCCTGGCAGCCAATCAGTTCGATTTGCAGACCCGCGGCCTCTTTGCCCTGAGCCGCAACCCGATCCTGCTGGGCATGTATTTCACCTTTGTTGGTCTCTGGCTGCTCTATCCCAGCCTGGAAATGGGGCTGGGCTTCCTGCTTTTTCTGGCCAACATGCATTTTCGCGTCCTGCTGGAAGAAGATTTCCTGCGCTGGCGCTTCGGCCGGCGCTACGAACAGTTCCTGGCGGCGACGCGCCGCTACCTTTGAGACATGACTATGACTGCTCTGCCCGACGAACAAACCGGCATCAAAAACTGGTTCAACCAGACCTATCAGCGTGAAGGTTTTGGCTATCTGCGCCCGCTGGCTGCTTACGCCATTTACGCCAAACTGCTGGCCCTCCAGCCCGGTGAACCGTTCCTCGACGTCGCCTGCGGCCCCGGCCTGATGCTGCGCCAGGCGCTGGACGCCGGCTGTGTCGCCCACGGCATCGACATCTCCGACCAGGCGATCGCCATGGCCCGCGATTATGTACCTGCCGCCGACACCCGTCAGGCCAACGCCCAGGCGCTGCCCTTTGCCGATGGCGCCATGGCGGCCATCACCTGTCTCGGCTCCCTGGAACGGATGCTCGACCTGGAGGCGGTCCTGCGCGAAATCCACCGGGTTTGCCAGCCAAATGGCCGCTGCTGCTTCCTCGTGCGCAACAGCGAGACCTTTAGCTGGAAGCTCCTGATGGAGAAGTTGGGGCTGCGCAACAAGGCCGGCCATCAAGGGGCCAACTCGCTGGCAGCCTGGACGGCGATTTTTGAGGGGAATGGCTTTGTGGTTGACCAGGTGTTGCCGGATCAATGGCCTTTTGTCCGCTGGGGCCAGTTCCTCAGCCTGGGGCTGCACACGCCGGACCCGCTGCGCCTCCGCCACGGCCTCAAGCCGCTGCGTGGGGCATACGAGTTCATCTTCCTCCTGCACAAGCGGCCAGCATGAGCCACGAACGCGCCGTCGGCCAGCTTTATGACCGGCTATTAGGCTCGGAAGTTGAGCGTGTGGCCGCGGCGAATTACGCTGTCCACAAGCGGCTCCGTTTTCCGGTTGGATGGGGCCTGGCGGATAGCAACGACTGGCTCGCCCGCCACCTCGATCTCCCGGCTGACGCCCGCATCCTCGACGCCGGCTGTGGCGTGGGCGGGACACTTTTTGCCTTGCTGGCTGAGGGACGCACGGGTGTTGGCCTGACCCTGAGCGAACGCCAGCTAGCCCTGGCCCAGGCTGAAGCCGCGCGTCGCGGTCTTGCCGACCGCTGCCAGTTCCAGCTCCAGAGCTATGACGAGCCCATCGATGGGCAATTTGACCTGATCATCTGCCTGGAAGCGCTGGTCCACAGCCCTGAGCCCGCCGCGACTATCGCCCACCTGGCTCACTACCTGAGTCCAAGCGGGCAATTGGTCCTCCTGGAGGACAGCGCCCTGAGAGACCTGAGCGAACGCCGTGAAGCCCAGATCCTTTGCCAGAGCTGGCATATCCCGCGGCTGGCTACGCTGGCCGAGATCCATAGCGCCCTGAAGGCTGCCGGACTACAACTGGCCGAAGAACAGGATTTCACCCCCTACGTCCGCGCCCGCCTCTGGCCCGGTTGGCTTATCCGGACTCTCTGGCGCCTGCTTGGCCGCCACCAGACCAGTGCTGCCGGCATCTTCACCGCCGGCCTGGCCCAGGAATATCTGTATAGGCAGGAATTGTTGTGCTACCGGCTGCTGCGCGCTACAGCGCCCGCACCGGCCTGGGAGCAGTAAAAACTCGTTAAGCAGCTCGTATTCGTTAATACTTTTCTAGTGTCGTCATCCCCGCCCCAACCGGGGCAAACTCCGGCGGGGATCCACAACTTAATCCGCGCCCAACGCAAATGCAACGCGACGATAAGCACGTGGATTCCTGCGTGCGCAGGAATGACGACGCGGTTAACGGGTTTTTACTACACCCCACCGGCATAGGCAGGTTGTCTTTTTTCGGGAATAAGTCAAGATACGGGGTTATGAAGAGAGCAACAGACGATCCAAATCCCTGGCTGGCGACCCGGACCCGAACCGGGGCGGAATATGATGCACCCTATGAAAAGCGGGCCCAAAGCGGCATCGACATTCATGGTGAGGCAAACCTGGTGATGGCGTTGCTGGCCGAATACGGCCGGAGAGACGCCAGAAAGCCGCATGTGCTTGACGCCGGCTGTGGGACCGGCCGGATCGCCATCGAACTGGCCCGCCGCGGCTGCCAGACCGTAGGCGTCGATCTGGATGAGGTCATGCTGGCTCAGGCCCGGCAAAAGGCTCCGGAGCTGCGCTGGCTGAACGCTGACCTGGTCACAGTAACCCTGAACAACCGTTTTGATCTCATCCTGATGGCCGGCAACGTGATGATCTATCTGACCCCAAATACCGAGGCAGCCGTTTTGGCCAACATGGCCAGCCATCTCAAACCCGGCGGGCTGCTGCTGGCGGCCTTTGAACTGACACCGACCGATTGGACGGCTCGGGCGCAGAGCGCCTACACCGAGCTGACTGCCGCAGCGGGTTTGCAGCCCCTGGCGAGCTGGTCAACCTGGGAACAGGCTCCCTGGCAGCCCGGCGCCAATTACCTGGTCGCACTGCACCAACGGCCTCATTAGGCGCTCACTTAGCGCTCTCGCTGCAAGATGTGGGTCACAACGGTTGCGCCGGTGCCACCGATGCTCTGGGTCATGGCGGTGTGGGCATTCTGGACCTGGTTGGCGCCGGCCTCTTCACGCAATTGCAGCGTCGCCTCCACCAGCTGATACACGCCTGTGGCGCCAACCGGGTGGCCGCGCGCCTTGAGGCCGCCCATCGTGGCAATGGGCAGGTCGCCGTCCAGCGCCGTGGCGCCGCTCTGGCCGAGACTGACGCCCTCGCCGGGCAGGGCAAAACCGGCCGCTTCCAGGCTCAGGGCGGTGATGATCGTATAGGCGTCGTGCAGCTCAAAGAGGTCGATATCGGCCGGTTTTAAGCCCGCCTGCGCATAAGCCCGTTGGGCTGACAAATGCGCCCCTTCCAATTCCAGCAGCGTGCGCCGCCGGCTCAGGGCCAGCGAGTCTGTACCTACAGCCGAGGCTACCACGCGCACCAGCGGCCCGCCGGCGGCCAGCGCCATCTCGTGGCTACCCAGAATCAGGGCGGCCGCGCCATCACAAACCGGCGGCGCATCCATCAACTTGATGGGCGCCACCAACGTGCGCGAGTTAGCGTATTTTTCCTGGTCGATAGGCTTCTTGAGGTATGCGTTCGGGTTGCTGAGCGCATTTTGGTGCGCCTGGATGCTGAAGGGGGCAAACTCATCCCCAGCCAGCCCATATTCATCCATGTAGGTGGCCATCAGGCGAGCGTTGAGCGAGATAAAGGTCTCGCCCAGGCTGCCTTCCTGGCGCCAATCTGAGGCCGTCGCCAGGCCAGCGGTGACTTCGTCCAGCGGCCGGTGGCTCATCCGCTCCACGCCGGCGACGGCGACGCACTCATGAAAGCCGCCGGCGACGGCCATAAAGCCCAACCGCGCTGCCGCCCCGCCGGAGCTGCAAGCCGCATCCACTGTGGCTGTCTCGATGCCACGCCAGCCCAGGTTGTCCGCCACATGGGTGGCCAGCTGTTGCTGATGGCCGAGGATGCCAGACAACATCGTGCCCACGGCCAGCATACTGACCCGGCCCGGCTCCAGCCGCGCATCCCGCTCCGCTTTGGCGATGGCGGCGCTCGCCATTTCATACTCCAGGCAGTCGGGATACCGGCTCACCGGCAACTGCCCAATTCCCAAAACATACACATCGCGCATAAGACCATTCTCCAATGAATCGGCCCAAGGCTGGCCAATCAATGGGAGGCAGTCTGCCGCAATGCACTCTTCAATTCATACCAGGAAGCTGTCAGGAACTGTCATTAACTATCGGGGAGACCGGCTGGTGTGGGAGGCTGGTACTGTTTGGTCGCCAGACAACTTTAGGCCGGGTATTCTTGCTACGATCACCATTTGCTCGGCAGGAGAGGCCACTTTGTTTATTCGCTGGTTAAGATTTCTGGTGGGTTTTATCCTCGTTTTTACGGCGTTAGCAACGTATGGCTGCGTGTCAGGTTTCGCTGAATTGACCATCGTGGTTAGTCTGTTGGCTGGCTGGCCAGCCGTCACGCACACCTACATCGAATTCGACGAACGCATGACCTGGCGCGGCGACCTCATCTTCTTCCTGACGTTAAGCGTCCTGGTAATTCTGCCTATGCTGGTTACGACGCAGGCCTGTATGCACTGGCCCAACCTTGGCGACTGCCGGCGCCACGTTGCTGGCGCCTGTCTGTTCGGTATTGTGTTTCCTATGGGGCTATCGTCATTGACGCTGTGGGGTTGGTGCCGAGTTCGGCATGGCAGGGTGATTAGATAAACTACGCGCCAACCCGCAGCCCCCATCATGGGTCAGTGCCCGTTCAGGGCACTTCCTTGACCCATCAGCACGGCGTTTTAACGCCGCCACGCCCAGCCGCGAGCTAACCTATCAAATACTGAAACCCCAACATCCCCAGCACCGCCACGACCATCGTCGGGTAAGCCAGCCGGGCCGGGAGATCTTCCAGCGCTTCTGGCAGCAGTTCGCTATAGACCATCCACAACATCGCCCCGGCCGCCAGCCCCAGGCCAATCGGCAGAAACGGCCGGAAAGCGAGGACGAACAGGAAAGCGGGCACCGCCATTAACGGTTGCGGCAGGCTGCTGAACATGCTCCATAAGGCCGAGCGCATAACCGTCGTCCCTCGGGGGATCAGGATCAGGCTGATAGCCAGCCCTTCCGGGATGTTGTGGACGGCGATGGCCGCCGAGATAAAGACGCCAAAGGCGCTGCCGTCGCCATAAGAGACGCCCACGCCAATCCCTTCGGCAAAGGAGTGGGCGGTCATGACGCCGACAATCATCAGCATTTGCAACGCATTGGCGCCCTGGGCATTGCCAATGGAGAACTCTTCCTCGCGGCTGGACAACAGTTTGTGAGCGAGCAACACCAATCCAACCCCCAAAATCATCCCGATGATGAGCCGAATAACAGGCCCGTCGATGTTTTCCAGGGTGGCCCCTTCCATAACCAGGCCGATGCTGGCGCCGGTCATCAGGCCAGCCGCCAGGGCGTTGCCCACCCCAATCCAGCGGTTGTCGATTTCATTGATGAACAAGAAGGGCAGGGCGCCAAAGCCGGTGGCAATGGCTGTGATGGTCGCGGCGACTAAAACCATCCAGACTGTCACGGTGCCCGAAGACATTTGCCCGCTGACCCAGATGGCGCTCACTACGATCCCGACGAAAATGATCAGAGCGACAAGGCCATCACTCCACCGATTGGTGCTGGCATTGGCGATATTCTGCTTATTTGGGCTGGACATCTTGCCCTCCTGATTCGTGCGCCGACATTACGACTGAAGCGCCAGCACCTGCCGCGGCGCCAGCAGAAACGGCGAAATGATCGCCGGCATGTTGGAGAGCGGCAGTACCTCTTCTGGCAGTGGGATACCCAACACGTCCGCCATAAACGTCCGGCGGGCCTCAATGCGCGCCCAGGCCGCCGGGTAGGCTTCGGCCAGTTTCTGGCGCAGGCGGGCGTCGGCCAGAGCTACGCCATCTTCCATCCGCGTGGAGCTGTAGGTCGTTGAGAAGGGGATAACGTCGACCTGGAACACCATGCCGGAGGCCAGCGGAATGTCCGAGCCTTCGTAAATGGGGGAGCTGAGCCATTCGTCATAATGGATCAGGTGGCCCGGGTTAAGGAAGATGCCGAATTTGTCAAAGGGCAATTGATCCTGGATGAGCTGCCAGAGCTCGCCGCCGGGCCGGCCGATGGTCAGATGGGCAAACCAGTCGGCCATTGCCGCAAAATAGGGGGCGGCGAACTGCTCGATGTAATCCTGGGCGTCATCGGGCAGGTCGGTGGCGGATTCCGCGACCCAGCCGGCGCGGCAGATGTTGCTGCCCCAATAACAAACGTTGGTCGACAGCGGTGAGCCGCGCCGCACGATCTGGCCGGTTGGGCTATAGAGCCCGGTCTGCCAATGGTCGCCGGTGGCCAGCGTTGGGTGGCAGCCAAGGGGGATGCCGTTGAGGCCGGCCAGGGCCATCAGCTCATGGTCGACCATCCCTTCGCGCAGGCCAAAAATCATCTGGCGCAGGCTGTCAGCCGCCAGGGCGTTGGTGTACTCAAAATAGGCGATTTCGGCCGGGGAAGCGATGGCGCGCAGCCCGTCGGCTGCGTTCATGAGGATGGAGTTGGCGTTGATGACGGCCGCATGGCCGGCCAGGGCGCGCAGCGTGTCGACGATGAAGGCGGGGATTTCCAGGGCATGAGCCGCATCGGGATGTTCATGCTCGGTAAAATATTTCCAGCCGGCGCAGCCGACCAGGGAGCCCAGACCAATCCCTTCGTCGGCCAGGATATCTCGCATCAGCCGGCTTTTGTCGCGAGGCTGGTCCAGCAGAGAAAACGGCTGATAAACCTCACTACGCAGTTCGCCGGCCTGGAACAGTGGGCTGACCGGCAAATAGCCTTCACACTCATTGCCGACTACCAGCAGCGGTTTGCCGGCGCCGCCAATGATCAGCAGCGCTTCCTCAAAGCGAGGATCGAAGCCGGTCAGGTAGGTCAGGTTGGCGAAATGCTCCCGGTCGGCATAGACGACCAGGTGGCTGAGCCCCATCTGCACCATCCGCGCCCGGCAATGGCTGAGCCGGCTCTGGTATTCGCCCAGGGAGATCGCGGCGGGCGCCTCGGCGGGACCAAAATCTGGCCAATCAATTTCGATGAGTTTGACGTTTCCAGCAGCAGACATCCAATTGTTCCTCGTTAACTGCGCCTGATTGGTGCAGTGAGTTGATGATGACAAAGGCCATATGTTATCACATCTCCTGACGTCATCCCGAAGGAGCCCGCGTAGCTTTGGCCAGACGGGCTGTTCAGGGGTGACGAGGGACAACGACCTGTGGCGTTAGCAGGACCGGCCGGTGGCCGGCAGACCAATCTCCTGCTATCCCAACCTATCCAAACACAGTAAACTACCGCCATGTTTGCGAAAGGAGCAGGGTATGTCAATTGTTTGTGCCGTACGCAAAGGCAATGAAGTGGCGCTGGCCAGTGATACGCTGACCTCGAGCGGTTCCACCCGTATCAGTGGTCAATACATTAAGGGACCCGAGAAGATCTACCAGATAGGGGACTCTTATGTGGGCTTTGTTGGTTGGAGCGCCATGGAGATCATATTTGAGGATCTGATGGCCAATGGCACCGAGCTGTTCGATTTTTCCGATCGGCTCAGCATTTTCCGCTCGCTGCTCAAATTGCAGGAGATCCTGAAAGAGAAATATTTCATCAAGACCGATGAGGATGAGCAGGGCCAGCCGGTGGAATCAAGCCAGATTGATGCCCTGGTCATCAACGAGAACGGTGTGTTCAAGATCGGATCGTTTCGCGAGGTGGATGAGTTGACCCGCTTCTGGGCGATTGGATCCGGCCGGAGCCTGGCCCTGGGCGCGATGTATGCCCTCTACGAGAGCGACCTCAGCGCCGAACAAATCGCCCGCCGCGGCGCCGAAGCCGCCGCCGAATTTAACGAAAGCTGCGGCCTGCCCATCACTTCCACCGCCCTGACTCTGAAGAACTGATCTGAGAATTTTGCCACGGATTAACACGGATTGGGCACGGATTTCCTTTCTTTGATCAGAAGAATCCGTGGCAAATCCGTGCTAATCCGTGGCCACTCTTCCTATTCCGTACAGATGGCAACGTCGTAGGTTTGGCCCATTTCGACGGTGGCCTGCATGGGGATGGTCACTTGTTGGCCCTGGAAGGTGGCATCCGGGTCGGCGAAGCTCTGGGAGACGGTTACCGTATCGCCAAAGCCAGGCAGCGACCGGGGCAACGTGACCTTAAACAACCCTTCCTCTTCGTATAGCGAATAGGTGCCTGAGCCAAATATCACCGGGAAGGTGGCGGTGCCGCCCACGGGAATTGAATCGGGGATGGTGGGTACCGGAGGCAGGGGAATGGCCTCATCGCATTGATTCAGAACGGTGATTTGGGGCAAGTCATCCAGCATAAAGTAACCAACGACGCCAGCCACGACCAGAACAACAACGCCGCCAGCCAGCAACAATACGAGTCCTTTCAAGATTTTCATCAGATTCCTCCTCAGGAATGAGTGGCAGGCCGGCGACGGGACAGTGCTGGCTGCCGGGATAAGTTGGCGGTAGCCTAGCGGGGCCCCGTTTGCAAATTCGTTTGTGCTTGGCTACGCTCGGCGTAGTGCGGGTTTTGTGAGTTCTGAGTTGGCGTGGTTTATCAGATTTGCGGCTGAAGTGTTGGCCGCGAATGGCGCTAATTGGCGCGAAATAGATTTGCGGAAATCGGCGTCATTCGCGGCCAAATGTCTTGCCAGTTAAGGAGAGCTTAGTGCAAATTTCGCGGTTGGTCTGGGAGTGGTTGGCGGCTGGGGGGTATACCGGCCGGTTGCTCAGCCGACACGATCACAGCCTGAATTTAATCGATGACGCCGGGCGTGTGCTGACCCTCCTGCGCCCAATGCTGCCGATGGGACCGTTCGCCATTCAACTTCCCGCGGCGGCGGGCTGGCCTGACTACAGCAGAGCTGTCCGTCTAAGCCTGAGCAGCGCGCTCAGCGACCTGGATTTGCAGGCCGCCGTCATTTGGGAACCCGTGATTGCCTGGCCGCCGCCGGCCCAGTGGGCGCCCTGGTTCTTGCCCATGCTGA
Organism: Ardenticatenales bacterium; assembly: GCA_020634575.1. Next base: position 9,735 of record JACKBM010000034.1, on the reverse strand, counting down.
CGCCGTATGCCGCCTGGCCTGCCTTGTCACAGCAACCCATCGCTCTGGCTGACCAACTGCGGACGCGCGCGTCACGGCTTCAGGCTGCCTGGCGGAATGGCGTGGCGGTTGAGGCGGCCATGGTGGCGCTGTTCGGGTTAGGCAATGGGTTGACACCGGCCGGTGATGACTATCTGCTTGGTTGCATTGCAGCCCATTTATCTTCGCATAGCCATCTACCCATGAACCTACCTAAAATCTCCTTACAAACAAAAACGACTGTACTCAGTGCAGCCTTTCTGCTAGCGGCCCAGCAGGGCGCCTTTGTCGAACCATGGCACGAGCTCGCTCAGGCGTTGGCAACGGCGGATGTGGCCGCTGCCAACACCGCTTTGCAGCAAATCGCCGGGCAGGGGGCGACTTCTGGTCAGGATGCGCTGGCCGGTTTTGCCCAGACATTGATTTATGCCAAAGATAATCGCTAATCGACTCACCTGGAAGCGCTTTGCAGTCTTGACCTGGCTGATCCTGCTTTTTGCCTGCCTTTGGTTGTTGTGCGCAATCGGGTCACAGGTTGCTAACTCTTTTCTCTCCGTTCAGCACCAATGGGAAATTGCCCGTGTCCAAAAGCCAACTTATCAGCCGGAGGTTTACTTTGCTGTTTTTCTGGGCGCCCATGATAGTCGGACATATGAGGTAGCAGCTCCCAACCTTCACGCCGAAATAGATGAATGGTTCCTGGCCAGTACGCCAACCTGTAGCACAAACCATCTGCCTGATTATGTCGGCGGCGCCGATACTATTACCGTATTCTGCTACTGCGTCCTGTCAATTGAAGGCCTGGAAACTGGTTACGACCTGGCATACTCACCCTATCGCATCGTCACCGACTTTTCGTGGATTGGCACCAGCCACTGCTTTCAACCGTGAGTGGTCCTTGTCGCGACAACCCGGCGTAAGCGCGATAAAATGATGGCATCCGTCGCCAGCAGCTTGCGCCACCAAATGGATAACCCATGAGCACCTTTGACAAAGCCCATATCGATCCCAATATCAGACAATATGCCACCCGCATCAAGCGGGGTGAAATCGGCCGATATGTCTTGCTGCCCGGCGACCCGGACCGGGTGGGGCGGATTGGCAATCACCTGGAAGAGGTGGTGGAGGTGGCGTTTAGTCGGGAGTTTCGGACGATTACCGGCCGGTACAAAGGCATCACCGTCAGCGCGATGTCGACCGGGATCGGTTGTCCGTCCGCCTCAATCGCGGTGGAGGAACTGGCCAATGCCGGGGCGACCCATTTTATTCGTGTAGGCAGCACAGCCGCCATCCAACCCCATATCAAGACCGGCGACATCATCATCAACACTGCCGCCCTGCGCAATGATGGCACCACCCGTGCCTATGTGCCCGACAACTACCCGGCGGTAGCCGACCATTTTCTAACCCATGCGCTGATTGAGGCAGCTATAGCGCAACGGGAGAATCAGGATTTTTCCCTTTATGTGGGCGTCAATGCCTGTGACGATGCTTTCTACGCGGAAACACCTGAATGGATCGAGAAGCTGACCCGATACAATCTGCTCAACATCGAAATGGAGAGCTCCGCCATCTTCACCGTCGCCCATTTGCGCAAACTCAAAGCGGCCATGGTCTGCGGCGTCTCCGGCAACCTGGTCGCCGCCGATTACGATTATGACCAGGGCGAACATGGCAACACGCGGCTGGTCAACGCCTGGGAAAACGCCATCCAGATCGCCCTGGAAGCCATTGTGCGCAACCATAGCGATTCGACAGCGAACCTGGTTGGCTAACGATGAATGCTGCAAACGACCTCAAGAACTTCATACAGGCCATGCCCAAGGCAGAACTGCATATCCATCTGGAAGGCACCGTCAAACCGGCTACCTTGCTGCAACTGGCCCAACGCAATGGCCTGCAAAAGACCCTGCCCAGCACAACGGTGGCCGGTCTACAGGAATGGTTCACCTTCCGAGATTTCCCTCACTTCATTGAGGTCATTTTGGCGGTCCACAACTTACTGCGGACCAAAGAAGATTTCGCCCTGGCCGCCTACGAAAACGGCGCCGCGATGCATGCTCAGAATATCCGCTATCGGGAGCTGACGGTTTCGCCATTTAATCACACCACCATCCTGGACAAGGGGCTCTCGATTGCCGATATTCTGGCCGGACTTGAGGAGGGGCGCCGGCAGGCCAGGGCCGATTTTGGGGTGGAGATGCGCTGGGTTTTTGATGTGGCCCGGAACTTCTGTTTTGCCGCACCGAACAGCGGCTACGATCCCGTTCCTGCCGAAGAAACGCTGAAGTATGCGATGGCCGGGCAGCCGTATGGTGTTGTGGCCCTGGGCCTGGGTGGTGGCGAGGTCGGCTGCCCCCCAGAGCCGTTCGCGCCGACCTTTGCCAGGGCCAAAGAAGCAGGGCTCTACAGCGTGCCTCACGCCGGCGAAACGGTGGGCCCGGCCAGTGTCTGGGGCGCGGTCGAGGCGTTGCAGGCGGATCGATTAGGCCATGGCGTGCGGGCGATCGAAGATCCGTATCTTCTCGCCCGGCTCCATGAACAGCAGATCCCGCTGGAGATTTGTCTATCCAGCAATCAATGCCTTCATGTCTATGACCGAATTGAAGGCCATCCATTGCCCCACCTGGATCGGATGCGACTACCTGTGACCGTCAACACCGACGATCCACCCATTTTCAACACGACCCTGTGTGGCGAATATGAGCTGCTGGCTGAAAGTTTTGGCTACGACCAGGCCGACATCACCCGAATTGCTCGCAACGCCTTTGCCTACAGCCTGGCCGAGCCAGAGCTGAAAGCGACGCTCCTTGGTGAATTTGACGCCTGGGTTGAACGCCGGTAGCAGCCCTCGGGTCATCGGGTCGCTTCGAAGAGCGTTCTATTTGCGTGCCTTTCGGAGCGACCCGATGACCCGAGGGCCCGCTAGCCCACCCCCTCGTTCCCAATATGCCACAACTTACTCTTGTCCAGCATCGCTAACAGCTGGATCAGCAGCTCATCCCGCTCCGCCTCCAGCTCGCGAATCGGCGCGCCGCCGGTGAGTTGGTCACAGCCGTCGATGACTTTTTGGGCCAGTTCGTCGGTGAGTTCGGGTGCTTCGAGGAAGGTCCAGGGGGCTTTGAGTGAGGGGCCGAACTGATGGATCAGATGGGCCATGCCGCCCTCGCCGCCGCCCAGGTGGAGGACGGTGAGCGGCCCCATCAACGCCCAGCGCAGCCCTGGCCCGTAGCGCACAGCCATGTCGATCTCGGCTACGGTGGCCATGTCGTTGTCGATCATGTGCAGAATCTCGCGCCAGACCGCTTCCATAATCCGGTCGGCCACGAAGCCCGGCACTTCTTTGGTCAGCTTAAGCGGTTGCTTGCCCGTATAGCGGTAAAAATCAACCGCCCACTGGTGCGCTTCCGGCGAAGTCTCCGGGCCGGCCACAACCTCGACCACCGGCATCAGGTAGGGCGGGTTGAAGGGGTGAGCGACAGTGCAGCGCTCTGGGTGCTGCAGCCCCACGGCCATTTCGCTCATCAGGTAGCCGGAAGTGCTGGAGGCGATGACCGTATCGGCCGGACAGGCGGCGTCGATCGCCTGGAACGTCTGGATTTTGACCGGCAATCGCTCCGGGCTGTTTTCCTGGATAAATTGGGCATCAGCCACCGCTTCGGCCAGGGTGTTGGTAAAGATGATGTTTTCCGGCCGGGCGCCTTCCTTCAACCCAAGTTTGACCAGCGTTGGCCAGATGGTACCTTCCAGGCGCTCGCGAAATTTTGCTTCGGCGTCCGGGTCCGGGTCCCACACCTTCACGACCATACCCTGCCGCATGAAATGAGCCGCCCAACCACCGCCAATCACCCCGGCGCCAATAATGCCCACACGTTCCACATTCCCCACTTCAGGTCGCATTGGTTTTCCTTTTTTTGCCACGGATTAACACGGATTCATCACGGATTTTTCAAACCAAAAAGAATCCGTGCCAAATCCGTGTTAATCCGTGGCCTCTCTTCCACTAAAACTTGACGTTGTTGTTGCCTTTGAGGGCGAAGCGCTGGCGGAGCCTCGGCGGGGGTGGCGATGCCGATGGAGAGGTCGGTCAGGATGCGGCTGGCTTTGGCGACGTAATCCGCATTGACTCCGCCAGCTGGCCCCGGCCGATATACAAATTCGTCCTCCATCCCACGCGGATGTTGGTGCCCATGATCGCCCTGACTGTCGTCAGATTAAACTGGTGGCGACCGCCACCGAGCACCGAGATCTCCACGTCATCTCCCAGCAGCCGCTGCGTCGTCCGGATCATAAAGACGACATTGTCGATGTCGGGCCGATGCCGCCCATCGTGTTCATCACCATCTGCACCATGATCGGCCCCTGTACCAGCCCTTGCTCGGCGTAATAGGCCAGCGTGTAGAGGTGGCCCACATCGTACGCCTCAAACTCCAGGCGGGTGCCGGTCTCGTTCTGCAGGAATTTGAGCATGTATTCGATGTCGGCGAAGCTGCTGGCAAAGGGCTCGACCCGCGTGGATTCCAGGAACGACTCCTCCCAATCAAAGCGCCATTGGCCCTGATATTTGGGGATCATGGGAAAGCCGCCATAGTTCATCGTGCCCAGGTTGCAGGAACAGAGCTCTGGCTGCAACACGCGGACAACATTCAGCCGCTCGTCGATGGTTTGCCCGGTGGCGCCACCCGTCGTCATATTTATGATGACGTCTGTCTCCGCCTTGATGCCGGCGGCGTAGTCGGCAAAAATGGCCGGGTCGGACGAAGGGCTGCCGTCAGCGGCGTTGCGGGCGTGAATGTGGATGATGGCAGCGCCCGCTTGAGCAGCCGCTACCGAATCCGCCACGACGTCCTCAACCTTGAAGGGGATGTGCGGCGACATCGTCGGGGTGAAGCTGGCACCGGTCACCGCGGCAGTGATGATGCATTTATTAGCCATTGGAAGCTCCTTGTTCCACCAAGCGGAACAGTGCTACAATGCGGAACGATAATCGCGATCATAACATAGAGAAAAAGGGTCGACAAAGGATGAAATTATTGGAACGGGCGTTTGCGATTTTGCGCGAGCTGGGGCGGGAACCGGCCGGTCTCGGCGTCACCGAACTCGCCAGCCGTCTGGAGTTGGCCAAATCCACAACTTCACGCCTGTTAGCCGCCCTGGAAGTGCAGGGCGCAGTCGCTCGGGATAGTCACAATCAGTTCACCATTGGCCCTGCTATTAGCCAGCTCGCCGCCGCCCAACCGTTCCGCCGCTCGCTCTCGGCAACCGTTTATCCTATATTGCAGCAGTTAGCTGCCGAAACAGGTGAGGCCGCCGCACTGTGTGTCCCTGAAGGGTTCCAGGTACTTTACCTGGATCAGGTCCAAAGCCAGCAGGCGATCCAGGTGCAAGATTGGAGCGGTGCCCGCTTTCCCATGCATGTCCTCTCCGCCGGCAAGCTGTTTTTGGCCCACGCGCCAGCAACTTTTGTGGATGCCTACCTGCGCCAGCCGTTGGTTCGCTACACTGACAAAACAATTGCCAGCGCCACAGAATTGCGGGCAGAATTGGACCGGGTGCGTGCCCAGGGCTATGGGCTAACCGTGGCGGAATTTGCGGCGGATCTTATCGCCCTTTCCGTGCCGCTTTGGGACGATGAGGGGCGCTGTATGGCCGCTATCAATATTTTTGGACCTGAGTTTCGGTTGGCAAACCTTGAACGTCAGGCAGACATTATTGCCATTATGAAGCGGCTGGCCAGCCAGATTACGATCGTCAGCAGCACACGCTAGAGCGTCTGAAAATGCCCAGAGCATTGGCAAACCTTACAAACCTTAACGGAAATCGTTCTGGGCGCTGTGAACTGTATCCCCAAAAAATTCGGAGGTCTTATGTCCCCAAGCACTGTTTGTCTCTCATTTGATTTTGATGCAATGTCGGTCTGGTACGGTTATCCAGGCACCACGCCGGCCATGCTGGCGCGGGGCGAGTATGGCGCTCGGGTAGGTGTGCCCCGTATCCTGACCTTGCTGGCTCAATATGGCATCAAAGCGACCTTTTTTGTGCCAGGCCATACGATCGATTCTTTCCCGGAGCCGGTCGAGCAAATCCTGAGCGCCGGCCACGAAATTGCCCATCACTCCTATGCCCACATCGACCCCAGCGGCCAGGCGCCAGCTGAAGAGCGGGCCGATATGGAAAAGGCGCTGGCTTCGTTGGCGCGGATTGGCGTGACACCGGCCGGTTACCGCTCCCCCTCGGCCGCCTTCTCTGACATGACGCTGCCGCTGCTGTTGGAATACGGCCTGAAATATGATTCCAGCCTGATGGCTGACGACTTCCGCCCCTACCAGCCCCGCATCGGCGATCAGGTCAGCCAGCAAACACCCCTGGTCAAGGGAAAACCAGCCCCCATCTGGGAACTGCCGATGTGCTTTGAGTTCGATGACTGGGTGCATTTTCAATATAACTTCACGCCCTATCGTAACGGTACCTCGTCGCCCAGCAAGGTCCTGGAAATCTGGACAGCCGATTTTGACTGGATGCATAACCATGTGGACGGCGGCATCCTGACGGTAGCGATGCACCCGCAGGTTATCGGCCGGGGCCACCGGGTGGCCATGCTGGAGCAGTTCATTCAACATTGCCTGGAAGCGGGGAATGTTCGTTTTCAGACACTGCAGGCGGTCGCGGTTGAGTTGGGTCCGCCACTGCCCTAAAAGTTGTCCTTCCCGACGTTATCCCGTGAAACACCACGCGGCGACCACGTTCTATGAGGCAAGAAACAGGTTCAGGATTTGCAGTGCGAAGTCAGGTTTGTAGTAAAGGGCTTTAGCCTTTTGTGTTCATCTGGCTAGCTGTTGGTTGCCGCGACAGCAGTCCTGAGGGGTCCCAATCTGAAGCGCTGACAAGACCGACCGGCCGGTGGTTGCGAAGCTGGCCATCGTCTGGCGTCAGGCACCAGCCATCATTACCAACACATTTGAACAGCTATTGCCAACGAATCCCCAAACGTGCTATATTTTGTCCATATTTTGCAATGGTTTTGCGGAGATGATTATGCAGCTGCAAATAAATGACACCGAATATACGGTTGCGGACGGACCTTTTCGCTTCCTTCTATACATCATTCGGGACGAACTTGGTCTGACCGGCACCAAATTTGGCTGTGGCGGTGGGTTCTGTGGGGCCTGCACGGTCCTCGTCGACGGCGTAGCGACCCGTAGCTGCGTCACGCGGCCGGAAGACGTTGTGGGCAAAGCAATCCGAACGGTCGAGAGCCTGGCTGAGGTTGATGGGACCGGTGAGATTATCGCGCTCCATCCCATCCAGCAGAGCTTTCTCGAACAGCAGGTCCCGCAATGCAGCTGGTGTATGAGTGGTCAGATGATGACGGCGCTGGCCTTGCTGGAGCAAAACCAGGAGCCAACCGACGAGGAGATTGTGGCGGCCATGGGTGAGAATTATTGCCGGTGCGGCTGTTATGTGCGCATCAAATCTGCTGTACAGGCAGCGGCAAGCCGGATGCAGGAGGTCGCATGAGCCAGGCAGCAACCCCACAATTTAAGGATCGCAAAGGGTGCTGGCGCCTTTCCCGGCGTAGCTTTTTGATTGGTGCGGCGACGGCTGGGACCGGGCTCTTCCTGGGCTGGCGCTTTGGCGTGCCGGCGCTGCGACTACAAATGGCCGCAATGTTTGATAGCGCTGAGAGCGGCAGTACGGGTTTCGGTGAGGTGGATACGCGGCCCAACGCCTGGTTCGCCATCACGCCAGACAATCGTGCTACCATCCACATTCCGAAAATTGAGATGGGCCAGGGCATCCACACCGCGCTGGCCCAGATTGCCGCTGATGAGCTGGAGGTTGATTGGGCCCTGCTGACGGTTGCCCTGGCCAATACAGCTGATGGTCCTAACGACGGCTCAGGCACGACCGGCAGCATGTCGGTGACCTCGCTGTGGACCCCTTTGCGTGAAGTCGCGGCGACGATGCGGCAGATGCTGGTCAACGCAGCCGCTGAGCAGCTGGGGGTACCGGCCGGTCAACTCACTGCGCACAACAGCACCGTCTTTGTTCAATCCGAGCCCGACCGCGTCCTGACCTACGGTGAAATCGTTGCCGCCCGAACCGCAGCCTGGGAGGTGCCGGAAGAGGCGCCGCCGCTGAAAACGCCTGACCAATATCGCTACATCGGCCAGGCGCTGCCCCGGGTTGATTTCCAGGAAAAATTAACAGGCCGGGCCCGCTATGGCTTTGATATGCGGCTCGATGGCATGTTGTATGGCGCTGCGGCTTATCCCAATACGGTTGCCGGGCGCATCACCGCTGCCAGCCCCGGCAGTGCGGCAGCAGAACCTGGCGTCGTTACCGTGCTGGCCGAGGCTGATTTTGCCGGCGTGGCCGCTGAAAGTCGCGTGCTGGCCGAGGCTGCCCTGGGCAAGCTGGCTATTGAATACGAAGATGGTCCCCTGCTCAATATGGCGGACATCCAACAGACTGTCACAGTTGGCAATGGCAAGGCCACCATCATACAGCGAGAGGGCGACGCTAACGGTGCCCTGGCGCAAGACACTTTTGCTCAAACGCATCTGGCGGAATACCGAACCCCGTTGGCCGCCCACGCTCATCTCGAACCGCAGGCTGCGCTTGTCGATGTCCGTGCTGACCAGGTTGAGGCCTGGGTTTCCACCCAGATGCCGGAGTTGGTCCGGGAAACATTGGCCGAGGCGCTGGGACGGGAACTGGAAGAGATCAAGGTGTACAGCACCTACATCGGCGGCGGTTTTGGCCGTAAGGCGGGTATGGAAGTGGCCGTGGAAGCGGCCCGCCTCTCGCGGGCGGCTGGCCGGCCGGTCCATGTTGGCTGGAACCGGGCCAAGGAGTTCCGCGCCGGTTATCTGCGTCCGCCGACCCATCATATACTCAAAGCTGGCCTGAGCGCGGACGGCCGCATCCAGGCCCTGGACCATCAGCAGGCCAGCGCCGACGTTGCCTACCTCTTCCTGCCAGCTTTCTTCCCCATCCTCGCCGGTGCCGATTTCGGCGCCACCCGGGGTGCCCGCCTGACCTATGACATCCCAAACCTGCGCACGGTTGCCTGGCGCACGGAGTTACCATTCCCAACCGGTTGGTGGCGTGGGTTGGGCTTGCTGGCCAACATTTTTGCTATCGAGAGCTTTGTCGATGAGCTGGCCGAGCTGGCCGGCGCCGATCCGCTGGCGTTTCGTCTGGCTCATCTTCCCGAGAGCACCATGGGCCAGCGGCTGCGCGGCGTGCTGGAGCGTGTGGCAGAGATGGCGAATTGGGGCGGTGGGTTACCAGCCGGTCACGCCCACGGTCTGGCCGTTTCCGCCGACGCCGGCACCATGGTCGCCCAGATCGCCGAAGTTTCCCTGGAAGGTGAGACACCGCGAATCCACAAGGTGCATTGCGCCATTGACCCGGGCCTGCCCATCAATCCAGACGGTGTTGTCGCGCAAACGCAGGGCGCCATCATCATGGGGCTGGGTTCCACGCTTTTCGAAGAGATCACCATCGAAAACGGCCGCATCACCAATAGCAACTTCGATACCTACCGGCTGATGACCATGAAGGAGACGCCGGAAATCGATGTGGCGATCATCCGCAGTGGCGATGACCCCTATGGCATGGGTGAACCCCCCATCGGCCCCATCGCCGCCGCCGTCGCCAACGGCCTCTACACCGCCACCGGCCAACGCCTCCGCACCCTCCCCCTCCACC